>JBCCHB010000082.1:0-70009 GCA_039028975.1 Chloroflexota bacterium
GGTGAGGTTACCGACGACGTCGGGCAAGTCGCTCAACTGGTTAGAATTGAGGGAAAGTGTCTGCAAGCGGGTGAGGTTACCGACGACGTCGGGCAAGTCGCTCAACTGGTTAGAAGAGAGGGTAAGTGTTTCTAACTCTTTAAATTCAACAAACCAATCTGGTAAGCTACCTAGATAGAGCTGGCTCAGATTTAGCTCCTTCAGTCGCGTCAATTGACCCAGCCAAGCTGGCAATTCATCCAAGTCGTTGATGCCAATTTTCAGAGTTGTCAACTGGTCGGCAAAGTCAGTCAGCCACTCTGGCAGATCAGTCAGCCAATTATCGGAAACGTCCAGAAATTCTAGCTCATGAAAATTACGCAACCATTTGGGGACTTGGGTCAATTCAAAGCCCGAAATATCCACTTCACGCAGTTGGGTAAAGGTAGGTAGCCATTCGGGCAAGCTCTCCAACTGATTGTGGTCAAAGGTCAAGGCGATTAACTGACGAAAATCACCCAGCCACGTCGGCAATGCGTCCAGTCGATTGCGACTAAGGGTCAGCCTTTCCAATTTGGGCAACCGCTGGATCAGATCAGGCACTATCTCAAAATGATTGCGGGCCAAGCGCAACGTCTGCAAGCTGGTTAGTTCGCCTATCCACTCGGGCAGGGAGTGAATGCTGTTGTTGGAGAGATCCAAGCTTTGACAGTCAGTCATGGATCGAATCCGTTCCGGCACGCCGTCAAGCATCATCCCACTCAGATCGAGTTCCGTGCCGCCTTCTTGGATGGCTTCATCAATCTTTTCGGCTACTGCTGGGTGTAGTTGTTCATCTGTCATGGGAGGAGATCTTCGTTTCAGGTTCACAAGTCAACATTCAGTGGGTGGTTTAGCCCTGCTATACAATGATTGTGCCATGATTATTGTCTGATTGCAATTGATTGACAGAGGCAAGGGAGTCATAGATCCCCTCTCCCAGCCTGCTTAGGATCGCCTAACAAATAAAACCCCAAAGTTGTCATGCCCGAAGGCAGTAATCGGGCATCCAAGTTTCCGGTTTTATTTACTTCCCGTTCCTTAGCATTACCCATAAGTCCAGAGTGGGGAGAAAATGTAGCCAACCGTACAGAATGTGCAGTGTCATTTCGAGCCAACCTATACCCAAAAAGAGGGTTATAGAGCAGAATAAACTGAATTCCACAAGCTCGTTTCGCCCCTAGCGAGAAATCTAGGTGCCACAAGCCCAAGATTTCTCGCTAGGGACCCATCGATCAGGCTGGAGACCCTTGTTTTCTCCGTCGAGGCGGCCATATCGTGAGCAGATGGCTCGAAATGACAATGAAGTAGCTCCTTTTCTATTGCAAAGGCTGCCCATTCTACCCCAAGAAGATGTGGGTAAAGATAAGCTCCCAGCCTGGGAGAGGGGCCAGTGGCGTAGTCGATCTGTTCCAAATGAAACTCACGGATTCTTAACATCCACCGCCCTGCAAGGCATGTCCTGAGCGAAGCCGAAGGGACGGTCTACCAATGGTCCGTCCTACTGGTACAAAATTTAGCATACGCTTCGAATATACGGTTGGCAGATCCTCCCACTCGATGGCGTTTATTCGTCGTATTGCCTACGATTAGGTCGTTCTTCTCTGCCAACACTTTGGTAACAGAGTATCTATCCTCAATCACTATACGCGGGCAAATTCATCCCCACCCGTCCCCCATCCACATGCAGGGTCGTCCCAGTCATGTAGGAAGCATCCTTACTGAGCAGAAAGGCGACCACAGACGCAATCTCCTCTGGCGGGCAGCGGCGTTTCATAATGCAGGAGGTGATGGGCGACTCCATGAGCTCTTTCTTGCGGGCTTCTGGATCCGGGGCGTTGCCGAAGTGCATCTCGGTGACGACCCAGCCTGGGGCGATGGCGTTGACTCGGATACCGTACTGGACAAACTCTTGGGCCATGGTCTTGGTGACGGAGACCAGCCCAGCCTTGATGGCGTCGTAGACCACCTGGCTGCGGCGGCCCATAAAGCCACCTTCCGAGGAGAGGTTGACGATGGCTCCACCCTTCTCTTTCATGAGGGGGAGGAGCTGTTGGGTCATGTAGATCCAGCCGCGCAGACCAATGCGGGTCTCGATCTCCCAGTTCTCCAGCCAGCCACCATCTTCAATAAAGCCTTGGCGCACAATGGCCGCGTTGTTAACCAGGAGATGGAGAGCCGGGTAGCTTTCGGCGATCATGCGGCCAGTGGCTTCCACTGCCTCGTCATTAGCCAAATCCACTTCAATAAAGCGTGCCTTTCCGCCAGCTTCTTCAATTTGAGAGACGGCTCGCTGGCCCAACGTTGGATTGATATCGGCGATGATGACGTGGGCACCTTCTGCGGCCAGGCGATTGGCCGTGGCTCGACCAATGCCCGATGCGCCACCAGTAACCAGGGCGACTCGGTTGGTAAAGCGACTCATTTCATAAGGGGTTGTGTTCATATTTGGTTTCTCCTCTGTTGTAGTCGTTCACCTCCCCCACGCAGGCTGAGCTTGTCGAAGCCGCTCCCCCTTCGACAGGCTCAGGGGGCGTGAACGGTTACCCTCTGTTGTGGATGGGGGTTGATGATGTGTGTTGATATACTCCGCCAGAAAAGTATTGTCCCGATGATCGTCTCATTCACTCCGAGAAATTCCCAGAAGGGAGACATCCCCGTCTTCACAGAAACAAGCTTTTTCTGACCATCTATAAGCGGAATTGTCGATGCAGCTTGTGAATAGGAATAGCCATTCGATAATTTTCGCCATTTTGACAAAATGTCAAACTACCGTAAAATAGATGAACTATCTCCCCACGTCAATTTAGTAGCTCAAAATGTGCTTGATGCCTGCCAGAGCGACTCTGGACAAAGCGACCAATCTCTGTCCTCACGGGCACAAGCTGACTGCGCACTACTAAGTATGTAGCATAAGTATATCGTATGTTTCCCATCGTGGCACCCCCACGCCAAGCTGGGGTCCACTATTGTCCGCCAGAAAAAAATTGTCCCGGCCCTTGTCGAATCTGCTCTGGAAAATTCTGAAAAGGGAGGACAGAACTTTTCTGGCCATTTATACAGTCAGGAATGAGTTGTAAATAACTTACGTGTTTCAATCGGACTTTGCCCGACCAAATGACTGAAGTTATTTCATTCCCGTTCCTAAACACACATTTCATTACAGGAGGAAATATGAGTTATTCAAAGGAAGGCTTAAAGCGTCTTCTGGCCCTGCTTTCGCTCTGTCTGGTTGTTGTGCTGGTTGCCGCAGCTTGTGGCGGCGCACCGGCTCCGGCTGAGGAGAGCGATGAGGATATGGCTGCTGATGAGGCGCCTGCTGAAGAGGCTGCTGCTGACGACGATGGCGGTGAAGAAGCAGCCCCTGCCGAGGCCGTTGAAGCACCCGGCGCCTACAAGGAAGTTCCCCTCTTTGCCGATGCCGTTGCATCCGGTGAACTGCCACCCATCGACGAGCGCGTCCCCAACGAGCCGTTTATTGTTGGCCCAGGTGTTCTCAACTCTGTTGAGTGGTTGGACTGGGAGCCAGGCAACTATGGTGGCACCATTCGCGTTCCGAATCTAGATGGAACCGTCCACGAAATTTTCCTGGCCCTGGGCATGACAATTCTGCGTGCGCCAGACCAGAGTACCAAAGATCCGCTGCCCGCGATGGTTAGCAGCTACGAGATCAATGATGACTACTCTGAGTATACCCTGACTATCCGCGAAGGGCTCAAGTGGTCCGACGGCACGCCTGTCACAACAGAAGATGTGCGCATGACGTGGGAGATGTATGCAGATGAGCGTATCTACCCCAGCTTCCCGGTCAAGGCCCGCACTCAGGGTAAGGGCGACGGCACACCTGGTGAGCTGACCGTTGTTGATGATTTCACCTTCACCATTACTTTTGATGCTCCATACGGTCAATTCCTGGCTGAACTGTCTTCTTGGATTCCTGACTATACGCTTCTCTTCCGCCCAGCCCACTTCATCAAGCAGTTCCACGCTGACTATACGGACATGGCTGAGATTCAACCGGTGATGGATGAGTTAGAGCTAGAGACTTGGGAAGACCTAGTCATCCTTAAGGATATGCCTCACTGGGAGTTCATGCGCGAGCATGCCAAAGATGTACCAACTCTGGCCCCGTGGATTTTGGAAGAGGTCAGCACATCTTTTGTGCGCATGGTGCGTAACCCCTACTACTGGAAGGTTGACGTGGCTGGCACCCAACTTCCTTATGTTGACTACATTGAGGCCGAGGTTTCTAACGACTTGCAGGCCATTATCCTAAAGGCAACGGCTGGTGAGTACGATGTAGTCACCTCTTACGCTCAGCTAAAAGAGATGCCGCTCTACCAGGAGAATGCAGAACGATCTAACATCTCGACCGTATTGCACGGGTCAATCAACAACCCGCCGATTCTCTTCCTCAACCATGACTTTGATTACGAGACCGAAGGCAGCGTTTGGCAGTCGCTCGTTTCGAATCCGGACTTTGGTAGTGCCTTAGCCAGCGCCATCGACAAAGAGGATGTCAACCGCAACCTCTACTTCGATCTCTACACGCTGGATGGCTTTACCAAAGAGACCTATGATCCCGACGCGGCCAACGCCAAGCTAGACGGCCTGGGGATGAGCGAACGGGACGGTGACGGCTTCCGCCTGGATCCCAACGGCGATCCCTTTGAACTGGTCATTACCACGGCAGAAGTTTCGCCTGACTTCATTGGTTTGGGCGAACTCCTCAAGGTCTACTACGAGGCAGTAGGCATCCGCACTACTTTGGACGTGGTTGCCCGCTCGGATTGGGGCCAGAAGATGGACGCCAATGAACTGATGTCAACGATTCACTGGAGCGATGAACCGATTTGGGGACCTGGAATCTCGGAAGATTACTGGCCCGATTTCAAGGGCAATTGGGCACCCATGTCTGGTCGCTACTTTACTACCAATGGTGATCAAGGACGCGAACCCCCCGCCTACATTCAGGAATTCTTGGATCTGCATATCGCTCGTAAGCTCGTTCCGCCCCAATCACCCGAAGGGGAAGCGCTTTGGGCACAGGTTGAAGAGTGGTTTGCCAATAACTATGCGACTATCTGGCCAGTCGGCCGCATGACTGTTCCCACAGTCTATAACTCGGACCTAGGCAACGTAATCAAAGAAGGTTATCCGTTTGATCGAGCACTGGACTATGGTATGGAGCAGTTGTTCTATAGGACGCCGCAAGAGTAAAAGTGTAATGCGTAATCTGTAATTTGTAATTTGTGGGCGGGGACTTGCTCCCCGCCCATTGCTGTCCCTCTCATATCCAGGGTATTCCTGTATGGTAATCTATATTATACGCCGTTTATTTCTTCTAATACCGATTCTCTTTATGATTTCGGTTATATCATTTGCCATTATTCTGCTGCCGCCGGGTAGTTATGTCGAGACGTATGTACAAAATCTGGAAAATTCGGGAATACGGCTAGATGAGGGGCAAGTTGAGGCGCTTTATCAACAATATGGATTGGATCGACCGGTCTATGTGCAGTATAGCCTATGGATGAGGAACTTTTTGCTGAAGGGTGAGATGGGCCGCTCCTTTATCTATGAGCGCCCAGTAAAAGAGATTATCTGGGAACGGTTGCCGCTTTCCATGTTTATTACGTTGATTGCACTGCTGATTACGTGGATATTGGCTATTCCCATTGGCATCTATTCGGCCTTACGTCAATATTCAATCGGAGATTATGCAGCAACGGTCCTCGGTTTTATTGGTTTGGCGCTGCCTAACTTCCTGCTGGCTTTGGCCCTAGCCTATTGGGTCTTTGTCAGCACAGGCAAGGCTATCACCGGTCTCTTTTCTGTCGAGTTTAAGGATGCCGCTTGGTCCATGGCTAAGTTCTGGGATCTGATGTCCAACATTTGGCTGCCGATTCTCGTAGTGGCCACGGCAGGAATGGCCGGTTTAATTCGCGTGCTGCGCGCCACCCTGTTGGACGAGAAGAATAAACAATACGTCACCACGGCCCGGGCTAAAGGGCTGCGCGAACGCAAACTTATTATGAAGTATCCTGTTCGTGTAGCCATCAACCCCCTTATCAGCACCATCGGCTGGACGCTGCCCTATCTAGTTAGCGGCGAAATTATCGTTGCCCAAACCCTGGGTCTGGAGACACTCGGCCCGGTTCTGTTAGCCGGTGCCATTGGCGAAGATATGTTCCTTGTTGCCAGTATTGTGATGATTTTAAGCGCCCTGGTCGTCATCGGCACATTGATATCGGACATCTTGCTAGCTTGGGTTGATCCGCGGATTCGGTTTGAGCGGGCAGCGTGAGGTGCGAAAGTTGAAAAGTGGAAAAGCACAATCATGCCTTCAACCTTTCAACCTTTCAACCTTTCAACCTTTCAACCCTTTAATCCTTCAACTTTAACTATACTATGAGTGCAACGGTAGAATCACAAACACAAGATACAATCTTTGGTCGGCTGACATCGGGCTATACGAGGCGGCGCCAAGAACGTGCCCAACGTGCGCAGGAACGGCTCTACTACGCATCCCAGCGTCAGTTGGTATGGCATGCCTTTAAGAAACATAAGTTAGCCCTCTTTGCGCTTGTTGCATTGGGCATTCTTTATATGCTTTCCATCTTTGCAGGGTTCTTTGCGCCTTTTGAACCACTAGAACGGTTTGAGGACTTTAACGATGCACCGCCGACCCGAGTTCGTTTTGTTGACAATGAAGGGGCATTGACGTGGCCCTTTGTCTATGAGACGGTGAGCGAACTCAATCGCCAGACATTCCTGTATGAGTATACTGCAGACGAGACCAAGCCTCACCCCATTCGTTTCTTCGTAGAGGTGGAGCCTTATACCATGTTGGGGTTTATCCCCATGCGGCATAAGCTCTTTGGCCTAGAAAATCGCGATGTTCCGCTTCTGCTCTTTGGCTCGGATCGGTTAGGGCGCGATGTCTATTCGCGCATTCTCTATGCAGGGCGTATCTCGCTCTTTATTGGCTTTGGCGGTGTGTTGATCACCTTTGTGTTAGGCTGTCTCTTTGGTGGAATTTCAGGCTACTACGGCGGCGTGATCGATGATGTTATTCAGCGCATAATTGAAGTACTCATCAGCGTGCCGGACATCCCATTATGGATTGCGCTATCCGCGGCGCTGCCGCGAGACTGGGGTACCATCAGGATCTACTTTGCTATCACGCTCATTCTGGGGATCCGCGGGTGGACAGGGTTGGCCAGGGTAGTCCGCGGCAAGATCATCAGTCTGCGCGAAGAGGAGTTTGCCTTGGCTGCCAAAGCGGCCGGGGCGAGCGATCGTCGCATCATCTTTCGCCATTTGCTTCCGGCCTTTGTGAGCTATCTCATCGTTCACATCACCCTGGCTATTCCAGGCATGATTTTGGGGGAGACGGCGCTCAGCTTCCTGGGTCTGGGCATCCGACCCCCTGCCGTTAGTTGGGGGACACTGCTAAAGGATGCCCAACAGCTTACGGTGCTGGCCAACTTCCCGTGGCTACTGATTCCAGCAGCGTTTGTTGTGCTGGCGATTCTCATGTTCAACTTCGTGGGGGACGGAATTCGCGATGCCGCAGATCCCTATGCGTCGCGGTAGTACTAACCAGATTTCAACTCAGACCACAAAAATGGGAAGCTGATTGAAGAAGATTTTCAGGATTTTTCTTCGCTACAAAGAACTTGACTCGCTATGCCCAACCAGCAAACCAATATCACGGAAGTTGTCCCGATGCTTGTCGTGCCTGATCTTGAGGCTACCACCCGCTATTATGAAGAGAAGCTCGGTTTTGAAATAGAATTTGTATTGGATGATGACTCGATGCGATATGCCGTTGTTCATCGGAATGGATTCTTCATACATTTTATCGGTGGTCACGTTGAGTCAGAGCCGGGTGCCAAAGGCGGCGTGAATATTTCTGTGACCAATGCTGACGAACTCTATGCTGAATTTCAATCCAAGGGTGCCTTTAGCAAGAGTTTCCCAACTTCGTATACGGCCATGCGCGAACACCCACCCGAAGATAAAGCGTACGGTACTCGTGACTTCATTATGATCGATCCCAATGGCTATGTCCTGGCCTTTGGTCACCCGCTTGATTAGGATAACGCACCATATGTTACCCGCTAGTACAAACCAACCCCTTGATGAACCTGTTCTCGAAATCAAAGAGCTAAAGACCCACTTCAAGCTTGATACGGGGACCATTCGCGCAGTCGATGGCGTGACGCTAACTCTGAACCGGGGCAAAACATTGGGTGTCATCGGTGAAAGTGGCTGCGGCAAGTCGGTAACTGCTCATTCAATCTTGCGACTCATTCCATCACCACCTGGCCGGATTGTCGAGGGCGAGATTCTGCTCCATCGTGACAATGAGATCATCGACATTGCTCAGCTCAGGCTCCATTCTGACATCTTACGGGGAATCCGTGGCAATGACATTGGCATGATCTTTCAGGAGCCGATGACCTCCTTTGGACCACTGCATACCATCGGTAACCAGATCATGGAAGCCATCTTGAACCATCATGAAGATGTGTCGGAGGGTGCCGCGAAAGCTCAGGCCATCGATCTGCTTCGCCAAGTCGGTATCCCCAATCCAGAACAGCGCATCGATGCCTATCCCCACGAATTTAGTGGTGGGATGCGGCAGCGAGCCATGATCGCTATGGCCCTTAGCTGTTCCCCCAAATTACTCATTGCCGACGAGCCAACCACCTCTCTCGACGTCACCATCGAAGCCCAGATTTTGGAGCTGCTGAGCGAATTGCAAGAGCAGACCGGAATGGCCATCATGCTTATCTCCCACAATTTGGCTGTCGTGTCAGAGATGGCCGATGAAATTGCTGTTATGTACTTGGGCAAGCGGGTGGAATTTGGTTCGACTGAGGCTATCTTCGAGAATCCACTTCATCCTTACACCCAGGGTCTATGGGAATCTATTCCCACAGTGGATGGCCCGCGGGAGAGGTTGGTGCCTATTCCTGGTGTCGTGCCTAGCCCCAGGGATCTGCCGTCGGGTTGCGTCTTCTCGTCCCGCTGCAGCCGCTTTATGCCGGGTATTTGTGATGCGCCCCAGCCAGTCCCCAGCATAGAAGCCGAGCCAGGTCATTTTGTTAGCTGCTATCTTTATAGCGACGAACAGATGGAAGAAGCGAGGCATAAGGGCGTAGTGATTGAACTGGAAGATCAAGAGGAAGTTCAACGAGATGCAGCGATCACCACAGAACCAACGTCGAATGGTAGTTTACCTGCCCAATCATTCAAACCAATTGTAGAAGTACGAGACTTGCAGCAGTACTTTCCCATCCAGAAAGGCTTTTTACGCCGTACCGTGGGCTATGTCAAAGCCGTCAATGGGGTAGACCTCACCATCAACGAAGGCGAGACGTTAGGACTTGTGGGTGAGAGTGGCTGTGGAAAGTCAACGCTGGGTCGCGCGATTCTTCGGCTTTATGAGCCAACCAATGGTGAAGTGATTCTTCATCAAGATGGGAAACGGTTGCCTGTCCTCCAGCTTGAGCGGCACGAGATGCGACCTGTTCGCGCCAACATGCAGATGATCTTCCAGGATCCGTTTGCTTCCCTTAACGAGCGAATGAACGTGCTCCAGAATGTTATTGAGCCGTTGGTCTGTAACGAGATCGGCACCCCCCAAGAACGCGAGGCAAAGGCAGAGAAGTTACTGATGCAAGTTGGTTTACGCCGAGAGCATCTGCGTCGATATCCTCATTCATTTAGTGGCGGGCAGCGACAGCGTATTGGCATTGCCCGCGCCCTCTCTATCGAACCCAAGTTTATTGTGGCCGATGAGCCAGTCTTTGCCTTAGATGTCTCAGTGCAGGCCCAAATCCTCAACCTGATGAAGGAGCTACAAGAGGAATTTGGTCTCTCTTACCTCTTCATCTCCCACGACATGGCTGTCATTCGCTACATGGCCGACCGCATTGCCGTCATGTATGTGGGCAAACTGGTTGAATATGCCCCCCGGGATGAATTGCTTCAACATCCAGCTCATCCCTATACGGAAGCGCTCCATTCTGCTGTGCCACGCTTGACCGAGCACAACCGCCGGGACCGTATCGTTCTGGAAGGATCACCACCGGATCCAAGCAATCTACCCCCAGGTTGTGTATTCCAGACTCGGTGTCGCTATGCCGAAGCCAGGTGTATGGACGAGGAGCCACTGCTGGAGGAGATTTCGGCTGGTCATTTTGTGGCATGTCATTTGGCCAATGAGCTAAAACTTGAGGGGATTGGTGGATAGCTGACTATACCATAGATTCGTTGATCATTTTATGGTCAATTTGAAAACCGAATTTTTCCACAGCTCTTCAAGAACAACCAAACTATGATTATCAAACGGGACCAAGCATAGAAGAGCTACGTTGTATACACCTTGTACACACTTCCCCCAACGTAACGACTTTATGGTACTAAAGCTATCGATTGTTTGTGATAGATACCTTCTTATGTCGTCCACTCCCCAGCAAATTAAATATTGAGGTGCGACAGCTGGCCGATATGAAGATGACAATTGGAAAGACATTATACACTGGTCCATTCAGTGTTTGATTACTGCTGAGATGCTACAAGTATCGCAAGAGAATGTCGATGAAATGACTGCCTCAGAAAACATAGAGGTTAAGCGGTTATTAGGGCTAGAGGGAGAGCTAGGAGAGATGATGGGTTTGTCCAACGATTTCTGTTACCAAGCTATTCGTCAGGTTGGGAACTATAAGGACATTTATAATCGCTATCTTGGTCCGAAGACCATCTTTGACCTACCTCGCGGACTTAATGCCCTTTACACAGATGGTGGATTGCTCTATCCTTTACCATTTAAATGATAAGTAATTTTCTAGAAAGAACAGACAATGCCACAACGACAAAAAGTAATGATTCTTTACCTGTCCAACTCTGCCTTAGACAGCAACGTTACAGGATGGACTTTATACGACGGCACGGGTAAGACAAGGCCCACAACGGGTGATAGTGAAGTACCCCCTTATGAAACAGGATTAGATGCCCTATTGGATGGCTGGCGGGTGATCCAGTTTCCCCAACTAATTCCGCCCTATCCAAATATGGAATATACAACCTCATTTCACATGTTTGAATTTATCTTTGAAAAAATCGAGGAGACTGATGAATCGTGAGTACGAATACGACACCCATAGTTAACAAAGAGCATTTGCTTACCACAAACCAGATGGCCTCTTTTGCCGCTCGTGGATTTCTTCGTTTCGATAATTTGATTCCCCAAGACATCAACCAAGCTGTCATGGCTGAAATTGACGCTGGCACCATTGACCGACCAGCAGGTGGTTCATTGCTCTCCGAGTGCTATCCTCTACCTTCGCCTCTTGGCCAGATGCTTCGCCTGCCGGTAGTGCAGGGCGTCATCCAAAGCCTAGTCGGTCCCGATCCAATCTTTGATCACCACGCCATCCACATTCGGAAGCCCAACGAAGGGCATGCTCAAGGGTTACATGGTGACTCAATCATCGATACGCGAATGCATTTTGACATTCAGCTTATGTATTTTCCCCACGATGTACCGCTGGAAATGGGTGGCACACTAATTTTACCAGGGAGCCAATTCCGCCGCATCAACGAATCGGACATTGCTCGCTACCAGAACTTCCGCGGTCAAATCCCTATGGTCTGTGAGGCCGGCACCCTGTTGGCCCTTCATCACGGCATCTGGCACTGTGGCCGCCGCAATCAAACGGACCAGACTCGCTACATGTATAAAGTACGCTTGAACCCACGAGTTCGCCAGTTGCGTCTCTGGAATACAGACGATCTGGATGCTCAAATGGCCGATGATCCCTACAGGAGGAAAAATCGACAAGGGAGTGATGAGGAGAATCTTTACGTAATCTTAGGCCGCCGCGAGCCGTGGTTTGAGTACCCAACTGGACGCCTTGAGATTGTGAATCGCTCTAAATTCTGGCGTTTTCTGAGCGGGAATGAGGAATTTGACGCTCAATACTGGCTCACGCGGTTGGAGAACAAGCCAGAGAATTTATCCTTAGCAGCGTAAATGGGTACGTAACCTGGTCAAGGGGCTTATAATCATTAGAGCGCAATGTCGTTCTGAGAAACCGAAGAATCTCTCATTGACGTTGCAATCTACTGATTACTCGTAACTCAATACTTCCCGTACTGTCAATCGCGACGCTCCCCGTGCTGGCAACCAGCTTGCCATTAGCGCCAGTAGCAGTACGATGAAGAGCCACAGAATCGCTCCATTCGTCGAGAAGATGTAGCTGGGCGCGGCCTGCAATAGCGTTGTTCCTACAGTATTTGTGAGCACACGACTGGCGGGCAGGGCCAACGCGCTCCCAATGAACCAGCTGATCAGCCCAATCAATATACCCTCCACCAGCACGATGCGCAGCACCGAACGATTGGAAGCACCAATCGCGCGCATCACGCCGATTTCACGCGTTCGCTCGATGACGTTGATGCTCATGGTCCCCATCAACCCCAATCCGCCGACAATGCCCAATAGCACGGCCATAGCCAATAGGAAGATAACAATCACGTCGAAGATAGTGCTGATGATAGTACGCGCCTGCGCGATTGTCTGCATCTGTTGAACACGGAAGCCACTGTTCCGATAGCGTTCTTCAATGATCTGACCTAGTTTAGCCTGGTTATCTGCGCTGCGGTCAGTCAGTTGAACCAGTGAAATCTGCGCTCGGCCAACATCGTTGGTGATTTGAGCATAGTAATCGCGGTTCATAAAGACGTTCGCTCCGGTTAGCGCACCGCGCGAGATGCCCACGATGATAAAGTCCCGATCCTTATTTTCTACATTGAGCGTCACTGTGTCATACAGTTCCACGTCTTCCTCGGCGCCGATAAAATCGGTATTGACAACGATAGCATTGGCATCATCCTCTAAAAGCCAGCGTCCCTCAACGATGGTCGGGTTGAGGGTTTCTGCATTCCAAGCTGGTGCATAGATAATGATGCTGTCGCTTTCAGTATCGTCAGGACGGACGCGGCGTGTCGAACCGAAACCCCATGTCTCTACACTCGCTACACCAGGTAGATTGATGACCTCGTTCTCAATTCGCTGGACGCGATAGGAGCGATCGAAGATGATCTGAATGTCATAATCGAAGAGATTGAGTACATCATCCACTGTTTGCTGTAATGAGGCACGTATGCTAAAGATCGAGACAAAGATCACGCTGGCCAGCGACAGGGTGATGAGCGTCAACGTCAGCCTCGCCTTTCGCCGGAAGGTGTTGCGCAACGAAATCTGCATGGGACGTTCTATGGGTAGGATGTAGCGCAGGCCGACAAAGAAACGGTCGATTATGCCCGTGCCAAATTGTCCCTTACCCAGACCCTGTTCGCTGATGGCCTTTTGCACGGTGACGCTCACGCCGCGCCACGTGGGGACGGATGCGGCCAGCATGGGCACAGTCAAACCGATAAGGACCTGTACAAGGACCACACGGGGCGAGAGTTGGAAGCCTGCCAGATCAAAATTAAGGAAGCCAGCAAAAAACGAGGCCAGCCCTAGTGCGCCCAGTCCAGCCAGTGGGATAGCAATAAGCACCGCGATGACCCCAAAGAGCAGCACCATGACAAAGTACATGCCAGTGATTTGGTAGCCGCGTCCACCAATGGCCTTCATAATACCAATCTGGCGTACCTGCTGAGCCATGATGGCGGAGAGCGTATTAACAATAAGGAACATGCTCAATGCCAGGGAGAGCACGCCAATCGCGCCCAGAATGGTCGATAGCGTGTCGAGAAAACTCTGTGCAGGGTGTTCGCCCGGCGGCGGCACCAGCGCAAAGATTACATTAACGTTTGCGCGTTCCAGCTTCTTCTGTACCGCTTTGGCAACGGCGTTAACGTGGTCAGCATCCAACCTGTTTTCGGCGACAGTGAAGACTACCTGATTGAAGTCCCGCGGCTCGCCCAGCCATTCCAGCGTATCAAAGTTAATGTAACCGTAGCCCGAACCATTGATGAAGGCCGGAAGTTGGCTGATATCATGCACTGTCCCAGCCATGCGCACCGCACGCTTCTTGCCGTTGGGCGGTTCGATAGTTAGCACATCGTCGATCTCTACATTCCCCAAGCCCAGCGACGGTGACAGAGAGGCTCGCTCAATTAGCAACGCATGGCGTGGCGGTGGAAATTCACCATCTTGTGCCGCTACGCGATTGATGGCCATCTCCTTATAGTCGGGGATGGCATTTAGCTGCATGTTGTACCAAGTTTCATCGTCGGTTTGAAAGCGTACGTTGACAAAGCGCCTACCCTCGGCCTTGTCCACCTCTGGCATGGCTTCAATGGACTCGATCATATCGTCATCGAAGGTCGACAAGCAGAAGATGAGGCCGTCGGACGGATTGACCGATGCATAAGCCGCGGGCAGACTTTGATCCACAATCACTTGTGCGCCCATGACCATGCCTATGGCAGTAATGCCGATGGCAATAGACAACAGCACCAGAATCGTTCGCGTTTTATTTGACCACAGATCGCGCAATACTTTGCGCCAACGTGGTGAGATCATAGTTGCTCCTTCATAGGTTATACTGCCACCTTTTCAACCGCGGCCATCACATCCTTCAATACAGGTTTATTCTTAAAGTAGAGCACCTCTGATGGCACATTCTGTAGCTTCTCCTTGGCCAAATTAACTCCTTCATAGACCAACAAAATCAGATCTTCCCGCTTGGCAGCCCGCACCTTTTTAACTTTGCGCTCCAGATACTCGGGATGCCAAAAGCCCACAATTTCGATCAGTGCCCGACGACCATCGTTTTTGTGGGTTACGGCAAAATCGGGGATCATGACCGTGTCGTCCACCAGGATCACTTCGTCTTCCCGCGTCAGTCTCCATTGACCCCGATCCGAACCAAACTTCTCGGCAAATTGGGCGGCAAAATCAGCTTCCATGCGACTATCGAATTCGCCACTGGCCTTAAAGTGGGTTGTCAAGGGAGCGCTGTGATTGAGATGATAAGTGAGCAGATCGCGATGGGGTGGCGGACGGACGGTCGCCCACATGCGCCATCGTTGGCAAAGGAAGAGGGCTGGTAAGAAGGCCGCAAGCTGGCGACCATAACGAGTTGTTGATTTGACAAAGGGAGAAATCGGTCCATCCAATGTCACATCATATCCTTGCTTACCGTCCACCTCGTCCTTGAGCGGAGTCGCCCAGAACATTAGCTTAAAGAGTTTAACATACTTCCAAAAATCCTTGTAGTTGTCATAGATGTGGACCTGCATCTGGTCAGACCAGTAGAGCGCTGCCCGGGAAAGTTCTAAATTGTAGCGGGCAATCAATGTATCAGGCGTCCACTCTGGACCAGGGTCAGTGAGTAGATACGCCGCAGGGAGGTCGGCATAAAGGGCCTCTTCTAGCTCTGCCATACTCATACCCATAGAAGCCGATACTTCAGAGACGATTTCCCCCCGAGTACGAGGATGCAGTAGATCGGGTTGGACAAAGGCTGGACCTGCGGCAAAGAGCCGTTCTCGCACTTCCTGGGGCGTAAAGAGGGTTTCAATGGGTTCAAAGGTTGCCGAATCGCTCAGCACTTTGGCTAGACCGCGCACAATGGTATAGTCGATGCGCTCGCCTTCATACACTTCAAGGACCTGTTGCCAAGCACTTTGGGGTTGATTAATTTGGGATTGAATCAGTTCAATCAGTTCGGACGCGGTCTGCCGCCAGTGAGAATCCGTCGCTTTGAGCAGACGCACATAGAGCTGCCCTTTGCGTCGATAGAGCCGTGGACGAACCAGATCACCCGTCAGCATGTGGCACTCTCTGGCTGAAATTTTCCAATTGGGGATCCGTTTGCTGAGGCATCTCGTTCTGAGCTTCTTTGTTCTGCGAGTTGGTGTTTTGTGGATTGCGATGGAAATTCTGTAGCTTGCTGCTGCGTCGCTGGGAACGACCTTCATCCACCGTATCTCGGACAATCACTTCATAGAGTACGGCCTGACGATTGCCAACTTTGCGCAGAATGCGACCCAATCGCTGAATATATTCACGGGCACCGGCGTTTCCCCCCAAGACGATGGCTACTTTAGCCTCTGGTACATCTACCCCTTCATTGAGTACTTTTGACGTGACAATGGCCGAATAGTCGCCGCTTTGGAATTTATCTAGAATCAGCTTGCGTTCAGCAGCCTTGGTCTCATGGGTCAGCGCAGGGATGAGGTGGCGGCGGGCAATCTGATAGGCCACATCGTTGTTTTCGGTAAAGACCAACACCTGCTCACAGACGTGTTCACGTAGCAGATTATCCAACATATGCATCTTGGCTTCAGATTGCGCCAAAAGGCGCTGGATGCGTTGCCTAGCCAGAATCGCTCGGCGCGCTTCGGGATTTTGAGATCCCAGCCGCATTAGCTCTAAGTACCAGTTTCGGCCATAGGTTTGGGCCAACTGGCGAGAGGAGAGAAAATCAGCGTAGATGGCATAGTCAGCATCGTACTCTTTACGCTCTTCAGACGTCAGTTCAATCCGAACACGCTCAGTGCGGTACTCGGCTAGACGTGTCCCCACCAATTCTTCAATGCGCTTTTCATAGACAATGGGGCCAATCAAGTCATCAACTCGCCAGCGCCCCCCTTCCTGTTCATCCGCTTCAGGATAGGTAGCCGTCAACCCCAAACGAAATGGGGCCGGTGACATCAGCGCAGTCTCTCCCCAAGCAGGAGCAGGCAGGTGATGGACTTCATCATAGATGATCAGCTTGAAGTGGTTCCCATAGTCGGCAATGAAGTCCCCGGCTGAGTGGTAGGTCGTAACGGTAATAGGTTCAAGCTGCTTCTCTTTGCCATAGTAGACACCTATCTTTATCTGATTGCTAGATTGGTTGCCAGATTGATTGTCAGTTTGGTTAGGAGAATCACTATCTACATATCCCGTATCATTTGGGCAAAATGCATTCACCAAGCGGGCATACCACTGATGAAGCAGGTCAATGGTGGGTGCTACAACAACGGTAGACGCACCCACCCGCTGAATGGCCTGAATCGCCACAAAGGTCTTGCCAGAGCCGGTGGGCAAGACAATGCTGCCTAGCCTATCTGCTCTATCCCAGGCACGGAGCGCTTCAAGCTGAAAATCGTGGGGTTGGCGGGAATCATGGAAGGTTAGATGAAGTGACTGCCAGCGTTGGACTGAGTTACGAATGCGATTTTCGCGTAGCCAAGGTAAGAGTTCTGGGAGGTGATAGCCTTCACAGCGCCACCGTCCTTTCACCCACTGGAATAGCGGGTGAACCGGTTGTTCCTGGCCAACTTCGCGGAGCACGAGCGTGCCACCTTGGTAGTAAAGGTAACTGGCGGCGGGGAAGGAAAACAGACTGGGTTGAGCAGGTGGCTCTTCTTCGCTCGGATCAAATTCAGAAGTCTCGACAAAAGCTGACCCAGCAGAGGCGAATTGTACCTCCTCAAGCTCTCCTTCAGTCGATTCAGCAGACAACGTGTCCAGACGCGAAGCGGCCATAATAAGATCCCATGGTGTTATTGGAATTATTGGAAAACATTATAGCCTACCCTAATTAAACATTCAACAATTCAGCAATTCACAAATTAATTATTATTCCGAGCGCTTCATTATGAAAATTGACGTTTCTCAACTATACTGAGGTTAATTGAATAGCTGTAACTTTCCTACACTCTACTTGTGGAAGCAGACGGCAGTTTTCAAAAAGCGCTGAGTATCCGTAGTACGTAAGTAGACCTATTTGAGGTGTATCTATGACGAAACAGACAAATGAAGAAGCAATTGCGGAAATTTGGCAGCTTTTTAAAGAGACCGATGCGCGATTCAAAGAGACCGATGAACGGCTGGATAAGCGCATACAGGAAACCGATACAAGGCTGGATAAGCGCATACAGGAAACCGATACAAGGCTGGATAAGCGCATACAGGAAACCGATGCAAGGCTGGATAAACGCATACGCCAATTAGAAGGTCTGTTTGGTAATCAATGGGGGAGGTTGGTTGAATCCCTAGTTGAACCAGGTGTTCTTAAACTGTTTCAGAACCGCGGCATCTCTGTTCACAACTTATATCGTCGCGCTTTGGCCCAGCAAAATGGTCACCATATGGAAGTGGATCTGCTTCTCGAAAATGAAACGGAAGCCATTGCTGTTGAGGTAAAAAGCTCATTTAGTATTGAAGATGTCAGCGATTTTTTGGAGGAGATGGCACAATTTTTCCACTACTTTTCTCGCTACCAAGGTTACAAACTTTATGGTGCCGTGGCCGGGCTAGATATAGGTAGTGATGTGACCAAATACGCCTATCGCCGAGGGTTATTTGTCATAAGCATTACCGGCAATAACTTGGTGCAGATCCTCAACGATGAAATGTTTCAGCCTCGCGACTTTGGCAACAGCGACTGACCCAACAAACCATAGGAGCAACTACCCATGTACCTAACTGCTTCCCACGTCAATCAATACCACCAGGACGGCTACCTCCTCGTCCCCGATCTCTTTACCCAACAAGAAGTCAGTGCCATGCTGACTGCTATCGAAAATGGTGGCCGCGTAGCCGATACGGCCAGAGACACATCTGATGCTGGCGGAAAAGCAGCCCGGTTGGCTATCTGGTTCGAATTGGGTGATGACATCTGGACCGACGTCTCGACCCACCCGAGAATCGTCAACAATATCCGCATGTTGATGGGTGAAGAGATTGCCTTTTTCCATGGCAAAGTTATGCTCAAAGAGCCACAATCCGGTGGCGCATGGGAGTGGCACCAGGATTATGGCTACTGGTACGACCAGGGCTACGCCTACCCGCGCTTGATGAGCGCATTTGTGGCCCTAGATCCGGCTACCAAAGAAAATGGGTGTCTCCAAGTGTTGCGTGGTTCCCATCTGTTGGGTCGGCTTGATCATACCGAAGTTGGCTCCCAAACTGGTGCTGAGGAAGAGCGCATGCAGCGGATTGAAGAGATGCTGGAACAGGTCCATTGTGAGATGACGCCCGGATCGGTTCTCTTTTTCCACTCGAATTTGCTTCACGGGTCGGCACCGAATGAGTCCGATCATTCAAGACGGGCCTTTATCATCTGCTACAACGCGCTGACGAATCCACAATTTGCGGAAAAGCAGACCTCGGATACGGTGCCGTGTCCGGTGGCGGCGGATGATGTGTTGGTGAGACGATAGAAATCCAGGAATAGAATCGGCCATGTCTGAACGTAATGATCTTGAATTCCTCTGCCGACGGGTTGTTCAAGAAATGTCTGTCAGCAAGGGATGGTGTCTATTATCTGAAGAGCAATTTGCCCAGGCACTGCTTGCGGATCCACATTTATCCCCTCACTCAACCCCAGACCAATTGAATACTCTTGCAATCAATGTCTATTGCCGACAAGCCTTATACCCTTGTTGTTGCGGAAAGCATGGCCCTGATAAACAGAATCAAGCGTTTCATGAACTGAGTGATTATTTGTATTCACAAGCAAAAAGAACGCTGCCGAGCAGCGCGGAAGACGCAACGAATGATGCGCTGTTACGGATTTTTACAACGATGGAGAAGTGTCGTGACCCAGGAGCGTTTTTAGCCTTTGCGAATTTCAAGCTGCTGGATGCCAAGAGAATGATTCTGCGCGAGGATGAGCGCCAATCTCGCTTATCGGTTCCGGAGTATCAGGATATTATCGATGATTTCAGTGGTGAAGATACATCGGATGGGTCTCCGAACCATGCCGTCATGGCATCAGAGCGGCATCAGGAGTTGTATCACACATTCCAGCAACTACAGAAGAAATATCCCAGACGACATCGCCAATATAAGGCAGTTTGGTTGCGCTATATAGATGACCTGAACACAGAGGAGATTGCAAAAGCGCTCGCCACAGACTCTAAGAACGTCCTGGTGTTGATCAGCAGAGGTCTTGACAACTTACGCAAGGAGCCTCTACTTCTCGAACTTATAGGAACGAGAATTAAATAACTTGGCCACTTGGCGGGCTACACCGGATTGAAACGCGCAAGTTATTTACGGTTCATTCCATAACAGAACAAAATACCGAATGAGACGTCTAAAAAAAATCAAATTTATGTTTCGTGCAATGTTTTGCGCGCTTTATGCCCATTAGTAGATAAAAGGACAGACAACGTGGAAAAATTTGCTCAAGCACTACGATCAGATCTGGAGGATACGCTGACGTGCAATGAGTGTGAAGAAAGGCTACCTGAATATGTCAATGCACAGTTGCTTACTGGAGAACTTTCGCCTGAATATTCAGAAGTTGAACGCCATCTCCAACTCTGTCCTCACTGCGCATCGATTTACGCTGTGTTTAGCGACCAAGTAAGGGAAGGATATCTCGCAACGGTTTCCCAAGATCTATCATTTGAACCAGACTTGTCTTTCTTGCCTGCAGAAAATATTCAATTAGACAAGCTGAAGTTCCAGTTTGGAAGCCTGCAAGCTTTGAAAAATTTGATAACGTTTCAATTTAGCCAGCCGTTGATTGATGCATTGAACCAGCCGAATGTAAGTCCGATAGGGGTGAAGTCTGCGTCCACGGCGGAGATAGATGAATCGTTGATCTATGAGGATGATTCCAGTAAAATTTCCTTTACGGCGGAGCGAGATGAGCATAATCCACAACCTTATCAGCTCACGTTCAAGATAGGCGTTAAAGGAAAAAAGTGGCCTGAGCTTTCAGGAACAGAAATTAGCGTGCGTGATCGAGATCACGTTGAGTTCATCAGAAAAGAAACGGATGGATTCGGAGTTGTGGTTGTAGAGTTAAGCACAATTCACGAAATCACGGAGTGCTTCTTCACAATTTCAATGGGTAAAGATACTGTTCACTAGGGCGACAAGATTGACTGACGACCGATCAACGTGAATCCTGCCCAGTAATAGGGAGCGACAAATGGCTTTTGGGTGCTGTTGACGCTTGCTAGCTCTGATATGTATCGAGCGTCTGAATACCGCCTTAGAATCATTTTGATTTCTCGAACGGTGAGGTGCCTTAAATAGAGTTGTGCTTTTTTGAGGGCATTTACGATATCTACTCCACAGCAAACCTCTTCGTAGAACCGCTCGATCAGAATCCGGGTTGAATGTTCTGGAATCTGCCAGAGGCTTACGAGAACGGCTTCTGCACCAGCCTGCATAAAAGCTTGTGCAAAACCGCTCAGTTCATCACCGCTACGCACTGCGCTCAATCCGCTGTGACACGCGCTTAAGGTAACGAGCTGGCAGTTAAGTTTTAGCGTTTGCATTACTTCGCGTGCTGTGAGTGTTTCTGTGGCAGAGATTTGCAGCATCGAATCAAGAGGGGATCGTACATTAAAGGTGCCGTGGCAGGAAAAGTGGAGAAATCTGTATGCTTCCGCTCTTTTCTCAAGTGCCTGTTTCTTCGGCGCTGCCCCAACCAGCACCTGTCCCTGCATAATTCGGGCAACATCGGCTGCTTCATGTTCAGCAAAGGTCAGGGCAGGAGTTGTATCTCCGTTGTATCCCACCGCGAGACAAGAAGGGGAAGGGAGCCTACCATCGGACCGCGGTTTCTCATGCAATAAAGTCGATACGCTAGGGCTGTAGAGGATTTTGGGGCCATTCTCACTCAATAGGCATTGCTCTTCTCCTGACGTCAACGCTTGAAATGGAACGTAATGGAGTGGCCCATGGGGAATTAGACAGACGAGTTTTGATTCTGCCAGTAAGCCCTCGACCGGAGAAATGAGTTCTTCATATAGAGTAGCCCGTATAGACGGTTCCAAAAAGTATTGACTTGCTAAACGGTCGATTCGATGCGAAAGTAAGTCGTTGGGAGAAAGATTGGTTGTGTGAACTATGAACTGCTCGCGGGTTATGCCAACCAAGAACACCTTGGAAGCAGGAAAACGATGTCGTCGGGGAATCTGGTTCGCTCGCCCACGCCCTTCAGGAGATTGAACCAGACCTGTTGTAAAGTATGCCAATACCAAGGTGTTTTCGGGAAGGGCGGCCTGTATCCCTTCGAGGGTGAGAACCGCCGATATTCTTCGTTCTTTGTCTGGTGAGATGTCTAGAGAGCCGGCAACTAGTGTGTCCAAAAAGGCTCTAGATCGCGCCTGTTCCATATGGTTGAAGGCGCATGTAGTATCCCCGAATTCTAGATTTAGAACAATTGCATTTGCATAAATATTGGCGACTGTAGTACTGAATCCTGCTCCTATACCAATGGCCAATATCTTGGAGCGCAATGCCTCAATGCACTGAATCGATTGCACATAATACTCGATGGCTAGCGGGTATTCTTCCATTTGTTCGTAAAGACTTGCCAAGTTTGCCAAGATGTCCATCATCTCAAGCTGGTTTTCGGATTGGCGGACGGCTATCAAAGCTTTCTTATAGAAATCCTGTGCTGTTGACCAATAGGCTTCTCCCTGGAGATGATTGACCTCACCCATGTTATTGTGGCAACATGCTATGCCTAGAATATCTTTGTTTTCATGGCAGATACGTAGCTCTTTTCTATAGTATTGAATTGCTCTTTCCCAATCTTGTAAATAGAGATATAGGGTACCCAATGTGCTATAGACAGAACCGGTCAACCATGCTACAGACTCAGGATCTTGGATTTCATCTGCCATCAATGAGCAGATCGCAATCGCCTCTTGACAATGAGCAATTCCAATAGCAAGAACTTCCTGATTATAGTCTCCGTGTAGATAACCCTTGCACAAGCAGATGGCAATCTGTCGGAGTGCTTTAAATGTATCGCCATGTTTTTGAGGACCATGTGCAGTCGCCACAATCTGTTGATATAGGGTGATTGCATTTGTCCACTCGCCTTGAATAATATGCGTTCGGCCTAGCCCATAGAGTGTCTGTGTTTTTAGATGTGGATTGAACGTAAAATGCAATAAAGATTGAAATGTGTTCTCTGCTGCGGCCCAGTCATTGTGCTTTTCAAAAGCTAATATTCCTTCCAGATATTGAATCCAAAGCGAAAGTTCAGAGCAATCTAGGGCATAAGTGCGTAATTCGCGGAGAATGTCATTACATCTGTCAAATTGCTCAAGATTTGCGGCTTGTTTAAAGTGATTTACCAAGGTTTCGAGTCGAGTATTATCTAACATGGTTCACGCATGATGTTTGAGTGAGCGTAATGATGAATATACTATATAACAAAAATTGGCTGCCGATCAGTCTAATCATATTACTATTGTTCTGTAGCTTCTCTTTCCTGGCTGATGTAATGAAGTATCGCGGGGGAGAGGATGTTACCTTGTTGATGCAAGAATCGGCACAGCGATCAGTAGCAAATGACCAGACTGATGGTCAAAAAAAACAGCATAGACAGCAAAAGAGTACCCCTTTTTTACCTTTTCTTAATATTATCCCCAGCGAAGATGGCACCGAGATATTCATTCGAGCTGCCAATATCGAAATAATAGACAGTTCAGTGACGGCACTGGTTACTGGTCCGACAAGTTTCAGAGAAGGCTGGACAATGACCTATTCGGATACTGTTCAAGCCTTCATAACCACAGTAACAGGTTTTTCTCCGACAACCACAACGGAAGGCACCATCACAATTACAACAACATTGGGCCTGGAAACGAGCGAGATTGGCTACAGTCGCGCTTACGTGACGCGCGTTACCAACCAGACCGTCCGCTCCGCTGATGGTAATCTCGAGTTAAGCTTGATTAACACCGCCACTTTGCCCGCCAATACCTATATTGCCATTGCGCCTAGCTATTCCCCACCCGAACCTGCTCCAACCGGTCATCACATTATTGGCAGCGTCTACAGTCTACGTGCTGCGGGGGCATTAGCACAAGCCGACAAACCCATGAATCTGCGGTTGCACTATACTGAACAGCTGCTTAACGGCACCGATCCCCGTACGCTAGCTATCTTTGCTTGGGATGCCTTCCACAAACGCTGGGATAACCTCGGCGGGCGACATTTTTCAGAACAGAAGTACCTCTCGCTCACAATCAAACACTTTCTCACCTATGCTTTGATGGCAACACCAACATGGCGTGATGACTTTGATGATTTTGGTGGCCTGGATCTTGATTCTGTCTCAAACATAGCTCAGGGTGGAACCCTGGCAGAACGCACCCTAATGCTGACCAATTCCCCTGGAAAGGGAAGCGCAGTGTCCCAATGGATAACCCTTCCTGATGGAGCAGATGAGTGGGGTATGCTGACTTATGAGAGCGCGGTTGATCCCCCGACAGCTACGCTGACGATTGACCTCTTGAGTATGGACGGTGACCTGATTTGGGAAGATGTCCCAGATGACCAAAATCTGGTACAGATCGATGTAGCTCAACATCCCAGTCTCCACCTGCGCGTGAATATAACATCAACCCTATCCGGTGAATCTCCAGCCTTGGATGCGTGGCAAATCACGTGGCACACTGAACTTGTGGATCGTGATTGTAACGGTGTAGCTGATGAGCAGCAAGCCGAAATCGGAAGCTGTTTGTTCTTGCCGTTGTTGAGCAACGGAGATTAAACTATTTTTCGTGAGTAGAACCCAATTTTTACATATTTCTAAACAAACTTGAACCATTGGGCTAATAAATTGATGCAGCAGATATCTATTCCTATTACGAAAATTTACTTTTTTAAGCAGCTCTGGCTGACCAAGTTGTGCATTACAGGAGTATTCATATTGGCTACACTCACTGCGCAAGACGTACAGGCCCAAACAGCCTTCAACGCAAATTTACCCTTTCCCATACTTGAAGAATTCGACAATCCAGACGCTTTTATTAACACTGCTCCAGACAAAGTCACCATACAAGATGGCCAGGTGGTCGCCAACATCGGTGGCGAAGGGGTGCAATATGTCTATCGCAATATCCCCGATTTCAGCGGAGATGTTCGGTTGACGGTCACTGGGCAGGTTAATGGTTTTGAAAACAACTGTTTTGTCTATACAGGCATCGGGGACAGTCTGGGCGATGGTGTGGCTGTTGCCCTTGGCTTTACCGGCGGTGGCTGTCCGATACAGGGGCCATTGATAAGCACAAGCGGCGTTATTCTGGATCACGAGCATTTGTGTGAAGATACGAAAGGCAACTATCACTGGATCGATCTCGCTACACCGTATACCGCGACATTAGAAATTACAGATGAAAATGCATTGCTTTCCGTGCCAGGGTTAGGGACAACCCCTGGTCAACTTGTCTATAATGGCATCTTTTCCCAGCTCTCTGTCGGTGCCGCTGGAAGTAGCCCGGGGGCGAATGATTGTTCGGTAACCATTGAGCGGGTCACGATCGAGCCATTGGGTGAGTCGTACATTGCCCCTGCAGATTTGGAAGCCACGCCAACCCATCCTACCCAGATTGACCTCCAGTGGACAGAAGTAATCAGCACAGACTCTGGTATGAGCACCTATATTGAACGCTCGTTGGATGGCCACCATTGGACAGAGATTCAGACAAGAGGTGCTTCATCATTTCAAGATCGTCGGGTCACGTGCGGGACGACTTATCACTATCGTTTAGCCATTTACTTGGCTGATAGTAACCAGTTAATCGGCTACTCCAACCGCATTACGGCCTCAACGGATGCCTGCCAAGTCATTTTCCAAGAAGATTGGGAATCGGGAATTCGGAGTGATCGGTGGCGCTCTTATGGCACACCGGACTCTATCATCGTTGACAATCAGGGTCGAAGTAATAGCAGAGCCATCAACCCGAATGGTGATGGGACCTTTACCAGTGGACTTATCTTGGAGCAGCCGTTTGATATTACCGCAGGGCTGAATGTCGAGTACTGGATGAAGGGCAACGGTGTGATCGGCCGACTCTGGTCGGCTGGCATTGTCGAGCTTACCATCTGTACACCCGACGACGATAACGAACGAGGTTGCCCTGGCAAAGGTCATATCGCGACTATTGTTGCTTCAACAGAGGCCGCTGACGTTGTGTACGGTACCCTCCCCGAGACCTTTTCTGAGCCATGGGAACCCTTGAATGATCAGTGGCACAAATACCGCATGCACATTAGACCGGACAAGCTCATCGAGTTTTACCGAGATGATGAGTTGAAATTTGTGACCCTGCAACCGCTCGATTTTGCAAAAGATGGACTGGCTTACCTCAGGGTCCGCGGCGCGTCCGTCAATTCATCCTGGTATATCGATGATCTCGTCGTAACTGCCCCAACTGCCCCTACATGGTACATAAAAGCGGTCAATCCCGAGGGAAAGTCGGTCGAGGGTGTGGTCATTTATGCTGAAGGACAACCGATTGGTGCCACAAACCAGGCTGGTATGCTCATCACAGATCCGATGCCGTCCGGTACGGCCCTTGCCGCGTTGATTCCCATGGCCACGATGACAACGACCCGCGCCGTTCACGATGAGTGGTCTTATCGCACTTATGTAACCTCTATGAATTGGGAGACAGAACCATCGCAACCTCTCATCACGGGCGCCTCTGGTGAGCAGCGTCTGATCCTTGCACCGGGCTATCCACTGGTCCTTTTCAACCTAGTCGTTTCGGTGGAGTGGGATGCCACGCCTACGTATTTAGAAGAGATTGCACGCGCCATGCAGCAAGCCTCCGACTATCTCTTTGACCTGACTGATGGTCAAATGGCGTTTGGAGAGGTCAACATCTACAGCAATGAGGAAAACTGGAAGCATGCTGATATCCAGATCTCTACCAAGAATATCGTCCGTCCTCATGCTTACATCAGCGGCATCCTATCGAAAGATACCTCCCATGTTATCCGGTTAGGGCGAGGCTGGGATGGTATGAGCGGTACCCAGGGGGCCTGGGATCAACCGGCGGGCTATCGTACTATTGCGCATGAATTTGGACACTATGCATTGCACCTCTATGACGAATATGTTTACTTCATCTTTGACGAGCAGGGAAACCTGCAGAACGAAGGGCCAGCATTCTGCCCCATGCGTCATGATAGCATGCCTGTTGATGATGCAAGCAGCGCCAGCGCCATGTACTATCACTATAGGGCCACTGAGTTGAGCGCTCGTGGTGTAGAGGCGCTTTGGTCCTCAGCATGTGAGCACACCGCCCAATGGCAATTCAACGGCGAATCAACCTGGGAGACCATTTCCCGACGCTATGCCGATTTTAGTGAGTCACCGCGTTGGCGCTTCACCACACCCATGGATAGGCAGGGGGTGTTGGCTGGCCCTACTCGTATGCCTCCCGTATTTCCTGCCTGGCCTCATATCCAAATCCACCCCAGCGAGGCACCCGCACCGCCCCGTCAGTTGACGGTCTATGATCCCCACGGTACACCTTATTTCAACGCCATTGTAGCACTCTACAAACAGATGGGTGGACGCGTTATCAGTCAGGGTCTGACCAGTCCACAGGGGCAGCTTGCCATCTATGGGGCCGCTGACGGCGATCGGGTACGCGTCGCCTCCTTTGATAGTGGTCTGGCTGGCAGTGCTGTCGTCGAAGCTGCAGATGACGTCGTCGTGACCCTGCAGCCCAATCGCGAATTGCTGGTTCGCTCTGCCCAACTCGGAACAAATCAGCTGCAGCGTCCGCCACACGTACAGCTGCGCGCCGAGCCAGGTTCGAATCCTAACCAGATCGATCTTCTGGTCGCGCTAAACAACTTTGGTCCCGATGCCGACCCTGGCGTCACGCTCGGCGAGCCGGGCAGCGATATTGGTCACATTGTCACGCTAGGGTATAGTACAGAGACCGATACCCATCAGGGGCAAGTAAGCTTTGCCACCCTTGAACGTGGCATGGGACCCGTGCGTACGCTTGCCATCCTCAAGAACGACATTATTCGTCAATATACGACCTACCGGCTGCAGCAAGTGTATAATGACGCGTCCAGCGATCTCTACTCCAACGACGGCAATCTCCACTTACATCTCTCGCCAGAAAGCCTGCCCGGTAATAAAGCTTATTTCATCATCATGCCGCCAGGAGCCATTCCCGGCTCATTGCCTGCGGGCCTCACGCTAGTGGGTGATCCCTATGACGTAACCGCATCAGGGGCACTGGTCCGGCTGGAAAAGCCTGCACTGCTGACCATGCACTATGATGAGAGTTTGCTGGATCGAGTGCGATCGCCAACTAGCCTAGGTATCTATCGTTGGGATGGCGTGGATGCCCAATGGAAGGTCGTTGAGAGCAGGTTAGATGAGGAACAGAGCGCGTTAGTGGCGACGGTATTAGCGTTAGGGACCTATGCAGTATTGGGACAAGTGAATGAAGAGGCGTGTGCAGAATGTGCGTTGTATATACCGTTTATCGTGAAATAATGGTTTCGAGGAATATTGCAACATCACCCTGATACAGCTAGCACTTGCTGATCAGGAACGCCCTTGGGTCGAACTAGTTGCGGACCGTTTGGCAAAAACGGACTTACTGACCAGACGCGAACAGGAAGTCGTCCATCTGCTGGCTTCTTCGTTGAGCATCCAGGGTATCGCTGGCACGATGAACATTACCAACAAAACAGTTGAGAAGCACATCGGTCAGATCTACGGGAAAGTTGGGCTAGGATCACTACAAGTGGATGCGCCGGAACTGCGCAAGATAGTTGTGCTGATTAAGGCATATTGGCTGTGTATGCGAATAGGGGACACTAAATGACAATGTTGCAACAAAAAGGTAGGGAAACCCCTATTGACGAGAGGAAGAAATTTTTCTATGCTAATGGATAGGAATGAACGGAGAAGATATGCCTAGAATGTCTCTATAAATTAGGAGTAAGGATATTCGTTGTACCCAATTTCTCACTTGAATCCACGATTTACTTCCTCATGAACTTGCTGGCAGACTTATCCTAACACTGCTCTTACCCAATGAAATGACATTGTTTTTGTTCATACACAAATTTGTTTAAACCTAAGGAGTTCTCAACATGAACGTATACGCTCGAAAAACTTTCGTTGGTATCTTTCTGTTATTGTTGATATTTGCAACCACTAATTCAAAGTCGCAAAGTGCCGATCCCATCAATTTGGACAGTTCTTCAACCGAGTCACCATATACATGCAGCGAAACCAGCATCCTTTGTGATACCTTTGACGGCTCTTCATTAGATACGTCTACTTGGCTCTTTGAATCGAACAGTAGTGGTGCCGGTCAGGTAGTTCAAGATGGTCAATTGATTATATCTGGCGGTACTACACTTGGCGGCGGTGGAATCGTCCGGGCAATAGACACAATCATTCCCGATGAAAATACCAACTACACATTCAAGACCAGAGTCAAGTTGAGTTCAACTACCGGTGGCGCGTGGGGCTTTCGAGTCCCATTTAACAGTAACCCCGGTGGCGATGCTTTGTTTCTCATATGGCTGCAAGGTATCAATAAATTAGCTGCCCATTCCAACAATACAGCTGTTCCAGATGGGAGACAGTTTGTTATTTTGTCAGACATTGATGTAACGGAATGGCATGATTATCAAATTGAACATTTCGGCAATTTGGTTAAATACTATGTTGATGGTGAACTTGTTGATACATTTACAGAAAATATTTTCCAGGGCTATCCCATGACCTTCTGGTTTGATAGCTGGGGAGCTAGTGTGAGTCAAACCACGTCGGTCGATTATGTAGAAGTAATAAAACTGGAAAACAACACGCCTGAGCCGAACGCAGATGTCCTCTTTTTTGAAGATTTTAGTGATGGCGAACTAGATAACAACCCCACATGGATCCCTTCCAACAACGCCTGGACAACCACTGGCGGACAGTTGCATGCCGACGGCCTCAATGTGGACGGATCGGGCCGGTATCGGTCAGGGTTTTCAACAAATGTCAGTTTTGAAGTCGAAGATTATCTTGAAATCTCGTTTCGGGGTCTGCTAAAACAGAGCGGTAATCCCCAGGAAGGTCGAGCCATTCAATCAAATCTGGTCGATTCAGGATCGGGCAATGCATATCAGTTGCGAATTCAGAATAAGCAGACCAGTGGATTCCCCGTCAATCAGATGTCTTTTGCTCTTGCAACGCCTGGGGATAACTTTGTGGATCTGATAACGTCAGATTTTGCGCCTGATTATGACCAGTTCTATACCATTCGGGCAGTTCGTCAGAATGGTTGGTGGACGCTCTACGTCGATGATGAAGTGATCGGAACCGTTGCCGATCCTTTGGGACTAACAAACTTCGATAACTTTTGGTTTGATTTGGTGGGCAGTGTTGTCGTCGACGACATTGAGATAAAGACGACATCTGCTAACCAAGCGCCTGAAGTCGATGCCGGAGGATCATATGACGGTTCTGAAGGCACTTCGATTCTTCTAAGTCTTGCTGAGGCATCGGATCCTGAGGGTAGCAATTTAACCTATGCTTGGACAGTCGATTCATCGCTATGCACCTTTTCCGATCCAACCGCTCTCAACCCAGAGTTACTCTGCGAGGATGACGGCAGTTACACCGTTACGTTGACCGCTACCGAAGAAGGGAATAGTCCCCCAGCATCGTTTACCGAGGAGTTCGATAACGATGCCGACTTTATCCAAACCGACCCAGACGTTGCCATTGCGAACGGTCAAGTCAATTGGAATATCTACCGTGGCCCGTTCGGTGAGCAGCAGTACGTCTATCGGGAATTCCCTCCGTTTTCAGGTGATGTACGTCTTACTGTTCGGGGGCAAATCAACAGTTGGACCAACAACTGCGGTGTACGAGCAGGTATCGGCAGTAAAATTAATGAAGGTAATGAGTCTCAACATGATACCAGCATTTCAGTCAACTTTGGATTCTTTGGCGGTGGATGCCCAACCAATGGCCCATTGATCTCAGCCAGCGGTGTCCTGCCAGATGCCACCACCAATGGGTGTACATTTATTGGCGACTGGTTATGGGTTAATGCAAATACGCCCTATGCCGCTGAACTTACTGTTTTGGGGAATGATACGACTCTCTCAGTTCCAGGTGTGGGCGCATCAGTAGGGACACCGATATTCAACGATGTATTTGACACCCTCTTTGTAGGCTACACAGGCGATGGAGATTGGCCTCAATGTACGGGTAGTATCGATTCGATTACGGTTGAGCCATTGGGAAGCGGGTCAGGTAACCCCTTGATCAGTAGTGATAGCGCAACAGTAAGTGTATCAAACGTTGCACCAGCTATCACTGCCACAACGAATGATGGCCCAATTCTTGCTGGGAAATCGACAGTAATAACCGTCGAGGCGTCAGAGCCTGCCGGACTCAACGACCCACTTCAATACGCTTTTGATTGTGATGATGACGGCCAGTTTGAAATTGGACCTCAGAACGATGATAATGCCATGTGTTCATTTGATTTGCCCGGCCTCTTCATCGTAAACGTACAGGTTAGCGATGATGATGGCGGTGTCGATACAGATTCAACGTCAGTTACCGTCAATGAATTGATAGCTATTTGCGGTAGCTATGAAGTCGTCCGGACACCTGATGATCAGGTAACAGCATCTGAGTTTCCCGGCAATCTGATTGTTGGTACCCAAGCGGGAGATTGGCTCATAGGTACATCAGGCCCAGATCTGATCGTGGGCCTGGCTGGTCCGGATGACATTCTGGGCAAAGGTGGCCATGACGTCATCTGCGGCGGTAAAGGTATCGATATTATTCGGGGAAACGGAGGGAATGATACAGTATTTGGTGGTACGCACCCAGACTGGCTTATTGGTGGTCCTGGTCATGATGTTCTATGGGGCGGACCCGGTTGGGACGATCTAGAGGGTAATGCTGGTCAAGATTTGTTGTACGGCGGCAAAGGCTATGACGTTTTGTTGGGTGGTACTAACGCAGATGAGCTTTTTGGCAATCAAGGGCCAGACGATCTCTATGGCAACAAAGGCAATGACAACTTGGATGGTGGTCTTGGAAATGATTTCTGCAAAGGAGGCCCAGGTAATAATACGCTGACCAACTGTGAAGGGGCATCCACTATGAGAACTTTGCCCCCATTGGGTACTATCGATGAACCCATAGATGAAGCTGCGGCAAGGCAGAGCAACGATGGTGATAATGGTGAGTACACAATCATCGGTCGTATCCGAGAATTCTATTTGCCACTAATTGTGCGTTAGTTGGTTAATAGAAACCTATAAATCAAAGAGAATACTTTGATTGAAATAGAACCCATCTGTCGTTAGGAGGGGTTCTATTTTGTTGTAGTCACCATTTTCACACAGTCTATAGTTCATTCAGATTCTTCATGGCCAAGGGATGTGCTAAAATGACCCAAAACCAAACCGTAACCTGGAGAAACTCACATGCCCCAACCAACCAACCCAGATATCGAACGCGCCATGCAAAGCGTAGGCGAAGCCACGCCCAAAGCTGAAGCCGACCCAACCCGCCCCGTCTACCATTTCCGTCCGCCCGCTAACTGGATGAATGACCCCAACGGGACAATCTATCACAACGGCTACTACCATCTCTTCTACCAGCACAATCCCTATGGTGACGCTTGGGCACATATGCACTGGGGCCATGCCCGCAGCAAAGATTTGCTTCGCTGGGAACACTTGCCGATTGGGCTATGGCCATCCCTGGAATTGGGCGAAGGCCACTGCTTTTCTGGCTGCGCGGCCATCGGGCCAAATGATCAGCCGATGCTCATCTACTCCAAAGTTGCGCCCTTTGAAAAAGATAGAAAGCCAGAAGATAACGAACAGTGGCTGGCTTTAGGTTCCTCAGACTGGTTAACTTGGGAGAAGTGGCAAGGCAATCCGCTGTTAGGGCCAGGTGGCCAGGGCGCGCCCCACTTCAAATCGGGTTGGCGGGACCCGTATGTTTTTCAGGCTGAAGGACGCAATTTCCTTGTCCTAGGTGCCGAGACAGATGAGACCCAAGAAGTTGCTCTTTATGAAGCTGAGGACGAGTCCCTGTTGCGCTGGACCTACCGCGGTCCACTGGTGCACACGCCAGCCAAAGAACGGTTCTTTTATGAATGCCCCAATTTTATCAATCTAGGCGAAAAATGGGCCTTGCTGACTTCGCCTTACAATTTGGTAGACTACGTGGTTGGCACCTTTGATGTCGACTCGTTGACTTTTACGCCTGAAACGAAAGGAATTATCGACTATGGCTTGGGTTACACCGACCACATGGCCAAAACGGGAGAGCAGCCAAACTGGTATGCTTCCAATACCCTCTACGATCCAGAGGGCCGCTGTATTCTGCTGGGTTGGCTGCGCGGCTTTGCACCCAACCGCGGTTGGAATGGCACCCTGGCACTGCCTCGGGTTATGACGCTCGGCCCAGACAATCGTCCTCGAATTGTTCCCATACCAGAACTAAGCGATCTGCGTACCAAGCAGTTGACAAGCCAATCCAATATCGTTGTAAATGGCACTCATAAACTGGAAGGTGTTCAGGGAGACACGCTTGAGCTCAAAGTTGAGATGGATATGGGGACGGCGCAGAAAGTTGGTCTTAAAGTACGCTGTGACGATAACGGTGAGCAAGGTGTATCGATTGACTATAATGGGCAGAATCTGAACGTGGCAGGTACAGTCGTTCCGTTTGAATTGAGCAAAGAAGAATCGGCCTTAGAGCTTCACATATTTATCGATAAATCGGTCATAGAGGTCTTTGTTAACCAGGGGCGGGCTTGCGTGACTCGGGTTGTTTATCCGCCGGTTGACCATCTCAGTGTGGTCCTGTTTGCCTCAGGTGGCGATGCAAATATATCTATGCTAGATGTATGGGCGGTGGGAAGAATTTGGTAGATATCATCAAATTGGCTCAAAATATTCACGCCAGTAAATAATCTGTCCATCTCTCAACTCAAAGATGATCGCGTCCTCCATTGTATAGGTCTGTCCGTCATCTTTTCGAGTTTCATGCCACACCCACTCGATGGCGCCCTGATTGCTGTCCAAAAGAATTCGCCTGATTTCAACTTGTACTTCGCTACAAACTACAAAAAACTCACGGGCCGTTTGCATAATTGCCTCCGGCCCTTGCCATCTTCCTCCTGGCGAGATAAAGAGGCCATCTTCAGCAAAATCGGCTCCAATTGCGTCCACGTCTGCTCGCTGCCAAGCATCGGCCTGACGAGCAATCAGCTGCTCGATTCCATTTCTGTCCATTTGATTATCCTTCCGATTTCGCCAAACGCATAATTCGTCTTTTCATGCAACTGGAAGCTATACCACAGCATCATTGATAGTATGTCTATACTATGCACAATATTTGTGCAATGTTTCGCACAAGTGAATTTCATTGAAAGTGATATCCCTAACACAAAGGAAGAAGACCATGCAAAAACATATCCCTCTGTCTCTATTCGCTCTCTGCCTTATGTTTGCGTCACTCATGATTCCTGAACGGCTTCTTGCTAAGGAGATGCTGCAAGAAGATCCGGCTGATATTGTCACGACAGCAATTCAGGCCGGTGATTTTACGACATTGGTCGCGGCCGTGGAAGCGGCAGGGTTGGTCGAAACGCTGCAAGGCGAGGGTCCATTTACCGTTTTTGCACCCACTGATGCAGCTTTCGCTGCTCTACCCGAAGGGACGGTCGAATCCCTGTTAGAAGATCCGTCTGGCGTGCTAAAGGATATTCTGCTTTATCACGTAACTCCAGGGGGGATCTTGGCTGTTGATGTGCTGAATTCGATTGGTGGTGCTATTGAAATGGTTGGCGGGCAGTCAGCTGCTATCACGGTAAGTGGCAGTCGAGTATTGCTTGAAACAGCAGGCTTCGTCGCGACGGATATCAGGACATCAAACGGTATAATCCACGTAATTGACTCTGTTATCGTGCCAGAAACAACCTCTAATGAAGAGGATACCTCTGACCAAACGACGACTACTACCACGTCGGAAGAAGTAGCAGAACCCTCCAGTCCAGAGGCTACAGCATCAGAAGCATCAGAAGCATCAGAAGCATCAGAAGCATCAGCTGAAGAGGTAGCCCTTGATGAAGAAGCTGCTACTTTACTCAATATTATAGAGACCGCGATCGGTGCCGGTAGCTTTACAACGTTAGTCACGGCCGTGCAGGCTGCTGGCTTGGTGGAAACGCTTCAGGGTGAGGGACCATTTACAGTCTTCGCGCCAACGGATGATGCATTTGCTGCCCTGCCAGAAGGTACAATAGAAAGTTTATTGGCCGATCCCAGCGGTACACTGACCGATATCCTACTCTATCACGTGGTTCCTGGCAAGGTGCTGGCCGCCGACGTTGTTACGCTCGACAACTCAGCCGTCACCACAGCCAGCGGGGATTACTTCGTCGTTAGGGTTGCTGATGGCATGGTGAAGATTAATGATGCCACGGTCGTCACTACAGATATCGAAACCTCTAATGGCGTCATACATGTCATCGATAGCGTGCTGATACCGCCACCCACTGAAGAGGCTGCCGTAGAGGTTGCCGAACCGGCACCCGCTGAATCGACTGTGCCATCCCCATCGATGGAGACATCAACAGAAGTGTCAGCAGAGTGCTCCACCTTCCATCACGTTCAGCGTGGTGATACATTGGCACGGATTGCTTCCCATTATGGCGTCAATACCCATGAGTTGGCAAGGGCCAATGGGATTCACAATCCCAACCTCATATACAGAGGTCAACGTATTTGTATTGGGCATTGAGTATTCATGCCACACTCTGTTAGCACAGTAACCTTTTTCCGCTTCGATACCTTCTTCCAAAGGGCATGGGCGTTTGGTCAAATGCAGTTTGCCCATTCTCATTTGCAGAGGGTTGATGGACTCCAATTTTACAAACTAATGGGGAGTGGTAATGAAAGTGGATTCAGTATATTTCCTGATTGGGGGGTCTATGCTCTGCTTGCTGTCTGGGAAAATGAAGCAGCGGCAGAGCGATTTTTCCAGACAGCCAGCATTTGCCAACGATACACAGACAATAGCAGCGAACAGTGGACACTCTTTCTGAAGACAAGCCAATCAAAGGGGCTATGGTCAGGCAACAGCCCCTTTCACCCCATGGCAGACCTGGACGAAGCGAATCGATATGTCGCAGTCATCACCCGAGCAACCATCCGCTGGCGACGGATGCTCAGTTTCTGGTGGTACGTGCCGACTTCCCAACGACCTATTCAAGCTGGCTGCCAAGGTCTAATTTTTACCAAAGGCATTGGTGATGTGCCTCTTGTCCAGATGGCCACCTTTAGCCTCTGGCAAAGTTTCGATGATCTGAAAAGGTTTGCTTACCAAAGCAAAGAGCATCGTCTAGCCATCCAAAAGACCCATCAACTTGGCTGGTATAGTGAAGAGCTTTTTGCCCGTTTTCAGCCCTATCGTTCATTTGGCACGTGGAATGGTCGGCAGCCATTGCCTGAATTAGCTATCTAATGCATTTCTATCACCCTCTTTTGGCCTTCCCACTACCGTCAAAAAACCCATAGAAAACGAGTGTTGCCACCAATAAATGGGCGCATGGATGATCATGCCAGCAACATAGCCAATAAACCTTGGCTCCATTGTCTCGGACCAGTCAATCTGTTCCTCTTCCATTCGACTCATCCACTGTAGGGTGTATGGAGCGAGCGTGCCGTAGGTTATAGTTGATTCTACTTGCCAGCCGCTCTTATCGAATAGAATGTTGATGTTCTTGGGTGAATAGAGGGCAGTATGACGAGGAGTATGGTAGCCTGCCCAATATTTGCCGAATTTACGGCGGGTATAAGAATCGAAGTTGGGGACTTCCACGATGAGGCGGGTGTCAGAGTGGGCAATACCTAGGAGTTGGCGCAGATGGTGCTGAGGTCGGTAGTCATGCTCCAGGTAGTGCCACATGGTAATGACGTCCACTGGCTGTTCGCCACGTAGATCGGCAATTTCACCCTTTCTCAATTGGATACCATGGAATGCCTCTGGTTCATTGACCCACCCTGCATCGCTGAAGTCGAGACCAAGCATTTGACATGGCACATCTTTCTGTAGCGCGGCCAAGAATGTCGGCTTGCCACAACCCACATCGAGAATCCGGCTGGTTTTTGTCAGCGGATGATACTCTTTGACTCGCTTTACTCGTTTGCGATCAACGTTCCGCTGCTCTCTTTTTACAAAACCAGCATATTTTCCCCAGGCCTCTTCGGCTCTGTAGGGTAGATAAGTGGACGTATAATACTGCTTCAAATCTGCTTCTGGCACTCGTGGATTCAGGAAGACAAGTCCGCAGCTAGCGCATTGATCAAAGTTGAAGAGTTCGGATTGTTGCTCATGCATCATCGCCGGGCTTTGCAGGTATGAGTGGTAGGTACTGCCATTACACGCGAGACAATTATCAAGGAATTCCATTACAAATACCGCTCCGCCTGAGAATTGAACATCTTGGCATACTGTCCACCAAGCGTCATCAGGTCAGAATGGGAGCCTTCCTCAATTAGTTGCCCGTCATCCAAAACCAGAATCTGTTGGGCCATTCGCACTGTCGAAAAGCGATGGGATATAAAGATGGTCGTCTTGCCCTCGGTCAACTCGGCAAATCGATTGTAAACTTCATACTCCGCTAGGGCATCCAAGGCCGCAGTTGGTTCATCTAATATCAGGAACTGAGCATCCCGCATAAAGGCCCGACTGAGAGCTAGCTTCTGCCACTCACCGCCAGAGAGATCGACGCTATCTTCAAAGGTCCGACCCAGCATCGTGGCATAGCCATTTTCGAGTTTCTCGACTACTGGTACGGCACCGCCCTTGTCGGCTGCCTGCATGACCCGCTCTAAATCTTCGGCAAGCTCCAGTTGACCAAAACCGATATTCTCTTGGGCTGTAAGGTTGTAGCGAACAAAATCCTGAAATATAACACCAAAGAGCTTACGCAGCTCGGCAGGATCATAATTACGCATATCCACACCATTTAGCAGAATGACTCCGTCAGTCGGATCATAGAAGCGAGTTAGCAGCTTGATCAAGGTCGTCTTGCCTGCACCGTTTTCGCCGACTATGGCAATGGTTGATTTCGGTTGAATGGTGAAAGAGAGGTTGTGAAGTACATCCTCCTTGGCCCCGGGATAATGAAAGGAGACATTGCGAAATTCCAGACTGTATGGGCTGGAAGAAGATAACAGCTTTGAAGTTGTCTTTTGGTTTTCAGTTTGGGTCAATGCTCCATTCACCGCGCTCGGCGATAGCTCCAGAAATTGATAGAGATTGCCTACGAAGAGACTGTGTTCATAGAAGACACCTAGGGTATGGAATAATCCACTTAGTCCATCTCGAATCTGTTGGGCAGCCTGAAAAACGAGGGCAAGATCGCCAAGGGTAATGCGGGCCAACGCGGCTTGCCGAATTGTATAGGCCCAGACCAGCCCTGTACCACAGATAGAGACCAGCACGGCTATGATGTTCTTGCGTTCATGACGAAAAACAGCCTCCCTATTTTCTGCGACAAATTGACGACTAAATTCACGAAAGCGTTCAATGAAGGCCCTCTGTAGGCCAAAGAGCCGTACTTCTTTCACCGAATCACGTTCAGAGAGGAGATCAGAGAGGTAATAGACCATGCGTTGGGCCGGCGCGCGAGCCGTCCATATGGCAAACATATTGTTGGCATGCTGCGCCTGAGCAATCAGTTTTGGAATTGAAGTTAGCAGCAAGAGCGGAATGAGCAATGGATGGATCCGAGCTAGCAGGGCAAACGTTGCCACTAAAGAGATAGTTTGCCCTGTTGTATCGATCAGAATCCAGGGGAGGTTACGCATCCGCCAGGTGTCACGTTGCGCGTTTTCTAGCTGATCATAAAAGGCAGGACTCTCAAAGAAAGCAATATCCAAAGTGGCTGCTTTTTCCAAAATCATGGACTTAGCGTGGAGTTCTGCCTGTGTTCCCAATATTTCCCGTATGGCCTGCATGATCGAACGACTGATGTCACCAGCAACCAATGTCAGTGCAAACGCTATGACAGGCAAAATCAACGGAAACCACTCAACAGTGGCTGCCGTTTCTGTCCGCGAAACAACCTCAGCCACTCGGTCAATCACCACCTTCACCAACCAGATTTGGACAGGCGTTACCAGTGCGCTAATAATGGTTAAGCCAATGACCAGGCTGGCGTAAAGCTGGTTTGCCTGCCAGACTAAACTCAAAACGCGCGGATAGTATTGAAGAACGCGCTGAATGGTTTGCCATTGCTCTTTCATGGGGGATTCCTTGTCTTGGGATAATTGATATGGCTATTCTATTCAGATTGTTTCCCTAGGTCAACCATCATTCATATATATTCTTCATCTGCCACGCATCCAGTGACTTCAACTCTGCGTCCGCACCCTGGGCACGCAACGAAACACCCAAACTATCCTCCCGACCAGGATAGACCCGCTCCGATACGCACTGTTTCCCATTGACAAATACTTCCACCACACTCCGATCGATAAAAATGCGGAGCTGTAACAATTCGTCATCCTCAATGTGGACGGGGGCTGTCTCTGGCGCACGTGAGCGAACATCTGGTAACGTGGATGAATAGGTGTTGTCTAGCGTAATGAGGCTCTCGTGGCGGATGGGGCGATTCCTTAGTTGATCAGAATTTGCGTTCAGTGCCGTCGCATTGGGTACGCGGAAACGACGGCGGAAGCCACGATGTTTATAGTAGGAAATACGAGTGAACTCTTCTTTATTAGGCGAGCACAATACGTTGATCTCCAACATTTGGGCGTCCTTGGGATCTAGCTCCATCTTCAATTCCATTGCGTTGCCTTCGATGCTGTCGAGCACGACTTCCTGATTGGCTGGCAGGCGTGTATTTCCTACGCTCTTGTGAGCATAGCGCAACGATTCGATGTCGCCATCTGGTTCTTGGCGCAATTCCCCATTCTCATCCAGCGTTAGGCGACGAGGCAATGTCATGATCTGATTCCAATCTTCGGTTGGCTTACCGGGGTTCATGTTGAAGATGACGGTGACGCTGCCATCAGGGTTGGGTGCTGCTGAAGGGGCATGGACGCCGGATGGTGTGGACGGCCCAAAGTTGAAGAGTCCGCCATCGGTCACCACAAATTTGTCACGAACCGTGTCGTAGTCACCCAACAGGTACTGGCCACCGCTCATGTGGCTAAAGAAGAGCAAGATGTGCTTATCCGTGCCATCTTTTTGTCGGATGGGCCAAAAGTAAGGACAGGCCCCATCATCGCCGACGATCGTGTATTGGTCATCTTCAATAAAGGGATGTAGATATTCCCAATGCTCTAGATCCTCAGAACGAAGCAGGAAGTTGGCGCGGATCTGCTTGCCCGCAGGTCCATTGGGCAAGGTGCCGCCAGAGAGGGAGTAGTAGACGCCATCCTTCTTCCAGATACAAGGATCAAAGACTGTATACTCGGCCGACTCTCGTGGTTCTGGGAAGGGAATCACGGCCCGGTTGCCCACCTTCTCCCAGTTAAGCAACAATGGATCACTTGAGGTGGCGACCATGTTGCCGACCATCGTGCCATGATAGATGGCAATGACTCGGTCATCCTCAGCTAGAGCTGTTCCAGAAAAACAGCACCTTTCCGGATTCGGATAGATAGCGTAAGGCAGATCCCGCCAGTGAATCAAGTCATCCGAGACAGCATGGCCCCAATGTTGACGCGTATCTTCAGGAGGGTATGCTTGGTAGAAGAGGTGCCAACGCCCCTGCCAGAAACATAGCCCATTTGGATCGTTGAGCATGGCTTCCGGGTTGACGTAATGGTAGATGGGGCGATGGGGATCGTTTTCGTAATTCTTACGGTAGGCGTTCAGCCGCTGCATTAGGGGATTTGTTGCCAATGCGGCTTCTTGTTCTTCCAATGTGGTGGGGAAGGTGTAGAAGGGGACTTTTGAGGTATAATCTGGGCTGTCTGAGTTTGTCACTTTGGTTTCTCCTTTGACTTATCTTGCACTATGTTAACTTATGAACGCGTTGCATTTGGTCTGACCAAACATCCATCACATGGTTATCGTCATTTGCTTGGGCGATTTGCTCAACATATAAATGGCATCACATACTGGGATATCTACGTGGACGATACGCTCGACGCTACCGTCATGGCTCAGCGGCTGGTTGATATGATGATCAATGCGAAAAGTATCCACTTTAATCTGGATGGTATGATCAGTGGTGAATCTGACCCTACCGATATTTACCAAAGTGGCGCGCTAGGGGCTGGCGAGGGTAATTGGACAAACTGGGAGTTCTATATCATTCTCTCAACCGACGCTTTATTTGGCAAGACAACGTTCTATTTCAATGGTATAATAGTGAAACATGAACTGACTATGAATAGTAGGAGATGACCAATAGATGGACACAATTCGTACAAATCAAATTGAAAAGACCAAGGCAGCGGTCGCGCAGATCGAAGACCTTTTCCAAGTCCATCCACAATCATATCTCTGGATCTACAACTATTCAATCACTCATAGTGTACTTACGTTGATTGTTCACCAAGGGAATCATTTTGACGGTCTCAAAGTGGTCTGTGGTGGTTGTGATTACTTATCCGGTCCTCTACAAGGGGGACCCTACAACTTGACTCTTCGGTATAAGCCAGAAAGTCTGGATGATTTTCCACAGATTGAGATTTTAGGTAATGAGAATGAGCTCGTGATTATATGTAATCGCATTTCGATGCCCACGCCATTCCAAATCGACCCATCTAAAACCAATGGTGAGATTCCTGTTGAAATTAATACACGTCTTGCTCAACTCAGCAAGCAGATCGAACCGCCAACTGTGCAAAATTAGTCATACCTACTTTGATTCTTCTTACCACTCATCATCATAGCTTGGATACTGCTCTGGAGCTTTCCCATGTTCTTCTAACAAGATTGTCTCTTTGATTGTATCGTCATCTACATCGATTTTCTCTAGTTTAACATCAAAGCGCCAGTCATCCCCAAAGTCAAAATGATAGACCATTGTTGACCCTTTTTGAATCGGTAGGTCACCAATTGAAACTTCGTACGTCCACGGGCGTTCATCCATGTACGAGTGGAAGGCTCTCGCTTCGGTACCTGAGTGATTGGTATAGATAAACTCATGAAGATGATCACTATCAAAGTCATATGCCCTCAGAATGGCGTAACTTAACTCCTCCAATGTTCCTTGAGCCGGGATAGCAATCCGCCGCCAAACCGATTTTTGTAACGCAACTTTGAAGATGAATAGTCCCTCCTGGAACTCAAATTTTGGTAGGATTAAGTTATTTTGCCACTCGGGAAAATAGGGCTGGATCGAAGACTGCCAGTCTCCATATGGCAGCGTCTCAGTTGCGTCAAATTTTAGGATATTGCTGTAGTCACTCATGTACTCAGCCGTTAGAGCCATAAAGAGTTCAAGCCAGGTTGTACGTCGAACTGCGTCAATTTGCCACCCTCTGCCCTCAGAGGGCATTTGAATATTCTACCTCTGGTGGAAGCAAGATATACATTGCCCGTTTACTCGACTAGCGACGACCCGAGGGTATTTGAATATTCAGCCTCTCAGGCGGTTCACCCGATTGGAGCGATATCAGGCCAAATAGGTCTGTCGAAGCAAGACTGTATAGACCCGGTCCATATGTGAATTCATCAGCCAAACTCGCCCCTGCTTCTGCCGATAAACCTTCATCCGGGATCTGCCTAAATAGCAACTGCAAACCATACCAGGGATTACTGAATACGCCACGACTGTCCTCACCGATGATTTTAGGTGAAGAGCGCAGTAGCCAAGTCTCCAGCAGCGTAAAGTAGCGTTCTGTTTGATTAAGTTTCTGCCATGAATCGTGAATAGGCTCATTGAATACAAGGGTTGCTTTCTTACCACTACCGTCCACAATCGTCAACCCAGAAGAGCGTGCCAGCAGATAGAGTCCATTTAGATATGGGTAGGATTTCTGCAGTGCGCGGCGGAGTTTATGTTTGTAAGGAATGGCCATACGCTGATTGAGTGCATCCAAAACCTTGGTTGGCATGTAGTGCTTTGCACTCAATGGCATCCCTTCTGCCACAAAATCGAGGAACGTTTGAAAGTCAGTCAAGATAGTTCCTGGTCCTTCTTGGCTGATGGTTGTATTGTGCAGCATCTCTTTTTTGGCATCGGATAATGTAAATATCTCCGTCATCTGAGCTTCGGTTAGAAACATCGTTTTCGCCTTTCTCCTTTCCCCTTATGACCCCAACCGCTAGTGTTATGTCCTACGGTTTAACGAAACAGATCCTTCTCGGGCGGACGGATGATTGATTGAATTGTCGCTTCCTCATCACGGACCCACTCGAAGCCACGAATTACGGAAATAGGAATGCGGGATGTATTTCCCTTGACTAGTTCCGCTGCACCAGCCAGCTCATCAGCCACGCAGAGAGCTTGGACTCGAAACTCATAGCCGTGAGGATCTTGCTGACCTATGTAGCTTGTTACTGGTTGGAACCCTGCGATGCCGATGGCAATGTCTGTTTGCCCTTCGCGCCACGGCCGACCGAATGTATCTGATATGATGACCCCAATGTCCAGGCCATGCTCACCTAATTCATCTCGTATGCGTTTAGCACTAGCATCTGGATCAATGGGTAGTAAAAGCGCACGTCCTAGCGCCCCAGTACTGGTCTGATCCACACCACTATTGGCACAAATAAATCCATGATGGGTCTCTGTAATAAGAACCGGGCCTGCTTGCCTTACTATTCGCTTTGACTCTTGCAGCACGATTTCAACAACAGCGGGATCCTTGTCCCATTGATCTGCCCAGCTCTTGGCAAACGGAGAAGGTATAACTGACGAGAGCTCTACGGCGCGTCCTTCGGCTTTGGAGACGATCTTGGATGTTACGACGAGGATATCTCCGTCTCGAAGACCGCCCATAGAATCGCTGGCACTAAGGACGACTTGGGCTAAGTCCATTCCAGAAAGCACTTCCCCAATTCCCGTGATAGGAAAAATTTCAACAGGTCGAATGTTCAATGGTCAATCCTATTTCTATATTTTGATCGCTCAATTATGTGAGATACTGGATTTACTTCGATAGCTTAGCCACACCATCAACTGAACCAAGCAACAATGCAACTGCTAATGAGCATAACAATGGTGGTTGGTGCCCAGAGTATACGCTCCCATTTGCTGGGTGTAATGACATTTAAGATGGCGCCTAAAGCGCTATATGCCACGACCACCCAAATAAGTCTTTGTGACAAGCTAAACCAATTAGGTAAGATGACACCAGCCTTTGTTAGTACAATGATGCCGAATAATACAAGAATCATCATTTGAACAATAGCGACCACGCGCATATTCGGTGGTAAACGGCCAGGAAACTTTCCACCCATGGCCAGCTTGCCCCAAGGCATTCCAATAGCCAGCGCTAATTGAAAGAGGCTGGCTAATATGATGCAGAATACAAAGAGTTGTGCAGAGATAAGTGTAGCCATAGTATAGTAGTCTGGCTCCGTAACGGATTGGATAATCCGACTAATTGATCAAGCTCAAACTGCTGTATAGACCGTAGACCAACATGAGCCGCGAGCCAACCGAAAAGATAGGACGCATTAGACTATTCGATTGGACTAATGAAGCCCACGCTGCCAAGGAGAGCCCTACAGCAAAAATGAGGACGACGAACTGAAAGCGATATTAGAAAGCGATTAGATTCGCAATGCCGGCATAGTTACGGATAGACGACCAATCCTGTTCGCTGTTTCTCAATTAATTCCCAATTGTATGTGACGCCAAGCCCTGGCCCCTCTGGCACGTTGACGCAGCCATTTTCATCGACTGCTTCTAAGCTATCATCATAGCCATCTATATAGAGATCCGCGTTAATGCCAGGCACCTTGGGGTGAACCAACCCCATTTCGTAGTAGTTACTGTTGCGGATCGCAGCCATTAGGTGACGTTGGGCTGGCCCTGGCGCGTGAACCTCTGCATCCACACCAAACCCTTCCGCAATGTGAGCAACCTTCATGCCACCTGTTATTCCACAATCATAAACGGGATCGACGCGTAAAAAGTCAGTGGCCTCAGCGACCAGGAAATCTGCCTTGGGTTCTATACCACGAACATGTTCACACTGTAAAATCGGTGTCTTGATCATCTGGCGCAGCTTGCGGTGAGCATATTGGGAGACGCCACCATCCTTAAATGGATCTTCCAGCCACATAAAACCAGCCTCGTCGCAAGCCCGACCTACCTTGAGGGCATCGGAAAAAGTATTGTACTCACATGCTGGATCGATGAGTAAATCCATACGTCCCCCCACACGTTTACCCACCTCTAGCACGTTGGCTACTTCTTGGGAGATGGGGGCATCACCCCAGCCATGAATCTTGAAAGCTGGATAGCCCATTTCCAGACATTGTTCGGCAAAGTCGGCAAATGCTTCCGGGGAACTCAATCCGTCGGGCTGATAGTCACCATGATAGGTGCTGGCATAAGCCGGCAATTTGGTACGCCAGCCACCCAGGAGTTCATAAACGGGTGCGTTATAGTACTTTCCCGCAATATCCCACAGACAAATGTCCACTAGCCCCATGCTCATTTTGTCGTACTTACGCAGGGCACGCTTGACATCATTGTAGATCTTTTCCCGCTCTAAGGCATTTTTACCAATGAGGTAGCTGGCATAGAGGCGCAATTCGCCATACTCGGCTGGGCCACCACCAATCAAGATGCCGTCTATGCCTTGGTCCGTTTCGATTTTGAGGGCATAGCGGGAGGCTTTGCGCTTGGCACCGGGTTCATAGACGCTATTAAAGCCATTATAGTCGCCTCCTAGTTCGGTAATCTCAAACCAGAATTCGTGGATCTCAATGCGGGTGATGATGGGTTTGTTTGTCATGGTTCCTCCTGGATATTCACGTTAGTAGGAGCATTGAATTATACTCAGTAGATTGCAGCGGAGCAAACAACTCCTGATGTCATTGCCTTTCAGGCGCGTTCGCATCTGAGGTTGCTTCACCTAACAGTACGATCGACTGGTACTTAGCACCGTCACAATTTAGAAAATTTTGGTCAGTTTACAAAGAATTCGTTTACTGTTACAATAGCGCGTATGAGCATTTTTGATGTAGCTTCTTAGGAATGGGAATGGAATACTTGTAAGATTTACAGGGCCATGCCTACATAAACACACAAGTTATCTACGTCTTTCTCAATATCAGGTAGATGATCCATTTAAGCTGATTTGTCGCTCCCAATCAGTCAGCTACTCTTATCTCCCACAATATCCTTGTTCCCAAGATTGTTATCCCATGACCAAAATCTGAATAAGTTATCTGTCGTAGTAGCCAAAACTTGGCAAACGCAGTTCTTGATTTGCGATTCAAAGGAGGATCCAAAGTGACTCAGAAACTGACGCGACGTACTTTTATGAAGCAGGCAGGATTGGCTGGTATTGGCTTAGCTTTAGCAAGTTGTGCAACCCCTGCTGCTCAGCCAGCAGCCTCTTCAGACGAAGCAGGCGCGCCATCCCAATACAAAGTGACAGAGATCATTGCTCCCTCTTGGTGGGCACCCCACGAGATTGAAGGCGCAGAAGCCTCCTTTAACTCTACCTTCAAAGAGCAGACGGGCCTGACGGTCAAGTATGACTTTATCGGCTCTGACTTCGATGCCAAAGTCTTCACCAACTTGGCCAGCGGCACTCCCTATGATGTGATTACCTTCAATGCTGATCGGGTTCCCCAATATCTGGAGCGGGGCATCCTACGCTCCATTGACGATCTGGTGGAGCGGGATGGCTATGACCTCTCCAACTTTGTGGACGGTGCGTTAGAGCAGTGGACCCATGACGGCGAGCTCTATGGCCTGACTGCGGATATGGGATCCTTCCACTGTTACTTTAACAAAGCCCTCTTTGAGGCGGCTGGTTTGGAAGCACCAAGTCCACTCGATGATTGGTCTTGGGACGATCTACTAGAGTGGAGTAAAGCCCTGACGGTACGTGATGGAGATCAGATTACCCAATATGGCTTTGCTGCTGACACCAACTGGAACTGGGAAATCTGGCCCAATACAAATGGTGAATATGTCTTTGATGAGGGCATAACCAAATCTCTACTGGATAGCGATGCAGCCATTCAAGCGTACGATTTTTATCAGAGCCTGATGTATGAAGAGAACGTTGCTGTGAAGCCAGGTTCTATCCAGACTGGGGTCAACGAATTATTCCTAGCAGGTCAATTGGCCATCATGATGAACGGTACATGGCAGGTTGGCTGGTTGCGCAGCAAGAAGGAGGAAGTCTCCTTTAACTGGGATGTGGGTGTACAGCCCTATGGTTCGGCTGTGGGTGCTGACGGATGGCTTGTCCCCAACTTTACCGCGGGTTGGGTGATCCCCAATAATGCGCCAGATGTGGATGCAAGCTGGGAAGCGGTCAAGTTCTATGCTGGCGATACCTTTGCTGAGGATGTTATGTTTACGGCCCTTTCTGGTCTACCCACAACCAAGAGCGCGTTGGATGGTGCATGGTATGCCCAATGGCCCGACAATCCACCAGAGGGGTTGACGCCTGAGTTCTACGGCAAACTGCTCGAACATGGCGCGCCACGCCGTCACCTTCGTTTCGATCTTGGGTCAGAAGTTAACGCCAGTATGAATAAATTAGAGCTAATCTATTCCAACGAGGAAGAACCAGCCAACCTACTGCCAGGTCTAGCAGAGGAAGTCAATGCAGGATTGGCAACGCGACCATGGAATAGTTAATAGGCAGTTCCGCAAAAGTCGCACACATGTCTATACCGGCACGGGATGTGCTCCCTGGACGGTTGTGTGTGACTTTTGCACTATTGCAGAAAACCCATGACACCAGAAGAAAAATTTATGTTTGCTGCAAGGCTACCTTGTGGTTAAAGATGTACTGACATCAACGGCGGTGGCTGCAATGAATGCCCAGGCTGATGATGCCTTTCCTGCCAGCGGCAATGATGAAGAGGACAAATTTCGCCGTACCAGCTACGTTTCTCGATGGGGACCAGATTTTCAGAATCTGATTGACCATCCAAAGATGCTGCCTTATCTAGTCGGGTTGCTTGGCCCCAAAGTACGGGTCGACCATGACTACTGCATCTTTATGAACAAAGGAGCCTCACGTGGACGTCTCCATGGTGGAGAAACTGACCGTGCTGGCGATCACTGGTATAAATACAGAGATGGTGTGATGCGCTATGGCCTAACGGTGGTGACCTTCTTTCTGAGCGAGGCAGCAGAGGGAGACGGAGGTTTTTGTTGCATTCCTGGCAGCCATAAAAGCAACTTTGTGGATAGCTTGCCAGAGGATGTGCGCCATTATGAACGTGTGCCTCATTATGTGTTACAGCCCGCGGTAGAGGCGGGTGATGCGCTCATCTTTACAGAAGCGTTGATGCACGGGACAATGCGCTGGACGGCCAGTCACGAGCGCCGCGCCTTGCTCTATAAGTACAGCCCAGGCCATTCAGCTTGGTCACAAGCGTATTACAATCCTGCTGACTACCCAAATGCCACAGAGCAACAGATACGCATGATGGCACCACCGTCGGTGGGAAGATGGCCTGATACGGTATAGTGTTTGATGAGTTATTTCGCATGATAGACAGTTTTAATCCATCGAGTGTATGGACATCATTTGGCGCATTTTCGATGGGCGTTATGCAAGGGACCGGTCAGGTCGTACATCTCAAAGGACAAGTCTCTCTAGATATAGAGGGCCAAATTGTAGGCCAAGACGATATGCGAGCACAAACCCACAAAGCGTTGCAGAATATTCAAGCCGTTCTAGCAAGTGTGGGTGGAGAGATGCAGGATATCTTTTCGCTTACGCACTTTGTGACGGACATTGAAGCGTTCATGCAAACGGGGGATGTACGACTCAATTTTTTTGCAGAGCCGTTTCCAGTTACAACAACTGTTCAAGTCGTTCGGTTGTATGATCCTGACCTTTTGGTAGAAATTACGGCTATCGCAGAGATCCCCCGAGGGCGCTTCAAACATCCTGAAAAGTAACCATCTCAGCTCCGTTTGAAAACAGGTGTTGGGTCTCTTTGGAAGAACTTGGGAAAACACCTGTTTTCAAAATGACCGCAGTATAATAAATCAACTTGGCAGAATTTGAATAGAGTGGAATTATGTTAGGTCGTACCTCCAGACGTCGTTTCTATGAAAATCTCAGTGGGTGGCTCTTTATTGCTCCGCTATGGCTATGGGTTCTTGCCTTTACGGCTTACCCGCTTGTAGACTCGTTGCGTCTCAGCTTTCGCAAATGGAACCCGCTTGGGTTGGATGAATACGTTGGATTGGCCAACTATCAAGAGTTGGCTGGTGATTGGGTCTTTTGGCTGGCCTATAAGAACGCCCTGTACTATGCGTTGCTGACCATTCCGGCTGGATTGATATGGGGTGTTGCCGTGGCACTGGCGCTGCAGAACATTCGCTGGCGGGCATTTTTACGCGCACTCTACTTCATGCCAACTGTTACCTCTAGTGTTGCCATTGCCATCTTCTGGGCGCTCATTTTTCAGGTTGACTATGGCCTTCTCAATAACTTCTTGGGGTTCTTTGGTGTGGAAGGGCCAAATTGGTTAGGTCATACATCTTGGGCGTTGCCGTCGGTTTCGTTGGTAGTGGTTTGGATGGGGACAGGCTACTGGATGGTTATCTTTCTGGCTGCGCTGCTGGACATTCCCCAGGATTACATCGACGCGGCCAAGGTGGATGGGGCTTCGTTCTGGCAAGGCTTTCGCTACGTTACGTTGCCATTGCTCACACCATCTATCTTCTTCTATATCACTAGCGGTCTGATCACAGTCTGGCTACAATTTGAGATCGTCTATGTAATGACGAGTGGTGGTCCAGCCAATTCGACCCTGATGCCAGCCGTTCACCTTTATACCGAAGCGTGGTCACGTCTACGGATGGGATATGCCTCATCCATTGCCTGGGTAATGGCCGTCATTATTTTCGCTCTGACAGCCATTCATTTTTTCCTGGCACGAAAGTGGGTTCACTATGATTTCCGATAGCTCTACAGCTGTAGGGCAGCCTTTGAGGCAACAGCAGGTTCATGGTAGCAAGCCTCTCTGGGCAGCCATGCGCACTGGGCTTGCCTATCTCTTCATCATCGCCGGGGCACTCTTTACAGCCATGCCCTTCGTATGGATGTTTCTCAGCTCATTTAAGGGGCAGGCTGATATTGCCGCCATTCCACTGCGTTGGTTACCCACTATTTGGCGACCAGAGAATTACTCGATGATTTGGGAGTTAATGCCCTTCACCCGCTTCTATTTGAACAGCACCATCATTGCCGTGAGCCAAACGCTGGGCGTGCTGCTAACGGCTTCGTTGGGGGCTTATGGTTTTGCGCGCATCAACTTTTATGGACGCAACACAGCCTTTCTACTCTACTTAGGCACAATTATGATCCCAGGCTGGGTGACGCTGATTCCGGTCTTCAAGATAATCCGCGATCTTGGCTGGCTGAATACGTATCAAGGGATGATTGTGCCTGGGCTAACCAGCGCCATGGCCACCTTTCTGCTGCGCCAGTTTTTTATGACCATTCCATCTGAGTTAGAAGACGCAGCCTTTATTGATGGCGCTAACCGACTGCGCATCTATTGGCAGATCGTCATGCCGTTAGCTCGGCCAGCACTGCTTACCGTGGGGCTGATCACCTTTATGGGTAGTTGGAATAGTTTGCTATGGCCTCTAGTTGTGGCCCAAAGTGAAGAGATGCAGACCTTACCATTGGGGTTGGCTCGCTTGGCTCTCTCTGGTGGTTGGGTGCGCATTGAATGGGGCGCGCTGATGGCGGCGACCCTACTGTCAATTTTGCCGATTATGGTAATTTATGTTTTCTTACAGAACTATTTCATCCGCGGAATTGCCATGTCTGGGTTGAAGTGATGTAGTTATTTACTTATTGTTCTGGGGGAATGACCCAGTACGTCACCATGCGCTTGGTTATGCCATTTTTTTTACGTCTGTCGCACAGTCTTTGGCGAAATGCTATCGACGATTTCCAACGTGACTAATTCATCGGCCAAGAGTTGGAGGGTCTATTTACCATAGCCTGACGGCGGCTGCCCGAGGCGCATGGCGATTAACTTTGCTTTCCCCTCCCCATCTAGTTGGGGATGTCTTGGGGGGTGCTCCCGTTTTTTGCCATTGAGGGCCACATCGAACCCTTCCACCACCAGCCGTTGGCGCAGCTTTTCTACCGTGCGCATTCGACAATTAAAGGCTTCCGCAATTTTTTTGTGGCTCCACCTGGGGCCTTCGGCATCTGCTTTCAACAGCATTTGGGCCCGACACAGATTGTTTGGTTAAACCATGAAAAGCAAACTGTCTAGTGTATCGTCAAGTCTAAATTTACAGGCTTAGGAGGTACGCCCCGTGCAGGTTGCCGTATGTGGGTGTCGAAGAGGGTATATAGAAATGCAGCCAACAACAGTAGAAGCGTCAAACCGCTAACCCATAGTCCAACACGCAGACTAAGCGGAGTATAGACAAGCTCCAATGAGACCTGGCCAGCAGGGACTGTTAGACCCACGAGTGCCAGATTGGTCCGGTTGACTTGAAAGAAGGGGGGGAATTTTTTGGGAGAGGTGAGGTCAGTACAAGCTATTGCCGTTCCGTTACAGATGCGATTCGTTACCTGCCAACCCGGCATGAAGTTCTCACTGATAACCAGATAGCCACCGTTCTCACTCTGCATGGTAACACTCAGATGCCCAGGCCGCGTCTGTTGCAGTTGTATTATCGCTTCGGGCTGGCGCAGGTCGGTGGCTAATCCGATTCCTGAACCCATGCCAATCTGGGGAGCCGTGGCATTGGGATCCACAACGAGTGCGACCTGCTCCAGAGCAAACCCATGATCGGCTAGTATGCCCGCCACCGCAGGATCCGCCTCACTCACATAGTGGATGTTTGAAACGAGCCAGGCCCGAGGATTGGGTTCATTGAGACGATGTAAATAAGTCGTATCTTCAGCCTGAGGGAACGAGGCCAATAGGGTGCTTGGTTCAAATAGCTCTTGCCGCCAAGTGAGCACATGCTCTACGCCACTCAGTCGCCACATGCGGTCAAGGGGAAACTCGTCAAAGAGTGTCGCATAAGCGTCCAGCTTTAGCGGGCTACTGCCCCATACATCTTCTATCCCCGTCCTCATGCCGTAATCATCGTAGACGCGATATTCGTTATAGACTCGTCCGGCTATGCCGAGATTGGCCTCAGCGCGTTCGAGAACCGCGGCTTGTAGTGCCTCCATCTCGGGTGCCAATAAGGTTTTTCTGACGGGACCAAATTCTGTAAGATTGGTACTGATGTTAATGACAAAAAGGTTGAGGAGTGCCAACCCCATGAGGATCCAGCTTCGGCGCGGTTCCCATCCTTCCCACCAAAGCAACATGGCCATAATGACCACAATCAAAAGTGTTATCATGGCGATACCAATATAGCCCCAGTTGGAGACGACCGTATGACCTGGCAATTGCCAAAGCAGCCCAAAGCTGTAGACTGCACCAATAACCAATGCTGCATTGAGAAGAGCCAACAGTCGTCTGCGAGATAGGGGCATTTGCGTCAAAGCCGCAAATCCCAAACCCGCCAAGACGCTAAGTCCAAAGCTAACCAGATAAGCTGCTCGTTCCTGCTGGCGAAAGAGATCCCATCCGGGAGCGAATCGGTAGAAAAACGAATAGAGAAAGCCGTTGCGACCGTAGGAGATGAGAAGTGATATCACGGCAAGTAGCAGAAAGAAGATGACAAATCGCTGATGGTGCCACCACGTTGGGTGGGCAGTAAGCTGGTTAGATGGTTGATTGAAGGCATCCTCTTCCACCTCTTCCTCGATATTGGGGCGTGGCTGAAGAGGATTAACAGGCGCATTTTTATCCTCTGCTGTGCCATCCGATTCATGGGAAGATTCATCTTGAACCATGGCTTTGCGGCCAAAGAGACCAATCGCAATAAAGGCCAGCCCCAACCCAACGACACCAACATAAAGGGGAGAAAACCAGGTAAAGACTCCGGGCAGAATCAACTGCCACGAATCTCGAAGGGGAAAGCCAGCACTCACAAAGTCATAATTTGTTGCTGCACGGACGCTAAGCCGGGTGTATTCTAGGCTAGGAAGCAATTGGACTGCTGAAAGACCCACAACGGCCAGGGTTGATAGAACAAGCGAAAATAATAAACGGGGTGTGTGGTGCCTACTCCAAATCAACAAAAATAGAATCCATCCTATCACTGTATACCCAATGTGAAGGATGGTTTGGGGATGGCCAGCTAAGAATGCGGACGTGGATGCGAAAATAAAGCCGAGCCACCAGCTTTGCGAGTGGTGAGAGTGGAAGGCACGATAGAGAAAAAAGAGAATCAAAGGAAGCCAGATGGCACTGCGTAGGACCGCCAGTTGCAAAGGCGGATAACCCGTTAGGTATCCAGAGAAGGCAAAGAGGATCCCGGCCATGAGGGCAGCTCTTCGCTGTTGGGTCAGGGTACTAACCAAGAGATAGGTGAAGAAACCCGCAAGAGCAATATGGATGACCGCTTCTACCTGAAGAAAATAGAGTCGCGCGCCGGCTGGGGTACTAAAAAATCCTTCCAAAGGATAGCTTAATACCATCACTAGCAGCCCCAACGGATAAAAAATGGCCGCTTGGGTATCGGCTAGAAACGGATGGCCACTGTATGTATACGGATTCCAAAGTGGTAGCCGCCCAGTAAAGAGTTCACCCTGCTGGAAGAGGCTAAAGGGCAGAAAATGGTGGGTAAAATCCCCATCCGGATAGGTTCGTAGACCGAGCAGCAGTGGGCTGTAAAAGAGCACCGCCAAGCCTAGGAAGAGTAGGAAGGCTGACAAGTGGACTCTTTGGGGTTTGACCCCTTGGCGCGAGATCTCCATTACACCTTTTATCCTATAATCCAAAGATTCTTAACTTCAGAACGGCGCTGGTATAATCTCGAAAAACCCGCCACAACCCAGTCTTACTTTCCCCATGACGACGCAGAACGTAAAAGACGGGTACCTCCAATATGGACCAGTGATTGCGCCAGGCCAACATGAGTAGCCGGATAAAATAGTCCCCATACCCGTAGAAGATCCGATCAAAGACCAGATCCAACTCAAAGAGGCGACTACGCCGAATGGCAAAGAAACCACTGAGGTGATCCTGAATGCGCGTAAAAAAGAGGACTCGGATAAAGATGTTGTAGAGTAGACTGGCACGATACCGCCAACTCTCTTCCATGCCACCGCCCATAATGTAGCGACTGCCAATGATTAAGTCATAGTAACGTAGCAGATCCACCATCTGGGGAATCATCGTCGGACTGTGATTAAAGTCTGTATCCATGACGATTAGCGTTTCACCGCAGGAGCGTTCTAGCCCATCCCGAATCGATTGAGCCAATCCCTTGTCCGTTGTGCGGACATGGAGGCGAAGCAGACTTTGCTCACCAATTGGGCTACACTCACCCAAACCATCTTGCGTACTTAGATCATACTGCTCTCGTAATGTATCAGCCGTGCCGTCAGGACTGGAATCGTCCATGACCAGAATTTCATATCGTATGTCAAAGATGGCTAATTCATGGTGAATTTCATTGATCAGGTCGCCAATATTGTCTTTCTCATTGAAGGTTGGAAGAATGATCGACAGATCAACTGCAGGTGGCTGCTTACTGCTCATTGGGAAAACTCTAAGATTGTGTCGCAGATGTAAAGCACCTCTTCATCTGTCAACTTTGGAGAACTGGGGAGGTTGATGCCCTGCTGACCAAGCCTTAGTGAAATTGGGCAAGGCTCAGATGTCAGGTAAGGAGGCAAGGTATCCAGAGAATGGAAAAAGGGTCGGCTATCAATGTTGCGCTCGCGCAGCGCCATAATAAGCTCGTCTCGACTTAGTGGAAACTGCTCTTGAACCAACAGTGAAACCATCCAGTACACGTTGGTGCAGTGGGGCAGCTCAACTGGCGTTTGGAGGCCAGGGAGATGGCCCAATCGTAGATCATAAAGCTGGGCTATCTCTCGTTTGCGCTGGATAAAGTATGATGCCTGTTCCAGTTGGGCTACACCGATGGCCGCCTGTAGATTGGTCATGCGGTAATTGAAACCAACTTCATCATGCCAGTAGCGCTTCTCTAAATCCATGGCATGATCCCGCAGTCGGCGGCAACGATTCATTAGCTCTTCATCATCGGTCGTGACCATTCCTCCTTCACCCGTTGTAACAATTTTGTTGGCCATCATGCTAAAGGAGCTAATATGACCCAATCCCCCCGTGCGCTTTCCTCGATACGTTGCACCGTGGGATTGGGCTGCATCTTCAATCACATAGAGTTGGTGTCGTTCGGCAATTTCATGAATCTCAGTCATAGGGGCCGGATGTCCATATAGATGAACGGGAATAATTGCCTTGGTTCGGGGTGTAATTAACCGCTTAATCTCCTCTGGATTAATCGTCCATGTGGTGGGATCAACGTCAGCAAGAACGGGCGTTGCACCAGTGTAGACCACCGCGTTGGCCGTCGCAACAAAGGTCAAGGCAGGCACGATCACCTCATCACCGCTGGTAATGTTGAGAGCATGCAGAATGAGGTGCAGTGATACTGTTCCATTGCATGTTGGTAGCGCATGGTCTACTTGGCAAAACGTGGCAAAATCCTCCTCTAGACGAGTACAATAGTCTCCTAGATAGCTGATCCAACCACTGCGAACAGCATCCATGACGTATGCTTCTTCGTTACCGCCAAGCAGCGGCTCGTAGACGGGCAAGAAATCTGGCGAACGCTCTGAGGATTGATGTTCAAGATAGGGAAAGAAAGAAAGGAATCGGGTGAGCATAGTTGATAGATTTACTCCACGTTACTTCACGATTACTTTACAATTACTCCACGGTTACGGTGCCGATAACGGCTTCGATACCCGCTGGATTTCCAGCTAGGTCGACATAAGTCAACGGATCCAGGGTTTCGGCGTCATAAACCAACAGCCGAACTTCATAAGAACCTCTTGCTAGGTCTTCCGGTAGGGTAACAGAATAGACGTTGATGGGGGTATCATTCGGATCCCACTCCGCTGGCAGTAGATGCCGATCATTAAGCAGAGGACGATCACTCTGGGCCTTGCGAGATTCACTACCTAGGGGATAAATGGCCACCCTGGCCTTCAGGGGACGGTCAATCTCGCCAACTGTAACCCGCTTCCACCGAATAGCAACGGGCAACAGCTCACCTGGATTCGATGGCTCTTGAGGAAGAGAGAGTTCTGTTGTCTCGACTGCTGGTGGGAAGATATAGGTGGCAGCTACCATATTGGGCGCTAGCACATACCTGTTGGGCGGCTCCAACGACCACCACTCTACCGTATAGCCACGAAATGCCTTTTTGCCGCTCCACGTTCCGGTTTTATCCAACAGAAAAGAGACGGCGTGACGAGGATCTGTATCACTTTCATACCATTGCACCCAAAAGATCCGCTCTGCATCGGCAGCCCACTGGTTGAGCCTTTGATCGATGGTATTGATATCCACAAAAAGATAACGGGCTGGAGCTACCTCCTGGCCTATTGGTATCTGCTCTGGCTCAATGGCAAAGCGCTGGTAGTAAAAACCAAACGGGTACTTCTGATCAACAAAGACAACGTCGTTGGGTGTAATCTCTTCGCGTAGCCATGTGACGGTTTGCTGCATGGCTTCCCGTGAAAAACGTTCTTCATAGAGATCGGCAGAAATCGCTGGCCCCAGACCGATTCCGATCAATAGAAAAGCACCAGTAGCAACCCCTATGGAACGATACCCCCAGGCACTCAAACCAATCGATGCCAGAAGATAGAGTGCTGGCGTTACAAAGCTACTATACCTTGGATTAAATGCTCCCCGATCGACAACTGCAATATAGTATAGACCCAGACCGCCTAGCAGCCAAACCAAATAGAAGGATAGATAGGTGATCTCCTCACTGTTGCCACGACTACGTTGCCAGAAATGGATGCACAACCCCAGCGCAATCAGTACTGCTACCGTCCAAAGCCACCCATTACCCAGCGGCCATTCACCCAAACTAACTAGCCCTGGAGAGAAAGCCGTTCCCCCAAAGTAGGCGCGCCAATTGTCCGCAAGGTATTCACTGATGGGAGGTACCGATAAGTTTGGATTCCGATAGCCCGGAATCTGACGCAAAGCAATCGGGAGAACAGGGAGAATCAGTAGACTCATAAAAAGCCCCGTACCAATCACGCACCGCATCCAGAGCCACCGCCGAGGTTGAAGTAGTGCCCACAGACCCCACCAAAGATACCAAGAAAGAACAATGAAAAGCGAATTATAGTGGGTCAATAGAGCTAGGGCCGCGAGGATGGCAAAGAAGAAAAGAAGGCGAGGCGCCCCATGCGAAAGCCCGCGCAATAAGGCAAACGCAGCAGCCATCAGCCAAAAAAAGGAGAGAGTGTACATGCGTGTCTCTTGGCTTTCGGCTAGCCAAAAGGGCGAGAGTGCAGCCAAGCATGCCACACCAAAGAGAATCAGACCATAGTGGCTACTACCTGCTACCTCTTCTGATTTTCTCTGCCACTGACGAGCCAGACCAATGCTCGTTGCCATGCCCAATAATCCGAAAAATACACTCAGTGAGCGAGTGATAAAGGTGAGTTGTGCTGGGGAGGCCAGCAGTGCCACGCTCATTTCTGTGCTGTCCCCCAATCCAAGGAGCCTGCACCACAAATGAAGCAGCCAAAAGTAGAGAGGGGGATGAATGTCTAATTCTGGTGCAGTGGGGATCTGCCAAAAGGGGCGCAAGGCCACATCAATATTACGCGCTTCATCCCACCAAATATCCTGGCGGGTCAGTTCGTAACAACGTAGTGCAAACGCACCTAGAATAAGCAGCAGGAGTAGGCCGCGTACCCGCTGTTCGGTAAGTGACTGCATTGGCTTATTCGATGGGACTAAGCCAGCGATCCTGCCCTTGGGCATCACTCGCGGCGGCCCAGCCTAGAATCGTGCCGTTATCGGAACGGATTTGATACCACGAGAAGCCATTTGCCCTTTGGGGTCCGTTAAGAACCGTAAATTCTGTCCCAGGATTGACTCGCGTAACCAACGGCCCATCTGTCCCCGGAAGCGCGCGCAACGTTAGTTGAAGACCGCTTTCCATGGTTACTCGAACCCGATCACCCACTTGCGGAGGGCGGCTTACGGCTTGTGGGGCACCAACACTAGGACTTAACCATACGGTTTCACTATCTCCCTCAGCAACCCAGCCCTGATTGCCCTGCTGATCGACAACTTGCCACCAAACGTAACCATCTGCCGAAGAGGGGCCAGCTGTAATGTCAACAAGCTGTCCCGTGCCGAGCTGCAAAACAAGCTGACTACTCGCAGTTGCCGATTGACGCATATTTAACCCGTTTGGAGCCACGATCCGTGCCGGTTGACCTACAATCAAGGCCGTGCCAGGAACAGGTGTGGTGGTAAAGGTTGGCGTGGGCAGGGGTTCTGGTGTTGCTGTCGGCACTTCGGGTAGAGGAGTTGTTTCTGTTACCCCACCAGTGCTAGATGTTTCATCGTCGCTTGATTCACTGTTGGCGGATTGGCTCGAATCAGCAGTTGATTGTTCCAATTGTTCTGTTGGGAGCGCGGAGCTGTCCCTTGGCTGAAAGCTGCCGCAGGCTAACACAGGAATTACCCACACAAGTGATAAGATAAGTAATCCAAATGTGGCCTCTGCGCGATTTCGCGAACGACGAGACCCCAATAAAGACGAGTACATGTTCATCCGTTTCGTGTTTGCTTAAGTATACTCAGCTTCGTTTGAAAACAGTTGTTTGGTCCCAGGTATAGAGCTGTGGTATAGATCTTAAGGCAAAGTTTTTCCGACGCTCAGACCTGGCAGGCTTTCAATACATCTCAGGCCTTTGCCAAATCTTTATCTTGATATCTATAGAGCTTTGCAAATATCTGCTTTCAAAACGAGCATAGTAAGTCGAGCGGTGCCCAGTTTGTCTTATAGTGATACGGGTTTTAGCCAGTCGATATGTTCAAACGTCGTCAACGTGTCGATTCGTTCCTCAGATACCTGTTCATCTGTCCCAATGACCATAATGGCTTTGGTACGCGGCTTGTGACGTCCCACGTGCATAAAGCTGATATTTACATCACTTTCACCAAGTAAGGCACCCACTTTGCCGATTATTCCTGGACGATCGTTGTGGCGGCTGACCAACAGATTCCCCTGTGCCGGGAAGTCAACCCATACATCGTCGATGGCAACAATGTAGGCTTCATCTTGCAAAATTGCTCCTCGCACAACCCACTCTTTTTCTTCTTTGCGTAGGCCAGGGCCGTCTTCATCTTCGATAGTTTCGCTATATGTGGCTCTTAGCGTCAAAAGCGTATCATAACGCAGAGTGTGATTGGCCTCTTTTCTTTCAATTAGATTCATGCCCCGCTGCTCCGCAATTAGCCCAACATTGACAAGATTGACGCGGGTTTGAAGTACGTCGCAGAGCAGCCCCCTCATAGCCGCTGCACTAACGTAGGCTAGATCAAAGTCGGCCAAGCGACCATGCCCTGTTATCTCAAAGTCATGTAGCCCCTGAGCACCCAACTGGCAAAGAAACCGACCCATTTTTTCAGCCAGATCGATATATGGCATCAAGATATCCAGATCCTTTGAGGGGATCATTGGGGCATTGACCGCATATCGGGCTGGACGGTTGTTCAGTACATCTACGACCTGAATGGCCACATCCTCTGCCACCTGCTCTTGTGCTTCTTTGGTACTAGCACCTAAATGAGGGGTAAGGATAATCTTTGAACTTTGGCGAAGAGGGCTATTGCTGTCGATTGGCTCTTCCGCAAAGACATCTAGAGCCGCACCGGCAATTTGACCAGCGTCAATGGCTGTTACTAGCGCTTCTTCATCTAAGATCCCGCCTCGGGCTACATTGAGAATACGGGCCGTTGGCTTCATCATGGCAAACTGCTGGGTGCTGATCAGATTCCGGTTCTGTTCATTGAACGGAACGTGAATCGTCAGAAAATCTGCCCCTCGTATGACCTCTTCCAGCGTTGCCATTTTCACGTTGCGTTGCTCGGCATACTCGGCAGAGACAAACGGATCCGTTGCCAAAACAGACATGCCCAACCCCTGGGCACGTCGCGCTACCTCCTGGGCTACCCGACCAAAACCAATGCTCCCAAGAACTTTATCTCGAATCTCCACCCCCGTAAATTGACCACGTTTCCACTGTCCGCGTCGGACGTGGGCGTCGGCCTGGGGGATATTGCGAGCCAAAGCCATTAACATGGCTACTGTATGCTCTGCTGCTGCCACCGTATTCCCTGTTGGTGCATTGACTACAATAATGCCACCTTCGGTTGCCGCATCTATATCAATGTTGTCAACGCCAACCCCTGCTCGCGCAATCACCTTCAACTGGGAGCCTGCTTGAATAATGGGCGCTGTTACCTGTGTTCCACTGCGCACCATTAATGCATCATACTCACCAATGCACTCTCTCAACTCTTGGTCAGACAGATCTGTTTTGATATCGATCTGGATGTCCCCCTGTTTTTGGAGGGGAATCAGGCCAGAATCGGAGAGGGGATCACTGACAAGAACTTTAAAGTTATATTCCATGCTAAACATTTTCCATGCTAAACATAATGTTAAACATTGTATTAAATGTTGTTCATTTCATACCAATTTTCGCCGATTTCAATATCTACTTTTAGAGGTACATCAAGTTGAAAGGCTGATTCCATGACCTCTCGAATTAGAGCTGCCGTCTCATTTTGCTCATTAGGTGGAACTTCAAGCACCAATTCATCGTGAACCTGAAGCAACATACGTGCTTGCAGGGTGCTCTGAGCCAATCGATTACTCAATTCGATCATGGCCAACTTCATAATATCTGCTGCTGTCCCTTGAATGGGGGCATTCATGGCCGCCCGTTCAATGGCTGTGCGCTGATTAAAGGGTAGCCGTCCGCTTTGTAATTCATGAAAGAAACGCTTCCGACCCAATAGCGTCTCCACGTAGCCCTCATCCTTGGCTTTTGCCAGTGTGTTGTCAATATATACTTGAATCTGAGGATAGGTCTCAAAGTACTGATCCAAAAATTGCTGGGCCTGCTTAGGGCCCATCTCGGTGCGACTACTTAGGCCAAAGGCGCTCACCCCATAGATGGTCGCAAAGTTGATCGTCTTTGCTAATCCTCGCTGGCTCTTATCGACCTCCGTAATCGGTACGTCAAAGAGACGTGCCGCCGTGGCTGCATGGATATCTTGATCCTCCTGGAAAGCCGTGAGCAACCCCGGCTCCTGAGCTACATGAGCCAGAATACGAAGCTCCACCTGACTATAGTCTGCCGCAATGAGCAACCACCCTGGTTCTGCCACAAACGCTCGACGAATTTTCCGCCCAATTTCCGTACGAATGGGAATATTTTGTAAGTTGGGGTTACTACTGCTCATCCGCCCAGTTACAGCACCAGATTGATTGAAGCTTGTATGGAGGCGTCCCGTTTCCGGGTTTACCATGGTTGGTAGCGCATCCACATATGTACTGCGCAACTTTTCAAGCTGGCGTTGTTCGAAGATCGTCTCCAAAACCTGTTCTTGATCTGCGCTCAGATCAGCATTGGCCAACCGCTCTAGCTCACTTACAGCTGTGCTGAAGTGACCTGATTTGGTCTTCTTCATCCCTTTCGTTGGGAAAGCCATGTCCGTAAAGAGAGCATCACTCATCTGCTGGGTGCTACGCTGATTAAACTCTCGCCCTACAAGTTTAAAGAGCTGCGTCTCCAATTCACTAAGACGAGTTGTAAGCTGCTGGGACATCTCCGCTAGATAATCGGTATCCAAGCGGATACCGGCCAACTCCATTTTCGTAAGTACAGAGATCAACGGCTGCTCAGCTTTTTTGTAGAGTTGAGTCTGCCCTGCTTTCTCCAGTCGAGGTCCAAGGCGTTCATAGAGCTGAATGGTGGCGTCAACATCGGCTGCACAGTAAGCGCCGGCTTGCAAGAGATCAACCTGATCAATGGTGATCTGCTTCTTTCCAGAGCCGATCAATTGGCTGATCTCCGTCATCTGCCAGCCTAATTCATCCTCGGCCATGGCCTTCAGGCCCAAACGACGGCTGGCCGGATCAAGAATCCAAGCCATTACCATTGTGTCGTGAAGCGGACCAGCAATCTCCAAGCCATGGCGTTGGCAGACCGTGAGGTCATACTTTGTATTATGGGCTACCTTGGGGATGGAGCTATCCAGAAAAAACGGGGCAATTAGAGGGAGCACCTGGGTTGACCATGTTAATTGCTCTCCCTCTTGGTGGGCTACAGGAATGTACGCGGACTTTCCCGCATCCCAGGCGATGCCCAATCCAATCAATTTGGCCTGAACAGCGTCTGTGCTGTCCGTTTCTACATCAAAACTGATGCAAGATGCGTTTTTCAACTCACTCACCAGTTGGGCCAAGGTTTCCTCACTTTGAACAGAGAGAAAGTTTGCCTCCTCAACCGTTGGGGGAGCTGTTTGGCGTGCTGAATCAGCCTCTTCACCAAAAAGAGATAGCTGACCACCTGGTGCATCGCTTGTTATTTCCGTACCATCTTGGGCTAAGGCCAATCCACTGGTTGGCAACTGTTTTATAAGGCTGTGGAATTCTAACTCTGTAAAGAATTGAACAACCTGATCACCATCGTATCCTTGAAGCTTGAATCGCTCAGGGTCGTACTCCATCTCCAAATTCGTATGAATGGTCACTAAGCGTTTGTTGATGCGTACCTGCTCTTCGGCATCAATAAGATTTTGCTTGGTTTTTGGACCGCTGATTTCCTCTACATGTTGGTATAGGTTGTCCAACGTCTCATAACTCTTGAGAAACTTAATGGCTGTCTTTTCGCCTACACCTGGGATCCCAGGGATATTGTCAGACGCATCACCCGTTAGGGCTTTCAGGTCAATGAATTGCTCTGGTGTTAAACCATATCGTTCCTGAACTTCGGCTAACCCATAGACACTGGTTCGAGGATTGGGACCACCCGATGTGTAGAGAATCGAAACCCGCTCTGTTACAAGCTGAAAAAGATCCCGGTCACCCGTTAGAATAAGCACTTCACTACCAAGCTCATCTGCCTTGCGGGAAAGCGTGCCTAGTACATCGTCGGCCTCAAAGTTAGGATAGGTGACGATGGGAATGTTGAGAACGTCTAAGAGCTGCTCGATCCGCCCCATCTGGCTACGCAGATCATCGGGCATCCGTTCACGCGTTCCCTTGTATTCGGTGTACTCCTTGTGCCGCCAAGTATCTCCCACATCAAAGGCAACGCCAACTTGGTCTGGCGAATGCTCTTTGAGAATGCTAAAGAGTTTGCGCGTAAAACCAAAGACGGCAGTAGTCAATTCCCCACTGCTTGTTGCTAATGGTGTCTTAACGCCAAAAAAGGCGCGATACGCCTGGGAGTGCCCATCGATCAAGAGTAGTTTTGACATAGTTTCACGCTACTTATAGATTAGATGGCCAGAAAAGTTCTGTCCTCCCTTTTCGGAAATTCCCAGAGCAGATTGGACAAGAATCGGAACAAGATTTTCCCGGCAAAGTATATAGAACGAGCATAATGGAACAACTATTATGTATAGGACGATTGATGCAAAGGGTGCTTAAGCTGTGGCAGAAACGGCTAGATCGCCTGCCTCAACCAATTTTTTGACCTGTTCTACATCCAATATGGAGCGCATGGTCCGCATTCGACGGCCTTTGTCTAGGCGGTACCGCCCAGCAGGAAGCTCTAGAATGTAATTATTGCTTGACTTATTTTCAAGCATAATGATGTCCGCAGGGTTTTCCTGCCATGTGTTTTGAGAGGAAGTTGTCATCACATTTTCCTTTATTTGCTTAACATTTTATACGTATTATATCTGCTCAGCCCCAATTCTGTCATGCTTTATGGTCTCTGAGTTGTTATTTGATATGGCCGTCAGCTCTGAACGGGACACCCGGATTGTGGAAGTGACAGCTTGCCACAGTTCAATACCAATCATCATACCAAAACCACCAACATATAAGAGCATAAAGAGCGCCGTCCAGACTTTTCCATACAGAAGTGCAAGGATTGTCGTGAATAAAGCATAAACGAATAGCCCAACCTCACCAAAGAAAACAGGCTCTACAGGTAGACGATACGCACTATGATGCCATTCATCTAGATTAGACTGTATGTGAAATTTAGGCGTCCGCATAAAATGCCCGGCCTTGCCTTGTAGTGCTTGCCAAACCGCAAGTGAATTATTTAAGCAGATGCCAAATCCCATTAGCGTAATCAGCCAGATATATGACCAGTTTTTTAGCCAATCTTTAGGATATAGACGCTTTTGCGCAACGGCATATAGGAGAGGCGGGCCAACAGAAGCCAAACTTAAATAGGCCAGCGGCCAAGCCGGATCAATGTTGAGCAGAAGGCCCGGAAGCGTAATCAGCAAAATGATTAATAGTAGCGGGTGAAGTAAGTATGCACCTAAATGCATAACGCCCTGGCATCGTTTGGCAAATGGCCACTTGCTCTGCCATACTTGCCTACCACATTTGCGCAATGTCTGGATACTTCCTTTGGCCCAACGAAACTGCTGTCGTTTAAATGCTGATAACTGAGGGGGAATCTCGGCCGGCGCAACAATGGAAGGTGTAAAGATGGGCTGCCATCCAGCAAGCTGTGCTCGGTAGCTTAAGTCCAAATCTTCCGTTAGGGTATCTGTCTGCCATCCACCTACTTCTGGATCTGTGATACAGCTTCGACGCCAAATACCACCAGAGCCGTTAAACCCAAATGCGTATCCCGCACTCTGCCGGCCTACCTGCTCAATTAGGAAGTGTCCATCCAATGCAAGAGCCTGGCTGCGTGTTAAGGGAGAATAGCTACGGTTCAGATGACCCCAGCGCGTTTGAACAAAACCAGCCTGCGGATTCTGCACCAAATAAGGAATGGTACGGAGCAGAAAGTCCCCTGGCGGAACAAAATCTGCGTCAAAGATAGCAATATACTCATCTGCCGTGAAGTGAAGCCCGTGAGCAAGCGCACCGCCCTTATAACCAGAACGATCTCCACGGTTTAGTACCTCTATAGAGATGCCTCGCTCTTGCCAATAGGACGAGCGCTTTCGAGCAATTGCTGTTGTTTGGTCCGTCGAATCGTCCAGAATCTGAATGCGCATTTTTCGCGATGGATATTGTAGCTGGGCACATGCATCAATCAGCCGCTCTATGACATGACGCTCGTTAAAGATCGGCAATTGTACTGTAACATTGGGTAGGTTCTCGGTGAGGATCGGCAAGTTGGAAACGGGAAAAGTTGAATGGCTATTATAGCCTGCCAAACCCGGTTCTATGTTGCGGTCGTTTTGAACCCCGGCGTTTTCTATAGTCTCTACTTGAGGAACAAAACTCCGCTTTTCAAACGGAGCTGAGGTGAACCTCCGTAGCTTTCGTTGCTTCCAGCCTGTGCTGCACCAAACAAGCCAAAGCGCATTGAATCCATATATTGCAAGGCCTGTAACGCACAAAGTGTATATCGGAGTGTATATTAGTAAAGACACGCAAGTGGATATGAACGTATGCATTAATTGTAAGGAAATCGATAGACTGTGTCCTGCACACAATGATAGGTTTATGGTTAACTAGGAAAATCTCAAAAAAAAAGGCCAACAGCCGGAGGTCGACCTAGCCCAAATCATTTGAAATCTTTATGTTTTGCTGTACCCATGCTGTACCAATCTTTGAGCGGGCTTATTATAGCTGAAATGTGCTTAACTAAGAAATTGTCCTAGGTGCTGCCGCTAATCAGTCATATCATGCTCTCGTAGTGTCGTATGAAGCAGCGCCTGTATGATATACTTAAGAAAGCCTTAAAGAAAACTTATCGCATAAAATAAATAGCTCTATAGATGTTTCCAGAATATAGCGCTTAAAAAATATCTGTTGGTGCAGAATGTGCTGGGCCAACTATCACTTTGATTTATATGGAGGGAAAGGTCAATGACCTCAACTGGCTCAAATACATCTCCGCTAGAACCAGATGCAATAGCAGCACTAATTGATATGGTTGGCCTGGATGATCCAGATTTTTTGATCGAATTGATTGATACGTTTCTTCAGGATTCATCCGCAATGGTTGAAATGATGATGACGAATTGGGAAGAACAAGACTACGAAACGGTTATGCGTACAGCCCACAGTCTCAAGTCTACAAGCGCAACCTTTCAGGCTACTTACTTGTCTCAACTCTCTTCTGATTTAGAACTTCAACTGCGAGGAGATGATATGGGGATAGATGTCGTTGAGCAGATCCGCATGATTAAGGATGAATATGGTCGTGTCAAGGACGCTTTGGTTATAGAGAGAGGCAAGATTCAGTAGTCCCTTGCGCAATTTTGGGTGTTGAGGAACGGGAAAAATATCTTGGTCATTTGATAGAGCGACACCTGAGCAAAATGTACAAGTTATTTGCTACTCATTCCATTATGTGATTGCAGAAATGAATGCCCGATTATCACCTCCCACTGAAACGTAAAAAGGTCCAGTTTCTAAGACTAGACCTTTCGTAAAATCATTCAAGTTACCTTGTTGGGAATGTGTTTGCCAACAAAGATATTGACTCAACTCTGCCCAATCTATTCATTGGCTTCATCTTCTTCATGGTTTTGGGCTACTACCTGATCAACAAGATGACCAGGCACAGGTTCATAGTGATCAAATTCGATAGCGTATATGCCGCGTCCTTGGGTCATAGAGCGTAGATCAGTGCTGTAACGCATGATTTCGGCCAAGGGAACTTGGGCGCGTACAACACTTCGGTTTCCTCGTTGTTCCATTCCTTGTACTCTACCCCTTCTTGAATTAAAGTCACTCATCACATCACCCATATACTCCTCTGGTACTACGACTTCCACGGAATAAATTGGTTCTAGTAGCGCTACACCAGCTTCGTGCATAGCCAGTTTGAATGCTTCACGGCCTGCTGTCTGGAAGGCAATATCCTTGGAATCGACGGGATGCTCTTTTCCATCATAGACGACTGCCTTAACATCAACAACCGGAAAGCCTGAAAGGACTCCCTGATCCATCACTTGCTTGATGCCCTTTTCGATTGATGGCAAGAAAACGCCGCTGATGGAACCGCCAAAGATTTCACTGACGTACTCAAATCCCTCACCTCGATCCCGAGGCTCTACCCGTAGGTGAACCTCTGCAAATTGGCCTGCACCACCCGACTGCTTTTTGTGTCGATACTGAGCTTGACCTGTCTTGCCGATCGTCTCTTGATATGGAACTTTCGGAATCTTCGTATCTACTTTGACCCCAAACATACTCTCCAATCGACGAATCGCTACATCAATGTGGGTTTCACCCATACCTTGAAGGACAGTTTGCCTTGTAGCCGAAATATTGCCTACTGTCAGTGTGGGATCTTCTTCTGTTACGCCTGAAAGACCTTGGCCTAATTTGGCGCTGTCTGCCTTGGTAGATGGGGTAACGGAGACTGAATAGAGGGGATCTGGATACCTGGGTGCATTGACTAAGATATGACTATTGGATTCGGCAAGCGTGTCGCTGGTAATCACATCTTCAAGTTTTGTAATCACACCAATATCACCAGCCTGTAACTCATTAACGGCCTCTAGCTCTTTTCCACATACGCGATTCAGATTCGCAATACGTACTTCATCACCAGTCCGACTGTCAGTAAGCCGAGCATCCTTGGATAGCTTTCCAGAAGCAACCCGTACATAGTTCATCCGTCCAACATAGCGGTCAATAATGGTCTTAAAGACTGTACAAACCGTCTCTCCATCAGCATCCCCAGCGAGTTCTACTTCGTTGTCATTCTGAATAGCCCCTAGCTGTCGTTCAGCAGGTGTTGGTGTGTAACGTGCTACGGATACAAGTAGTCTGTCCAATCCGATATTTTCGGTGGCACTTCCACAATATACCGGTGTGATGGCTCCACTTTTAACACCCTGAAAGAGGCCCCGTCGGACTTCCTCAGGCGTCAACTCCTCTCCATCAAAGTACTTCATGATGAGCTCGTCATCTGCCTCTGCTGCCGCTTCTACCATGGCCACACGAGCTTCTTCTGCTTCGGCCATCATCTCCTCTGGAATCGGAATCTCGCTTCCGTCTGCCCCAGCATATGCCTTCATATTGGCAAGATTGACAATGCCACTAAACGAATCTGCTGCGCCAATGGGTAGCTGAAATGGAATAATTGTGTTGTCGGATCCAAGCGATTCCTGAAGGCTTGCCAGGGCCTTCTGGAAATCTGCGTTTTCTCGGTCCATCTTGTTCACAAAGACAATTCGGGGCTTATCTGCTTCAATTAACCTATCCCAGGCCAACTCTGTCCCTACTTCGACGCCTGATACGGCATCAACCAATAGTAGACCGGCTTCGGCTGCGTGAAGACCACTAATAATTTCACCCACAAAGTCAAGGTAGCCTGGCGTATCCAAAAAATTTACTTTGAGATCATTGGCCTCAATGGGTATCACTGAAAGGTTGATTGAAATACCACGCCTCTGCTCCTCGGTATCCCAGTCAGAGGCGGTTGTGCCATCCTCAACACGCCCAACCCGAGAGGTTGCACCTGATTTAAAGAGCAAAGCTTCGGTTAACGTAGTTTTCCCAGAACCACTATGACCTAGTATCGCTACATTCCGAATTTGCTCTGTCGAATAGTTCGCCATGATTCCTCCTTTAGGGATTTGCGCGTCTGAATGTTTTGCCCGATTGTACTTAAAAAGCATTAGTATGTCAACGCTACCAAAATGTGTTAACAATATAGACAACCCGTTAACAATGCTCACTTAAGAAGATATCAAGCAAGCCACCTCCTGCCTAGTGCAAGAGCCAGGTTAAAAATTCGGATTGGAGTAATAAGAAACATGTGGGAAACTACCCTGAAAAAGGAGAATCCCTATGAAGAGAAAATAGAATGGCAAAGACATCATGGTCATGCCTTGGCCGTTAAACAACAGCGTGGTATTTAGGCTTTCGATAATCTCATACAATGTAGTCAACGGTAAGGGTGGGGAGAAATTGAGGGTCAAGAAAAACCCACAAACAATTCTGTTCGTAGAGTTTAACCTGAAAGAAATATAATTATGCAATGTCATGTAGTCGGGGAGAGAGGATTTGAACCTCCGACCTCTTCGTCCCGAACGAAGCCTGGGGCGTGACGTCCTCTACTCGAGTGAAATTTACTTTGTTAAGTCGAATATACTTCCCAACCGATGCGGTTAATATTAGTGCACAATATTATACACTATTTCACTGTATATTACAAGAGGCAATTTTGATTAACGAGATTTCAGTGAAAGATGCTTTGGGAACCATTTAATCGCCAAGATGGTTGTATAGGATGATGTTAACGCTAACACAGTTTGCAACATTTCGAGGAAACTATGAAAAATCAACCAATCAGCAGTGAACGCGCCCGTACGAAGTTCTATGAGACTTTAGACACAGTGCAGATGGGTAGTCATGTGGTTATCGAACGTCAGAACAAACCTGTGGTCGTGTTGGTGAATTACGATGAATGGAGGAGATTAAAATCTAGTGACGCCGATAGGGTTAACAAAGCGAGTGCTGAGGTGAAAGCAGGAAGCTACTATACGATTGATGATGATCTGGGTTGGGATTGCCTGATAGTTCACGAAAATCATGAGCCTGTTCGAGTCGAACTCAGCTATGAACGCTTTCAGGAAATGAAAAGCAAAATCTCTATGCTTGAGCAAAATCCAGAATTGCAAACTGAGACACCAGACGCTGTGATGAGTCATTCCGAGTTTCTAGCTGAACGCGATAAACAAGAGGGTCTACCCTGGGAAGAGGCCAAGGAAAAAATTGTTGCTCGAATCAAGCACGTCAAAGAGACTGTCGAACCGCAAACCGCTGAAGAACTGTTACACGAGATCGATAGTATCTCCTCTAATTTTTCAGAACAGCAAGTAGGTATATACTGGTCCCCAATAAGTGGACCACATGTTAAGATAGAAGATCTAGCAAACATGTGGAGGAAAAATGACACCCAAACGGAAACAGTATAGTGCGGAAACGAAATTTCGAGTGGCGCTGGAAGCAGCTCGAGGATATA
>JBCCHB010000083.1:0-69852 GCA_039028975.1 Chloroflexota bacterium
ATCAAAAAGTACGTTCGGTGGCAAAACAAGAGAGACCAAGACTCTGATGCCACCTAAGGCAAGTTGTTCGATTAGATAAGTAAAAGAGCACCTTCTAGGTGCATTAACTCAAGCCACCGGTTTTACCGGTGGTGCTTGACTCTGAAGTAAAATCGGTTCAACCGGATCTCACGAGGTTGACAGAAAAAATGAACAGGGATTAGCCAGATTATTAAGATTAGAAGAGAAAAATCTTCGTACTCTTTAAAATCCTTGTTCAATAAGGTTGTCAACCACATTGAAATCCCAAAGAGCCGTAAAACCTTGATCCCTAATAAAAGTCCATTATTGATAACACTGATGCGATAAATATATGAGCCTTTGTTCATCGACCAAATGTGTGCTATTAGCCGATAATGATCCGGATGTCTATGACTCGGCATGCTTTTTGTTGGAAGCTGCTGGCTATACCATCAAAGCTGCCCAAAGTTTAGCTGAGGGGAAGCAACTGCTAAAGGAAGAGATCATCCACGCAGCGGTGATTGACCTGCGCTTAACAGACAATCAACACCCCGAAGATATTAGTGGCTTTGCTTTGGGGAATGAATTGCCCGATCATATCCCCTTTGTCATCTTTACGGCGTATCGAGATATTGACAACTTACGCCACGCCATGAGCGAGGTCGGGGCCAAGGATGTCATTGATAAGAACGCGTCAGATGCCTCTGAGCAGCTTCTCTATGCCGTGGAAAAGCTCTTTGCTGAACATGTAAAACCTAACTTTGACCTTGCCATTCGTGGCTCAGTAGATCCTAGCGAGGTGGCTGCACAGATTGAACTTCCTCACGCTACTGGTAGAGAAAAAACGGCCAGAGCGGAAACAAGTAGAGTCGCAACAGGCGACGACATCTGCATCATCCTGAGAACCCTCTTTTCCACCGCTACCCGCATTACCGTGCGATATCTCTTTGAAGAATATGCAAACACCATGGCGAGCCACTCAGGTGCAGTTCTTCTATGTGTTTATCCCGAATATACGAATGGTCATCCAGGTGCACCTATGGTTGTCAAATTTAGTTCGCGGATAAAGATTGCCCAAGAAGAAGAGAATTACGAGAATTTAATGCGTTACATTGGGGGGACACGGTTAGCGGTTCTAGACCAGAGTGCTTCTTCTCACCATATTGGTGCGCTTTCGTATCGGTTGTTGGGGCAAGCCGATCCGAATGGATTGCGCCACTTTTATGATCTATTCCGCGATCCCAAAATGGATGCCAAGATTCTAGGGGACAAACTCGTCCACTTTTTGCGGGAAGCTTTCCAAATTATCTATGCTAGTGCCGAAGAGCGGGAGGTAAATCTGCTGACCCACTACGCCGATTGCCTCAACCTCTCACCGACTAAATTGTTGGTTTGTAGTGAAAGTGTGGACATAAAGTGGGAAGATGGTCAAACCTATTGGCCAGAAGTGGGGTTCCATTTGCCTGATCCCATTTCGTGGGTTTTGGCAGGTGAGGCATGGCGAGGATACCCAATAAAAACCAAACTTTGCCTGTGCCACGGCGATCTCCATAGTCGTAACATTCTTGTGGATAGTGCAATGGGCTTTTGGCTTATCGACTTTGAGCGTGCCATCGTGAGCCATTGCCTGCGTGATTTCGCCGAATTGGAGACTGACATTAAGTTCCAACTTAGCTCATTTTCCGGCTTAGAAGAGTATTACCAACTGGAAACTATGCTTGCTGATGAATCTGCTTTCTTTCCAAATCCAGATACGCCCTTATTCGACGAGCCGTTGCCTCCTGCTGTTGACAGAGCATTCCAAATCATCCGCGGTTTACGCCTATTGATGAAAGATAGATTTCCCACGGCACAAAAAGCGATTGAATATGATCTAGCTCTGCTCATGAGCACATTAAATGTCATACGCTTGCATACAACCACAAGGGCGAGTCAGCGTTTAGCTTATTTTTCAGCTGGCTTACTCTGCAAAAAAATCCGTAATGATATGGTCCACCAATAAAATATCGTTCCAGCTCTCGGCTAATTAAACCTGGAAAGTCCAGTATACCTATTCTTGTCTAAGCTTGTTCAGCCTAGGGAAGTATAAAAGCCGTTGAATACTAGACGGTAATGGACTGTATTCCGCCGCATAGACGGGGCATACCCGTCAAAATTGCTCTTAAATTCTCTGCTATACTGAAGTAAGCGTACAAGTTAAGCAGAGAATTACAGAAAAAACTTGACTTTACTTTGCGCCCAAAACGCGGTATAGTGATAAATGTGATAAGTACTTTGCTCCTACCACATAGCACATCGATTGTACTTATGCAGATGGCCAGCTAAAATTCTTGTCCCAGTGAAGAGGGATCTGCCACCTTACATGATGGGCTGCTCTCCCTTATTAGGATTTTGAGACTGCATCGAGTAAATGTTGGGCAAAATTTTACTGGCAGAAATAGTAGTGTAAGCTAATGTGCAGGCCAAGAGAAATTAGTTCATCTAAGTAAATTATGTACTACGGTCAAGGTAGGCTAAATGGTATCAGCGAACCGATGAATAGATACCTATTTATTTATTGAGCGGATGAACAGTGAGCTATTTACTGTGATCTACCCAATCCAGAAAATAGAGGTCATTCCGCAAATTAGCACACCGCTACCATGTCTACGTCTGAGAATCCCATACCCAATGCCCTACCCAGGCAGGGAACAACGGGCGTTTGACAAATCAACATACCTTATATTCTCAACCTGTCTAACGTTGCCTACCCAGCAACTGACAGAAACTTTCAGGAGGTCAGTTTCATCATGTTTGTATCAATACTAGTTCTATTTGCCGTGATATCCATCTTGGTTTCTTCCTTGGTCATTTACTCCGCGTGCATTGTTGCTGCTCGCACTCAAACAGATCTGCACCAGATGGATTTCCAAACGGTTTACACAAACCAAGAGAACGTATTCCCTCAAAAGAAGGTACTTCCGTTGGTGGCTGCCTCATAATGTTCAGTAGGTAGGCTAACCACATACTTGACCGTAGGTAACGTAGAAACCCACGATTTTCGACAACATTCGACAATCAATTCAATCTTTATACTAACGTAAAAGAGGACAACTCTCTTCAGAGAGTTGTCCTCTTTTACGTTAGCCACTTACATTCCATAACTCATTTGTATGATGTGTAAGGCGTATCCAGATAAATAAGTACCCATTATTCGCGCCTTCAATGGAATCTCAGAGCGCCCCCAATACAGACCGGCGCGAAAGAGGGCCTTGGGCAGAATTTGGATCGCATAACGATGGTTGGGTAAAAGGCGAAATGGAAGACGTGTCCGCTCAGAACGCCTGGAATTTTACACAGAATTCGTTATACCATCGAATTTGCCAACTAGCTTCGTCCACATCCACAGCTTTTGTCGAGAGCAGTCTGCATAGGTCTATCAATTCTCTGACTGAACTGTAACGGGCAATGTGAAAGAGAATGTACTTCCCTTCCCTTCCACGCTTTCAGCCCAAATTGTTCCTTGATGAGCATGGACGATGTGTTTGGAAATAGCCAATCCCAAACCAGAACCACCACTCCGCCTAGATGAATCAGCTTTGTAGAAGCGCTCGAAGATCCGTGGTAGATGCTCATCTGCTATGCCACTACCTGTATCTTTCACCGAGACCATTAGATGTCCATTCTGCTGACGTGCACTGACATGAATAGAGCCGCTGGGCGGAGTAAAACGGATCGCATTATGAACAAGATTCACCATTACCTGTTCAATGCGCTCCCGATCCACCGAGACCGTAGGCAAATCCTCTGGCACGTCCACACTTAGCAAAATCTGGGCACGCTCTGCCTGAGATGTCAATCGCTCCACAGATGGGGTAATGATCTTGGCGGGGGCCATTGAATTAAAGTGTAGATCCATCTGGCCAGATTCAATGCGGGACAGGTCAAAGAGCTCTTGAACGAGTCCGGTTAGCGCATCTACTTCGATTTCCATACGGTCCAAAAAGCGTCTTGCCGCGGGCGGATCCTCCAAAGCTCCATCCCGCAGCGTCTCTGCCAATGCACGGACAGAAGCAAGGGGCGTCCGTAGCTCATGGGATATATTGGTAACAAAGCTCTGACGTACAGTTTGTAAACGGCTTACCTCGGTTAGATCTTGGAAGATAACCAGGAACCCACGAGCGTTGCCCCGCAGAAACGGGGTAACAACGACCCGCAGCAGCTTCTCTTTGAACTCAGTCGTTTTCATCAATTGCTGGTTTTCTTCTTTGCATACGCGCCAAAGTCCAGCAATGCGATGATCTTGTACAACCTGGACAAAGGTACGATTATGAGCTGTTTGGGCAGAGATTTCCAGCAGATCGCACGCAGCCGAGTTCATCATGCGAATCAGACCGTTCTTGTTCAGTATCAAGACCCCATCATTCATGTAGGTTAGAATCGTCTCCAGTCGATCCTTATCCCGTTCTCGTTTCTGATGCTGATTCGCCTGCTTTTTTGCGACCTTCCGTAGCGAGCGTACAATCCGGCTACCCTCGGGGTCAGTAAACGGTGCTTCTTCAATCTTCGCCTTATTGCTGGCAAATGCCTCGGACCACTCTGCTAATTCACGTAAATCAGATAAGACAGCATTTATGATCCGATTAATGAAAAAGATCAGCAAAATCGACGTGACTACAAGTGATAAAGTGAGGAATAGCCAATGCTGAGCCGGAATCAAAATCAGGATGAAGAACCATAAACCGAGCATGATCGGCAAGACCGTAAGGTAAGCAACCCGGATCGATGGTTTTGAGTGCATGATATCGATTCCCCCCACTCACCCTTCAAAACGATAGCCAACACCGCGCACGGTCATAATTCGTTCTGGTTTGGCCGGATCGTGCTCTATTTTTTCGCGTAGCCATCTAACGTGTACGTCAACTGTCCGGCTGCCACCTTGAAAGTCCCATCCCCAAACCCGCTCTAAGAGCTGATTACGGCTTAAGACTATTCCACGATTATGCGCCAAATAGAGCAGCAACTCGTACTCCATCGGTTTCAGATGTAGGATCTTACCATAATAGCTTACTTCGTGTCGACTCATGTCAATGACCAAGTCTCCAAACACCATGCGTTCACCCTGGCCTGCTGATTGATTCCCCTCTAGAGAATCGGACGCAACTTCTTGGCGAATCAGACGGACTCGCCGCAAATGGGCTTTCACGCGAGCCAATAACTCTCTCATGCTAAAGGGCTTGGTTAGATAATCATCAGCACCAACCTCCAAGCCTACAATCTTATCCACTTCTTCACTACGTGCGGTCAACATAAGAATTGGCACATTGGTCTCTTGACGCAAGATACGGCAGACCTCAAAGCCATCCAAATTGGGTAACATTACATCTAGTATAATCAAATCCGGGGCAGATGAACGTGCCAACGTGAGTGCATCTTGACCATCCGTCGCAGTGAAGACAGTGTATCCCTGGCGCTGCAAATTGTATTCTAGCGTTTCTAACAGAGTCGGCTCATCTTCGACAACCAGAAGCGAATAATTTTGCTCCTCAGTAAGAATCTGCTGTTCAACCATATGGTGTATAATTCCTCACGTTTTTCATCTATTGATGGTCTATGGTGACGGTTGATCTAAACGATTTCTAGCTATCTATGTTCAGTGGCCCTTCATAGCCAAGTATTTACCTAAAGAGTATCGATCACGGTGGGCTGATTGGCAAGTTCCTAGTCTGTAAATTGGTCAAAACAAGACGCACCGTTTTGACAGCAACTCCGTCTCTCCCTATAATCATGCCACACAAGAAACCACTAGCCCAACGAATATATAAATGTTCAGATCATCACTTTTAGCAGATTGCACAGATTTCTGGTTCAACCGGACCTCATGTAATTGACAGAAAAATAAACAGGATTGCTAAGATTTTTAAGATTAGAAGAGAAAAATCCGCGTAATCTTTAAAATCTTTGTTCAATAAGGTTGTCAATCACGATTGTACTGAGCTTGCCGAAGAGTTGAGATTCCAAAGAGTCAGACTTCTTTCTCATTTGTATAGCGGCACCAAATATTGGGAAGATACTATATCTTTCTGAAAATCTATAGAACTGAAACTAGAACCTTATGACAGAAACCAAAGCTGCACTGGATGGATACCGTATTCTCGATATGACGACTGTGGTCCTGGGACCCTACGCAACGCAAATCTTAGGTGATTTGGGGGCAGAAGTCATTAAAATTGAGTCGCCCGACGGTGATGTGGTGCGCCGAACTGGCTTTGGCCCTGAAGCACAATTTGGCACCATCTATATGGCGCTTAACCGCAACAAGCGCTCTATTTCGCTAGACTTGAAGCAAGAGGACGCGGCAACTGTCATGGAGGCTCTTTTAGGCTGGGCAGATGTCTTTGTCCACAATGTGCGGCCTAAAGCAATGAGCCGTCTTGGCTACACATACGATTTTGCCCGCAAGATAAACCCCCAGATTATCTACGCCAATGCCGTTGGCTTTGGTAGTGATGGTCCTTATAGCGGTGTTCCTGCCTATGACGATACCGTACAGTCGGTTTCTGGGGCAGCCTCTTTGATGACCTATTCGGATGGTGATCCCCAACCACGTAACATTCCTACGCTGATTGCGGACAAGGCAACCGGCCTGCACTTGACCTATTCGATATTGGCAGCACTGTTGTACCGAGAACGAACCGGCGAAGGTCAGCAGATTGAAGTCCCTATGTTTGAGAGCACTGTTTCTTTTTTACTTCCAGAACATATTGCTGGAGCCATCTGGAATCCACCTCGAGGTCCCATGGCCTACCCCCGAACATCTCACCCCTATAACCGACCGCTAAAGACCAGGGACGGTTATTTGGCCTTTATGCCCTATATTGATCAGCACTGGAAAGATATGTTGCGCATTGGCGAACGCCTGGATATGCTAGAGGACCCACGCATGGAATCGATTGCTACCCGACGTATGAATATGACCGAGCTAGGCGCAATATTAGAAGAGATCACCCAAAAGTTCACCACGTCTGAGTGGTGTGAATTGCTGATCAAGCATGATATTCCTTTTATGCACGTCCACGATCTGGATTCTCTTCTAACCGACGAACATCTGCAAGAAGTCGGTTTTTTTGAAGACTACGAGCATCCACCAACCGGGGCAACTTATCGGGCCGTACAACATCCGGTTCACTTCTCTGGCACACCAGCAACGATTCGCAGCCACCCTCCTGCTTTGGGACAGGATGGCCGCGAAATCTTAGCGGATGTAGGAATGGCAGCGCCAGAGGTCGAGCGTTTGATCGAAAAAGGAGTTCTGCTGGGCGTTTGACAGGTGCCTATTTACTGCGGGATAAAATTTCGCGTAGCCATGATTTGGATTCAGGATAGGCGTCTACATTCAGGACAAATTCCTGGCCTCGACCGACTGTGCGGAGTAGCACTCCATCCGGCACTACGTGCCATCGATTTGTTGAACCATGATACGTCAGGGGCGGTCTCTCTTCTTTCGGCAGAAACCAACTTGGCAACAGCCACTGGCTGCGCAGACGTGAACCCTCACTGAGCTGTAGTGAAGGGTGGAATTCGCTGAAAAGACCACCACCGGACAGATTGGTCAAACCGAACCATGGATCCATCTCTTGCGCCGCAACATAGATGGCATTCTGTCCACTTCCATTTTCATCCCGAAAGACTCCCTGCAAGTGGGGGTGGTAACCAGCCCACGCAGGGAAGGCGGTTTCTCCTTTTGTCACATCCCAAATATCTCCAACCTGCAACCAACCAAAGATAACGTGCAAATCTGGAGCATTGGCCACATAGCGAAGATGTCCCTTAACCCATTCTGTCTGGCGAAACCAGCCATAGAAGAGAAATAGATCCCCTAGGCCGATGCCCTGGCGCTGAAGATGACCCAATGCCGCGCCGCGCTGCCCAAAAAGGGGCCGCCAATCCCGCTTGCGCGGCAAGCTGTCAGCCAGCAGATCAGGGTCCAAGTGGGCACCACAGCGAGGTTGGATACGTCTTTGGGTCAGTTTAGAGACCAGCCCGCCCAAATTTTGCATTCGGGCCTGGGGCAATGATGGGTCTGAAAAGCGAATATCTCGGTAACGAATGGTCGAACGAGAGTCAGGAATTGGCAACATGCAAAGCCGCCCCGATGGAAGAATGGGATTGGCCACTCCCCCCGTACCCGAGTCAAAACCCTTGCGGCTGAGGATTAATTTCACTCTGCTTGTACCCGCCATAACTCAAATAGAGGTATCCCATTGCGTTGGGCAAACGTTGCTTCTTGCTGTGCCAATAGACCCCTCTCTTTAGCCAGAGCCAAGAACTGCTCCCGCCGACCGGCAAAGACCGTTGCATTCGATGCATGGAGTAAATAGACATTGTGAGGATTATCTAAGAAGACACCGACCCGTTCCACAAATCCTTCATCAGGTGCCAAAGGCGAGTCATAGCCAAAGATCTCTATAGGACGAACCGTACCCTGGCTTAGAAAGCGGATAGGCGCATCCATCCCCCAATCCAGCACAATGGGCGCACCAAGGCCATTATAGCGCAGATGGTAGGCCAGGTGGTATGTGGCATCTGAATGATCCGCCAGTCCCCCGGTTTCGTTGAGCGCTTGATGATAGCGTAATGTCGCTGTCAGATCGAAAACCAGCCAGCAGGCAACAATACTTATAGGGATGGCATCCCATAATCTGAGGAATCTCGACTTGTCAGCCACAACCAGATTCCGATGTGCTGCCAGAGTGGCCAATCCAAGGGCCACGCCGCATACCAGCAATGGGTGGAGAAGTGCATAGTGAGTTACAAAGAGATCGCTAATGGTGAAGAGGCTCATGAGGAATGCCCCAACCGTGAGCAGGAACCAGCCCATCATCTGCCGCCACTGCATCCAAAGACCAAGAAGCAGACTTACAGAGGCTATGTAGGGCGCAACCGCATTCCCAAAGGGGCCACCCAAATACCAAAACTGGTTACCCACCAAGACCTGGCGTAGCTGAACCCAGCGAATGAGCAAGTTTTTCCCAATGTCTAAATTATTTACGCCATAGTAGCTCTCACCAGCGTTAGTCAGGAGTGCAGTGAATGTGCCGCCGCTCTGAAGATTGAAGAGCATAATCGGGAGAAGAGGGAGTGCAAAGACGATTCCGGCGGTGCCTCCAAGACGTAATAGAGAGGATCCGTTGGGGATGATAGAACGATTGAGCCAAACCCAACTGGCCAACAGCAGGGTAAATGGCCCGATTACCCAGATAGCGATTAGCTTGGCGTAAAGTGCCATGCCAGCCCACAACGCCGCCCAAAGAAGTGCTCTCCCACGGCCGTTATGCAGCCAAGCTAGACTCATCCAAATTGTGCCAAAACAGAGTGGTTGAACGATGTTGGTGACGAAGATGCCCTGACGACTCCAGAAGAGGAAGGAAGGCGAAGCCGTGAGCAAAGCAACGGCCAGCAATCCAGCCAAGCTGATGGGAACCCGCTCAGGTTGAACACTTTCATTTTGTCTGTTATGTATTTGGTTATGTAACCGATCATGACGTTGTGCATGAAGCGCAACCCAAGTCGAAAGCGAGCGCTCAGCAGCGACCAGCGTGAGCAAACCGATTAGCACGGACAAAGCACGCAGATTGGGGACACCTATTCCAGTTAGCTTGAGAAAGGGCAGCGCTAAATAGACGTTGATGGCCCCAATGTAATCCTGTACCATGAGTGGCAGCGACCAGCTGCCAACATGGAGCGTAGCCCCGCGGAAGGCGGTGACTGGTTGTCCCGTTAGCAACTCCATTGCATTTACACCGGCTTCTTTGGCCTCATCATAATGCAAACCGGGAAGACTGATTTGGAACAGAGCCAAGCTCAAATAGAGAAGAAGGAGAAGAAGGAGGATAGGGCGAGGCTTCAAGTATTTCTCCATCTGCTGCCAAATACCCAATTAGGAACCCTCTATTCTGCCAGCAAATCAATGCTGCTAACAATGCTTTGGTATTTGTGACCGCTTGCATAGATACGAATTCGGTCTATCGTATCGGGCGGCGTTCCCCGATCGACAAAGATGGGAATCAGATTCGGCGTGAAGTGGCTATACCATTGCCCTTGGGGAACCAATTGACTATTGGCAAGGCTCCATTTATCGTTATGGGTCACTGCATCGGTACGGGGATCCAAATAGTAAAAGCCTTGCCCCCACGTCTGGACCTTTCCGTAGATATCCGTGTACGTCAACTCAACCCGCAGGGGAAATTCAGTACCTTGCTGACCACCGCCGGCAAGATTCTGATTGAGCGCCTTGACATCAAATTGCAGGATCAGGGAATCATATACATTGACCTGCTGGTCGATGGACTGGATGACCCCTACCTCTGTATGATAATCATCCCCTGTTTGGCGAGAAAAGAAGAGAACCTGACGCCCTTCGCTGGTGATATATTGCAGTGTGCCGGGGTTAACTTCGTTTTCGCTGGTGCTATAAGGTGCCCAAGGGGGAATCGTGCCATCAGCCATCTTTTGGAATTCACCATTGCGAATCAAATTCTGTTCTTCAAAGGAAGAGGCTTCTGCCAACTCTTCTGCGCTGACCCAAGCACGCTGGGGTTCGGCAATTGCCACCGTATTTCCCTGCTCATCCATAAGGAGGGCAAGTCCGGTGCGAACGGTAATATCTGTGCGTTCTTCCGTCACCTGCACTTTGTAGGCACCTGCCATATCCATGATGGCTAGGCCATGAGGTGTCTTTAACTCAACCCGCAGGGCGCGTTGGGTATCGCTATTGTTGAAGATACGGGTTTGACCTTGCTGGATTGCCATACGCACCAGATAAGGCTGGGTACTGCCGGAAAAAATCGGCTTGCGAATCCGCTCCATCTCTACCGTCGTATTGCGATAGAGTTGGATGCTTCCGAATATGACAAGTTCATCTTCCTCATCACTAATGAAGGTGACTGTGCCCTGGGTAGCTTCTGAGCCTGCTTCAATAATGCTTCCCTCGCGTACGCTATCTCGAGACTCGGTTATGGCGATTCTCTCTGCATTGGGTAACGCACGGAAGAACAGCGTCCCTAATGTTGGATCGAGGCGAGCACTTTGGCGCAATGTGCCATGTTCATAGAAGTAGGAGAACCCATTAGGGATAGCAAAGGCCAAAAGGCAAAAGATTGAGAAGCTACCCAGGAGTATCGTCCATGCCATCTGTTCTGGGCGTTCCCGTAGGGACGAATGAGATTGAGAGACCAATGTGCGTGAACTCATTTGGCGTCCTGCGCTCCATTTCCTCGGTCTAATTCTCTATCATCTGTCGCTTTGCTATCTTGTATAGAAGAATCTTGAGCTGGTACGCTGGGGTCAATTCCGGCCGCTAGCTCGGCCAAAGCGCCATCCATCCTTTGTAACCAAAGTCGTGCGTCTCTATCAGCTGGGTTGACTTGGATTGCCTCTTGGAAGTAGCGCTTTGCCTGCTCATATTTATGCTGATCTTTGTAGATTAATCCTAAATGATAGTGAACATTTTGCGCCCTGGAATCGATCGCCAATACCTTTTCATAGGCATCGATGGCCCGTTGCTGTTGAGCTGGCCCGGATAACTCGAGTGTACCTAAGTAGGCCGCGGCCAGATTCATCCAAACCATCTGATTATCCGGATAGGTTTTAGATGCGGGTTCCAAGATGCTGACTGCTTTAAACCACTTGCGCTGCAAAATGTAGGCACCACCTAAGTTTATGGCTACATCCAGGTTCTCAGGATCTTGGTCATGAAGTGGCGTAAGCATCATGATGGCTTCGGCGGGGTGATTCTGTTGTAAGTAACGGGCCGCCTTGATTAGGGTCGAGCGAAATTCATTTTCGTCCATAGTATCACTCATTTTACCACCTACGTTCATTGCTTCTCAAAAACAGTTTGCTGAATGGACGCGTCTGCAACTGAGCACGTCGCACTCTCTTGGCCCGTGATTACGGCGTAAAATCCTCATCACCCGCTAGCCCTAGGATGAAGGCTGCAAGCAATTCCGCTGCTTGGTCAATATCGTTTAGGGCAATGGTCTCTACGGCACTGTGCATATACCGATTGGGCAGACCAATCAAACCAGTTGCCATCCCCCCACGAGTGATCTGCATCGCGTTGGCATCGGTCCCTGTTCCGCGTCCGTGGGCTGTGATCTGATAAGGAATGTCAGACTCTTTCGCTGTCTCCACCAATCGGGTAAAAATATGTGGGTTGACGTTGGGGCCGCGGGCAATCACTGGTCCAGCGCCTAGCTTGACATCACCCTCCTTGCGTTTGTCAATGGTGGGGCAATCTGTCGCGTGGGTCACATCGACGGCAATACCGAGCTGGGGATCGATACCAAAGGCACTGGTTTTGGCACCACGCAGACCTATCTCTTCCTGAACCGTTGATACAGCAAACAGACCAATCTGTGGTGACTGTTCGGCCGCTCGACGGAATGCTTCCATGACGACCCAGACACCGGTAATATTGTCCATTCCTGGTGCATTGGCCAGACCATTGCGCATCTCCTGATAGCCAAGGTTAAGGGTAACAGGATCACCGATCGTGACCACACTGGAGGCATCTTCTCGGTCCGTCGCGCCCATATCCAACCATAACTCCTCTAGCTTTACAACCCTGTTGCGTTCATCAGACGTGAGTAGGTGAATTGGTTTGCGAGCAATAACAGCAGGGATTGGACCATTGGTTGTCCAGATTGTCATACGCTGACCGATGAGTTGCTGTGGATCCCAGCCACCGATTGGTTTTGTGTAAATATATCCCTGCTCGTCAATATGAGTAACCACTAGACCAATTTGATCGCAATGGCCAGCCAACATAATGCGCATCGGTGCATCCACTCTCTTGCCAGCAATTACGTTGCCATGTAGATCGGTGAAGACCTCATCGGCAAACTCATTAATATAAGTTCTTACAACCCGTTGAACAGGTTTTTCATAGCCGGCCGGGCTTGGCGCTTCTAGTAAATCCTTTAAAAATTGGTGAGCAGATGGTTGCATTAGAATCTCTTTCTCGGTTTAGTTGACATTATTTGTTGCGGAGTGGCTCCCAGTTGTGCCACATCTATGGCTTTAAAGATAGTTCTTGCAGAGGCTTTCGCGATGACTATTGGGCAATAGGCGCTAGAACTGTCACTTAGCAATTGCTTGGCCTATGAACTATGCTAACTGGGATGGCGGGCGTTCTAAATCGAAGATATCACTGACTCGACAGTACCCACTGCCCGCCAATCGACCAACAGGTTTGTAGACCCCATAGTCAATCCGGTTGTTCTCACCAAGAATATCATCATCGACGTGCATCATCACTACTTGGCCGATCACAATCATTGACCCATCACCTCGAGAGCCTTGAACTTGATAGTGATGAACCATCTTGCACTCAAAGTTGACCGTGCTTTCGCCAACTCTGGGCGCTTTCACAACTTCTGAAGGCAGGGGCGTTAGATTGGCTAGCCGAAACTCATCTACTTCTGGCGTGGTTTCGGTGGCTGTCACATTCATCGCTTCCGCTGTGGGTTCGGTCACCAAGTTCACCACAAATTCGCCAGTCTCAAGGATATTGCTTACCGTATCTTTGTTGGCTCCAGCCCGCCGCCCAGAACCAAAGACTACGTGGGGTGGATCGGCACTCATGGCATTGAAGAAGGAATAAGGAGCCAAATTGAAGGTGCCATTTTCATCTATGGTGGATATCCAACCAATCGGTCGGGGGACAATGGTCCCTGTCATTAATTTGTAGATCAGGGCTGTTTCGTGCTCATCTGGATTGATTTTCATATTGATTTCTCTTGAATTGCTAGAAGATGGATAGAAGGATGAATGACTTTTCATCGCCACGCTCACTAGGGTGCGTTTTAGTTTAGGGGTACAAGAGTGCGTCGCACTGTTCAATTGCGGATGGGCGCTTGGATCTTTCTCTGAACAGTGCGACGCACTCGACTGGCTAACATTCTCGCCCCGAAACTAAGATGCTCCCCGCTCACCTAAAACTTGTAAAGACAATGAGCACTATGCTATGATTTGTTTACCATTGAGTTTGACAAGATACAGAATACCCCCTAGTTAAACTTTTACTCTATGGCAATGTGAGACGATATGATTCGCTGAGCCACCACGAGAGTCGTCACCAAATTTTGTTTGAAAATCGGACCTCGGTTTTTCATAACTATACGCCGTTCCGTTTGTATCCCAATGTGCGGTCTTTTTGATAGTTGTTTGAAGATCTATGACTTTCAAATCGACTGATGTATAGCTACTAAGGAATGAGAGTTAAATACACGGCATATTCTATTCGAGTATCGATGGTTCAATTGTGAATATTATTTCGCCCTCTTTCCTAAACGCGCCACTCATTCGTGACCTAGTTGTTAGAGACCTAGGTATTCGTAGCTAGTTCTTCATAACAGTTTTCTTACCATAACCGTAGCGCAGTATTTTCGTTAGATGACAATTAATGAGTCAGAATCTTAACACATAAAGGAGAAATGTATGAAACGATTTAATCCATTTGGTCTAGTGGCATTGCTACTGGCGTTTTCATTAGTTCTGGCGGCATGCCCAGCACCGGTCCCAGCACCAACTGGCGATGCTGGTAGTGAAGAGATGGCCAGTGATGGCGAGATGGCTGGCGGCTGTGAAGATGACCTAGGTTGTGTCGAAGTTGAGGCTGGTGCCTCGATTGAAGTTGTTGGCATGGGACCCTATTCTGGGCCAGTTGCTTTCCTTGGCGAAGATTCCAAGGGCGGTATCGAACTTGCCACTGCTGCCAAAGGTGAAATCATGGGCCACGAGATTGCCCTAACCTTTGAAGACTCTACTTGTAATGCAGAGGGTGGCCAGACAGCCTCTCAAAAGGTAGCTGCCAACCCCAATATTGTTGGTGTTATCGGTACCAACTGCTCTGGTGCTGCTGCTGCTGCCTTGCCTGTTCTAAGCGAAGCTGGTTTGTTGATGATTTCGCCGTCAAATACTTCTCCGTGGCTGACCAATGATGATCCTGATGATGGTGGTCTGTGGTTACCTGGTTACTACCGTACTGCTCACAACGATCTCTTCCAGGGTGCAATGGCAGCTAACTATGCCTACAACGAGCTTGGTGCTCGTACCGCGGCAACCATTCACGATGGCGACCCATACACCGACGGTCTGCAAGGTGCCTTTGCCGATGCGTTTGCAGAGCTTGGTGGCGAGGTGACTTACCAGGGCGCAGTAAACAAGGGTGATACTGACATGCGTCCCATTCTGACTGAAATTGCTTCTAACGCACCAGATGTCATGTACTATCCACTCTTTGAGCCTGAAGTGAACTTCATGACCGCCCAATCTGTAGAGTTCCCAGAGCTTGCAGAGACTGAAATCTTCTTGGCTGATGCTGCCTTGGTTGATGCCTTCCCAGAGAATACGGGTGACGCCTCTGTAGGTGTATACATGTCTGGTCCATATCTAGAGCCAGAAGGTGCCTATGCTGACTTGTTGGCTGCTTGGGAAGCTGAATATGGTGGTGTTCCACCAAGCGGTTTCCACGCCCACGCAGTTGACGCAACCAACATGCTCTTTGACGCTATTGAGGCAGTTGCGGTTGATAACGGCGACGGTAGCCTGACCATTGGTCGTCAAGCTCTGCGCGACTACTTGGACAACCTGAGCGGTTTTGAAGGCCTAACGGGTATCCTCTCTTGTAATGCTACAGGTGATTGTGCCACAGGCGAGGCCTTGGGTGTCTATCAGATTACAGAAGCTGAACTCAATGATGGCAACTGGCCACCTGCTGTAATTTGGCAACCATAAAGCTGACAAGCTGATTTTCTTCACACAGAAAAAGTAGAATGAGCCAGGGAAATATACTTCCCTGGCTCATTTGTAAAAGATGGATGAAAAAGATGGACATTAGTTAATGGGCGAATTATTCGAAACATTACTTCCCTGGCGCAGTACGATTATTCAACTCTGCAGTTTAGCTACCGTGCTCTATTTGGCTTTTCGCGTACTGAGCAAGCAGATTACTTGGGTTGACGCTGTGTTGATTGGGCTGCGGGTCCTTGTTCTTATCTTTGTTATTATCGGTGCCGCGTTTACACTGATGGCCGACAAGTATAGCGGCAGTCAGTGGGTGAGCCTATTTGTGGCAGGGCTTGCCCAGGGAAGCATCTACGCTTTGATTGCCCTCGGCTATACGTTGGTCTATGGTATTTTGTTAATGATTAACTTTGCCCATGGCGAAGTCTACATGGCGGGTGCCTTTACCACCTATTTCCTAGCTGATGCTACAAATCGTGCTGGGTACTTGGATATTTCTCCAGCGGTGACCATCTTAGTGGTCATACTATGGGTTCTCTTTGCTGCACTTGTTTCCATGGGGATCGCAGTTCTGCTTGAACGCATTGCCTATCGACCCTTGCGTGGTGCGCCTCGCCTCGTTCCGCTCATTACAGCCATCGGTGCATCCTTCTTCCTCCAATATACCTTCCGCGGTTTCTTTGGCTCTGGCTTCCAATCCTATCCCGAAATTGATGCATTGAAGATCACGCCAACTTCCGGAACCTTTATGGTCGGGCAATTTCCCATCCCAATCGTCTCCGTACTCGTCTTTGTTGCATCTATGCTGCTCATGCTGGCTCTCTATTGGTTAGTCGAGTATACCAAGATGGGCAAAGCCATGCGGGCCGTTTCAGAGAATAAAGAAGTGGCACGTCTTATGGGGATTGACATCGATAAGGTGATTGTCTTTACCTTTGCCGTTGGCGGTGCGTTGGCAGGCGCTGCAGGGGTCATCGGTGCTCTATACCGACCTCAGGGCATCAATTTTTTTATGGGCTTTTTCCCTGGTATTAAGGCATTTACGGCAGCTGTTCTTGGCGGTATTGGTAGCGTACCTGGTGCGCTCTTAGGTGGATTATTTTTGGGCATCTTTGAATCCATCTTGCCCAATCTGGTGCTAGATGGCCTCGGAATCCCCTCGCCCAACCAGCTAAAGGATGTGATTGCCTACACCATGCTTGTTTTTGTCCTCATCTTTAGACCACAGGGGATCATCGGCGAGAAGTTAGCGGAGAAGAAGGCGTAACATGAGTACTCTTAAAGCTCCTAGTCAGGTTGGTCTTTTGGCCGGTTCGGCTGTCATCTATCTCGCCCTAGTCGGCATTCTACAACTCTTTGACGAGCGAGAACTGATCGATGGTTGGTTGACGTTAGGGCAGGTTATGCTCTATCTATCACCCTTGGTGGCAGGATTCTACATTTCGAATCAATATAGCAACGCCCGAGCGCTCGACCAGGGTGAAGGAAAAAGCCGGTTTGCTGCGTTGGGCCATGCGCTCTATGCGGGACTGATCGCCGGAGGTCTTGTTATCATTCTGGCCCTGTTCATCGAAAATGTCGAAGCCATCGGAAACCTTAAGATTCGGGACATGTTCGTTAATGCCTCTCCCAGGACAGTGATGATTTTGACGGCACACCAAGGCTTTGCCACCGGTAGTGGCCTCATTGTTGGTCTCTTTGTTGTCTTAGGACTGTTCGGTGCTATCTTAGAGCAATTGCCTGGATTGCTACGCAGGGGTTTGATTGCAGCTATCGGTTGGACGTTAGGGGTTGGCCTGTTAAGCGATCTGACTATCCAAATCGTCCGCCAAACCATGGGGAATCAATGGGTTGGGGCCTTCTTCAAAGGTAAAGCACTTCTACCGCTTACGGCTATCTATATCTTTGGGATAGCCTTTGTGGTCAGCGTTGTTTGGGGGCTAATCGGTAGCCCGGTTAAATTAGGCTACTCTCGGATGAACCAAGGTGGTCAGCGAGCGATCGGTGTCGCTGGGGCGGCAGTGGGATTGGCTATTTTGCTCATTCTGCCGAGCTTGCTAGGAACATTTTTGAGCGAGGTCCTCTCCCTTGTTGGGCTTTTTGTTCTGATGGGGCTAGGGCTGAATATTGCAGTAGGTTTGGCAGGTCTGCTTGATCTAGGCTATGTAACCAACTTTGCCGTGGGGGCCTACATCATGGCCGTTCTCACCTCAACAGGGCCGCTGGGGATTGGGCCAGACTGGCTCAGCTTCTGGATGGTGGTTCCGCTTTGTGTGTTGGCTGCCATGTTTACGGGCTTCTTCTTTGCCCTGCCCGTTCTGCGCATGAGGGGAGACTACCTGGCCATTGCTACGCTTGGCTTCGGCGAGATCATCCGCCTGCTAGCCCTCTCGGACTGGCTCAAGCCCAACATTGGTGGCGGCACAGGTGTCCCACTAGTTCCAAAAGCAAGTGTCAGTTGGTTCAGATATATCGTAGGGCCAATGGATGGCCTCGGTATTATGGGATTCTTCAAACGAATCAATCTGATTAAACCTGAATGGAACTACTTTACAGAATCATGGTTAATTGACTCGCCTGAGCGGATCTACTATCTGATTCTGGCCTTCTGCTTCCTAACATTATTTGTCATGCTGCGGCTACAGAACTCACGGGTTGGTCGCCAGTGGATGGCTATTCGAGAAGATGAGGACGCGGCCAGCGCCATGGGCATCGACACAACGCTGACCAAGGTGATTGCCTTTACGATCAGCGCGGCGACCGGCGGTCTGACCGGTGCAATCTTCGCCATGAAGGTAACTGCCATCTTCCCCAATAGCTTTGACTTGCTCAAGTCCATCAACACCATGAGCCTGATCATCATCGGTGGGTTGGGCAGTATTCCAGGCATTGTGGTTGGCGCAGCTGCCCTCATCGGCTTGCCTGAGCTACTGCGTGAATTCACAGAATACCGTCTTCTCATCTACGGTGCTCTCTTGGTCTTTATGATGCTCACTCGCCCAGAGGGTTTGTGGCCATCCCAAGCACGCCGACGAGAGTTACGGGGTGAAGAGGAGCTACCTGCTTAAATTGACGATTTGGGATTGACGATTCTAAAGCTGGCCAGTTTATCGAATAGAGTTGTTCTGCGATAACAAAAGTGTGAGGTGACAGGCACTTAAGCGCTATCGTTAGCCAGAAGGTATCGCTCACAAAGTGCCAGTCACCTAGCTGATCCTTGATTCAGAACAACTCTTATGTCTGGTACTTCATGAGTTGACAATCTTCACTCGTAAATTCAAAATCTACAATTCTTATGACCGACCATATTTTAACCGCCAACAAAATCATCAAGCGCTTCGGCGGTTTGACTGCCGTCAACGAGGTGGATTTTTCGATTCCACGAAATAGTATTGTCTCCATCATTGGGCCAAATGGCGCGGGCAAAACGACCTTTTTCAACTGCATTACCGGATTCTATCAGATTGATGAAGGCGATCTGCTCTTTAATGGTGAACGCCTCAATGGAATGGAAGTCCATGAGATTACCCAGATCGGCATTGCACGCACCTTTCAAAATATCCGCCTCTTTAACAATATGACGGCTATCGAAAATCTGATGGTTGGCCAGGAGTCGCACCTCAAGTCATCGTGGATTGGGGCCGTTTTTGGAACCAGAGCCACCCGAGAGGAGAATGCCGCCACTGAAGCCGAAGCCCGTCGCCTACTCGATATTGTGGGTTTACGCGGCAAAGGTGATCTGCTGGCTAAGAATCTACCGTATGGCGATCAGCGACGTCTTGAAATCGGTCGCGCCTTAGCCAGCCAGCCCAAGCTCATTTTACTCGACGAGCCGACTGCAGGCATGAATCCCAGCGAAACCGCCGAGACCACTGACTTCATCCGACGCCTACGTGATGATCTAGGTGTGACCGTCCTCCTCATTGAGCACGATATGCGCGTTGTGATGGACATTTCTGAGTACATCACCGTCCTCGACTATGGGCAGAAGATCGCCGAAGGGCTGCCTAAAGAAATCCAGTCCAACCCACAAGTGATTGAGGCATATCTTGGGCGTGGGGCTGCCGGGGGAATTGGTGAAGAAAACTGACAAGATGATTGAGATGACAAGATGATTGAGATGACAAGATGATTGAGATGACAAGATGATCGTCAGCGTATCTCATCCTGTCTGTGTCCTCCTGAATTGATTATCGCTATTCCCTATCTACTGTCAATTATATTCAGGACGACACAGTCATTAAGAACCGACTACCGACTACCGACTACCGACTACCGACTACCGACTACCGACTACTACCGACTACTGATAACCTAATCTTATGTCTCTACTTGAAGTTAACGAAATCCAAGCCTTTTATGGCAATATTCAGGCGCTGAAGAATGTCTCTTTAACCGTAGAAGAGGGCGAAATTGTCTCTCTCATCGGTGGGAACGGTGCCGGGAAATCCACTACACTGCGGTCCATTAGCGGGTTAATGCGGCCGCGCCACGGCTCCATCACCTTTCGGGGGAATGATATCGCCGATACCGAACCTCACGAATTGGTTGCTGAGGGCATCTCTATGGTTCCTGAGGGCAGAGGCGTCTTTGCCAAGCTGACCGTTGCCGAAAATTTGGAGATGGGTGCGTATCATCGCAATGATAAAGACGGCATCGCCACGGATATGCAAGCCGCTTACGCACTTTTTCCCCGCCTTGGTGAACGGAAGACTCAGCTAGCTGGCACCATGAGTGGCGGCGAGCAACAGATGCTGGCCATGGCTCGGGCTATGATGGCCCGACCAAGCTTGATTTTGTTAGATGAACCGTCCATGGGGTTAGCCCCCGTTTTGGTGGATACCATTTTCGATACCATAATCGAGATCAACAAGAACGGTACCACAGTCCTTCTCGTGGAGCAGAACGCCCATATGGCCCTCCAAATTGCCAACAGAGGGTACGTACTCCAAACGGGCGAGATTGTTTTGACCGATTCTGCGGACGTCTTGCAGAAGGATCCAACAGTTCAGAAAGCCTACTTGGGAATTGATTAAGGCCAGTCCACAAAATAAATGACCCATAAAAGCGAGGAGGTAGCATTCTCTTATGCGGATCTGCCCCGAGTAATCCGGCGTAAGAGAACGCCTACTCCGCGTATACTTAATTTTTGTGGATTAGCCTAAATATCTGTATTGTTTAAGCCTCAAGCCTCATCGCGGAGGATGAGGAAACCCCACGAATCCATAGCCATCCGTGTTCTATTTTTGGCTAGGGTGGGCTGCTCAGTCCACATCATCCCATTTTACCAGAACATTTGACCGTATCCGGAGACCCCTTATGACACCCACTGATTCCATCCTGCACTACCTCAATGACCAAGACGAAAAGCTATCCTATATTGCCAAAGAGATTTGGGACCATCCCCAGATTGCTTTGGAAGAGACCTTTGCTTCCAAACTCCTTTCTGATGAACTGGCCGAGGCTGGTTTTTCTATTGAACACGGGGTTGGCCAAATGCCCACCGCCTTTGTGGCTTCTTGGGGTAAAGGCGGGCCTATCATTGGCATTCTGGGGGAGTATGATGCACTGCCCGGCCTTTCTCAAGCCCTTTCCGCAGACCAATCCCCTTTACAAGATGGTGGGCCGGGTCACGGCTGTGGCCATAATTTATTCGGCACAGCTTGCTTTGGCGCAGCCTTAGCTCTCAAGGAACGAATGGAAGCTGAGCAGATTCCTGGCACGGTGCGATTTTACGGCTGCCCTGCTGAAGAGACCCTAGTAGGCAAGACATTTATGGCCAAGGATGGTGCCTTTGACGATTTGGATGCTGCCCTCAGTTGGCATCCTGGGGCCACCAACGGCGTCTGGGCAGGCTCATCCCTGGCCATGAATTCGTTCAAGGTCAATTTTCATGGCGTAGCTTCCCATGCTGGCGTTGCACCGGAGCTGGGCCGCAGTGCATTGGACGGAGTGATGCTGATGGACGTTGGCGTAAATTACCTGAGGGAACACGTTACCCAAGAGGCACGGATTCACAGCGTTGTCACCAGCGGTGGACAGGCTCCTAACGTTGTCCCTGCTTACGCCCAGATCTGGTATTTTGTGCGTGCCCCCAAACGTGATCAAGTGGATGAGATCTACGCTCGTATGTTAGACATTGCCAAGGGCGCTGCCCTCATGAGTGGCACCACTCATGATATTGACTTCATCACCGGTTGCTACGAGATGCTTTCTAACAAAGCGATTTCCAACAACTTGTTGGAGAAGATGCAACTCGTCAACGATATGCGCTTTACCAAACAAGAGAGGGCTTTTGCCAAGCAACTTCAGCAGACCTTCCCCGATGGCTCCATCCAGCATTCCTTTGATTATACTCAGAAGCATACCACCGATACGCTTGGCCCATCTGAAATCGACGATCCACTCTGGGAGCGGGTGCTTCCCCATATTCAAGACCCTGGTCATTCTCCTGGCTCCACGGAAGTCGCGGATGTCAGCCAAATTACACCTACTGCACAAATACGCACTACTTGCTGGCCTTTGGGAACACCGCCCCACTCTTGGCAGACAGTTGCATCATCCGGCTCCAGCATTGGCTTTAAAGGAATGCTATTTGCCTCCAAATCCCTGGCCCTAACTGCCTATGACTTGATGACAAAACCCGAACTGTTGGCTGCTGCTCAGGCTGAATTCAAGCAAGATAAGCAAGGGCAGCCTTATGTCTCACCGATTCCGGATGGAACGGTTCCTCATTAGAGAAGCGGCACCTGAATTGTAGAGAATTGCAGCCCATTTATACTCAGGCTCTGCATAAATTAATAGTTTTACCTTGGGTAACAGTGTTAATTTATAATGACCGCCTCTATGTCCCAGGAGCTGGAGCATGTCCTCTAAACCTGTCATGAATGACCTCTTCGGCGGCCAATCCGAAGGTGGCTTCCTTGGTATTCCGTCTGCTGACATTGGTGTAGTTGGTGATGCAAAGATCGTGATTCTTGGCGTTCCTACAGCAACGCCATATCCATCAGTTGGCGCATACTGTGCGGAGGCTCCTGATACCATTCGTAACGCAATGGGATGGCCGGGTATTCTAGGTCATCATGATTTCGATTTGGGTGGCCCTATTCTTCCTGAGGGTGTAGGCGCGATGGATTGGGGAAACCTACGTTACGGTGAGGATGCAGCGTTCAACCGGCAGCAGGTCTCAGCCACAGTCAAGTCGATTCTGAATGGCGATGCGGTACCGCTTGTATTGGGCGGCGATGATTCTGTGGTAACGCCGGTGTTGCAAGCATACGCAGAACATGGCCCCATCACCATTTTGCAGATTGACGCCCATATCGACTGGCGGGATAACGTGAATGGTGAACAGTGGGGGCTCTCTAGCACCATGCGACGAGCATCAGAGATGCCTTGGGTCGAGCAGATTGTTCTGGTGGGTGCACGTAGCATTGGTAGCGCCCGCACGGCCGATTATCAACATGCCCTGAGCACGGGGGCGACCTTCTTTCCGATGCGTGAATTCCGGCGGCAAGGAATTGGCTCTGTTCTTGACGCAATTCCAGCAGAGGCGAATCTTTTCATTACACTGGACGTGGATGGGCTGGATCCAACCATCATGCCATCGGTTATCGGCCCGGCACCGGGCGGGCTGACCTACTGGGATTTTGTTGAGCTGGTCACAGGGGCAGCGGAGAAAAGTCGGTCGATTGTGGGGTTTGATATTGTGGAATTGTTGCCTGATGCGGATATTGATGGTCAAGGAGCAAGGTTGGCAGCACGAATTGTCGCGACCATGATAGGCGTAATTGGAAGGCAGTTTGAATAAAGAGCTAAGTCAAAACGTTATCGAATTATTCTCATCTATGGTCAACTCCAGTATATATTCGGGCACCGCATAAAGTAAAATTTTCCTCGAGTAGCGGTGTTGCTTTGTCACGACCGCCAATATAACACAGACTCTTTCAACCAAAGGAAATCGACTTATGAATTCAGAAATTACCCAGGAGCAGATCGACTTTTACCAGGAAAATGGATTCGTTGTCATTGATAATTTTCTCGATGCAGATGAGCTTGAGACGTGGCGCGCCAATGTGGATGACGCGGTGGCCAAACGACGAGATCTGAAGCTCGTTTCTCAGGGAAAAGATAGTCGGGAGTGGAAAGCGGGCAACTCTTACTATGATCGGGTCTTTGTCCAACGTATCAATCTTTGGCAGGATCATGATGGGATGCGGGAACTAATACTTGACCCACGCATTGGTAAGATGGCAACAGAGCTGGCTCAAGTCGATGGGATGCGGATTTGGCATGACCAGGCCCTGAATAAGCAACCTTGGGCCAATCCCACTGGCTGGCACCTTGACAATCCATACTGGTCTTATCATTCCAGGGCTGCACTGAGTATTTGGGTGGCATTGGATGATGCGACGCTGCAGAATGGCTGCCTCTACTTTGTGCCAGGTTCCCATAAGGTGACCAGCTTTGAGAATTCTAAGATCGGTGAAAATTTGGGGGACCTCTTTGAGATCTATCCCGAGCTGAATGGGATCATGCCCGTTCCTGCTGAGATGAAAGCTGGCTCCTGCTCATTCCATAATGGCTTGGCAGCCCACGGTGCTGGTCCGAATATGACCCCAGGATGGCGGCGAGCCATGACCTGCGGCTTTATGCCCGACGGGAGCACCTTTAATGGCACGAAGAATATTCTTTCCGATGAGCAGATTGGCAAGTTGGAGATTGGAGATGTGATGGATGACGATAAGCAGAATCCCCTGCTCTATCATCGGAGCAAGCCTTCTTTGGCTACCGCGCTGAAGGATTAAATTGGTAGAGATTGCCCACATGGACTGTAGGGAATACGGACGACACCCTACTGACCCTACGTCTCGTTCAACGTGTGGGCAGATATCTCACACCTGAGCAGATAACAACCAAGGTAGAGCATACATCTAAACCAGAATATGCATTACCAATCACGAACCACCATGAACATCCGACCTGCCACGTTTGATGACTGCAACGCTCTCGGCATTATCTCAGTAAGGGCTTCCCACAGTGCTTATTTGGGGCTGATTCCTAAAGAGGATCTGGATACTTCCTGGACACCAGAGGTGAGTGCAGAGAATTGGCGCTCGTTCTTTGCCGGTAAGGAATGGGAAACGGGTGAATTTTTTGTGGTAGCTGAAGTAGACAAGTGGGTGGTTGGGTATATTTGGGCTGGGGCCAAGACCGGAAGCAGTGAGTATGAACGTTGGGTCAACAGCCTCTATGTTTTGCCCTCCATGCATGGCAAAGGTGTTGGGCGGTGCCTACTACGATATACGGCCGAACGACTCATGGCCCAAGGCGTTAACTCACTTTTAATCGGCTGTGCAGCCATCAACCCAAACTGCGGCTTCTATCGTCACTTAGGCGGCGTCGAGGTTGACCGTCAACCCCTCACCATTGATCGCTTTCCGACTGAAGAGATCTTTTTTGGCTGGAGTGATCTACAACCCCTTATTGCCTGATCCAAAATACCCCTTGACAATTCTGGTTCTTTCTGCTAAAATTTGACCAAATTATCTGAATTGGTCAATTGGTCAAATTGAAAAGAATTTTATGACCCAATCCAACAATCCAATACGAGAAAATCGGATCTTAGAGGCCGCTGCCCAGCTCTTTATTCATTATGGCTTTGACAAAACCACCGTGAGTGATGTGGCCAAGCAGGCAGGCGTAAGCAAAGGGGCTATCTATCTTCACTTCGATAGCAAAGACGAGCTATTTGAAGCGTTGATGCATCGTGAAGTCATGGCCTATCAAGAGCGTTGGCTGGATCTGCTTGATGCCGATCCGCTTGGGGGGACTATCGGCGCTATGTACAAGAATGTACTTGTTGCCTTAAGTGGCAGCCCGTTTATGTCTGCCATTTTTCGCCAGGATGGACGTATCCTGGGTAGCTATCTACATAAGCCAGAGGGGCTTTTTAAGAAACAGAACCAATCTATACGATACGAATTTGTCAAGATGATGCAAGACGCTGGCGCTATGCGACAAGATATTGACCCACAGGTGACAGCCCACATTATGAATATGTTGGCCTATGGCTTAGTGGCTATACAAGAGATCATAGACCAAGAACACATCCCGCCCACCGATGAGGTCATCAATGGGATTGCTGAGATGATGGATCGAGCCTTCACGCCAGAAGATGGGGGCAACAGCGAGGCCGGAAAGGCAATTGTGCGACAGATTTCAGATGCCGCTCGGCAGGCATTTGAGGAGGCAAAGACCAAATGATATCCGTATCCAACTTAACCTATGCGTATCCTGGGGCAAAGGCAGAGACGCTTCATGGTCTCGATTTTGAGATTTCCCAAGGCGAGATTTTTGGCTTTCTAGGTCCATCAGGCGCGGGAAAATCAACGACCCAGAAGATCCTAATTGGACTACTCAAAGAGTACCATGGCTCGATTCAGGTAATGGAGCAGGAAGTGCGCGAGTGGGGTCAGGACTATTTTGAGCATGTAGGCGTATCCTTTGAGCTGCCCAATCATTATCTCAAATTGAGCGCTCTAGAGAATCTGAGCTACTTTCAATCCCTCTATCAGCATGAAACCGCAGACCCCATGAGCGTCCTTGAATGGGTTGGCTTGGAAGAAGATGCAGAGAAGAAGGTTGCTGACTTTAGCAAGGGAATGAAGATCCGCCTAAATGTGGCCCGGAGCCTGCTCCACAAGCCGAAGATTCTCTTTCTAGATGAGCCGACCAGCGGTTTGGATCCGGTCAATGCTCGGAAGATCAAAGACCTAATTCTGCGTATTCGCCAAGAGGGGACAACTGTCTTTGTAACGACCCACGATATGAATGTGGCCGATCAGCTCTGTGACCGAGTCGCATTTATTACCATGGGTAAAATTAGCGTTATCGATGCCCCATCGGCTTTAAAGAAACAATATGGCAAGCGGACCGTACGCGTTGGCTACGTCAACGGAGCGGGCACCCTGCAATACCAGGACTTTCCCGTCGACGGATTGGGCGATAATGTTGCTTTCCAGAATCTACTCAAGCAGGTGGATCCCATCGAGACCATTCACAGCCAAGAGACAACGTTGGAAAATATCTTTATTCAGGTAACAGGCGAGGCGTTATATGGCGGCTCTTCTGAAACGGAGCTGAGTTAACCAACATGAATCGACTTTTCGCAGCCATGAAGCTGGATATGACGGTCCAGTGGCGCAACAATCTATATTTCATTGGCCTTGGAGCGGGTGCCTTGGTGGCCATCGCATTAGGGCAACTTTCCGGTCCGGAGCAATTGCCCTGGACGATTCCGACGCTCATGTTGCTGGTTGTAGGCGGCTCTACGTTGCTCTATGTAGCCGGCATGATCATGTTTGAAAAAGACGAAGGAACCCTTAGCGCGACCATCGTCTCCCCCTTGCGTACATCTGAATATCTGGGGTCCAAGCTAATTACCTTAACAGGCTTAGCCACCCTAGAATCAGTCGTCATGGTGGGTGGGGCAATGTTGATTATGAGGTTGAGTAGCGCCGTAAGTTTGCCCAATATTCCAATTCTATTCGTCGGGATCATTGCTATTGGCTTAATCTACACGCTGATCGGGATCATACTGATTGTACGCTATCAGAGCATTACCGACTTTTTGATTCCCATGTCGGGGATTGCTGTCTTGCTGCAGCTTCCCTTTCTCTACTTTTTAGGCTGGGTTGAGCTACCGCTCTTTCTACTCATTCCGACCAGCGCCCCGAGCATAATCATGAAAGGGGCCTATATGGAACTTTCAATCTGGGATTGGCTCTATGGCATTGGATATACGGCTATCCTCATTATTGGTCTAAGTTGGTGGGCATATCGCGCCTTCCATACATTTGTTGTTACGAAGGTGGGATAAATTAAAAGAACCGTAAATAGCTTGCGCGTTTCACTCGGATGTGACCCCTCAAGTGACCAAGCTGTTTAATTCTCGTTTCTGAGGTAGGATAAACCTATGCAAATGACAGAACTTGTACGCAAAGTTGGCCCCGTCGATGTGAAGCTCATCCGGCGGGACAGTTTCCTTCTCTTTATGCTGGCGTTTGCGGTGATTATTGCCGTCGTGTTGCGCTCGCTATTGCCTTGGCTCAATGATATGCTGGCACAAAATGAAGTCTTGCCCGGCGAACGCTTTCCAGTCTATCTGGAATCCTTCTATCCGCTTATCGTTGGCTACATGACCTTCTTTACTGGTTCATTGCTGGTTGGCACCATCTTTGGCTTTGTTTTGTTGGATGAAAAAGATGACAATACCCTTACCGCCATGATGGTTACACCGATCCCGCTGAGTCAATATGCTCTCTACCGAGTTGGCGTGCCGGCGCTTCTGGCCTTCTTTATTATTATGGGCATGATGTTAGCCGTTAGCCAGGTTGTGCCGCCCATCTGGCAATTGCTCTTATTGGCTGCAGGTGGTGCGCTGACTGCTCCGATTATCTCTCTTTTCTTTGCCATTGTGGCTGAAAACAAAGTGCAGGGCTTTGCCTACTCTAAGTTTGGTGGAATCGCTGGGTGGACCATTCTTATTGGCTGGTTTGTACGGGAACCGTGGCAGTGGCTGATTGGGTTTTTCCCGCCTTTTTGGATCAATAAGGCGTACTGGCTGGCCCTTGAGGGGCGATCGATTTGGTGGGCCGCACTGGCCATAGGCGTTCTTCTCCAGCTACTGTTGATCCGTTGGATGCTGAATCGATTTAGCCAAGTGGCGTACCGAACGTAAGCGTGATGGAATGATATTACGGTCTAGCCATATTTGACAGAGTGTATTGTGCTGTTTAAGAATGAGAAAATACAATACAAATTTAGTAGATTGCAATAGCCTGGATGTTCACAAGGCCGACTCTTGACTAAGGATCGAGAATTGAATAAAACGTAATGGAAGATCTCTCGGGTACTCAAGATGACAGAACCGAACTTTCGGGTTTTATTTGATCTTGATTCCTAAGCGACCAGGCGACTGCGGACTACTGACACTTTCCTCATCATTCAAACAAATCTATGACACTCCTTATTGACATTGGCATCATCATTCTCTGCATCTTGGCTCTCTGGTATGGGGCAATCTGGATCGTTGGCTCGGCGACTCGAATTGCCAGAAGGACTGGACTCTCGGAGCTGATCATTGGCCTGACAGTTGTTGCGCTGGGTACGTCCGCTCCGGAATTTGCCGTAACGCTTGTATCGGCATTCAATGGCCAGTCCGATATATCAGTTGGTAATATCGTCGGCTCCAATATCTTTAACCTTGGCTTCATTTTAGGTGGCGTAGCACTGGTGAGCGTGGTCAAAACGACCCGACCACTCATTCATCGGGACGGCGCAGCCCTTTTGGTTTCTTCCCTGATTTTGCTCTTTTTTCTGCGAGATCTCACCTTATCCCGTTTGGAGGGAGGTATCTTTGTTGCTTTGCTAATTGGTTATGTCCTGTACCTGATTAGCCAGGGCCAAGATATGGGAGATGAGATCCCTGAAGGTGAATTTAGTCCTCTTGATGTAGGTCGGTTAATTGCGGGCTTGGCACTAATTGTTGGCGGTGGTCACTTTTTGGTTGAGTCTGCATCGGAAATTGCTCGCTTCGCCGGGATATCTGAATGGGTCATTGGTGTAACCATTGTGGCTGCAGGTACATCCGCTCCTGAGATGGCCACATCGCTTACGGCCGTCTTGAGAGGGCAACATGGGCTGTCTGCCGGTAACCTAATCGGTAGTGATCTCTTTAACGTGCTGGGTGTTTTGGGGGTTGCTGGAATGATTCAACCCCTGCAAGTTGATGCGGAGGCTATTGAGAGCGTATTAATGCTCAGTGGGATGATCCTGCTAGTTCTCCTGATGCTCCGCTCTCGGTGGGAGCTTTCCCGCTGGGAAGGGGGGCTGTTGGTGCTGATTGGGGTCGCACGCTGGCTCTTTGACTTTTTGGGCTAAAATAATGCTCGGTACCGGTATGTGTACATCTTTGGTTTAGCCTTATTTCCACGCAAATGTGGGCTGGTCATAGTGAGCTACCCGGGTCTCGTTGCCCAAAATCGCGACTTCACGAAATTGGTAGAGCAGGGCCGCTGTTGGAGCCGCTATCCAACCAGTTCCAATGGGCATGCGAAGTACGGGATGCTCGCTGGCTGTTGATTTCTCCAGCAGCGGGGCATCCTCCCGCATAAACTCCGCCAGGGGAATTCTGTGAATGGATGCTACCTCGTCAGGATTGGGAGCCAGCTTGACATTGGGACCACCCCAAACCACGATGGGTTTCATGACATAACCCGAGCGGGTTGTAAAGTCATCTAGTTGCCCCAAAATGTGCTCACCTGAAAGCTGTAGACCCACTTCCTCTTCCAGCTCTCGTAGTGCTGCATCCTTAGGGCTTTCGCCTTGCTCTATTCTGCCCCCAGGCAAGGCCCATTGACCTGCATGCTTTCTTAATTTCATCGAGCGCCGAGTTAGGATGAGCGCTGCATGATCTGCCCAGCTACGTTGATAGGGAATGTCGTAAATTCCTGGGTCATTAGATACATTGACGACTGTCAAGGTTACCGCAGCTTGCTTTAGTCCAGCTACAGGATGGTTGACAACCTTGAATGTTTGCAAGTTGGCCTGGATCCGGTGACACAATTCTTGTGAACAAAGGTAGTGATTCATATAATATACTCTACGACTGATTGCCCAGAATGTCAATCATGCAACAGTAGAAAGGAGCATCCTCGTATCGGGCAAAATATGAGCTGAGATTCTTTGCTAGCCGGAAGATATTTGAAATTGGCCGAGAGACCCGCTCAGAATGAAAACATCCAGATCGAACAGTACTATTCGCCCATTAGCTGAGATGCTCCCACAGTAGGATAAGCTCCAAACCTATGTCCGAACTTACCGATCTCCACCATGATTTGCGCCGAGGTGTCCAGCAACTCTGCGCCCGATACCCAAATGAGTATTGGCAGCAGCTAGATAGGGAAGACGCCTACCCAACCGACTTTGTTAAGGCTATGACCGAAGCGGGCTATCTGGCTGCGCTGATACCAGAGGCGTATGGCGGTGTGGGCGTAGGCGTCACTGAGGCATCAATTATTCTGGAGGAGGTTCACCGCTCGGGAGGGAATGCGGCAGCCTGTCATGCCCAGATGTATATCATGGGAACTGTGCTGCGCCATGGTTCCGTCGAGCAGAAAAACTCCTATCTGCCCAAAATTGCCTCGGGGGAATTACGTCTTCAAGCTTTTGGGGTGACCGAACCAGACGCTGGCACCGACACCACCAACATCCGCACGACGGCTGTCAAAGAAGGAGACAACTATGTGGTGAATGGACAGAAAATTTGGACTTCCCGAGCAGAGCACTCTGATCTGATGTTGCTCCTCGCTCGCACCACGCCTCGTGAAGATGTCCAAAAGCGGACCGAAGGTCTTTCCGTTTTTTTGCTTGATCTCAAAAGCGCCCTCAACGACGGCGTCACTATTGAGCCAATCGAAACCATGATCAACCATCAGACGACCCAGGTCTTCTTTGATAATCTGCGCATTCCAGCCGATAGCTTAATTGGTGAAGAAGGTATGGGGTTCCGCTATATCTTGGATGGGATGAACGCAGAGCGAATTCTTATCGCTGCTGAATGTATTGGCGATGGCTACTGGTTTACGGAGCATGCGACTCAATACGCCAGTGAGCGGGAAGTCTTTGGGCGGCCTATCGGGCAGAATCAGGGCGTACAGTTTCCGATTGCCCAGGCATATATCCACGTGCGTGCAGCCGATCTTATGCGCTATGAAGCCGCACGACTCTTTGATGAGGGGCAACCGTGCGGTGCAGAAGCCAACATGGCCAAATTACTGGCGGCTGATGCATCTTGGGAGGCAGCAAACGCAGCAATGCAAACCTACGGTGGGTTTGGTTTTGCCAGAGAATACGATGTGGAGAGAAAATTCCGTGAGACTCGCCTCTATCAGATTGCGCCTATCTCGACCAATTTGGTGCTCTCCTATGTAGGGCAGCATATTCTGGGTATGCCTCGTTCGTTTTAGGACAAAAATTTGAATCCAGGTCTGCATGAGAAACTACTTTACCTTTTCCTGCCGCGGTGGCGGCTCTACAAATGAAGATGCCTATCTTGTAAAGGAGCATCCTCAGGATTCATCCATGCTGATTGTTGCATTGGCTGATGGGCAAGGGGGGCGCCCAGGCGGCAAAGCAGGTGCTGAAACAGCCTGCCAAGCGGCTGTGGAAACGGCAATCTCTTATTCTGTTCGTCAACTAACCCGACCCAAGACGTGGTCGAAAATAGTTGAAATTTCAGATAAAGCTGTTTACGAGCGACCAGAGGCTGGGTTGACCACGTTGGTCGCTCTCTGCGTGACGGATCGTATTGTCTGCGGTGCATCCAATGGGGATAGCGCAGCCATTCTTCTAAATGTGCGAGACCAATATCATGAATTGACTTCAAGTCAGTTTAAGAATCCTCCAGTTGGTTCGGGGCAGGCCCAAGCTGCCCCATTCCGCGAACAACTTGTGGATCCCTGGCTGATTCTACTTATGTCGGATGGACTCTGGAAGTATGCTGGCTGGTCGAGCATCAGTTCTATCATTAAGACACGGCAGGGAACAGAATTAATGAATGCTTTGCAAAACGAGATACGCCTGAACATTGGTCCCTTTCGAGACGATACAACTGCCGTTTTAGTACAATCTGAGTGACTGGCATACTGGCAGTCGTGATAAAGTAATATCGTTATGCGAGTGAACAGATGCTATTTTATGCGGGGCCTGAGTAAATATTGATGCATACTTATCCCTCGACAAGTTATGAATTGGCCGTAAGAGATTTTCAACGCGCTCGGAAATCAGCCGTTCTGCGTCAGATTCTAGCCAGATTACAAGGTCAATCCTCTGAGCTGCTCGACTACGAGACCATATGCCGCCAACTCCAGCCATTGGAGCGTACCATCGACCGGGGTTTGATGGAGATTCCACTCGACAAGATTGTAGGGAGCGTGGGACGGTATCGAGATTTCACGCGTGAATTTCTGCCAAAACAACAGAGCGATGAGGCACGCTGGGCACAGGTTAAAGTAGCCATGACCGATATGACAGGTGTCCCACCGATCGAGGTCTATCAGATTGGCGATGCCTATTTTGTACTGGACGGCAATCATCGGGTCTCTGTTGCTAGGAAGTTAGGGGCCAAAACTATCTCGGCGTACGTTTCTGAGGTAACGACTAGGGTCTCATTTTCAGCCGATGACGATCCCGATGAGATCATCTGTAAGGCTCGGTATGCCAATTTCCTAGCGCAGACGAATTTAGATCAGCACATTCCTAATATTGATCTGCTTATGTCATTGGCTGGCCATTATCAGAGCTTGCTTCGGCAAATTGATCTTCACTATCAGAAGATGCTTCATAATCACAAGGATGAACAGCAGGTTGCTGAATCATCTGAAACGCGCGAGTCTGTGCCGCCTCCTATCTCATGGGAAGAGGCTGCATTGTCCTGGTATCGGTCGGTCTACCTTCCAGTAATCCAAGTCGTACGTGAACTAGGCGTAATGCGCCGCTTCCCCAATCGAACAGAGACAGATATTTATATTTTGCTCTCTGAAAGACGTGATGAGCTGGAAAAGTCTTTGGGGTGGAGCCTGGAGTTGGCTGAATCATTACCTACTTTGATCCACGCGCAAACCCACATGACAGTTGGAGCCAAGCCTGCTGGCTACTTGTCAAAAGCTACCAACCCGGCAGGACCGGATCCTTTGGAGAATGTAAGGGTGGGAAGTTGGCGTTTACAGCAACTGGCCATGGGGCGCGAAGGTCGCCTCTTTGCCGATCTGCTGGTCTTGTTTGAAGGGATTGATGAAGATTGGCGTCTGCTGGAAGCGGCACTTGAGTTGGCTGCCGCCGATCACGATCGAATCCTGGCTTTACATATTGTTGATGAACCATCTCAGCTTGAACGTCAATTCATTCAAGATATGGTTGCTCGTTTTGACAGACGCTGTCGCTCTCTGGGGCTAACGGGCCAATTTGCGGTGGAAGCTGGTGATCCGTTGCGCATTCTGCTCAAACGAGTTGCTTGGTCGGATCTACTCTTCATCAATTTGACGCATCCGCCTGAATCCAACGTCCTTGACCGGCTTCGTTCCTTTTGGGGCCCAATCATTACTCGCTGCCCGCGACCTTTGCTTATTACACCTCATGCTAATTTTCACGGTATGTCACCTTTGTTACTCGCCTACGATGGAAGCCCAAAGGCAGATGAAGCGCTCTTTGTGGCTACCTACCATGCATCTCGCTGGGGCCATGAGCTGGCGGTGCTTACGGTAGAAACGCCCCACACCAAGGCTGATGCGTTGACCAAAGCCAAAGCCTATCTGGAGAGGCACCAAGTCCAACAGGCCCACTATATTCTCAGATCAGGGGAGAAATCAGGTCATATCGGTAAGATCATTATGGATACTGCTGCACAGCATGACAGCAATGTCATCATCTTGGGGGGATTTGGCGCACGACCTGCCATGCGACTTCTGCGAGGAAGCTCGATAGAATATGTCTTACAGCACTCTGTCGAGCAATCAATCATGATTTGCCAATAGGGTAACTGTCGTTGGAGCAAGTCCCAAGCGCTATGGCGCTAAAGTTCGTGTGCCGCCATGTAACTCAATACCTCCCGCGTTAACAACGTATCCGCCCTGGCTCGGTGGGCATTGGGAAGCGAAATACTGCAACGTCGCCCTGCCTTTTCCAGACTTTGCCAGCGGTAGGCTTGACGCTGCTGATCCCATTCACCGTAAAACTGAGCATAGAGGTGCATGATACAGAAGGCATTTGCCCCAATCGGCTGCCAATTTAGACCAGATGCTTTGTGGGATTGTTGCATAAGTCGTAGGTCAAAATCTGCATTAAAGATGCCCACATGTCGTCCTGCAAGAATTTGTTCTACCTCCGGCCAGATCTGTTCCCACCGGGGAGCATCTTTGACAACGGTATTTGTAATTCCATGAATTCGTTGGGCATCGGGCGTGATGAGGCCGTGTGGTTTCACAAGCGTATCCAGTAGCACGCTTCCATCGTGGTCTATGATACAGATCTCGACAATCTCTGACGTGCTGCGAACTCCCGTGGTTTCAGTATCCAGATAGAGGGGGCTCTTCGCCAGGTGTGCCCGGGCTTTTCTGACGGCCTCTTTCTTGTCTTCGGCTGCGTTCATACTGCATACCCCACATCTGCCCCCAGATCTGCCTCCGCATCTGCTGATTGACCTTTATCTATACCATTCCCCACATCCTTGTAAGATAAATATGGCTGAGCCGAGCCGCTCAACCGTTTTGTTCCAGAGCGCACCAGCATGGCTCGATAGAGCCAGTAGTTGGTCAGGCACATAATTGGAATAGATATTGCACCCAAAAAGGGAATCCACTGGATCGAAATCAGCAAGAGATTAAAGATTAACAGTGTGACTCGCAAAAAGAAGACAACAGGGCGTTGCAAGTATCCCCTAAAGCTGGAGATAAAGGTGAGCCGATAGTAGATGACGCCCGGCAGGATGCCTAAGATCGGCACAAAGCTCAGCGCAAAACAGATAGCCAAAGTTTGGGGCAACGCCTGGCGCAGTTTGGCCAGATAGTCATCTAGCTCTGCTGAATTAGCAAAGGTGACAGTTCCACAAGCTTTGCAGGTCTGTTGAATCAATCGCTCAGGCAGCCGAGTCGCACAGCTGGGGCAGCGCTTTCGAGTCAGTAAGCGGTGATAATGCTCATGGGGATCGGTTGATGGCTCGTCTAGAGACTGACCAAAGACGCCCACCGCATGGGGCTTTAAGTTTGGCTGGTCACAATGCGGACAGTAAAGGGCTGTGGCCAACATGGGCTGATCGCATGACGTGCAAGCAAGCTTGCGCTTTTCTTGGATATGATCAACATATCGCTGCACCAAAAAGAGCAGAAGTATGGTTGCCCCATAGATTGAGAGCGCGAAGAGCGGAAAGAAGAAGGCAATCAATGTGCCGATGATGGTCCAAAAGTCCTCAAACCAGCTAAAGTAACCCTGCACTCCTATGTCGTCTTCTTCATCCAGATCCACCAGTGCCGAAAGAATGCCACTACGCAACCAACCTAACAGCCAGACACTACCGCTAGTCAGCACAGATCCGATTAGGGCTATTCCCCACTGGAGCCATTCAATTCCCCATTGTGACGAATCCACCGATGCAAGAAATCTCTCTTCAAGCGGGCCGAAATTTGCTGGATTGCCATCAAGCGTAGGCAAGACCAATATCAGCACCAACAGAAAGCTAAGTATTCCCTTGGCAAGTGGTGTAAACTCATCTAGGTATCGGCCCAAATCTGTCTTTGAGCCCAAGACCTCAATAATGGCCAATCCACCCATCACTGCGAGTGCCTCGTTGGAAACAAACCAAGCAGGGGCGGTCAGCATATCGGTAAAGCGGGCCAATAAAGCAATTAACAACGTAACCAAGAAGGGCCTTGTTGCAAAAAAGGGGGACGCGTTTAGCAGCCCAAGTAAAGATCTATTCATCATCACCTACTAACAAATTCAGCAGTTCAGCTATACAGCAATCAACAATTTAGCGAATTACGATTCAGTTCCTGTGAGCCTGGGTAGATCAATCAAAATCGTTCGAATCGCCAGGCCATCCATAGCTTCCACAGTAAAGGTAGCACCCTGAAACTCAACTCGCTCTCCTGCCTTTGAAACATGACCTAGCTGGGCCATGATCCAGCCTGCAATCGTGTCGGCCTCGTCCTCTTCAATCTCCAATTCGAAGTGTTGTTTTAGCTCATCGAGCAACAAGTCACCACGTACCCGAATGCGGTTATGGCTGATCTCCTCAAAGGGAGCGAGCTCTTCTTCATCATACTCATCCCGAATTTCACCGACTAACTCTTCGACGATATCCTCCATGGTCACCATCCCTGCAACGCCACCATACTCATCTACAACAACGGCGATCTGAGAGCGCTGGCTTTGGAATTGCTCTAGCATCTGTTCCAATGCCAGAGATTCAGGAACGAAGAGAACCGTGCGTATCATCTCCGCCAATTCCCCTGTCATTCCTTCTGCAACAGCTTGTAGCTCTTCTGCTCTAGATTTGGTATGACGACCCTCGTCCGCATCACTCTTCTCCCCTTCAATCTCTACGGGGGCAACACCTACAAAGTCGCGGGCCAAGTCCTTTGTATGCAATATGCCAACAATATGATCCAGGTCACCCTGAAAGACAGGATAACGAGAATAGCGATTTTGGCAGACCAGATCCAGGGCTTCCGCTCGGGTAAGTTCGGCTGGAATACCGATTAGGCGATTTCGAGGCGTCATTATTTGCCCTACGGTCCGTTCTTGAAAATCGAGTATATTTTCTAGGACGATCTGCTCACCTGGATTGAGTAGACCGCTCTCAGAGCTTTCTGCTACAATAAATTCTAGCTCCTCCGATGAGACCAGGCGGGAGGCGGCATCTTCCGCTCTGATGCCGACCATTCGTAGGAGCATATCGCCTGTCCAGTTTAATATGACGGATAGTGGCCGGAAAAGCCGATCAAAGAACCTCATCAATCCATTGAGTGATATGGCAGATCGTTCGGGTGCCTGCAAAGCCAAGGACTTAGGAACCATTTCGCCCACTACGACGTGTAAATAGGTAATGATGGCAACTGCTAATACCAACGCAACAGTGTGGACAAGTTCATGAGGTATGAGGTGTAAGCGCTCTAGCGGAGCCTCTAGCCAATGGGCAATCGTATGTTCACCATACATGCCCAATCCCAACGTGGCAATGGTGATACCAATCTGTGCCGTCGAGAGGTAACGGTTAATCAGCATGCGATCTCGCAAGATAACAAGCACGCGCTTAGCCAAGGCAGATCCTTCTTCTGCCATGCGGGCGACTCTTGAATGCTGGGAGCCAGCAATAGCAAATTCTGCAGCTACGAAGACACCATTCACAAGAATTAGAACGGTGATTATGGAAATGGGTACTATATATTCTGCCATTAAATGATCTCGTATTTTTCTAGTCGTGCAATCTCTTCTTCTGTTATCTCAAAGCTTACTTCATGAACGCTGTTATCCTGCATCTTTTCGACCTGAAACTCAATAATTGTAGCGGTTCCAGATGCAGCTAATCGAGATGTCCCTGTCTCCGACTCGCTTGATTCGGATACCCCATGCTCGTTGGGTAGATCAGTCAAGGTCTCTTGAGAGGCAGCCTCAGCCTTGGGTGTATCTGGTGATTTGGGTGGTTCAGTAGGCGGTTCGATCTGAGCCAGCTTTTCTAGCAGATCATGAGGCTGGCCATTATCTCCATGATGGTCGTGACTCGCCGTGTCATCATCCCCTACATCAACATAGCGAGCGGAGATCGATACAGTATCCCCAACTTGTGGTAGCTTGCCCAGTTGGCTAAAAATAAGACCACCTATTGTGTCTGCATCATCTACTGGTAGCTTCAGATCTAGCCATTCGTTGATGTGATCAACCTGGATGTCCCCTTTAACAAAGAGTCGGCTGGCCGGACCTACGCGAACCAACTGCCTATTGATATCAAACTCATCATAAAACTCACCGATGATCTCCTCGAAGAGATCTTCAACCGTGATCATGCCTGCTGTGCCACCATACTCGTCAGCGACGATTGCTAGGTAGTTCTGATCGCTCTGCATGGATTGCAGGATCCCCTCAACAGGGAGCGACTCTGGAATGATGACGACTGGGCGCATGTGATCCCGCATTATCCCGGACACGGCAGGAGCGCTATTGGGGCTTCCACTATGAACCACCTTGAGCAGATCCTTCAAGTGGACAAACCCTACAATCCGATCGATTGTTCCTTCATGCAGAGGCAACCTAGAATAGCGAGACCGAGCCAGAAGCTCAAGCAATTGATGGGGGGATTCATTGACGTCAGCTGTCAGCATATGGTTTCGTGGAATCATCACTTTGCGCGCCGTCACATCTCGCAAACCCAACGTATTGATCAAAAGATTCCGTTCATCTAGATCTAGAATGCCCCCTTCGCTGCTCTCTTCAACTAGAATTTGGATCTCTTCTGGTGAATGCACATGGGCATGTTCAGACATGGCTGTAACGCCAAAGAGCCGTAAAATCAACGTCCCACTTCCGTTAAAGAACCAAATAAGTGGACGAAAGAGCCAGAGAGACCAGCGCATGGGAGCCAATGTTAATAAGAGCAGCCTCTCTGGCATCTGCACGCCTACATTTTTGGGTATCAATTCGCCCAAAATGACCGTAACAATGGTCAGCAGCGTCAACACAATAATTGTGGACATACTCTCTATACTTTCAGGAGATAGCTGCTCTATGAAAGAGACTGTTCCGGCCATCGACATCAACCAGTTGGTAATGTTCTTCGTCAACTGGGACTGTCCATAGAACCCAAGAATCAAACTAGTTAGGGTGATGCCCAACTGGCAGGCAGCAATATAGTCATCCAATTGCCGAGGATCATCGATGATCTCTAATGCCTTTTGTGCCGAGTCATTGCCTTCAGCTGACTGTTGGGCTAATTTCGGCTTACTGGCACTGACAGCAGAGAATTCTGCTGCAACGTAGTGCCCCGACAAAACAATGAGAGTCAGAATAATTAGAAAAGTAATCAGTAACATAGGAATTTATTGAATTTGTATATCCACTGAAAGGGTTTCCGAACGGATTGTTTCTCCCGATGCTTGGCTAGATGCATATGTTTGTACAAGGAGTAATTGACCCGATGCATCGGCGGGTGCTTCAACCCGTAAAAGTATAAACGCAGTGTTGGCTGCTCCCACATTGGTTAACACTAAGCGCTCCCCAGAGCAAACACCATCTTGTCGGCAGAGGAGTATAGACCAACCAGGCTGACTACGTTCCGCTAAAACAATCGAAATAGAATCGATATCTTCGCCTGTATTCGTTGCTAGAAGGCCCAACTCACAGGTAACACCTGGGCCACAGACATACGGGACGCCGTTTTGTGGCTGGGCACTTTCCAGTTTGACACCCCTTACAATGACTTTGGTGGGCGATGGGGCTGGCGTGGATGTAGGCGGAACGGGCGTCGCTGTTGGTACCGGTGTCCAAGTCGGTGATGGTGGAGCAGGCAAAGGCGTAAAGGTCCACGTTGGCGTGGGGGTAACCGTTGGTTCGGCAATTTGCAAAGTTGTTGTGTAGATTTTCGTACCGCCATTGGGCAATACAACGCTCAGTAAGAGGGTCTTGTCATTGTCCGTAATACACTCTTCTCTCTCTCCACTTCCGTCTACACCAATGTTTCTATAATAGACCTCGCGAACGTGCTGAACAGTCCAGGTGACCATGGTACATTTGCCTTCTCTAAGGATAGGCTCCTCTGGGCCGAAGAAGACGATTGGGGGCGGCCAAGTGGCAGTAGGCCATGGCGTCTCTGTTGGCTGCTCGGGTACTGGATTGGGGATCAGTGGCACCTCCGGCGTTGGGCGACGGGTTGGAGGTGTGGGTACAATTACCTGAACGTTAATCTCCGGAACGGGTGTCACTGTGGGGGTCGCCGGTATGAACGCAGGTTGCTGATTGTCTGCCGATCCGTCTGAACCCCCTTGCACCGCACCGTTCTGTTGACTAGCGGACTGAGGAACACTCTGAAGACTATCGCCACTCGTATCTGCTGGGGGATTGCTCTGGTTTTGGATGGTCACAACGACGGGCGTGGGTGTAACAGCCACAGGAAATGCCTGATTTGACTGGATTGGCTGAGCCGGCTTCAAGGCTGCTTGGGGAATCGTAGGTGTCGCAGCAACAGGTATGGGCCGGCTTTCTACCCCAAGGTTGCTTCCAGCAACTGCCTGATCCTTCTGCCTGTTATCTCCAACGCTGTTACGACCTACAAGTTCAGTGCTAGGTTCGTCTGCTTGGTTATTGCCTTCTGATCCCGAGGCAGAACCATCGAACCCTACACTTGAATCTGATGTTGCTGTAACGACGAGATAGACAGCCTGCTCGCCATTCTTCCCATCAACCGTGATGACAGACCCGTTATCCAATAGGGACGACGCACTGGTCGTTGAGCCTAGGGTGCTGTTTATTACCATCTGCCACCCTATATACCCAGCGAGCACAATCCCCAAAAGGAATACGGTGGCAAATGCCGAACCTGCAAGAAGCCAGATGGGGCGTTGATGGGTTTCGTTACTGCGCTCAAAAAGGAACTCATCTGTTGCTGCTTTGGCCACAAAAGGGCCAGCCATCTCATCGTCATTAGCAAGAAATTCGGAATCTAGTGGCAGTGATGTTGTGGCTTCATTGACTAAGGAAAGCAGATGTGGATCTTGGATGGACGCTGAATGAGTTTGGATGGAACGGGTCTGAAAGCGAGGACATTGATGAAAGCCGCCCGAAATACAGTACGTTGCCTGATCTGCCAAAAGCAACGTACCGTAATCGGGAGCCGGCTCCGTAAAGCAGCAATTTTCAAAGCTAGGGAAATCCCGAGCCATTTGCTGGTTCTGTTCTGGACCTAATACGCCCAAAAATGGGCAGGTCTTAGTCGTCATGATAAGATTCACTCATCAGGCAAAAAGGTGCAGAATAAGAATTCTGCAGCTATTGTGCCTGTAAGTCTACTATTCGACTTTCACACCACGCTATCGCTTCGTCCACCGTCTGGATTTCCTCGGCCGCTTGCGCCTCTGCCACTTCTCCCAATAAGCGGCCGACTAGAGGACCAGGTTCAATTGAGAGCCGTTCCATCAGCATGTTTCCGTTAATTAGCGGCGATGATGTGATCCCAGGTAATGAGGGTGCCTCCATTGCATACGCCAAGAGCTGGGTTACGTGTTCCAAATAGGCAAGCCATTTCTCTTGCGTTAAGGTTGTCGGCTCGGTTGGCCCAACCGGTCCATGGATAGCCAAGAAATCAGCAAGAGCTAGTAAAAGTACATCGATCCCAACTAAGGAATCGCGCTGGATCTTGCCTACATCCCGAAAGAATCGAAAGCAAGCTCGATGGCTAACAGACGTGCCTTCAAAGCTAACATGGAGATGATGAGGACGCATATGTGCCAAAATAACCTTATCCACCAGCTTTAGCTCATCCCGGCTGAAGTGAAGAGCCTGCAGACGTGGCTCCACCAGATCGGCTCCGACCTGCTCATGTTCAAAAAAGCGCTGTTTCGTTTCCCCCTGGTTTGTAACTTCTTCTGAACGGGTCTTGGGTTTTCCAATATCGTGGAAGAGAGCAAACCAAACCAACCACTCTGCTCGCTTATGCCCTACTGAAGGCTCAATTTGAAAATGAGTGGCCAGTTTCTCCCTCCAGGGGCTTAAGCGCTCTACGAGAACCGAGAGACACGCTTCGATAGACGGATGGATGGGCTCATGCTCTATTCTTTCACCAGAACGCTTGCTGCTAGGGTGAATATTATCTTGCAATAGCCAGTCGCGCAAGAATCCTGCATAGCGAACAGCCCAAAGCGTATGGTTGAAGACATTTAGCGTATGAGGGGCAGATTGAGGAACTCCCTTGAGAGTCGTAATTTCAGGCAAGATGAGCGCCAATAATCCCAATTCATCCAACCTATTGAGCACAGTAGCGGGGTCTGAAGTTGCGAGTGCCTTCCAAAGTTCATCTCTGATGCGTTCATGGCTAATCTGTGAAATCAAGGGCGCGAGATCGACGATCTGGATTAGGGTCTCTTCTTCGATCTGAAATCCCAACTGGGCTGAGAGCCGCACAGCTCGTAATAAACGAGCCGGATCTTGGGGAATGGCTTGGTCAGATACTCGACGGATAAATCGTCTCTTGAGGTCAGAAAAACCACCAAAATGGTCTATCAGGCCAGGCGTCTGTGCAACTATCTCTCGAGCTATCTTGCGCTCGTTTAAGCGTTGAATATCCTGTTTTTGCGTATCAGGTGGCTGGGTATCTATACTGCAGTCGCTTTGAAAGCTGGCGTTTCCTGCTGACTCTATGGGGGAGACCAAACCCCGGTTTTCAAACCAAGCTGAGTATAGTTTTGGATTGTCAGGTTGGAAGCTAGCACCATCAATACGCAGCGCCATGGCATTAATGGTAAAATCTCGCCCCGCTAAATCTTCATAGAGGTTTGAACCCTGGAAGCGTGCCACATCACAGACAAGAGGCGAACTCTCTCGGTTACAGACTAAGCGAGCAATGTCCCGTTCCAGATCAAGAGGGTAGTAGGCCCACCCTTTCTCATCTGCCACCTGCCGAGCAATCCTGCAAGCGTTTTTGGGGACAAGTAGATCCAGATCCGGGATGTGAACTGCCTGCTCAGGAGCTTGGGCAAATTCTTGTTGCACTTCCTCTGCTTGCTTGTTCTCTGTTGGTTTATTCCCAGACTGCTTCTTACGGTTTTGAAATTTCCCATCATCAGAATGAGGGCTGGCGAGAGGTAAGAGGAGATCCCGAACCGCACCACCGACGATATAGAGTTCAGGTGCATGGACCGTAAATCGCTCTATTAGTTCACGGAACTCTCCGTGAATGGGGTGCCACAGTGGGGGTACTTGTTTGCTCAATCAATCTTCACCCGGAAGGTGCCTCTAATGCCAAGCCTGGCTCACGGGGCCCTTCCACCCATACCTGGCCATCTTGCCAGTTTTCTTGCTTCCAGATGGGGACAATGGCCTTGAGTCGTTCAATTGCATATCGACATGCCTCAAAGCACCCATCCCCGCGATGGGGCGTAGCAACGGCTATCAAAACACTTGATTCACCAATTTCACAACGACCAATGCGGTGTAAAATACTTACTGCCTTTACCTTGGGCCACTTCTCTTGCACTTCCTCACCAATGCGGGCCATGAGCTGCTCCGCCATATCCACATAGGCTTCGTACTCAAGAAAGTCCGTTCCTCGTGCGCCCCCATCCGTCTGGGTTTGACCTCTAACCACACCAGCAAAGGTGGTGATCCCTCCACAATCAGGACGACTAACACGAGCGGAAATATCATCTAGTGAAAGCGCACCTTGGGTAATTTCAAAGAGTTTTTTCTTACCCTCTTTGTCTTGTGGTAAGGCTTTGGTAAGGGACTTGGGCGGATCCACGGATGTGCCTGATTGGTTCTCTTGTGGAGCCTCTAGAACGGATTGCCCGCCAGAAACAGGCGGAAAAAGTGCGACAACATCCCCGTTAGAGAGAACCTGTTCGGCTTCCGCATACTCCTGATTCACTGCTGCATAAATGGCTCGATTCGTCAGCTCAAGATTTTCGTATTGGTCAGTTAGGTACCTGACTAGATCGTGAATGGTTGACTGTTCGGGTAACTCAAAGCTCTCTTCATTCCAACCTGCGCTCTGCCGGAGTGTGGCAAAGAGCTTTACTCGAATTTGCATTGCTATTTCCTGTCCTTGTCAAACGTCATCTTGTCCACTCACCGGATTTGCCGCCTCGCTTCTCCAGGAGCTGAATTTGATCGATGGTCATGCCTTTGTCCACGGCTTTGGCCATATCATAAATTGTTAAGGCCGCCACACTAACCGCGGTTAGTGCCTCCATCTCTACGCCGGTCTTGCCGTTGCAGCGAACGGTAGCGCTGATGATAACGATGCTCTCTTCCTCATCGATCTCAAAATCTACCGCGGCTTTGGTAAGCAGCAGGGTATGACAAAGTGGAATGAGATCTGGGGTGCGTTTGGCGGCCATAATGCCTGCAATGCGGGCGGCTGCTAATACGTCCCCTTTAGGCATTTGGCCATCCCGAATGAGGTTGAGAGTCGCTGACTCCATTCTCACTATGCCCTGCGCCTTGGCTTCTCGGGTAGTGGTGGCCTTCTCGCCTACATCTACCATGGCCGCGTTGCCTTTTTCATCCAGATGGGTCAGGCTCACGTAAAGAGATCTCCTATTTGCAACGCGGTTACAATCGAACCCGCTGGCAAGACACCTTCCTGCTGGGGGAGCTCAAGTAGCGCATTGGCTGTGCGCATACTAAGAAGGCGGCTACTGGCTTGGCTGCCAGTTGATATGGCTAGATAGCCACCTCGCCCATTATTGAGCGCGGCATCCCACGTGACGGTGGAACGGTGGTACTCCGGGCGGAAGGCATCTAGCGGAAGCGGTTGACCCAAATGGGCTTGAATACGGTTAAGCAACGGATTGGGCCAGCCAGCCATTTTGCGAAGTGCGGGGACGACAAATAGATAGAAGGTTACCAAGCTACTCACTGGATTGCCGGGTAGGCCAAAGATAAGCCGCTTTCTGCCACCTACTTGGGCTGTTGCAAAGGTTAGGGGTTTGCCTGGCTTCATGCGGATGCGGCCAAAATGAATTTGCCCGGTTTCATCGAGTAGCCCCTTAAGTAGATCCAGATCCCCCATAGAGACGCCACCCGAGGTAATCAGAATATCTGCTTCGTCTAAGCCACGGCGAATGCGCCTCTCTAGATCCGCTCGCTCATCCTGCCCAATGCCCAAATCAATAACTTGCCCACCTGCTTCGCCAATAGCAGCCATAAGCATGGAACGGTTGCTATCTCGTATCTGCCCTGGCCCCATGGGTTGATCAGGTTCAACCAATTCGTCACCGGTGGAAAGAATAGCAACCTTGGGTTTCCCAAAGACGGGGACCTGGGTAACGCCAGCCGTGGCCAGCAGCCCAATCTCTGCCGCATAGAGTCGTTGGTCTGCCGCCAATATCTGTTCGCCACGCTGCACATCAATCCCAATAGGGCGGATATCAGAGCCTGTTTGAACCTGTGTCAGAATCTCTACCTGTTGGACAGATTGTTGACTTGCTGGCTGATTATCGACGGGTTGTGTTTCCTCAACCATAATCACAGCATCTGCACCGGAGGGAATGGGTGCACCAGTGGTGATGTAGGCGACGGTCCCAGGCTTCACTTCAAATTCTGCAACCTGTCCCGCCGTAACCGAACCAACAACGGGATAGGTACCGGGGCCGTCATCAGCAACGACCGCATAACCATCTTTGACGGAAGCTGGAAATGGCGGCAATGGTTCATTCGCTACTACATCATCAGCAAGAATTAGACCACTGGCTTCACGCAGCGGTAGGTGCACAGGCATTCCGGGAGATGTATGTTGTAAGACGATTTCAAGTGCCTGAGATACAGGCAACATGGGAAATGGTGATTCGGTCATTACCTGAGACGTATACAGTCTGGCGTAAATCCTTGCGCAAATAAATCGTTACCCCCTCTGGCTGAAGTCGATTTTCTACCTTGGAAACCATTTATGCGAAGATTTACTTGTCGAATGAAGTATGCTTTGCCAGAAAAGACTTATCTCATCTCCACGCTAATCCTCTTTGGGAAGTTCCGAGAAGAGAGGGTATCTCCATCTTCATGGGGACAAGCTTTTCTGAACATTTATAGAGTTGAATTGTTCTTCGTAAATCCTCTTCATTTTGCCACACTTTCTCCAAATGATACAATATACTAATCTAGTAGTCTAAAAGAGAAAGTGTAGTCGTCGCTGCCAATCTTGAATTGGTAGAGGAACTTCCCGACTTCCAGCTGGGTTGGCTTGACCGCCAGCATCAGCAAGGTTGCCTCATGAAACAGTAAGTGAGGGCTTCGCACTGGTAACGGTGCGTTGACTACAACCGCAACAGAGAGCAGTCCCGCCATATATGATGAAGCAGCAGGCCATGCCTGTTGGTGAATGATATAGAGGTAAGGGGTGAAAGGGTGGGGTAAGGGCCTACCAGCGGAATCAGTAATGATTTCGGCTAGGCGAGCGTGCAACTGGGAGCAAGGCGAGTGGGTCTGGCTAGTGGCTGCCTTGGGCAGTTGTTGGTTGGATCTCGTCGCAGCGGTGCGAGTAAGGCCAGGTAACACCTGGCAAGCTACAAACTGCCAGCCAAATAGGGACACTTCTGTGTCTCTTCGGCGCTGAGACAGATGACGACACGGCTTAGAATGGTGGGCTGTGGCATCATGCTTTTGTGGTGTCACATTCTGTCCTGAAGAGCCGACAGAATCGGGGGTATACACACACTCTCTCTCCATTGTGGATTTGTATTCGCCCTTGACGTAAATTTTGCAGACGGATGGGGATCGGGTATAATGCGCTCTCTAGATAAACGAAGTTAGAACTTTGCCGGCGTGGCGGAATTGGCAGACGCGATAGATTTAGGATCTATTGCCCTTACGGGTGTAGAGGTTCAAGTCCTCTCGCCGGCACCTTATACTCAAATTGGTTTGGAAATTTTAATACAGTTACTCCTGTAAGGCGTGCCAATCTTTAATTTTCAAGTCAGTTGTGGTATGGTTAACAGCTTACCTGGGCCCGTGGCTTAGCTGGGAAAGCGCCTCCCTTGCACGGAGGAGATCGTCGGTTCGAGTCCGACCGGGTCCACTACACTTAACTCTGGTTGAAATCCAGAGTTGTGCCATGGCCAAATTATCAAATAAATTTGTAATGAATTACCCTTTTTGATAATTTGGCAATTCGGACAACTTCAACTATAATTCCTAACTTATGCGGGCGTAGTTCAGCGGTAGAACATCTCCTTGCCAAGGAGAAGGTCGTGGGTTCGATACCCACCGCCCGCTCTTAAGGGTCGACCCTCTGGGTCGGCTCTTTTTCCGAAAGGTTCTATAGGCCGAGGTAGCTCAGTTGGTAGAGCACAGCACTGAAACTGCTGGTGTCCCCAGTTCAAGTCTGGGCCTCGGCACTTTAGAACGTTTTAATGGGGGATCGTCTAATGGCAGGACTACGGTCTTTGGAACCGTCAATCGGGGTTCGAGTCCCTGTCCCCCAGTTAGACGGAATTGACAAATCATTCCGCTCTTTTATTTGCAGTACATGGCTCCTATAGCTCAATGGTAGAGCACTTGGTTGTGGCCCAAGAGGCTGTGGGTTCGAGCCCCACTAGGGGCCCTTAGCGGTCCTGATAGCTGATTATCGGAACAAACATCGAAATGAAAGACCTCTTGGTAGGGATTTTCCCCTACCAAGAGGTCTTTCGCATTTTAGGGCCTAATTTAATTATCGGACGAAGAAAAACCGCAACTAGATTAGGAGGAACCGATGAAATTTACTGATGCGTTAGATGGCTATTGGCTCGAACGACGGCGCAATCTGAGCGATAATACGGTCGAACAGTATGAGTGGATCTTTGGCTATGCCCTGAGATTCATAGGTGATGTGGAGGTCGAGCAAATTTCCAGCGACAACATCCGCCACTGGTTGAACTGGCTGAAGGATGAACATAATCTCGCTCCCAAGTCATGCTCAAATTCGTGGACAGCGCTGAGCTCATTTTTTTCCTGGGCCGAGAATGAACTTAACATCCCCCATCCCATTCGTGAAAAAGTCGCTTGCCCAACCGTTCCTCCACCAGCCATAGACTACTACAGTCAAACTGACCTGCTGGCCATGATCCAAGCCTGCGAGATGGGCGATACCTGGAAGAGTAGATGTGGCAAGCCAACTCGGTCAGTCCGTCGAACCGCCGCGCGGGATAAGGCGATCATCACGACCCTGCTTGACACCGGACTGCGTGCCTCAGAGCTGACCGACCTGAAAATGATGGACTATGACAAAGACAGTGGGAAGGTAATCGTCAGAAAGGGCAAGGGGAGTAAATTCAGGGTGGTTTATCTGGGCATGTCCGCCCGGCGTGCTATCTGGCGGTATCTATCGAATAGGGAGGACCGAAACCCCACGGACCCGCTCTTTTCCACTCAGCGCGGCAAACACATCGACATCAATAGCCTACGCGCCACCATCAAGCGCATTGCCGCTCGAGCTGGCGTGCCAAAGGCCAACCTGCACCGCTTCCGCCACACCTTCGCCATCAACTTCCTCAGAAATGGCGGCAGCCCTCTCGAACTGAAGGAGCTGCTTGGACACTCAAAGATGGATACGGTGTTGATTTACGTGAGATTGGCGGAAGTGGATTTGCAGCGAGCGCAACGGATCGCATCACCTGCGGACAACTGGCAGCTATAGCGGGATATCACTCTCCTCTTGAGCTGCTACTGGTTCAGGCTCTGCAACTTCCTCCTTAACAAACCGATCATGATGTAGTACCCAGCCATCTCCGTCGAGCTGGTGTTCGTTTCCAAGGAAGCTGGCAAATCGCTGGATCTCTTCGTTGATACACTTCAGCTCAAGATCGGCTTTTACTTTGATACCCTCGCGGGCCTGAATGAGGGCAGCGTAGTGGTCCCGTTGCGCATCACTAAGTAATCTTACCGTTGCTTCGTTCATAATTTTGACTCCATTTGTTCTATTTTGGTACTTAGCTCTTGAATGGCCTTGATCATGGGGGCAATAAATTCGGCGTAGCGCAAGCCCAACTTGCCGCCATCTCTGTCATCAATATACCCGGCGAATTGATCAGTCTCTACACCAGCTACGGCCAGCGCGCCTCTGACTTCCTGAGCAATCAGCCCGTAGTGGTCACGTACGCCGTCTTTTTTCCATTTGTATGAGACGGGGCGCAGTCCGTTAATGAAGCTTAAGCCCAATTTGGAATTGCGAATATTCTTCTTCTCTTGCTTGTCAGAGGTGTTGATCGTGCCGGTCGTGGCGTAGACTGTTGTCCATCGGTTCGACGGGCCGCCTAATGTAGCAGCGGCATCCGTCCTCGTATTGAAAGATGCCTGCTGCATCATATAGCCAAGTGAGCCGGTACCTAATCCGATCTCTACAAGCTGGAACTGATTGTCGTAGCGGATATGACCATCATTGCCGGTTGAGGAAGAGCTAAATCTCAAGAACCCAGAGCTTGTGTTTCCACTACGAATATCAACCACAGTATTGCCACTATGCTCAAAGATCGCCAACGTACCACCATGCTGCGTGACGCCACCGGCATCAGCGTCTTTGATATGCAGCTTGGCGTCTGGAGAGTTTTCTCCTATCCCTAACTCCCCATCCCCGTTGATTCTGGCCTGCTCCACATTCCCCACCCGGAACGAAAGTTCTTGAGATGCGATGGTGTTAAAGACAACGCTACCATCTGAATTTTGGCGGAACCCGTAATCCGTAGAGTTGAAATAATTCCGATGCGCAAACATGGCAGAGCCTAAAATCCCCCCATAGCCAAACGATGTTTTCCCAATCGTGTGGGAGGAATCGAAATCTGTGGATGAAAACCCATTGTCTCCAATGTTGATGAAGTCTGGGCCAAACTGGTAGGCCACGGTTCCATCAATGGTCAGGCGCAACGTCTTGTCGGAATGAGTAAAGGCCAATTTCCCCGCTTCAAAGCCAGATGCCTTAGCGAAGTAAAACCCGCTCTCGTTGACATCTGGCGTGCGAAAAGCTAAGTAGGAGTTGCTATCATTTTCGAGGATGGCAATTGTGTCACCCGTCACCGATGCAACACCCGAGCTACCATCATAAATGTGAAGCGGTGTAGCTGGGTTTTGCGTGCCAAACCCTAAACCCGTGCTGTTGACAGTGGCTTTGGATACACTGCCTATTGCAAGCGTGACCTGGCTGGGTGAGGCAATGCGAAAATTATTGAGCTGAAAATCCGCAGCCATTGCCACCGTCCCGTCATCCCGAATGACGTTGCCGGTGGGAAAGAGCGCGGCAGCCATATTGTCCCGGGATATCCGAGCGGTCACGCCTGCCGAATCATCCCATACGGCAAAGCTATCGCTCGCTGCCAGCGAAGTTACGGCTGGCAGCTGGTTAATCTGGATATTTGGCATTCCTAAACCCTCTTTGCTTGCTTGGCAATCTTCACCAGTGGGTCAGTATCCCTAATCGCTGGTCTTTTGGTATTCGATACAGTTAGCCTGCTTGTGCGCAGTCCACGGTTATCTATCCTCGTGGTTGCCTCGATAATATTCAGATCTTCATTAATCGACTCAATAATCTCACCGTCCGCAGTGCGTCTAAAAATAACTCTGATGCTCTGCATAGGGCGTAGAAGCTGCGGGCAGCCTATAACCTCGATCTCATAGAATCGGGCCACCTGGCCATCTCTCTTCAACTCAGACAAGGCAGTATCAAAAAGGGTGTTGGCCGCTGATACTCGGTCCGCGCTCGTGTCAGCCAAAGGCTTAATCTCTCGATAGTGTCTCAGCCGCTCAATGATTCCATACTCGGTCTCTAGTCGGGCATTGCGAATGCAGTTCTCTACCGAATCAATGATGTAGTCGCCGCTGTTTGTACGGGTGGACAGCGATAAATCTATCAGTCCTGTAGAAAGATCATTGCCATATGGGTAGATGCGAGTGACCAGATCATATGAATCATCTTTTAAACCAAAGCTCACAATGTAGCAGGTGGATTCATCCTCAATGTCTGGTGCTTCAGGTACCTCAATCGCCGTCAATCCGGTCGGTGTCCAGGTAGATTGAAAGATGAGTTTCCTGCCGTTGATGTAGAATTCACTTCCCGAAAGCTCTGCCACCTTGGCACACGCTTCTAGAAGGGTTTCGCCGGCGAATTGAAAATAGACATCGTTGTTGGGCGGGTTTCTGTCCGGCGTAAGCGTCCAGCCATCAGGGAGTAGTGTCGTCAATGTGGTCACGGCCTGCCCGTGAGAGATGCCATTGCCGTCGCTCTCTAGTTTTGTGAATTTGGCGTTTCGATTGCTGAGTTCCGAAGATATTCCGTCCCCTTCTACGCTCAGCGTCATATTCCCATCGCTTGATGGGTTTAAGCCTTTCGCATCAATGATTCCGCTACCAATTTCAATCGGGCCGGAAGAGGTTATGGCGTAACACTTGGTTACCCGCTTCTCTTGAATGTTCCCTCTCTGCTCATCGCTGGCTGATGCAAGTAGACGAAATGTTCCCACTTGGGACAACCGCGTATCAGACTCCCAACTCAGGAGTTCAATAGGTCCACTGCCCAACTTACGACCTGTAGCCGTTTCAATGTCTGCATAGAACATTACATCCATTGGTCAAAATGCTCCATTTTGATGTCGCACGCCTGGTCAGTACTAATAGATGCTACATTAGGACCAGGCACGATCCGAAAGAGCGCGTCTTCAATGTGGGCCGTGGAATAGGTTAAGCCGTTGTAATCCCCTTGTCCACTGAGTTTGACAGTCATCTTTCCCGAGTCAAAAACCAAGGCTGAGCCAACAGGCAGGCTGCCCGACCACGACCAGTCAGCATTGCCCAGCCGAAAAGAGATACTGCCCACTGTTGACCCGGTAGCGGTGAAGGTGAGAATCCCGTCCCGTACATCCTCCTCACCATCATTTTCCACCTGAAAGACATTGGCCCCTAACACTAATGATTTAGTCGTTACGGTTTTAGTGGTCGTTTTCCATGTGGCACTTTTGGTCTCAAAGAGCAGTCGCAACAGCGCAACTTGTCGCTTTTCTTTATAGGTTGATGTCTGCCCCACTTTCATAAGCCGACACCATTTGTACTTCAAATCGGCTGTGTACCAGTCATTGATGTAGAGCTGACCCCACACGCCTACTTGCCGTCTGAGGGTCTGCACTTGCGTCCGGAGGTATGCACCCTCTTCAGAAGCAATCAAAAAGCTGCCTGATTCATCTACCAAGAGATTGCTTGATTCATCACCGATCGTGTTGATTTCCTCAATCAGGTATCCCTCCAGGCTAAATGTCTGTATAGAAGGTAGGCGACGCGTCGAGCCAAGGTAATTGACCGCCCGGCCATTGACAGTCTTAATCAGGCTGCTATCTACTTCACCAGTAGAGACCTCGTGTTCGGTGTTCAGCTCGGGAAGTATGTTTAGCCCAAAGAACTTATAGGAGAATGCCATTAGACCACCACCCCTGATTGGCGCAGCGCTTCTCTCAGCCTGTTGTTTGATTCGTCCAATATGTTGCGATCCACAGGTCCGGTGATGTATTGGGTAATAGAAACTGGGCCAATAGATCTGGCTGCTTGTGCCGATGCAAGCTGTGGCACGTTTACGTTGATCAGAGCGTCCAAGTTGCGGCGTAGCTCTGCTGTTACTTCCGGCGTGCCGCGACGAATGCCGCGCGCAATGCCCTGAGTAATGGGCATACCGACATCACGCTCAAATACCCTTGATGGAGATTGAATTCCTAATAGATTTTTGGCCGCTTGCAGAGCATTAGAGGCTGCACTGCGGGCGGCTGAGGCAATTTGCCAAGAACCCGCACTAATCCCTCCAGCAATGCCAGATACAATGTTAGAGCCAATACTCGACCAGTTGAAATTAAACGCATTGGAAATCGAAGAGCGGATGCTGCCAAAAGCAGAAACGACCTTTATCAATAAACTAGCAAAGTGACTGCCTAGCGTCGTGACCATAGAACTTGCTATCGTTGTAACAGTCGTCTTGATGGTGGTCCATGCCGTAGATGAAGCGTTTTGAATCGTGGTAGAGCTGGTCGTCCAGAGGTTTTTAACACCTATCCAAAACATGGTAATGCTCGTCTTCAGAAACTGGGTAGTTGTTGTCCATATAGACTTAATCCCAGTCCAAAAGGAAGTCATCAATGCACCTAAGTGAGCCAAGGTTGTATCGGTAATGTCCTTGATGCCAAGGAAATTCGTCTTGTAAGCAAGGGCAAAGGCGGCGATTGCAGCAATGGCGATTGTGATTGGTCCCCCTAATAGCGTGAGAATGGCCCCGCCTACCGTGGTAATCACACCTGTAACTGCGGAGAAAACCCCGATTAGTGGCCCTAGTACGGCCCCAACAGCGATGAAACCAGCAACCAAACCAGTCGCAAGCGTAATCATGTTTTGCGTCTCAGGGGACAAATTAGCAAAACCGTCTATCCACTTAAATATTTGATCAACCAAAGGCACCAACACATTTACGGCAAAGTTTTCAATAATCGGCATAAGCTGGCCCACTGCTTTTTCCACTTGCGGCATACGTTCGATGGCAAGCTCTAAGAGTTTGTCGGTCACTGGTGTTAGGCCAACAATGAATTTTCTCCACATGCCAGAGGCTAGGTCACCCAAATTTTGATACTTGCTGTTTAGGTTATCTGAAGCACCTTCAAGCTCCGACATTTTTGTCTTAGCAGTATCTACCCCCAGCGTCGCGCTCTCGCCTAAATCCTCTAATCTAGTGCCCAGCAAATCTGTTATCGCAGCGCCACGTTCAGCCTTCGAAGCGGTGTCGTCAATCGCCTGTATAACGATTCCGAACGCGTCTTCGATAGTCAAAGAGCCATTTTCAATCTGCCCCGTTAACTTTTCTGCGTCTAGTCCTATTCCTTCTAACGCGTTCTTTGTCTTTTTACTCCCATCAAGAATTCTAAGCGAAAACTCTTTGAATCCGTCAGCAATAGCGTCTGTACCTAACGTGCCAGCCTGATAACCAGTTTCCAATAGGCTGAAGAATTCTTCAGCATTTCCGCCAGCATCCCGAAACACGCCGGAATACTCGTTTATTGTGTCCGTAAAATCGTCAGAACCATTTAATCCACGTTGAAACCCAGCGGCCAAAAAATCGAATGCTTGTTGGCTAGTTAGCCCGAACTGCTCCATCAGCGTCTTGACTGTAGAGACACCCTCAACTAGCTCGACGTCGAAATTATCACGGAGCGCAATCGCCTTTTCTGATATTTGCTGAAGGGATGGATCGTCGGCGGCCAATTTCATCTGACGGGCCACTTCGGCAATAGCTAGCCCTGCATCCTGGACATCCTTTGCGAAGTTGTTGCCAAAAATATTCTTAGCTACCTCAGCAAACTTTCTAGCCTCTTCTTTCGGAACCCCCAAGCTGGCGGCCATATCATTTGCCGCGGCCCTAGTGTCAGCAGATACATCAAAAGCAGCTTTGCCAATGCCCACAACGGCAGTGGTAGCCGCCACGGCTGCACCAACAACAACACCCGTCAGCGCCTTACCAACAACGCCACCAATGCGCGAAGTCCAAGAAGTTGTCTCGGCCTCTGCCTTGTTAAAGCCGCTCTTCAGTTCTTTGTCGTCTGTCTTAAAAAAGACGACAGCATCAGCCAGCCGTACGGCCATTACATAAATCCTAGCTCTTTGAGCATGGTATCGCCATGGACAATCTTATCCCCGTTGGGCGCTCGTCCAATCACATCCGTTCCCTCGGATCCGGCTGGGCGGCTTTGTGTACCGCCCAGCATTCTGCCCACTTCCGCGGCAATCAGTTGGGCCTCAAACTGCTTCCGGCCCATATAGGCCATGGAGAGCTGGGTCAGGGCTACTTCGCTGAGATCGTCTCCCCAGAGGCCCCATTCAGCGCGGGCGAGCTCGTCGAAGTGGCTGCGCTGGGTAGGCCACGGGATATCTGCATCAAGCTGCCCAGCGCCTCCCCGAAAGGGAAAGCCATCTTCACCATCACGATGAATGCCTCCATGATCTGGCTGCCGGTGGCGTGTTCCAGGATGTACTCAGCTTCATCCCCAATGTCCGAGTCATACGCCAGCACCAGATCGGCGATCTGCTTGACGCTGCCCATCAGAATCATCTTAATACGCGGGATGATGGCCTTGGCATCCGCAATCGAGTCAATCTCCGCATCTAGACCCGTAACGACATCCACAATGTCATCTAGCGGACCACTCAGCATCTGACGCCAGCATTCACTCCGATTAATGGAGAGCTCTTCGATTAGATATTTGCGTCCACCCAGCTCTATTTCTACTGGCTCCATTACGATGTAGCCTCCGCAGTGACCTTTTGCCACTTCAGGATCTGCTGCCCTGCGGCCTTGGCCGTGTCTGCCAGCGACTTAAATTGAGCCGGTACCCCTGCCGCAGCCCGCTTAGAGAACTGAAGCTGACCGTTTAGCGTAACCGTTACAATGTAGAGGACAACACGCACAGGGAACTTGTTGTTGCTGGCATCCTGATACAGCCCCTCAAAGCCCATGGTGTACTGGCTGAGCGCGCTTTGGCCACCGCTCACCACCTGCTCATAGCCCCGCTGAGAGGCACCAGCCGCCACGGTCGTCGATGTACCATTGAGGACCAACCCCATGTTGGCTGCTGTCTGCTCTGCCAATGTGGTCTCCACCATCACATCCTCTTTGGTGATGATGCGCTTGACCGGATTCGTGATCTGCTCTACCTCTAGCTCAAACTCCTCCACATTGCGAGAGAGAGAAATAGGTGCGGTTGTATACCCCATGTCCACCCAGTTCCCGCCCCAAGCCGCACCAAACGCAATGGAGGTCTCATCCGGCTCGGCTTCTCCAACTGGTGCCCGCCAGACCGAGGCACTCCCTAATAAAATATCTGCTACAGCCATCGTATCGATCTCCTAATCAGAATAGAAAAGTGTAAAGTCAATGATCACAGCGTAGCGCTGCAACTCCTCTTCATAATCGTCCAGTTTATTCAGCAGCTCGGTATCCAAGAGCTGCGGAGACTGGTCTTTGTCCGCATAGCCAATCAGCGCCAGCTCTACCAGGGAAGCCAACGAGTGCGCACTATCATAGGTGTCATTGCGACAGCGAACCTGCAAACGCGTCTCTCTGAGCTTGTTGTTGCCTTCTGTGTCTACCGTCGAGATGATTTGATAGGCAATGGCGCTGCCCGACTGCAGCCGCTGCGGAACCAACAGCGGATAGACCCGCTTGGCATTAATGGCCACCAAAGGCGCGTAGGTGGTCAGTCGATTCCAAATAATGGCACCTAAGCTCATTCAAGGTTGTTCCTAATACGACCGACCAGCGTTTCTACCATCTGATTTTTGGTTGCATCATACCCTGGTCGGATAAATGGTCTGGGCGCTAACTTGCTCGTCCCCAGTTCAAGAAAGCGAGCATAAAAGAGCGCAAAGCCTACAGCACCTTCTCCTTTCTTGGGCTTGATTTCCTTGCTAGCGGCCGCATGCTTTTTGTACGTAGAACGCTCACTCGTCGCCCGGTATGCGCTGTCTCGCAAATCGCCCTGATCAACCGGTGCGTTCGCAACCATGGCTTGCTCGGCAACACCAAGCGCCTCCCAGAGTGCAGGCTCGGTACTCTCTTCGATCTGAGCCAGGATATCGTCGCCATACCACTCGACTTTTGAATTAGCCATTACACACTCCCTAAGTCACTTGAGCGGAAGACCGCAAAATTATCTACTTCAGACGTGCCAGATGTACCGTAGATGCCGTGACGGGTGCCAGCCAGGCCGCCCAAAGCGCTCGACGTGCCAACGGATGCGCCATTGTAGATGAGCGTCAACGTGTCTGTTTCATCAACGATCATCCGCATTGTTGCGCCAGCCACATAAGTCACCACGGCTGCCACCAATGTGCTCTCTACGCCGGCCAAACGACGAATGGCCACCGCATTGGTCCCGTCATGGTAGCAGTAGATGTAATTGTCCACGTCTACATATCGGGCCACGATGCCAGCATGACCGCTGCCCCGGGTCAAATTAGCATCGATGAGCACATCTGGCGTCGAGACATCCACAGTGGCTCGACCCGGCGTGGACGTGGAACGAGCGGCACCATTATTAATGCCCCAAGCCCCGCTATGGGTGCTCCAGTTCAGCCCGCCACCGGCTGGCGTCCCTGTGTGGCCCAAACCATCCGTCACACCAAACGATGTGCCAAAGCCGTCACTGGCCAACGGAACCGCTGCCGGCATGGGGTAGGTGGGCGTAATCGCCTCGCCGGCCATGATCTCCTCGCAGAGAAAGACCATCTCATGGTTCTTGCCATCTGGATCGATGATCGAATGCACGTCAAGAACTCGGGTACCCCACAGTATCCGCTGGGTGGGATAGAGCTCATCTTTATAGCGAATCCGTACCGTATGCGTAATGGTCGCCTGCTCCTGGTCCGCCTGGATGCGAAAACGCTCACCACTACGCCCAGACCGAACCGACGCCCAGCAGGTGTAGAAGGTGGTGAAGGTCTCTTCCTCATAGCCAGAAGCCAATACCGTAATGGTCTGCTTCTGAAGCTGGATGCGCTCTCGTAATCGTCCCGTCTGCATCACCAAGCTCGCAACGAATGAAAAAGCGCTTGGGCAGCCATAGGAACTTCGGACGAAACAATACCCGGCGTCACTACAACCTCTTCACGATTTTCATACCAGTGACCGATTATCAGAAGCAACGCCTGCTTAATCCGCTGCGGCACGTCACTGGGATCGCCATAACCGGCTACGAATTCAATCTCAATCGCATCGATTTCCTGAAGCGTCACTGAAGGCACGCTGAAGGAGGACTTAAAGGCAATGGAGCCCCGTTGGGTACCGTTCCCGCTGACGATGTAGTTGCTGCTGGCCAGCGTCGTCTCACTGCCATTCTCATCCGTATATTTGAGATGAGTAACCGACCGCAGTGGCGCACGAGGCAGCGCTACATAGAACGACCGTGGCCAACAATCCAGATACATACGCCAGATCTGGGTGCAGAAGGAACGCCAAGTTACTTCCTCGGCATACTCACGCGCCGCAATGATCAGATTCATAATGTGGGCATCTTCGTCCGTGCCGTCTACGCGTAGATGGAGCTTGGCCTCCTCAATGGTCAGAGGTTCTTCGGTTGGCTCTGTGGTCCGTGCAATCTTCAGCATTTAGCCCTCTGGCGTCTCGTAGTCCATCATGACGGCCTGCTCCGGTGACTCCGTGGCAGGCCGCCTCTTCTTTCTGCGAAGCACCGGCAGCGCAGCACCAAGTTGAATCCACCTGGCTGCTACATCCAGGGCAACAGGCCGCCGCTCACCAGCATTCCACACCGTGTCCGTTCCGATCACATCCTCAGCCAATTCAACCAATACCATGGGCATCATCATGAGAGTGTTTTCCCGGGCGTGTACTCAATAATCACCCGACCTTGGGCCACACGCTTCGGCCCGCTTGTCGGACTCATATGCTTAACGTCGTAATAGAGCACAGTTGCGGATTCAATAGCGGCAACTGTACTGACCAAAACCGAGCCGCTAACGGAACCATTCGGCTGATCAACTGTCAGCGATGCCCCACTTGGCCCCGCAGATACGCCATTCAGCCGCAGCAAGCCAGTGGTGCTATCCGCCTGCAAAATCGCCTCATCATCCGAATCTCGCAAATTCTTTGCAATGGTCAACACGCAGCGCCCATAGTCCGATGGAATCGACAGGCCAGAAAACGAGAAATCAAGGCGCTCATTCTTGGTGATTTTCAGATCGCCCGTTTCCGAGACAGATTCATCAATCGTCACCGTAATTTCAGCCGCATTCAGTGCATTTACAATCTCGGAGGCTGTAGGCAATCCGCTTACATCAGCCTGAGAGGCGGTTCGGCTGGCTTCATCCGTGATCACCTCATCCGTTGTATGGTCGAAGGTGCTAAAGCCGGTGGCAGTCAACGCATCATTCAAATTCAGAACGGCGCTACCGTCCCAGTAGACAGTCTCTGCCGCCTCAATGATTGACGACTGGATATAGAGCAAATCGTAAATACCCGCCGACGCAGAAGGGAAATCACCATAGTACCGCCCGCTGCTGCCTGATTCGCTCAGCGACACAGCAGAACCAACGAGTGTGCCGTCAGTCTGGCGCACTTCACAGGTGTAGGTCAATCCGGTTTCGTCCGCAATACGTAGTTCGTTAGCCATTGGCTACCCTTCTATCGTTCCAAAGAATTGAGGTTTGCCATTGGCAATACGCGCCTGATCCAGTGGCTTCAGTTGGGCTATCACTGCATCGAAGGCGGCTATGATTTCGGGTGCCTTCTGAATCAGGGTCAGGCCAATGTCGCCAGTGAACTCTTTGTAATCGGCCAAATCGCCTCCATCGCTTAATGCGCTGAGGAAGGTCTCGGCCTCTCTTTTGAATTTGAGAATGTTCGGGATTACCCCGTAACGCATAGTCTCAATGGGCGCTTGACGCGCCTTTCGATATTGCTCAAAAAGCTCTTCTTTGTCCAGATTGTCAATTTCTATTTTGGCCATAATATCTAATCCAACAGTCCAAATTCACGAGCTGCGTCGTATACTGCCTGAAGCATAGTTTGCTCATTTGACGTGTAGCTAGCAGCGGCCGTAGCTGCGCCGCCCGTCTGTTGCACTCCTGTGGCAAAAAGTTCATCTGTAGAACCGCGTTTAAATGTCAAACGAGAGGATGCTGAAGAGTACCAAACATCACCATCATTACCCGAAGTGGGATTTGACGACACATCAAATCTTAATTGCGCTCTTGCAACGCTACCGATACCTAAGTGCAAAAGAGCTGTTGGTGATTGCTCGTTTATTCCCACCTGCCCTGCTCTCGTTACCTTCAGTAAAGAGCCTGAATGCAAAGAAGTGCTTGTTGAAACTGCAAAATCCGCATCCGTCTTTGTCACTCCAAAATAGAACTCTCCTGCTCCATTTTCAAATCTAATAGCTGCATTATTGCTATTAGATCTTCGGAAACGAACAATGTCAAACGTTGAACCCACCACGTTGAGGGCGAAATCACCAGGATCTGTATTAATGCCAACTCGTTTATTCGTGGTGTCAATAGTTAAAACGTTGGAAGACCCGCTAGCGTTTTGCACTTTAAGTGAATTTAAACCATCTACTAACGGCCTAATTGAACCGCTGGCAAGAATTAACTCACCATCATCTGCAATTGTTGGAGCATTGCTGGTGTAACCCTGAACAACCTTTCCTGTGACACCATCAAAGCGAACTATTGCGTTGTCTGCAGAAGACGACGGCCCGCTGACATCCCCGCTGCCACCGCCCCCACCACCACTACTTCCAGGGATAAACTTGCCCGTGGCATGGTCGTAAACCATAGCGAGACCATCATTCCCGGCATTTTTCGGGAAATTCACGTCACGCGCATTAGATATATATTTTATGCCCTTTGGGGTTAACACGAAGACTATTCCTTAAGATGCTGATTTCTTGCTAGACTTCCCAGATCCCTTTGGCTTCTCAGCTTCTTTGGCGTCAGCCTCAGCAGATTTATCTTGAGACTCTTCCCCAGCAGCTTCGGGTTCCTCTGGTTCATCGCTACCTGATTCGCCATCCTGGCCATCGGGATCTTCAACCAGTTCCGGAGCCTCGAGAGCCTTCCCCATCTGAACTAATTGCTTGGCCACATTGTCTTTGAATTCCCCAAAGCCGTCAGCCTCATAGAGCTGGCCATGGACTAGTGTATTGCGCTTAAATGTCACTCGCATCGTCTCTCTCCTTAATGACGTGCTAGGGGAGGCTATCCCCCAGCTCGCTGTGGTCATCATATTGCGTCAACGCTTAGGTAGTGATGGCGTCTAGCATGGCAGAGAAGGACTGGGCGTGACGGAACGCAAAGTCAACGTCCTGCAAGGACACCACCCGCAACGTGCCGCTTGTGCTGTGGGTGTAGGGATCGACCATGATGTCTAGGCCAGACCACAGACCCATGATCATGTCTGCCCAGTTGCCAAAGAAGATGGCCGATAGGTTTGTGCCGCTGCCTTTGGTCAGGTCAGAACGGACCTGGTTGCTCACGATGGCTCGATAGCCATTGAGCGGGTTGCTCCCCTCTCCCCAGACGGACATGCCGTTGGAACTGGCGTACTTCTCGGTCGTCTTCAGCTTGCCCCGAACCGCCGCATTGGTAATGTAGGCCAAATTGCCTACATCCGCATTGTCCACGGCTACCTCAGTCTCCAAGCTAACGATGTCGGCCCAATCTGGGGCTGCCCCATTGGTACCACCGGCTACTGCACCGATTCCGGCCAGCTGCTCAAGACCATCGGGCTGGTTGGCATTGGCCCCGCTGTCCCCATGCAGCCCGGCATAGTCAATGGCTAAGGCAATGACAGAGGCCAAGTCCTGGCGTACAAAGGCTTCAACGCCAATAGAAGACTGCAAAATCAGCCGACGGGAGAAATCCGTAAAGGCCCCAGCGGTATGGGGTGTCATGGTGACCTGGTCCACTGTCTGCTGTGATTCGGTCGGGCTGCCGGCTTCACCCACCCAGTAGGCCGTTGCGCCACCGGTCTGGCGTGGGATGGCGATATTCCCCTCCAAGCCATCCAGCATCCGCGCCCCAGCATTGACCAAGGCCAGGCGGTTGCGCAATAGTTCAATGAAGGAGCTGGCCAATAGATCGGTGGATACAGTATGCCCGCCAGCCGTTGGCGTCCCCACAGAGAGATCACGGGTCACCCAATCGTTGGGGACAAAGAAGCCCTGTGGTGTCGTATCCATCCGACGGGCAACTTCCTCGCTGGCTTCTCGCTCTAGCTCTGCTCCCCGCCAGTCATTGTTGGCCAAGGCCCGGATGGCTCGCACAATGGAGTATTCTCGGACCTCTTCATCACTCATGCCGATGTTGGCATCCTGATCAGGCTCTGGGCGACTAGGCGCATCATTCAGACCCCGCTCCATCTCGTCCAGCCGTTCCCGTCGGGCAATATCGTTGTCCAGGTTCTCAATATCGGCCTGGAGCTGCTCATAGTCTTTGGTTTCTTGCTCGTTCAGCCCTCGCTCTTCATTGTCAGCGTTGTCGAGCAATTGGCGCAGCGCCGCAATTTTGGCCGCTCGTTTGCGCCGTAGGTCTAGTAAGTTCATAGTTACCTCATGGCTAATAGGTCTAATCGTCGTCGCTGCACGTCCAGGCGCGCCCGCGCGTGGTCCGCATCAGCCGAAGAGCCAGACGCCCGTCTGAATTCCTCGGGTATCTCGGGGATCACCCCGTAAACCTCATCATTGCGTACACCCACGCTAGTGGATGTGTAGGCTGGGAACGTCACCGGTGAGACTTCATATAGCTTTGCCTTATTCAGGGTGCGAATCAGCGTGCCTTCATCGTCTTCGTCCCACTCAAAATCGAGCGCCCGAAACCCAAACGACATCTGATTGACATCCCCTCGTTCAATGGCCTCGACCTGCTGGGCGGCGCTTCTAGGTGCATCAATCTCTACCCGCAGCCCATGATCATCTTCTTCCAGCCGCAGCGTACCCGCTATGGTGCGCCCCAGCACGATGTTGCTGTCATGATTCCAGAGCGCTCGAATGTCATCGCCCAGCGTCTCAGCAAATGCGCCTGGCGCAATGCGCTCCCGAAATCCCCATAGCATCTGTGAAAGGGAGTTAAAGACCGCCGCATAGCCGCTAATGGTGCGGTTGCCCTCTTCATCAGCACGAGTCTCCAGCTTTTGTAGTTCAAAAAAGCGCCGTTCGAGTTTCATAATTTCCCTAAAAGAGAATAAAAGTAGGTCACAACTAGGTCTTTATGCATCTCTGGCGGTATCTGGTTGGCCTGAAGAGTGCGAAACATCTTGTGTAGCTTCGGCCCATAGACCTCAGTTTCTGCCTGCTCTAGCTCCACAATCCGCCTTTCTAGCTTACGAATGGCCTCTTTCAGCGCCTTGACCCGCTCTTCAGCCAGCTCAACCAAGTTCTCTGTATGCATAAACTACCTCACAGCCACAACAACACAGTCACAGCCGCCATGCAGCGGACCATACTTCTTGTTTCGTCGGACCAGCATGGGTGTACTGCCATCCCCAGCATCAATGGAAGAGCCACCTTCAATAAAGTAGTCGCCTCGCCCAACAATCTTCCCGTTGAGCTGCTGACAGAAGGGGCAGGAGTCGCCCGAAGCTGCCCAACGAAGGCTAACGACCTGATAGACGCCATATGTCGCCACAACCAGCGCATTGAGTCCCTCAAACGCTTGTGCTAGGGCCACCTTCTTGGCTTGGGTCTCTAGCCAGCCGTCCAAGCGCTCTTCAATCAGCTCTGCCGTCTCCTCGTCGCCTGCAGTCGTGGCTTCGGCCAGCTCTTCAATCTGCCGACGGCTAAAGGCTGCCCAACTGTCCCCAAATGCCGCTAGATACTCCTCGATGAAGGTGCGCAGCTCATCCGTCAGGCCGTCTTCATCCTCGTCTAGCTCATCCGCTACGCTGCCCAGTACCTGATCGCCATAGGTCAGCATAAGCGCCCGAAAGGCTTCGATGATGACCTCATCCCACTCTCGATAGAATGTAGTCACCCACTCTAGGAAATCAGAAAGAGAACGCTTGCGCAGATGCTTATTCACCGCGCGGCGCACGTCGTTGGCTTCCCGTCGGATAACCCGGGCTGCAACCTCTTCGTACAGCCCCACATATGATCGAGCCAACCGCTGCCGCTGGGTGCGAACCTTCCGTACATCTTCCGGTTCATCGTCCTCATCCGCCCTTGTTTCGCTTAGCGACTCTATCCGACGGCTATGCGTGTCACAATCGCACGCTGGATCGTGGTCTCGCTGGCCGTCATCGTCATTTTCGTCCATGCCTGCCGGTGAATCACCCGCTTGGCCCGCTGGCACCATATTGAGCGGCACCAGGTACTCATCACCGCCGTCAATCGGGTTTAGATTCTCCATGCGCCGGATGTCGTTGGCACTCAGCCAGCCATTCTGGCGACCGCTTTGGTAATAGAGCTGCCGCGCGGCGCTGTCCCCACGGAGCAGGCCATCAACCAAGTACTCAACCAGGATATTCCGCCGCTCTTCCGGTGCGATCAGGTCTCGCCTCATGGCCTGCTCACTACGCACCAGCCATGGCCGCAACGTGTGAATCACAAAGTCAAGAGACTGCTGCTCTACGTTGCTGAAGGTGGCCCGGTCAAGGTCCGCCACCATATGGGGAGGCACTCGGAACCAGCGGCAGACCTCATTGACCTGAAACTTGCGAGACTCGATAAACTGAGAATCCTCTTTAGACAGACCAATCGTCTCCACCCCCATCCCCTCCTCCAGGATGGCCATACGATGCGCATTCTCAATCCCCTGATGGCGTGCCTCCCAACTGGTTTGCAATCGGCTGTACGCCTGATCCGAGAGCTTGCCCGGGTGCTTGAGAACCATGCCAGGCCGAGCGCCATTGCCGTAGAAGCGAGCGTCCTGCTCTTCCATGGCCAGGGTGTAGCCAATGCCCTGGGAGGCCAGCTTGATTACGCTGTATCCGGTCACCCCATCGCCCCAGTTGCGGATATGATGCACCCGCCACCAAGGCAGATTGCGAGTTTGGCCATTGGGCAGCGTATATTGGTAGGCAAGCTCGCCATCGATGCGCTCCACCCGCATCTTGGCCGGGTTCAGTGGCCAGAGGCCCACAGCCCGACCAGCTCGATCATATTCAATCTCTGCATAGGCATTCCCCCGGGCCGCCACGTGGGCAATGGTCATCTCCCGAAATTCAAAGGAGGTCATCTCGCGATTCGGCTGCTCCTTAAGCAGCTCGTAGAGATGGTGATTGGTCGCTCGATCTTTCCCGCCATCTCTGCGTCGCTGGTAGGTAATCAAGGGCAGAGAGGCTACAGACTCGGCAATGACCCGAATACAGGCAAAGACAGCCGATACGGTCAGCGCACGCTCATGGGTCACGGCCACACCACTGGCCGTGTAGTTGCTCATTCCAGATAGTAGATGGAGCGTGCCACGATTGGGTGACAACCGCTTTTCAAAGAGCTTACGTAAAATCATCTAGGCGGCGCCTCACGCCAAGCCAGCACCAGCCCAACCGCCAGCATGGTCCCGCCCACGTATCCAATCAGACCAGAGATACCCATCTGCCATAAGATAGAGCCCCCCAGCAATATCCATCCAATGATGGCCACCAAATCACCCATATAGTTCATAATGTGCGGAGATCCCGCTCTTCATAGACCGATTCTTCTGTTAGATTCCTGAGCGCCCGGTCCAATCCCATAATCAATGCCACCATTCCGTCAATCTTCTCTATGGATTTCTCTTTATCAGGCTTGATATTGCCTGCTGGGTCTTCCCTAGCAACCAAGTTGTGCGCCATCCAGGTCAGTACAGGATTCCCGCCGTGGGCTATCTTCTCGCTGAGTATTAGCTTCTCCAGCTCCTTCATAGGGCCGGACATGGACGCAAAGCCCTGCCCAAACTGGACGATCTCGTGACCTTGCTCTTGCATATCGGTCTGCAACTTGGTTGCACCCCAGCGGTCAAAGGCGATCTCCTGTAAATCGTAGCGCTCTGCATCCTGATCAATCTGAGCAAGGATAAAATCGTAGTCAATCACGTCGCCTGGTGTGCTCTGCATGTAGCCTTGACGGACCCAGACATCATATGGCACCCGATCCCGCTTGGAGCGAATCACCATATTGTCCTCTGGTATCCAGAATCGACAGGTGATTCGGTATGGATCCTCGGCCACTTCTGGCGGGAAGACCAGCACAAAAGCGCTTACATCTGTCGTGGTAGAGAGGTCCAGCCCTGCATAACAGCGTCGCCCTCTCAGCCCTTCCTCGCTGACCGACTGACCACACCGCTGCCAGCGTTCACTATCAATCCATTTCGTCTCGGACTGGGTCCAGACGTTTAGCCGCAGCCGCAAGAAGGCATTGAGCTGGCTGGGGATCTGCCCAGCACGTTCAGCCAGCTCCCGAATATTGTCCGCCTTGATGCTAACGCCCCAGTTGGGGTTGGCCTTCTGCCAGGTGGTGGGCGCTTCCCAGTCGTCGTCCTCGTCAATCGAGTAGATGATGCCAAAGAACGAATCCCCGTCAATCACCTGCTCGAGCACCTTCTCTGTATAGTCGTGCAGTTCAAAACAAATGCTCTGCCGGTTGAACCCAGCGGTCGTAATGCCAATCATCAGCGGCTGCCGCCTAGCACCGGTGGCCGTCTCCAAGATGTCCCATATATCACGGGTCTTGTGGGCGTGAACCTCGTCCACAATGGCCCCATGAACGTTGAGGCCATCCAGCGAATCAGCGTCCCGACCCACCGGCTCAAACTTGGAGGCCGTTAGCTCGCAATGAAGGTTGTCCTTGAACGCCTTAATGTGACGGCGCAGAAAGGGCGAGCTCTTCACCATTCGGGTCGCTTCGCTGTGGGAGATTCGGGCCTGGTCTCGCTTCGTCGCTGCCGTGTAGATCTCTGCCCCTGGCTCATCGTCAGCATCCATCAGGTAGAGACCTAGCCCTGCTGCCCACGTGGTCTTGCCGTTCTTCCGCGGCACTTCAATGTACGCCGTGCGGAATCGCCTGACCTGGTTACCATCTTCGTCGATGCGCTGCCAACCGAATATCATGGCCGTAACGAACTGCTGCCACGGCTCCAGCTCCAGCGTTCTGCCTGCCCACTCGCCTTTGGAGTGCTTCAAGAACTGGAAAAACTCAATTGCATGGGCTGCAACATCATCATCAAACCACAGCTCAACGCCATCCGCTCTTTTCAAGTCCCGCAGATGCCGCTGACAGGCCAGCTTGACCCACTTACAGGCCAAGAGCTCGCCCGATAATACGTTGTCAATGTACTCATTTACCGCTTGCACGTTTCTTCTCAGATCGCTCAGCTTGCCGTTGGGCCTTTTTCAGGGCTTTCTGTACGGTTGGGCATTGGGCAGAGAGGCTCATGGTGTGGTTATGGAGCGCACAGATCACCCCAATCACGCCAGCCTCAGCCGCCTCAGGCGTCATACGGAATCTAGGATCCAGCTTTTCGCCGTCTGAACTGCTCATAATCATCCTCTTCCTTCGGCATCTCCACCCGAATCCTTGACCGCGCGCTAGGCGTCATGCCAAACTCAGTCAAAAGCTGCTTCATCTGCTTATATGCTTGTGTTGATACCTGGAGCCATGCCGACGTATGCTCGTATCCTCTGTCCGTCGTTGCTACTAAAGGATTTTTCAGCCTAATCTCACCATCGTCATTCTCAAATGTTTCAGCCAAAGCCTCTTCAGCCTGCATCCAGCGGCCCCAGGCTTGGCAATACATAGTCAGCGCAGCCCGATCTATGTCAGTCAGTAAACCCAAAGCATGTAACTCTTTAGATATACGTCGCCATTCCTTGCGTGCCTCACCCTGAAGAATCTTGGGAGCCGAGGGTATCTTTACCTTCGGCTTCGGCTCAGCATCATTCAATTTACGCTTGCTCGGGTTACCGTGCAGCTTGGTTACGTTACTAGGTTTCGGTGGACGGCCCGCCATCGTCGCTGCTCACTGAATAAATACTTTCTAGCCCGTGCGTTATGACAATCTTGTTCTCTGGAAACGCTTTTTCAAGTTGCTGAACTAAAGAAGAATGTACTCTATCGTTCCATTTGGAATCTGCTTCCAAATAAAAATTGAAAACGAGGGTATCACCAGAAGGGCATTGAAGCTGGTACTTAGAAGACATCTCTTCAAGAACGCCTTCAATATAAGTTTCCTCACCACTCTTCTGTTCAAGATGTGCAAATGGATTTATGTAGTCAATCATTCCCCCCCCCTATGAATTTCGCGGGTGTGAAAGTTTTGCCACCCAGCCGGTCCCTTGGCCACAGCCCACAGAGATTTTCACCCCCCTACCCTACTCGCCCCGATTTGTACGGCGAGAGTGACAGGACTTACACAGTGACATTAAATTATCCGGCAGGTGCGTTCCACCTTCAGCAAGTTTCTTGATGTGATGAACTTCCTTCGCTGCTGTGACTTGCTCTTGCTCAAGGCAGTCAGCACAGAGTGGATACTCAGCAAGGTGGATGCGACGGACTCTTACCCATCGGCAGTCGTACCCGCGCTGGTGACGACTGCCTCGCCGCTCATTATAGGCCCCACCTGCAGCCCGCTTATGCGCCTCGCAATAGCGCTGCCCAGCAGCCACAACGGCAGCACAGCCTGGCTGCCCGCACGGCTTGCCCGCTCGCTTTGGCACCCCTACTCCCCAATGAGTACCCGCCCCAAAAAAGAGGAGCGCCCCCCTCCCTTATTTGGAGCAGATGCGCCTGCCGGTCTGACATTGCCGATCAATTCAAAGTTCTCGGCCTTGGCTCTTTGGCCCCAGCCCTTGATGTCCATGACGCGCAACGCGCATTGGAGAAGCGCCACAACTATGGCTGCAAGTGTAGCGCTAATAAGACCCTGCTCTGCGCTCGTGCTCAGCCAGGCAATCAGTACGGGAATCCCCGAGTAGAGAAGGGCAATAGCGCCCCCCATTTTTTGCACAGACATACTACCTACTCCTCATATAATCTACTGCCATATCATAGAAGATGGTGGCCAGAAAGAATGTCGCCCCCACATTTGAGGTCCACCTTAGATCACCCAGGCCCAGCTGCAGCGTTCCGTATAGGCGGTAGGCAAAGGACCAACAGAGTATGGCAACGCCCAGTCCAAAGAGTCGGTGATGGTGGTGAGAGCGGTATAGGCCATAGCATCCACCTAGAATGTAGACGGAGGTACGAAAGATTGTCCAGCTATCAAGCCCCATTAAGCACCTGCCATATACCCAAAGCCAAAGAGCCCACCGCCGACAAGCCCAACACCAATGCGACGGCCTTAAACATCCATGACTCAAAGAGGGATGAACCAATCGTTGAACGGTCGTTGATCACAATCTCAATGCGTTTGATGCGGTCATCGATGTCGGAAAGCTTCTCATTGGTCAGCTCAATAAAGCCCGGCGTCCCGGCACGCTTGGATCCAAAGAGAACAATCCGAATCTCGCTGACTTCATCCTGGCTTGTATTACCGTACGACTGCATACTCTCCTCGCCACCCAACATGTTAATGAAATAATTGCCTGGATTCTCTTCTTTTGCTTGGGTGATGAGTTCAATCAGCCAGCCCTCTCGCTTGGCGGTGGTGATGACGTCAAATACGGTCTCTTCAAGGGTTCCGCTGCTTGCAATTTCATCTATATCCCGGTCAAGATTGAGGCGAAGCAGTCGCTTTAACGACTCGTAATTAAAGCCATCAAGCAACGCCTTTTGAATAAAATCTAGCCTCAAATCTTCTCCGACCATAGTTAGCCTGGGCAAACAAAAAGGCCCACGGGCATGACGAAACATCGTCAATTCCGCGGGCCTCTAATCAAAGAGCAACCCTTGGGTCTTATTCTGTTGGGGCAGGAGGAAGGCGCTTAGCAGGCGGACTTATTGAAGTGTACGTTGTCTTCTCGACTTTGATGCCGCCATCTCGACCACCATGCAAGATGATCTTCCAGGTTGTACCGCTGCTGCAAAGTTGTGATACGTCGTGGGCCAACAGTTTGATCAATTCTGCCAGTGGGGTATTCTCGTCCATAAATGCCCCCGAACTGTCGTTCTATACTAGATATAGTATAGCGCCCACTGACCTAATCGTCAATGCGGGCGCGTTTCCTTCGCTAATTCGCTCCAATTCTAATTAAACCCGATAAACCCCCAGCTCTGCTGGGGAGACTATAAAAGTTTGACTTATGCGGCAGTTTCCAGTTGGCTAACGAAGTGGGCCGCTCGTTAACCAACTGGAGACAAAAATGGACTACAAGAGTTTATCGCATAG
>JBCCHB010000084.1:0-68894 GCA_039028975.1 Chloroflexota bacterium
ACGGTACAATTCAAGGCTTTTGCTCACCAGATTCTCCTTGTCCTTGCTGCTTTGTTTTGTCATTTAACAGTTTGCCACAAGTTTTCTATGGTGCAAAGGCCTTTTTTCGTTATGTTAAATTAAATCTGTCAGTCAAGCAGCCCCGAAATTAGTAGTTGAATCCCTCATAGTTCTTAATGTCAAGAGCAATGAAATCACCATCTCGATCAGATTCCTGGACAATCGCGACAATGGGTGTTGTCCCATCACTGGATTCTAATATGACAGAGTTCTTGGTATCGAAGAAGTCATTGAAGTCGGTGAAACCTGCTAACACGATAAAGCGATCGCCTGGGTTTGTGTAGATGGAAAAAAATGAGATGGCTCCGCCTGGAGGCACTTCCGCTGATGATTCTATGACACGCGTCGTGCCAACGGCATCTGTATACGATGCCATAATCTTCGTACTGGCTGTGCCAGCATTGGCAACGGTTATCCCAGTTGTCTTGCCACGGAAGAATTCCTTAACTAGTGGAGCAGCGACTTTGGTCGTTGTGGGTGTGCTGTTGCCATCAGCACCACAACCTTCGACACAGAAGGCCGCATACACTGCCTTCTTTCCGTTGTTGTTTTCGTTCACTGTTCCGACGAGCTTTTGGCCTCTTATTGACTCTACGGTTGCTGAGGCAAATGTGCCTATTGGCATACGACCAATGTTATTACGAGCATTGTTGAATACCACTGATTCGCCTGCCGCGATGGATACAGTCTGACGGAACTGGGCACCGATAGCAACATCTGGGTTGCGTGAGTTGGTAACAGTCAAGACGATTTCAACAGAAGCAGCAGTCGTCGTATCCGTATTCTGTACTGAGAAACCTGTCGTAGAGCCATTGAAGTCATTCTTGATGATTGGGGCCAACAGCTTGGTGCCTTGGTCTGTAGCTGTCAAACCACGGGTGCTTAGTACTAATGCTGCAGGTGCACCTGCGTCAGGGTGTTCTACAACAACACCTACAATGGGACCGCTGCTTGATACGGCAGTGGCAGCACCTTGACAGGGAGACGTTCCACCAGCGCCACAGTTGGTGTTGGCGATAGCTGGAGAGGCATTCGAAGGGCTGAACTGCCACATGCGGTTAGCAGCAATGTTGCGCGTTTCGGTGTGGGTTGTACCATCATTCATGCTGTAGGTAATAGTCACATTGGCATCTGCACCGGCCGCCTGGATGTAGAACGTGGTCGTCTGACCATTAAAGTTATTCTTAACCAATGGGAAATTGACAGTGGTAGAAGCATTTCTAAGAGTCATGGCTTGTGAAAACGAGGTTGCCGTACCGCCGCCTGTACCTACCGTGCCAGATTGATTATTACCTAGCTGAGCAACAGCAACAATCGAACGATCTGCGCAGATAACCACAGAGCCATCTCGGAAGTTGATATCGCCGCTAAAACCAATGAGGCCATTATTGATGTTAGGAGTCTGGCCCGGATTGTAGGCAAGCGCGTTACCTACACCAATATCAAACGATTCACTACCAACCTGCTCCGTACCATCACCTTCACGCTGGTAGGCAGTCATATGAACTACTCCGGCAGTGGTATCAATATTTTGAATTTGCCAAAAGGTCCACCAGCCGGTGCCTGGTGGTCCACTCCCACCTGAACTGACTGAAGATGTAGTAGACGGGTTACACTGCGGACAAAGGAGACAAATTTCCTCGCCGCTTGCATGAATCGATTTTGTATATGACACTGTCACGAACAACGCAAGTAGAAAGACTATTCCACACTTGGCAAGCATATGACCCTCCATATATTGTGCTAGGGACTATTTAGGACACCTCCATATACACCCAGTTACCTACTTCAAATATATCTTACTTCAGATACCCTAGAGCGCGCAAACGCTCTTGTACCTTTTCTTCATCTTCGTTTGTGAGCACTTCACCCATTTCTGCAATAACTGTAGATTGGACAGTCCGAATGGGATGCTGAGATTGGAAATCTGGCTCAATAAGATCCACCATAACCGAACCATCCACATCATCTGGAATCTCTAATCCCATTAGGTAGAGTGCTGTTGGTGTCACATCCAAAATCGATGCTGGCTCAAATTCTCCCTGTTGGATAGCAGGGCCCTTGATGGCAAAGATGCCTTCTCTTCGATGGAAGCCACTCATGCCTAGAAACGGACGCACTACATCCCGAAAAGCTAGCTCTCGCCGCATTTGGGTAATGTAACTGTAATCCTTCATGATAACATTCAGATCAGGTGCTAAATCTACATGAGGACCTTCGTACAATTCGCTCTTCGTGTAGACCTTATCGACAAGGAGTTCACCACTCTCTGGATCGGCTAGCTTGTATAGCTGCTCTTTTATCTCATTCACTAAGGCCTCATACTCCTCACCTGGTTGAACAATCCCCATGGGTTCCCTGCCAGCTAAGTTGACATAAATTTGCCCAATGTTCCCAAACCCGTACGCCTTTGTCTTTGACCAGTCGATCTGGTTGGCCAGATCCGGATGTTCTGTTGGGATCAGCCAGTGGAGCACTTCCGGGAGAAGGGCCTTCATCTGTTGGGTACGAGCGCGACCGATTCTACGCCAGATACCTTCACGGGTAATGCCGAGCCGCCGCATCAGGTGCCAATACGTTCCCTTGGCAACTTGTGGCTGCTGGTCCATCATGTAGCCTGCTTCGCGTAGCCAGTTGTTCAGGAAGACCTCTTTGTATAGAGGCCCCATTCCGTGATCGGAGGCCAAGATGACCGTTGTCTCATCGCCAGCAAGGGCCATCATTTCGCCAAGAACTTGATCCAAATATTGATGAAGCTCCTTGATCTTGTCACCCAAGTGCGCTAGCTCTGGATCATGGCGCGGGTGGCTCTCATCCATATGGTGCCAGACAAAGCTCAGAAGTTGGTCGATATTCATAAAGACCACCATAAAGAAATCCCAAGGACGGCTCTTCATTAGCTCTAAAGCGGTCTCGGCCCGAATGCGACTGGTCTCTAAGGCCGCATCCAGGTAGGCCTCATCATTGTCACCCTGGTAATGCACAGGATTGTCGATCCGGTAGTCCCTGGAAAGAAGTTCGTCGCGCAAGGCTGGTGGATGGGCAAACTCCCAGTTGAGATCGGCACCTAATCCAGAGACCATGAATCCGTTAACTGGCTGAGGAGGGTAGGTAAAAGGAACATTTAGCGTACCCACTTGCCTACCCGATTGGCTAATCCAGTGAAACAATGTCCCTAATGACGGCAGATGATTGCGCGTCGAAAGAATTTCGTAGGTGCCAGGACGCCGATAGACAAAATCAAACGTGCCGTGGCGTCCTGGATTCTTACCAGTGAAGAAAGAGGTCCAAGCCGTTGGTGAGAGGGTTGGAATGGTTGAATTCAATACTCGGTGGGCGCCTTGAGCCAAAAGCTTTTGGGTATTAGGCATAAGCCCCTGGTCAATATAGGGTTTAATCAGATCAAAGGTTGCGCCATCCCAGCCAACGATCAACAGACGACCCGACTCATCAACATCCATTCAAGTCTCCTTATTTACTTTGCCAGATTACACTGAGTCGCAATTACACAGAGATTCACAGAGAGAAAATAGAGATTCACAGAGAATTTGTTCTCTCTATATTTCTCAGATATCTGTTCACCTTACCGAACTCAGAAACCGAGTTTTTTACGGTTTCGAGTAGTTTGTCGAAGAAGTCAGGCTAATTGGGTGCTAAAATCTCGTTGTATAGTCGAAAAACTCGGTTTCTTTAGACCAAGATGAACTGCTATTTTCTCAGTGAAGCTCTGTGACTCCTCCGCGTATCTCTGTGTAACTTTGTAGCTCTGCCACGCCGTGGACTCTGTGCCTTCTCTGAGGGACCCTGTGTAACGCAGAACTTGTCCCTAGCCCTTGTCTACTTTACTCTAGAACATTCTGCGGAGTGGGAACAGAACTTTTCTGGCCATCTATAGTTTTAAGACGCTTCGCCAAAGCCCCCGTTCCTCCGGGGTGACAATACCCAATGACAAGATTAGCATGACGTATATAAGACCCCCCACACCTATCTGCACCCATAGGCCACCTGAGTGAAGTAGCAAAACAACACCAAACATTCCTAATCCGGCCAGCATGGGCTTTCTCATCAGGTCCAGGATGGAGAAAGAAAGCACAGAGGTAAAAACGGCCCGGCGAAGCAGTAGATAGAGTATGGCAATGGTGAGCACTTTCGCCATAGCAGCCCCAACAATGCCAAAGGAGGGGACCAGAAGCACAATCAAGACGACATTGATCCCTAAGGTAAGCGCCTGAAATCGGGCAATCAGATCTTGTCGATTGGCCACAATCAGCATCCGGCTATTCAACACATTTAGGCCATTGAAAATAATAAAGAGTGCCAAGATACGTAGCACAGGTGCCGTCTCGACAAAAGCGGAGGTAAAGACAAGACGTACGGTCCCATCGGCCACGGCCAACAAGCCAAGGCTTAACGGCAGAGCAACGATAATCATGTACTTGAAGATCTGCCGGTATTTCTCGCTTAGCAAACCGTCTTGGCTTGCAGGCTGAACATCTGTCTGCGGCTCACCTTCGGTGGCGTTGGCTTGACGGCGGCCAACGCCACTACTAAACCTGCTTTCCGATTCTTTTCGTTGGCCAACCCGGGCAAAGATGGGAAAAAGGGCTGTGCCAATTCCCTGGGGGATCATCGTCAATGCGGTGACAACGGTCACGGCTGCGCCATAGAATCCAATCTCTTCTTTGCTGATAAAGAGCGAGAGAAGGATCGTATCGAGGCGGCTATTGAGGATATAGGTAACGGCCACCACAAAAAAAGGGCGTCCAACAATCAACTGCTCTTTGCAAAATCCTAGATCAATGGCCAAAGACGCCGCACCAATAAAGGGCCTTAAAAGCCAAAGAGAGAGAAATAGGCTGAGAATGCCTGAAACAAGCAACGCAATCGCTACGTGTGACACGCCGCCACCCATACCAATGACGATAAAGCAGCTTATCAGCTTCACCAGGCCGCTAAAGAGGGCCACAAGGCTGAGAAACTCCATTCGCTCAACGGCAATAAAGACAGCCTCAGCAATATTGATAATGTTCTCGCTGAGGATACCCCACAGAAAGATCAAAATCACTAGCCGAACGTCCGCCCCATACGGAATCACCCAAACAAAACCGGAAATGATGCCAATAACAGCAAGTGAAAGCAGCGCTCGCAAAAAGACGAAGTTGACAACGTACTTACCTACGTCGCCGCTCTGCTTGGCCGTGTCTCGGATAAGAAGATGATCCAGTCCCCAGAAAGCAAAGCGCGAACCAATGAAAAAGTAGCTAACGGCTAGGGTATAGATTCCAACGGATCCAGCCCCCAAATTCCGCGAAAGATAGACAATAATAAAAATGTTGGCGACCCTATCCAGCAGATCTGAGAGGGCTGTATAGCCAGAATTGCGGACAACAGTGCGTACGGTCCTTACCTGCTTCCCATCAGTTGAGGAAGCGTCAAAAGATTCTTGACCGGACTCAGCGATACTGCGGTCGTTTTCAAACGGAGCCGAGTGTTGATTTGAAAGAGGCTGTCCACTAGGGGAAGGTTTGCGGCTCACAGATAACCTAGATTCTCCAGGCGTTCCATGATCTTGCGCTCATCGCTCTCCGAGAAGGAGAAGGCACCTTCTTCATCCCGCACCAATTCTTTTGAATCTGTTTCGACATCCAAAAAGTCAGGGAAAAATAGCTCAGCCAGCGGACGTCCATCCATGGCTTGGGGTACAGGAATGCCTAGATAAGCGAGGATTGTGGGCGCCAGATCAATCAGCTTGGCTTGGTCAATCGATAAATCGGCTGGTACGCCCGGCCCGTGGGCAATCAGAATGCCCTCTGGCCGATGGGTGGCCGTTAGGGGAAGCCCGCTAAAATCCCACGTCTTCGCCTCTTGAAAGAGGGGAGGATCATTCTGATCGTAGCGGCCACGTCCCCAATAGCGGTAATCCCGCCACTCAACAATCAGATCAGGGGCCTGGTTAAGATAAGGGCCATGGTAAATTGCCTCTCGTCGGTGAACTTCCTTGACCAGTTGCTCATTCGTCTCCGGATCGCGCAATGTCGAGAGTTTGGCCACAATCGATTGACAAAGCGCTTCGTACCCGTCTCCTGGTTCAACTGTCCCCTCTGGTTCACGACCGCGTAGGTTGACAAAAATATTTCCACACGCGCCCATTGAGTACGCCTTGCTCTTGCCCCAATTCATGGGCGAGGCAAAGAGCTGAGACTCCATCTCTGATTTGGCGCGATCAAAATTTTGCCCCAGCCGCTTCCGCACCTGAAAGCGCCAAGGAGCGGGCAAATATCGCTTGTAAAGGGTCGCGGCCTGCTTGATAAGTAATGAACTCAAGTTGGTACGCTTTTGCTTGAATGTCAGGAACCCTTCGTCGGAGAGCCAGCGATTGAGGTTGACAAAGCGATGCAGTTCACCAGCACCATGATCTGACATGGCCAGCACCAACGTCTCCTCATCGGTCTGCTCAAGCAGCGCGGGAATCTCGGCATCAATCGCTTGATAGACCTGCAGAATTGCGTCATGAAGGTGACCCACATCAGGATCATCCGGCCCATGCTCACTCATAAAGTGCCAGTAGGCGTGCTGGATCTGATCGGTTGCCATAAAGACAACAATGGAAAATGACCAAGGCTCTTTTTGCATTAGATAACGAGCCACCTCTACCCGATTGCGAATGCAGGTAAGGTACTTGGTCAGAAAGTCTTGTAGGGGATCTGAGGCGTGGGGATCAAAATCAGGGTGAACCACATAATCCGGCACCAGAGAAGAAATTTCGTCATATAGCTCTGGCGGTTCAGTAATCTCCGGCCCAACAATGGTCGCAAAGAGTCCGCTCACCATATCCCCTGGAATAGGTCGAGGTGGAAATGTGTACGGGACATTGAGGGAAATCGAACGTCCTCCTGCTTGACCGATGTAATCAAAGAGCATGGGTGACTGAATCATGGAGGCATTGGTAATCTCCATCTTATAGCTGTCCGGACGCCGCCGTACGTGATCATAGATGCCGTGCTTGCCTTGCTGCTGACCAGTCAAAAAGGAAGTCCACGCTGGGGTTGTTACTGGATGAATGGTAGAAGTTAGAGGAGCGGATGCGCCAACCTCGCAAAGTGCACGCAAATTGGGGAGCTTGCCCTCAGCCATCCACGGTCTCATGAGGTCCCACGTAGCCCCATCTAATCCAATGACCAAGACACGTCTATTCATTAATTGTGATCATCCTCTTTCTGTTGGACTCTCGGTTCCTGAGGTTCTCGGTTCTTGCCAACCCAATCCCTCCCATAGCCCAGAGAGATAAGCCCCATAATGATTGTTTATCTTCTGGCTGAAGGGGCTAGGTAAGATCTGGCGATAGAGGGAATGGCCAAATGCATAGCCCACCAAAGCCGCCCGATGCAGCCCGGTTGCGTGTTTTCGATAGAGCAGCATCTTGCTCCTCCCCCACGTCCTGGCAAAGCGATCACTACCCGTGCTCTCTCCTACTTTGTGCCACATCTTGGCCTCCGGTACATACCAGATCAGATAGCCTGCTTTGCGAGCGCGTAGACAGATATCGACATCATCATAGTAGAGCCAGAAGCGAGTATCAAAGAGACCAATCTTCTCCAACAACGCTCGCGAGAAGAGCATTCCGCAGGCCCACGCGTACTCGGTCTCCTTTGCCATACTGTTATCAGGGCCATCTTTTTCACCTTCACCCCGATCGTAGGCCCCAAAATCCCAGGCGTGACAGCGGGCACCGGCAAACCAAATCAGATCGGGCCGATCGTAGTAGTATATCTTGGGCGTTAAAACACCGATTTGTCTGTTTTGCTGAGCTGTATCAACTAGGTGGCTTACCATCTCAGGATGGAGGGTAGTATCGTTGTTTAGCATGAGCAGGTAATCTGCATCATGAGACAAGGCATGACGTAGGCCGCTATTGTAGGCTGCCGTCACTTCTGCATTTTCCCCCGTACGCACCTGGGGAACTTGGGGAAAGCGCTCTGCCAAAATTTCTGCACAGCCGTCTGTCGAACCATTATCCACGATGACAACGGCCAAGTTTTCATAGGAAGAAGCTAAGATAGATTCTACACACTCGGTGGTATCCTCCAGGCCATTCCAGTTGGTGACAATGGCGTAGACAAGGGGTGCTTCTGACATCAATCAACCTTTCTCAATACGTAGCCGTTCAACCCCCTGAGCTTCTCGAAGGGGCGCTTCGGCTTCGACAAGCTCAGCCGACGGGAGGCGTGAACGGCTACCTCTATACAGCCAAGCCGCGGGTCACCAGCTGTTCTTGGGCTTTCTCAAACGAATCAGCCGGGATCTGGCTGCTAACCCACTCTACAAGCTCGTCAAGCCCATCCTCAAAGGTCATCTTTGGTCGATAGCCAAGGCCCTTTAGTTGCTCAATATCTGCGTAGCAGTGGCGGATATCACCTGAGCGCGCCTGTTGGGTCAATTGGGGAGCAACCGGTACATCCATATATTCAGCCAAGGCTACAGCAATTTCGCGGATAGTGATGGGCTGCCCGGTACCAACATTGAAGACTTTGTCTGTTGCTTCTGGATGATCCATCACCAATCGCGCAGCCTGAACCAGATCAGACACGTGAACAAAATCTCGTACCTGCTGACCATCCTCATAAATTAGTGGTGACTTCTGATTAAGCAGCCGACTACAGAAGATAGCCAGCACGCCCGTGTACGGATTGGACAGCGCCTGCCGGGAGCCATAGGTATTAAAGAAACGCAGACCAACCATAGGTATACCGTAAGTACGCCCAGTCACAAGACACATCTCTTCCTGTGTTTTTTTTGTAATGGCGTAGATACTCATCGGCTCTAGCTGCTTGGCCTCGCTGGTTGGTACAGGCGTTAATGGCTCTGAGCAGGGCCGGTCATTTTCATCAGTGCCAGGACAGCGCATCTCCCACTCTTTTGCGCTCAACTGTTCAACCGAGCGTACCGAAGGCGCAACCGTGCCATGTATGGGACATCGATACGCCCCTTCCCCATAATTTGACATGGACGATGCCAGCACAACTTTGGCGATCCGATCGCGAATCGGGGACTCATTAACGATAATATCGAGCAGGGTAGCAGTGCCGCCAATATTGACATCCGAGTACCCCTGAATCTCATACATGGATTGTCCGACGCCGACTCGGGCAGCTAGATGATACACTACATCGACACCCCTTAGAGCAAGCTTCAGTTGCTCTCGGTTCCGTACGTCGCCTTGGATCGTTTCACAGTTCTTATTTAGATAAGCTGGCCACCGATTCTGTTCACCATCATGAACCTGGGGAATGAGCGAATCGTAAATCCGGATGTGATGGTTCTCCTGAAGCAGGGCATCAGCCAAATGAGAGCCAATGAATCCAGCCCCACCAGTGATTAGTATAGTTTTCAAACGTTCAAATCCTCCCTGGCTCGTTTTGCAGGCTTGCCCCCACACACCAAGCAACTTTGGTTAAGTAGATACCGGGTGCGGTTGGGATAAACCTCAGCATTCCGGGCGTCCGCAGGAAGATGCGTCCCGTCACTGCCAAGGCGATCAAGGGCGACAGTAGTCTCACCAGCCAGGGGCGAGAGAGAATGCCAGGCGTCTGGTAGTAGTCATCATATTTCTGACGGTTCAGCCGATTGTAGTAACCGCCCCGTATGCCATCTCGCCAAACGGTGCGAAACTCTGTACGGGCAGGATGGTGAGAGACGACGGCCTTCGGCTCAAAGACAAGTCGGTACCCGGCTTGTGCCATACGAATGGTCCAATCCATATCATGGCCTCGCTTCATCATTTCATCCATTAGACCCACATCATCGACCACCGAGCGCTTGACGGCTAGGTTGAGCGTTGGAAGATAGCGCATCTCGCGCCGTTCCCGACTAGTTAAATACTCGTGAAAAAGTGATAGGTTATAAACGAGTGGCCAGTAGCCTTCGGTAGGAAAGGTAACGCCACCCCCAACGACCGATTCACCTGCAGCCAGTCGCTCCGTCATGGCCGTGGCCCACCCAGGCTGAACTAGACAATCTGAATCGACAAAGAGAAGCCAGCCTCCTGTACTTGCGTGAATCCCTCGATTTCGTGCCTCAGATGCACCAACAGGGTTCCCCGTATCGAGGAAGCGGATATCTGACAGATTTGCTAGGCGCGACGCATCATCTTTCCCCACGACGATGATTTCGCTCTTGTACTGATTTGGCCCGAGTGATTCTAGCTCGACTTGGATTCGCTCTACGACATTGCGAATTAGGGAATCATTCAGAGTAGGGACAATAACGGATAATTTAATCATTTATCCCCCTTCGCCTTGCAAAGAGTAAATGGGTCGGTGAAAGATGGCGAGTGCCTGCTTCTATCGTTTCATATTGATGAGCCAACTCAACAAGGTGGCGAATAATCGGTGACTTGACTCCGTAGGCGGCCACATCTGGCAGAACGACGCGCCACTCTGAGCCAAATTGCTTAGTGGCCGCGTTTTTTAGATCCCAGTAGGAGAGTAGAAATGTATGGTCATAGTTTACATTCATTCGCCACTTCACATACGGCTCCATGAGCTCTCTAGGTAAGAAGCCAAGCCAACGCAACCCTACATGAGGTTCGGGGAAGAATGGATCATAGCGATTGCGAGAATCCCCACTAAAGATGCCACCTGATGATAACGTGCGATAGACTTCACGTAACATAATATCTGGTTTGAAGACATGCTCCAAGACATTAATGGCGATCGTATAATCAAATTGCTTTTCGACAAAAGGTAGCGCCAAGGCCGAGCCTTGGACTAGAAGCACATTCTCAAGGCCCTCACTTTCAACCATCTTTTTGGCTACTAGCAACGCCGAAAGATGAACATCTAACCCTACAACCAAATCAAACTCTTGGGCCAAGGCCAGTATCCCTGGTCCGATTCCACAGCCGATATCCAATGCCACCCGCCTATCAGCTATGCACCAAGTCTCTTCGAGCCGCTGAGTGAACATGGTATGAAAGCGCGTGCTGCGCTCCCGAATCATCAAGTTATAGTCGGCAAACTTCTGCTTTCGTTGCTCCGTAGTCGGGCGCGCCTGGACTCGTAAAAGAGCCAGATCCCGAAAGTCAGACGTTTCGTACGCTTCAAGCAACTGCTGAACCAAACGAGCTTCCGCTTCGGGCGTCTCTTCATGCGGTAGACGCAAATCGGGAATACCAAGCGTCACTGAATATCTGTTTCCGCAGTCTACACAGTTGAGATCTATATTGTGTGAAATCAGCTCACGCTGGCAAGCCGGGCAGGCTAATGGAAAGTTGGGTAGCATTTATCGATTCGTCTATACTTCATGACTTCTTGCACGTTGTCAAGAAAATTTCGAATGGCGAATAATGAATGAAGACGTCTTGGAAGCAAATTTGTTCACCATTCACCATTCAAGTATGACCCCGTCAAATGACCAAATTATTGAATTCTCTTTCCTAAAACGGCTGATTCGACTGCTTTGGCGAGATCATGCCAACGCTTCTTTGCTTCAATGGATAGCTTACTTTTTTTGCACCCGTTGCTTTGAATAGCCTCAACGCTCTCTGGGTAATTAGATTGCCGCCTGCCATGCTCCTCAAAAAAATCAATCAGACTCATGGCTAGAGTGTCCATATCCTGCCTGATAGATTCTCCACGGGCAGAGTCTCCTGGTGTTATGGCATCTCCCACGGATCGATTTCGCCCTAGAGCCTCATTTGAGTACTCTGGTTCTGGTCGCTCAGACGTCTCTGAGCCGTCAGTTTGATTTGTTGTTGCGGCTACAATCTCCTCTGGCACGACAGGTAGGCCAAAGCTCACGGCCATCTGGGCCACGGCGCTGCCAGTCACATACCGATACGGAGCCGCCAGGACATCTGCTGCAGAGAAATACGTTACAACCTCTTCATTAGGTACGTATCGATCCACGATGGATACACAGTCACCTAATCCTAATCGCTCAATTTGCTGTAAATATTCGTCTTTATTTTCCCAAAATTCACCAACAATCCACAAGCTGAGGTGGTCAACCTGTGCACGAACCGCCGGAATGGCGTCTAGTAGCCGGTCTAGCCCTTTGTAAGCGCGTACAATGCCAAAGAAGAGGATCACTTGAGCTTCCAGATCAATCCCTAGGTGCCCTCGAGCGGTTGGTTGGTCAATTTGCATCTCCTCAAACATGTTGAATGCAGGCATGGGGACAACTGTTGTGGAGGCTGATGGAATCAGACGCTGCAGGCGTTCTTGTTCTGTATGTGATTGAACAACAAAGGCGCTACCCCACGCCAATGTAAAACGGGTAAGCCACCTATCCCATGGGCGAGACTCGTGGGGTAATACATTGTGGCAGATAAAGACGAGCGGACAGTTGGTTGTTAGGCGGAACAGAAATCCCAGCGTCATCCAAAGAGGAGCAAGAAAGGTTGTCCACCACTGTAAAATAAGCACATCTGGTTCAAAACGGCGGATCCGCCAAAAGGTCTGTATCCACGTCAGGGGGTTCATCGAATCAAGCCAGTAGTTGGGATCCTGGGCTGTGAACTGATTCTCGCTTGGATCCACATCACTGCTGCCTGGGTAAAGCCAGGATGGGTATTGACGGCTGAAGGAGATCAGCTGAATCTCGTGACCTCTTTCGACAAGTGTCTGGGCAAAAAGTGTCGTATAGTGGGCAATGCCGCCTCGGTACGGATAAACAGGACCAATTAAAACAAATCTCATAACGAACGATTATTCTGGTCTGCTTCGATTGTCCGTAGCCGTAACATCATCTCTTCTAGCATTTTTCGGTTAAAACCAATCAGATCGGCCAGAATGCCAATTAACACCGTCTGAAACCCGACGATCAGTAGAATGGCTGCTAGGATGAGTGATTGAATATGACCGCTACCAGAACCAAGTAGATAAAAGTAGAGGAATCTCACGCTGATAGCGACTCCACCGGCAAGAAGCAGAGCACCCAGTATGGCAAAGACGCGTAGCGGCCGATACATGGTGTAGGCCCGCATGATGGTAACACCTTGATAAGAGACAAAGTTGAAGTTACCCTTATGTAGGCGAGAGGGCCGAGTGGGGGCGTTGGTGCGAATGGGTACATAAGTAAGGGCCGTGTGATTTGCACCAGACTGGATGAGAGTCTCTAGTGTATAGGAGTACTCACTCAGCACCACAATGTTCATCGCCGCTTTACGGGTATATGCGCGAAAACCGCTGGTGGCATCCGGGACAGGGAATCCTGCTGCTTTGGAAATGACCCAACTCCCCAACCGCTGAAGCCACCTTTTAATGGGCGAGAAGTGGGGGTGCTGAGCTACGCCCCGGTCTCCAACAACGATATCTGCCTTACCTTCAAAGATGGGGCGAATTAGCTCAACAATGTCTTCACCAACATACTGATTGTCCGCATCCGTATTGACAATAATATCCGCACCCTGCTGAATGGCTGCATCAACACCGCTTCGAAAGGCTTGCGCTAGTCCCCTATTGCGCGTTAAACGTACAATGTGGTGAACGCCATGAGCCTTGGCCACGTCAACCGTATCATCCGTGCTTCCATCGTCCACCACCAGATATTCAACCGTATCGATGCCGGGTAGTTCCGGCGGCAAAGCAGCCAGGGTTTGGGGAAGCACCTCAGATTCATTATAACAGGGGATCTGAATGATGAGTTTCAATAGCCTATTCTACTCTCGTTGCTGGCTCGATGGTTCACGCCCGCTGGATTTTGAGCGGAATAGATTACCGAAGAACATCTGCTGCATAAATCCGCCACCAGATTGAGTCTCGATTTGGGGAACCATCTCCCAATCTTTGAGGATCGCCTGCACCTCCCAACTTTCTCGGGTTTTCCATACGCTGCGGATGGCCGTAAGCAGACTATGGTTTGCTTCTTGAGTCTTTTCTCCTGTCTTTACTTCATCTGCCCCCGTGGTTGTTTGGCTTACCTCAGCCGTTGAACCATTATCCGCTGCCTCGTCAACCGTCAAGGTATCCTCTGCTAATTTGTCACGCCAATCCGCTAGGGTACGCTGAAGTTGATCGATCCGACTAATCAGATTTTCTCGGTTACTGAGGAAATCATGGAAGAGGCGCTCGGGACTATTTCCTAATTCGGTACTTTGGGCAAACTGCCGCCCGGCTAGGCGACGACCCTCTACCCAGGCGGGTGAGTCCGAAATGGATTGCAGCAGGACAGCGCCAACAAACTGGGGCAATTGCTCCACGGCCGCAATGAGGCCATCATGTTCGTGAACATCCATATAGAGTGGTTTGGCACCCATCCGCTCTACAAAGTCACTAGCAAGTTGCAAAGCGCTGGCATCTGTCTCTGTACTCGTTGCGAGGCAAAATGGAATCTCTTCAAAGAGGTCTGGGCGCGCTGTTAAAGCACCACCCACGCCTGATAGAATTGGATGGCCCACAACAAAGTGTATGTCCTGTCGCAGATACTTCGCCCCTATGTCTAGGGCAGGTTGCATAACCTTGGCCATGACCAACACAAGACAGCCCTCCCGCAAGTCATCGGCAATGAGCTTGAGCAATTCTTCTGTCTCACCAAGAGGAGTAGCAAGTACCACAAGCTCAGCCCCATCACAAGCGCGGAACAAATTCCACGCTGTGCGATCTACGGCTCCCATTTTGGTTGCATCGCCCGCGGCCCCTGGGTCTTTATCATGGCCAACGACCTCGAAATTGCCTTCCGCACGCTTCAACCCTAGGCCTAGGCTCGTTCCAGTCATGCCTAAACCGATAATTGTAATAACAGGTTTTGACATCGGTGTTTGTTCTCTCCTCTTTGCCTTTTGGGTAGTTACATTCCTAACTGCTAGTCAGCTAGTTGATTAATCAGCTTGTCAGCGCCCAATGCTAAAATATTGAATGCTGAAGTGCTGAAACAATACTCAATTCCTCGAATCCGCCCACTGTAAAGCCGCTAACAATTGACGACGCTTATGGTGTCCCACCGGTTCCTCGGCCAACGTTCTCTGCTTATCCTGATGGTGGGCAATAAGCCAACAACTTACTTCGCTAGATCCTGCTTCAGCAGCCCAACGCTCACCAATTTCTGGATGGTTCTGCTGTACGTAGAGAGCATAACGCCAGCCCTGTTGAATATCGTGGGATGCCAATCTTTGGAGCAAGAGAGGGGATAGTATTTCCAGAATCACTAGTGGACCCCGTATCCAAAGTGTGATGGGTACGCCGGCATTGTTTGCTGCAACTTTGCCTACATCGTGGAGAAGTGCCGCTGAAGCCAGATCCGGATCTGAATAACCTGCTCTTTGTAGAGCCATCAGCACGTTCAGGCTATGCCTTTGCGCATCGATCGGCATTTGTTGAAAGAGGGCATACTGATCCGATGAAAGTATGCCCTGTACGGTCACTAAATCTGCTTTTGAAATGGTGGCAGCAAACCCTGTGACAAACTGCTTTCCTCGATAGACGATTTGAGCCAATAGACCCATAGATGGCGACTCAACCTCTACAAAAAGATGCCGGACAAAAATTCAATGATTGTAACCGTGGGGGCTAGAATAATTTGGCTACCCGCAAAGATAATGACGAGCAGGAGAAGCATGCCATATTGCCCCAAGATTACCCGAAACTGATAGAGATCATCTGGCAGTAGGGCAAATAGAACATGGGAACCATCCAGCGGCGGGATAGGAATTAGGTTAAATACAAAGAGTAAAACATTAATAAAGACGAAGAAATCAATAAATCGTCGCACAAAATCGATCTGCGGCAGAAAGGAGGACCATAAGATCATGGCAATGACGGCAAGCACTAAGTTGCTTATCGGTCCTGCCAATGAGACAAGAATGGAGGCCACTTTCGGATCGATACTTACATTGCGCGGGTTCCATTGCACAGGCTTTGCCCAACCAAACCCGGTAAATAGAATGAGCACTGCGCCCATGGGATCGATATGTACAAGCGGATTGAGGGTATATCTCCCCTGGTATTCGGGCGTCTGATCACCTAACTTGACGGCCATTGCTGCATGGGCAAACTCATGGACAGGAAAGGCTACAAAGATAATGGTCGCTACGGCAACCAGATAGCCTGGATCCATGAGCCGCCCAAAGATGCCGACTCCACCAAGAAAGGCGTAAAGTAGGATAAGGCCAGCAATTCCAACAAAGATCTTCTGTGTGGTCGTAAGAGAGTTCCAACGATCCTGGAAAGAGCCGTAAGATTGTGGGTAACGTGGTTGCATAATAAATAACACCTGAACTTATAGATAGCCAGATAAACCCCTTGCCCTTGTGAATGCCAGAGATGTTCCCGCTCAGACGGGAAACTTGTCACCGTGAAGCTGGGATGTTCTCACTTTTTGGAACTCTTTAGACTGAATGGCACAAAAGTAGGGACAAAATTAAACTGGCGGACTATATATACGATTAATTGGATAATAACTGTACGTCTATACTCAGCTCCGTTTGAGGGCCGTGCTTGGTTTCTACCATAGAAACATTGAAATCAACCGTTCTCAACACAACTGCACTTTAGACTACTGAGAAGTCATTGATTCTGCCGCTGAGATTATAGCATGGGCTTTGAGGTAACGCCCATTTCACTTGCCACCTCAAATCACTTAACGTATAATCAAAAACCTTAAACTAGCTCACATTAACAAAATAACCTATTGTATACTCAGTAGTTTTCATGGATCAAGATCACCATGGAGGATGAAAAGATTCTGCTAATCCATCTGAATCCGTCTCCAATTTCCAGAGCAGATATCAATGTCATTCCTTTCGCTCCGGACAGTGCCACTTTTGTTACACAAGGAACAAGTCCGAGGGGTTGAGGCAGGATGCGACCCAGATTTAGGGGCAACGCACTCGAGGTGTAAATATTCTCCCCATTTTGGGATACATTCGTCGAGGCACCTTGCATTGACATGACAATCTACTGATTGTAAACTCACTGAAAATATACTAAAAACTTTTTGTGGAGCTAAACGAGACTTTGAAGTTTTTGCGGCGTTATCCGAATCAGTTTTTTTACCCTCTTGTCACCCTTCTTTCGATTTTGCTGGTTCTAGCAGTCGCCCTTTTTTCTATGCAATATACCGACGAAATGCTGGCTCTTGGTCCCCAGCAAACTGTCGAAACCATCAACCCCAAGATGGGCGTTCATACCCGCTTGACCGATGAAGTTGAAGAAAAAAAGATTCGACGCACTTTGGAGATGGTGCGCGAGATGGGTGCCACGTGGATTGTCGAGTACTTTCCTTGGGCTTATGTGCAACCACGACCAGATGCCCGTAAGTGGAAGCATACAGACATGGTTATTCAGCACGCCAACCGTCAGGGACTGAAGGTGATTGCCCGCCTAGGTTTTGTACCAGAATGGGCGAGACCCGAGGAGACAACCCCTCTCTATCTGGACAGGGAGCAATTTGGTGATTTTGGTCGATATGCCGCTGAATTTGCAAGCCGATACGCTAATCAGGTTGATTACATCATTATCTGGAATGAACCCAATTTGGGGTTGGAATGGGGGTATGAAGCAGTCGATGCCACCAAGTATGTGGAGATGCTCGCCATTGTTTACCCCATGGTTAAGGATGCCAATCCGGATGTTCAGATACTGGCCGGGGCATTGGCACCAACCCTGGCCACAGCAGATGATCCAACGGCAACCAATGACTTAGTCTTCCTCCAGCAGATGTATAGCGCTGGTGCTGCACCCTACTTTGATATTTTGGCCATTCATGCGTACGGTTTTCGTTTCCCTCCTGACGAACCAGCCGATCCTGATCTGATTAACATCAGGCGAACGGAGCTGTTACGCGAGATCATGGTCCGGAATGGCGATGAAACGAAGAAAGCCATGATTACTGAAGGGGGCTGGAATGATCATCCTCGATGGACTCGCGCTGTGCGACCCGGCCAACGGATTGAGTACACCATTGATGCATACCGCATAGCCCAGGAGGAGTGGCCTTGGTTGGAGGCCATGGCATTGTGGGCTTTCCGCTATCCGTGGGATGCCAAAACGTATCAAGATTACTATACATTTGTTAGCACAGACTTTGAACCCAAACCTATCTACCTTGAGGTTCAACAGTATGGAACGAATTCTGAGTAACTCACTGGTATACTGCGGTCGCTTTCGGCCATAGTCATCGTTGTGTCCAGGAAGAAACTGAGTTTTTTGACTGCCAGAGTGGGATCAACGTCAAACCGCCCAAAAACTCAGTTTCTGGACGAAGGGATGACCAACGCCCCGCTTTCAAAATCGTAGGTCTCTCTTGCTCTACCAGGGAGCCCAACCTACGGTTTTGAACCGGATCAGAGTATAAACATGATAAAGACCCAACGGTTGCGTTTCCTATTTATCGCTGTTTGCATTGCTGCATTGGTCGCAGTAGGAGTCGGATATCGGGAGATCTTCTCCCCTACTGTTGATCCCACATGGGAGAAGATGATTCAACGCGGCACATGGCGAATCGGCATTGATCCCAGCTTTCCACCCTTTGAGTCGCTAGACGAAGATGGTTCAGTGGTTGGCTTTGATTTGGCATTGGCAAAGCAGATTGCAATTGAGTGGGGAGTGACGGTTGAGATTGTACCCATTGGCTTCGATAGCCTGATTGATGCGGTGCAGACTCAACAGGTAGACAGCGTTGTGAGCGCTTTGCCGTATGACCCCAGGCTCACCAAGGACATAGGATATTCTCTACCATACTTTGATGCAGGGATTCGTCTAGCTGTGCGGTTTGATTCCACTCTCTATGCAAAGAGTCAAGAACTTGTACAGCAGGAGGATGGGAAGTTCAGTGAAGAAGCACTTTTTCTTTTGTTGAATGGGCGTCGCATTGGAGTCGAGTGGGGTGGATTGAGCGATATGATTGGTCGACGAATTCAGAGAGCCGGTCATTCACCCGAACTACTCTCCTTTTCATCACCAGAAAATACGGTTGATGCCCTATTTGCCGATTCCACCATAGATGGGATATTGGTTGATAATGTTACACTTGTACAAGCACAAGCTGAACATCCAATTATAGGCATAGGGCCAATAATTGAGTCCGTCCCTTATGTCATCGCTTCATCCATCGACGCTACCATACTGCAAGAGCAGATCAATATAGCACTCACAAAACTTAAGGAGAGTGGGCAGCTAGAGCAATTAAGTGAGGAATGGTTTTAGTCATGAAGAAAGATTTGGTAAAGTCGATAGTGCGGTCACGAAGTACTTCCGTTGGCGATGATTCTGTTGGCGATGGTTTTGTTGGCAAGGACCCTGAGGGAGATACCTATCGAGTTGGCATCTGCTCGGATACCCATCTTTGGTTTGGAGGAACCAATGTCGTTGGAGAAACAGTGCAGCTACAAAGTTACTCTGAAATTCTGTTTACAACGTTGCTGACAGAACTAAAACAAGCTGAACTTGATCTGATTTTACATCTAGGGGATGTTACCTGTGGTGGCGGGTCGTTCTACATGCCTCACGAGGAATTTTATGCATCGAATCAGCGTATTGCTGATGGATTGATGTCTCTTGGTTCTCATGTATTTGCTCTACCTGGTAACCATGATTGTCCCCGCGGGGGAAACTGGTCATTTTATGAAGACCTTTGGGGGCTGGAATCTGGAATAGGAATCACTATCGATCTACCTACAGCGCGTCTGATTCTATTGAATTCTCATGGTCATTCAGACGAGCAGATCGAAGAAAATTTACCAAATGACCCTGTCTATGGATGGCTATCGGATGGAGAACTCAATCGGCTAGAGGAAGGATTGGCGACGGCTGATGGTCGACCTGTTCTCCTCTTTATTCATCAGTTATTACTTCCCTGGTCGCAGACGGAACGGCCATGGAGATCATTCTATGGTGTACGGAATGGGGACAAGGTGCTGAAGTTGCTGGAATGCTACGGCAACGTTCGCGGGGTATTTCAAGGGCACGCGCATCGCCTCGATCTTCAACGGCACTCCATAGGTGCTGGTGAGTGTGCCTTTGTTGTGCTACCTGCATTGATCGAATATCCATTGGGTTGGCTCCAGTTACACATTGGGGATGATGTGGAGGTAGAGCTAAAAAGCTTACCCCTTCCTCAAGTTGCTCAGGTCAACTTAGAAAGCGGGACAGGGCAAGCTTGGCGTGCTGGACAACCAGAGTGGCACAAATTTGTCATACCACTAGGTTAAGAGTTTTTGAAATTGGTTGATTTCATTAGATGCATAGAACTTTTCGGCTGCTTCCTTAAAGAGTTCTAGCTGGTTGCCATCATGTCGCTTCATCATGTAAGTCACCAAAGGACCTATCAGTCTCCAAACGCCACTTGCCCTGAACTCTGCATGTAAGGTCATTTCAGTATACTCTCGCTTAGACCGAAGGCAATACTCATATGTTGTCAGAATACCCCCCTCGTTTGACGTGAGGGCAAAGCGGTGATTGGGTTCCCAGGCTGTAACCATGACTTCCCGTTGCGCACCCTGCCCCGATGTAGATAAATGGGTTGTAAAACGAGCACCAATCATAGTGGTACCATTAGGCAAACCGTGGTTCGGGCCCACAGGTGTGATCTTATTGACCCCCTTCATCCAGGCGGGACTTTGTTCCATGTCGACAAGAAAACGCCAAACCTGCTGGACCGGTAATTTGATAGTTGCGGTGGCGGTAAATCCGCTGTTCACGATGATGGCCTCTTTTGTTAGAAAATAAATAATTGCAGCAGAATTATACAGGATAATTCAGAAAAATTAGGAATATGCGCGTTTCGTAAATGAACGTTCTATATAGGAGTCGCTTTGGAGCAGCTACTACCCCTTCTACACAGTCATCGCAAAATTCATCTTACAGGGGCCTTTGGTACTGGAAAGAGCACGCTAGCCCTAGAGCGGATCCGTTGGCTGCTGCGCCAAGAACGGACGCGTGGTGATGACCTGCTTGTTTTGGTTCCTCAAAAGACGTTGGCCCAGCCCTACTTTGACGCGTTACGAGGTCCCGATGCACCCCCAGGGCCACCTGTGCGTGTCATGACCGCAGCCGCATTGGCTCGCTCTGCCTTGGAGCTATATTGGCCTTTGGTGGCGACCCAATCTGACTTTGATGATCCCAGCCGAGAGCCCACATTTTTGAATTTGGAGACCAGCCAATATCATATGGCTAGCTTTGTTGATCTGGCCATTGGCCGCGCTGAGTTCGACGGAATTCGTATCGAACGGAGCCGCATCATCAGTCAAGTGTTGGACAACATGAATAAAGCTGCTCTCCAGGGCTTTTCCATCGATGACGCCTATCGACGGCTTGAATTGGCAGTTCCCAGTGGAGAACAGCGAACTGCCAGACTGAACGCTCTGAATGCTGCCCGAACGATTAGCAATCAATTCCGTCAGCTTTGTCTGCAAGAGACGCTCATTGACTTTAGCTTGCAGACGGAGCTTTTTAATAAGCAGATCCTACAGAATGAATGGAGTCGCACTCATCTCTTCCGCAACCATCGGCATCTGTTTATTGATAATCCCGAGGAAGATAACCTCACAACCCATCGTCTCATTGCTCAGTGGGCACCTCAAGCCGATAGCCTCTTGGTGCTGAGCGATAGTGATGCTGGCTACCGCCTATTTTTGGGGGCCGATCCAGAGGGGGTGGACTCACTCAGCGCTCTTTGCGAGGAAACAATTGTGCTGCATCAGAGCCATATCATGAGGCCTGCGCTAACGAACCTCACCTCACGAATCGAACAGCTCTTTAGTGGGCGTCGTGAGGTGGTTGATATTGAACCGCCTGATGAGGAACTATGGGACACAGACGCTCCGCCGGAGGGAGCAACATATGCTGAGATACCCGAGGATACTATGGGACCATCATTGCCGTTAAAGGAGTCTAACTGGGCTGAGCAAGGAAGAGCAGAGTTACCCATAGAAGCCTCGGAAGAGAATGACGCAAGCGAGGCGGAAAATGATCTGCCTCTCCAAGAGTCACTCTATATTCCTGATACAGCCTTTCGCTTCTATCCCCAGATGATTGATTGGGTGGTAGACGAAGTTCAGCGCCTGATTCATTCTGAAGGCGTGTTGCCAGAGCAGATCGTCCTGTTGGCACCATTTGTCAGCGATGCGTTGCGCTTCAGCTTGCAGACTGGTCTGGCAAAGTATGCCATCGAATTGACGACCCATCGACCTAGCAGGGCACTTCAGAACGAGCCAGCAACCCAAGCACTCATTGCCCTAGCCAAACTTGCCCATCCCGATTGGGGCATCCGTCCCGCCTTCACCGATATGACCTTGGCGTTGACGATGGCTATCCAGCAGCTCGATCCGGTTCGGGCCAACCTTCTTGGCCAGATCGTCTATCCACCCCGAGGGCGAAACCTGGAACTGGGCCGATTTGGGGGATTGGTACCAGCCATGCAGCAGCGCATCTCCTTTGTGATCGGCGAGCGTTATGACCAGCTACGAGAATGGATCTATGCCTACCGGGCAAGTGCTGAATTGCTTCCGCTTGACCAATTTTTTGCCAGGCTCTTTGGTGAGTTGCTCAGTCAGCCAGGATTCGGTTTCCATAACGACAATGATGCCGCCCGAATTGCGAATCAACTAGTCGAATCCTCGCGGAATTTCCGCTGGTCGCTCCAATCCCACGATGCCCAGCACACAATGATGCGCGTAGGGCAGGAGTACATTCTACTGCTCGAAAGCGGTGCCTTGGGCGCACTCTACGCACCAGGCTGGCAAGAGACAGAGAATGCTGTCTTCCTAGCCCCGGCCTATACCTTTATGATGCGCAACCGAGCAGTTGACATTCAATTTTGGATGGATATCGGTTCTGGTGGCTGGTGGGAACGGCTCTACCAGCCTCTTACCCACCCTTACGTCCTCTCCCATCGTTGGCCAGCCAATCAACCTTGGAGCGATTTTGATGAGTTCAAAACCCGTCAAGAGACCATGCGTCGCCTGCTGTTAGGATTGGTACGTCGCACCCGCCAGCGCGTCTACCTCGGTCTGAGTGACTATAGTGAAAGTGGCTTTGAGCAGCGAGGCCCCCTTCTGGGCGTCATTAACCGACTGCTGGCGCAACGCTAGAGGACGGAAGCTTCTTTAAAGAATAAGTTGGGATCTCTGAGGGATAGTGGGGTGGAGTTACCGTAGTAGAGTTACCGTAGCCCGTCCTTTTAGGGCGGGAACTCCGTTACATCGGGTGTAGCCCCTTCAAGTGCTCAAGTTATTTAATTCCCGTTCCTAAAAACATAAGAGCCTGACACGCCATAATTAACGTATCAGGCTCTCAAAATTGCTGACAAGGAGGGATGCCAGCAAAGGAAGTGCGTGACGAGAGAGGCTCATACTTGCACTTCCACATGAACAACAGCGCTTCTATAGGATAACGGGTAAAAGTTAAGGAAAAATTAAATTAGTATCAAGATAGGCTGAATTTTTTGTTTAGATTTGGTAGACCCCGTATCGCCAAGGCAATGAGTAATAACCCTATAGTTGGCAGCCACTCGGTTCGACGAATCCACTCATACTCACGCAGGTTGGCCGGATCAAGATACGTCAAGTAAGAGAGGAATAGTGCTGCACTCAGATAGAGCCAAGGCAATGCCCACAGCCACTGGGTGGTGGATTCGTCAATACTGGGCGTTAGAAACGGCACAAAGGCCAGGACAAGCAAAAGATACCACGGATGGACTGTCGCCGTTAGCAGAATATATCCGCCCAGGGGGATGGCCATCAGCCGCATAAGCTGGAGCGGAGCCGTGAACTTGCGTGCCCATAGCCAAGATAATCCAAGGAGTAGAAGAAGAAAGAGGCCTGCGATCCGTTTGGCTCCCCGGTTGGCCAACGCTTCCGACCAACCCATAAGTCCATCTGGGCCAAGTGTCTCTTCCATCCAATGAAAAAGACCGCTATTGTAATTCCATTGATTCATGTAAATCCGTAGTGCACCAAAAAGACCGTGTCCATCCAACTCCCCAAGAAGTTCTCTCTCTCCTCGTTCATTAAGGATTATCCATAGTGCACCAAAGAGGCCATGACTTTCCAATTCCCCAAACAACCCCCATCCTGCCCGAAGCCCAGCCGCATAGAGAAATCCAGCCGCCACGCTACCAAAGAGCAAAAGCTTGAGCCAGCGCCAACGCCAAAAGAGAACAGCAACCAGGAAACCCGGCAGAATTTTCGTCAAAGTAGCCAGCGCAAGCAGTATTGGGGCCATCCAGCTAAGCCACTTTACGGTGGATAATGCCATATAAATTGCGCCCAAGGTAATGAAGATCATCCAACCATCCACATGAGCACCCTGGGCAATTTCAATGATGACCAAAGGGTTCCACAGATAGACGAGCACTCGATGGCGAGGAATACCCACTGCAACCAACAATACGCCCAGCAGCACCCCATTTGCCAGATCCACCAAAATCATGACGACCTGCATGGAAGCAGGATGTAGAGGCAAAAGCCAGGTGATAGTGCCAAAGAGAGCCTGAGCCGCCGGAAGATAGGGGCTGGCCATCCATGTATGGTTTGCCTGAGAACGAATCGCTATATCAAGCCAATCTAATTGAGGGGAATCTATGGGAAAGGCGTAAGGGCTTACACCGTTATTGGCTACATAACCATCCCAAAGATAACGGTAGACATCGGTAGAGAGCGTTGGGATGGTCAACAGCAAAAGCCCTCGGAAAAGAATCGCTCCAGTCCATATGAAAGTAGGTGGTATTCCCTCTTGCCGCTCCCCTTGCCAAATAGAGAGGATATACCCCAAAAAGGCAAGCCCAACCCACATCAGCGTCATCGGCAGCATCTGATGAGTTAAGGTCCCATAGATGAGATGTTCTGCAGCCAGACCAACGTAGGCTATTAATTGAAGGATGAAGGATATGAACATCGATAAACTCAATTTCCAGACCATACTCGGCGCGTTTGAAATCGGATCTCTTTTCAATCTCCCTTGAAGTCGCCATATTGTACCTGAAACAGTGCAGTTGAGCATATACTGGAGGTGACTATAGGTGAGAATAATCTCAGTCGATGGCAAAGGGTAAATCGCAATTTGCTCCCTTCGTCATGGTCAGTGTGATAACGTAGCCGAAGAAGATCCGAGCGCATGAGGGCAACAAATAGCCTCTAAAGTGAAATATCCGTTTAAGAATCGGATGAATAATAAAACACCTTGGCTATTTGTTGCATTCCGTGGTTGATAGATGGTATGCTTATAGAGTGTTGTTCAGCAAGTCAATATTGATAAGCTGATATCGGTAAGTCAATGTCATAGCAAAAAGACAACATAGACATTCGCACGTGAACATCAGTAAATCGCAACCCTACAGTGAGCATTCCCTATCACGGAATGAGGCGTGCCTACTAGACTGCGCTCTGCTGTAAAATAGAATAAGAGGGGAGCTGGATGACTCCGGCTGAGAGGAAGCCCGAACGATGCTTCGACCCATTGACCTGATCTGGATAATACCAGCGTAGGAAATTGATTTGGAACCAATGACCACCTACCTTATTCAGAGTAGGTGGTTTTTTATTTTTCTATAGGAAAGGATAAAAATCGAACCCGACGATGGCCAAAGTCTGGCTGAATGCTGACGGCTGATTAGCTGAAGGCTTTTTCATATCAGAAATATATTCGCGCGTTGCAGACGCCGCGGGTACCTGAATTTAGCTTTATATCCAACAGCTTTACATCAAACAGATTTGCACCAAGAAGAAGGAGAAATCATGTCCATCAATACCAGCATGCTTTGGGCTGATATTGTTCAAATTCGCGAAAAAGCCCCCTTAATCCACAATATTACCAACTTTGTGGTGATGAATAATACCGCCAACGCCCTGCTGGCTTTAGGTGGCTCGCCGATTATGGCCCATGCTGTGGAGGAGGTAGCCGATATGGTCAAAATCTGCAACGCTTTGGTGGTCAATATTGGTACCCTTAGTTCTCATTGGATAACAGCAATGGAGAAGGCAATAGATGCCGCTGCTCAGGCAAACATCCCGATTGTCCTTGACCCGGTTGGGGCTGGGGCCACCTCCTATCGAACGAACACGGTTCATTCTCTCATGTCCATCGCTGCCCCATCCATCATTCGAGGAAATGCCTCTGAAATTAAGGCATGCGTTACTGAAGAAGCCAAGACCAAAGGCGTAGATAGCCTGGACAGCTCTGAAAGTGCCATAGAGGCCGCTCGGCAGCTTCACGCAACCTACGGGTGTACTGTCGTGATCAGTGGTGAAACCGACTTTATTGTCTCCGGTGGGGAACCGATTCAAATCAAGAACGGCCATGTTATGATGACCAAAGTCACTGGGCTAGGCTGTACGGCTACTGCCTTATGCGGGGCCTTCGCTGCCGTCAATTCACAACTCGAGATGGCTGCTGCTCATGCCATGGCTGTCATGGGGATTGCCGGTGAGATGGCTACAGAACAGGCAAACGGTCCTGGCACGCTACAACTACACTTCCTGGATGCACTGTACAATTTGAGCGCAGAGGCAATTGAAAAGCGACTCAGTGCTGCTTAATCAATCTTTCACTGACATTGGGAGCCCCATCAGTGAGAGCCATTCACAAAAAACTCGATAAGCTCACCTTTATGAAACAACTATGAAACAACGTCGTATACAGGGGCTCTACCTCGTAACCGATCGAGATCTATGCGGGAATCGCCCCCTTTCGCAGGTGGTCTCAAAGGCCGTCAAAGCAGGGGTGGCTATTGTTCAACTGCGCGAGAAGGCGTTAGCAACTAGGCCCTTTGTAGAGGAAGCCCTTGCGCTGAAAGAAGTGCTGGCTCCCTACAATGTGCCGCTCATCATCAATGACCGGATTGACGTTGCCTTGGCAGCCAATGCCGATGGTGTCCACATCGGTCAAGAGGATATGCCATATCCGCTGGCTCGCCAGCTAATGGGGCCAGACGCCATCATCGGTCTATCTGTAGAGAAGATGGCCGAAGTAACGCAAGCTGAAGCCTACGATGTCGATTACCTAGGTGTCAGCCCCATCTACGAGACTCCCACCAAGATAGACACGAAAGGAAGTTGGGGAACGGATGGACTGGCCGCAGTCCGTGCTGCCTCTCGCCACCCATTGGTTGCCATCGGTGGGCTTAACGCAAGCAATATTCCTCAGGTGGTAGATGCTGGTGCTGATTCGGTAGCTGTGGTCTCAGCCATCTGTACTGCACCCGACCCGCAGCAAGCAGTGCAAGAGCTAATCCGATTGTTTTAAGAGTGGAAGAGACATTATGAAAACATATCATCGTGCGCTGACCATTGCTGGCTCAGACAGTGGTGGTGGGGCCGGTATTCAAGCAGATTTGAAGACTTTCTCGGCATTGGGTTGTTATGGGATGTCCGTCTTGACAGCGCTGACGGCCCAAAACACAGTTGCCGTAACGGCCATCCATTCTGTACCCACTGATTTTATTGCGGACCAAATTGATGCCGTTATGGCTGATATTGGTGTGGATGCGGTTAAAATTGGGATGCTGCATAGCCCAGAAGTCATCGAAGCGGTTGTGAATCGCCTACGCCACCATCAGGCCCAAAATATTGTGCTGGATCCAGTTATGGTTGCCAAAAGTGGAGACAAATTACTGCAAGATGAAGCCGTAGACGCTTTGGCGCACCTGCTTGTCCCATACGCCACGCTTATTACGCCCAATTTGCCCGAAGCCGCTGTTCTTCTTGGCCGGAATATAGAACAAGAGACCGATATGGAAGTCGCTTGTTACGATTTAGCCAAGCTGGGGCCAGAAGCCGTTTTGCTTAAGGGAGGACACTTGAAAGGGGAGCAGAGTAGCGATTTGCTCTACATCTCGGCAACGGATCAACTCTATCGCTTTCACTCCCCGCGGATTGAGACCCGAAATTCACATGGCACTGGCTGCACCCTCTCTTCGGCCATTACCGCCTACCTAGCTAGAGGAAACACGCTGCATGATGCCGTCAGCCAAGCAAAAAACTTTATTACCGAAGCAATTGAAGCTGGTGCCAACTATAAGCTAGGGCAGGGACATGGCCCAGTCCATCACTTCTATCAATTTTGGTAAATTCTGAGAGTCAATCACTATGCAATTCACGCAGACCCTATGGACAAACATTGAAAATATCTATCAAGCCATTTTGGCCCTGCCATTTAATCAAGAGCTGATGAGTGGCACATTGGCACGAGAAAAGTTTGAGTTCTACATCTACCAGGATTCTCTTTATCTAGCTGATTTTGGGCGAGCTCTAGGTGTACTAGGGAGCCGTTCCGCAACGGCCGAGCGGATGTTAGATTTTTGGCAATTTGCCCAGAATGCCATTGTGGTAGAACGAGCTTTGCACGAAGGATATATCAAGAAGTTTAATATTACGTCTCAGGCCAAACGCTCACCAGCGTGCTCATTCTACACGAATTTTCTGTTGGCCACCGCAACCCATCGCAGCTATGAAGAGGGAATTGCTGGCGTCTTGCCCTGCTTTTGGATTTACCGGGAAGTAGGCAACCATATCTACGCTCAAGCCGCACCCAACAATCCATATCAGGACTGGATCGACACCTACGCAAGTGAGGAATTTAGCCAAGCGGTAGACAAAGCGATTGCTATCACCGATGAGGTTGCAGAACATGCCTCCCCATCGGCACGTGAATTGATGGTGGAGGCATTTATCACTTCCTCCCGCTTGGAATGGATGTTTTGGGATAGCGCCTACCGGATGGAACAATGGCAACCCTAGCAATCTTCGACTTTTCTGGAACCCTCAGCATGGGGGCGGTCCGCTTTGGCGAGCCAGAACGGTTGAAAAAGTCGCTGCAAGAGTCTGGCCTGTGGTCGCTAGGCGTAGACAGCCTGACGTTTTTTTGGGAAGAGATTGTCAATCCCACGTGGCAGGAGGGGAGCACAACTCAGATTGGCTATAGAGAGCTAATCGTGCAGAGCCTGAACAAAAAGCTGGGTGCTTCTAATGTTATTGACCCAAATTCTTTGCCCAATCTTCAGCCAGATGTCGATTCTGATCATTCAGCTAAGCTTCAGTCTGGCCGTAGTCAGCCCAGCCAGCTTCAGAATAGTGCTACAGCATTTACAGAACACTATTTTTCCGCATCAACATTCGACCTCGGTTGGCAGCCTCTGTTGTCCCAACTTGTTCACGATCCAGACTGCTGGTTACTGATTGCTACAGATCACTATGCGGAGGCAACCGAGCATATTTGCCATCAGTTAAGGCGATTTGGTTTTACCGGCCGTTCACTCCTGGATGCACGAGCTACATCGTCAGCCTCTGTTGACTCGTCAACGGTTTGGGTTGCCAATTCGGCAGACCTTGGCGGCCTTAAGTCAACACCACAATTCTGGATGATGGTTCGAGCTAACTTACTACCCGCGAAACTTGATCGGATCGTGCTCATCGATGACTTTGGCTCTAATGAACAAGGGGCAGACATGTATGCCCAGAACGAGAAAGTTAAGCAGCGTATGACTCAGACCAATCAAGTCATCGGGGAGCAATTTGGCGTCGAACCAACCATAGTTCACTTTGATTTGTCTGGACAATCCAACAACTGGGATTTTTCCAATATTCATTTGGTTTTTGAGCGTCCGTCAAGGAAATGACTCTACTGCAAAAAGGGTAAGTGGCGTGAATTTCGTGGAATTCTCTGACTGAAAATCTGCGAAATCTTTGTAATCTTTGTTTCTGCAGTGGACTCAGGAAATAGGTTTGCTTCAGATATTGCATTAGGTGGTTTTGTATTGACCAAATCAATGACCAAGGCTGGAATTGTACGCTTATCCATTACCACCGCTTAACTCTCCAGCTCCTTGCAGGCGCGACAGCGCCGTTGATTCCACCAATACATTTCGAGACAAGGCTACTAATTTCGCCCAGAGCGATTCATTGATCTCGATGCCCACTTCATTATGATACTGGTAAAATGTGGCAAAATCGTCTGGGGTTATGCAGCGCAGGGGTGAATGGCCTGACCCACGGTTGGGGAAAGTTTGGCTAAATGCAACATTGGTGGTGCAAAGAATCGAGAGCGTTTGGGCGTGCTGCTGATTATTGGACTCGCTACCGGGCTGACTATTGGATTGACCAGCAGACTGACTAGTAGATTGAGCAGCGCGTTGAGTTACTGTATAGTATGGGTATTTCTCGCCCAAAGCCATTGTAATCACATGCTCTTGGTTGCCTTCACACCAGGAGGCTACGATGTTAGCTCCCCGTCGGGTAGATTGTACAATATGGGGAATTATTAGCTGACAATGTTGTGCTCGTATTAATGTTACGACAGCGAAGCCGACGCTCAATGCTTTTAGGTAGGCTAAGTCCAGGGCCAAGCTGCCGTAGATCAATCCGTCATTTTGGTGCGCATCTAGTACGCACACAGTCTCGTCTTCAAATAATGGCGTTGCAGGGCGGCTTGGCGATAGATCCCACTGGGGCAGAGACCGCTCTATCTGCTCTAAGATGGGAAATTTATGCATCTCAAGCCAGGTAATTGCCTGGGCACAATCCTCATAATCGCCCGACGGAAAGCCCTTGCCTTCGAATACTTTTTGGCACAGTTCAGTTAATTCTGTGGCGGAAACCTTCATAGTGTAGTACGTAATTTGTTAAACATAACACCGAACTGTGCGGAAACGGGTTTGACCCGTGATTTCCATAAGTGGAACCTATTTCAAAGACCCGCAACTTACACCAAATCCCCGATCACCAGTTTTCCGAACGAGTGAAAAGTTGGCGGCGGCTGGACCGATGCTGAGAAGATTGCCCTGCGCACACCACTGACGAGATCTTGCTGCCCGTACGCCATGAGTCCTGATTCTCCGAAGCCCGAAATAGCACCAACAAACTTATTGACCGAATCCGATATGCTCACAAGCGGGCAGCAGACGAAACACTAGGTGTAACAAGAACAAGCGTTCAGGCGCACTGATACGACACAACATCACTGACTGTGTAACCCAGCCAATCCCATAAGGTCACAACTCCGAAATCGCTGTCAGTAATTAGTTCACGGCAAATTCTGTATACTTGCGCATGTATGCAGGCTGAAATCCCAATACAATATGCTCTTTTGGAATGCCAAGTGCCACCAGATCCTCAGCAACTAGCTGATCGGTGAGATTCTGTTGAAGCCAAATCTTATTTTCTCTAATATCGATATGAATCGCCACACCATAGACGCGCCGCTCGTTATCCCAACCGACATTGACCAACTGGTAGTGATCACCTTCCTTATCCGCAACCAATAACGTTTCTACGCCGTCCTGCAAGGATTTGGGTTTTTGATATTCTGCCAATAACTGTTGCACTCGATCTCGATATTCCTCTACGGTAACCATTGTACAATCTCCTTCCGCTCGGGATGATAAACGATCAATTTAAGTTCGTATCGTTGGATCATATGCTGCCCGAAGGGCAATTGGAAAAAGCTCTGATAGGCGTTGACTGGCACTGCCAAGAATAGCTCTCGATCTGGCTCAACGTGCAGCAAGCCTTCTCGATAATCGAGGTACTGCCCCAACGCCCCATGAAAATCAGTGATAGCTGACGAGCTTAGAAAGCTTTTAATTTCGACAGCGATTTTTTCACCCTCACGATCAGCTGCAATGACTCGCTCGCCACCTAAATCGATCCGTAGCTCAACTCCCAAAAACTCAATTCTCAGCGGGTCGGCCGTGATGTTCCAACCTTCATCTGTCAATGCTTGTTTGACAACCTCATGATAGACATCTTTGGCGGACATATTCGTTCCTCATAGAGTGCTTATTTTTTCCACATTACAGAAATGTGGGACTGGTTCAGCTTAATTTGATTCACTCGGGTAGGTTCATCCTGGTAACAAACTCAACTGAACCAGTGCCAGAAATGTCTCATTTCCGCAGAGATTGAAGCTCTTATCTTTGGACAAATCGTTAATACAATATTTCTGGCATTAATTATAACACATGTCACCTTAGCCATTAGCAGTGATTTTCACATGAATAAAACCTCGGCTTGCTTCGTGGATTTGCAGGCCGAGGTTTTGCTTCGTCGCTCAAAAATGGGTATTTTGGGTGCTCGAGAAATCGTACAGAACATCAACGAGGGCACTGTGTTGACCGAATGTTGGCTGCGGCGCCACCGATGCAGTTTTGTTCTGGAGTAGGAAAGTATAAGAGTCGACCCCGAAACATGGTTAAGTTCTGACCTCTAATGCAGTGATCGCTCTGACCTGGCTGACGGCTAATTCGCTGAACGCTTTTATCTCTTCAGCGCCTGAACCTTAGCCTCGGCCAACCTTTGGCATACAGGGGAAGCACCAATCATCCGCAAAGGACTGACCAATATCGGAGACGAGGGGTGCACCCTGGAAAAGAGTGATACGCACCCACCGATCCGATTTTGGATCAAATTTGCTCGCCCCAAAACAGGCAAGCTTACAACGTAGTAGGTGAATGGGTAAGCAGGATTGATCGAGTAGGTTGCTCTGGATCTCTGAATATGGCTCATGTTGCAGGGCTTGAATGCGGCGGATCGTTCCTTTGTTGGTTGGATACTTGAGTAAAAAATGGATCACCGATTCTTCCAACTCTGCTGCGGATAGAGATTGGATTGTGGCATAGAGTTGTTGCACAGCCCGACCGATGCCAATAGACATCTCTTTTTCGGCACCAGGTTCATAGGCACGCTGACCCAAACGGGGTTCTTCCTTTTCTGCCGATCGATACCAGAAGTAGTGCTGGGTTCTTGGTGCATTAAAGTCAATAGCCAAGGCCCATTGATATTGGGTTTCAATGAGCTGCTTTAGCTCACCCATAGATGCTTCTGGCTGCAGAGTATACCGCTCATCGACACTCACATATTTGGCTAGCTCATCCACTAACTCCGGATAGAGTTCGACCAGTAGGCTATTGATAAGTTCCTGGGTCTCCAGCGACGCATGGTGCCAAGCCCATTTCGTTAGTGATTGCCACAGGTGTCCCTCAGTTTGTAGGGCCTGATTAGGCTTTGTGGCTGGCAAGGCTCTCACCTGGTCCTGTAACCACGCTTTGATGACGAGCATCTCTTGGCAGATGAGTCGATTATTTTTTGCTTGACGTGTATCGTCGGTATACGTCTGTTGGAAATGGGTAGTCGCTTTATCGATGAGGCTTAGCAGTCTCTCTACGTGCGCTACTGTGATCGACTGAGTATGGATGACCCTTGCAATGGCCACTTCGCGCTTGTATATCCACGAGTGAATCAATTTAGGGTGCTTGACCAAAAAGGGGGCCATACCCAATCCGGTGGCGTTCCCAATACCGATATACCGTTTGATTTCCTCATTGAGCGGGATGGCAGTGGCCGGTGCTCGGCGGCTGGCAATATGATCGATCTGCTCTAGGCTAAAGTGGCGTATCATAAAGACGGCAAACATTTGGGCGCTAAATGTCGTAGCAAAGGCTGAGCGTTGCTGGACTTTGTTGTAGTCGGCAACACCAAACTTCCCATTACCATAGACAGCCGTTGTTCGATGGATGTAACCCACTTTGGCAAGCACTTCTGGGTTCGGCTGCTCTCCTCGCGCTAAGCAATCCACCACATAATCAAAGTTGCGTGTACTTTTGTTGGCCCGCGATAAGACTAGCACATCAGTCTGGTTGCGTCCCGCTTCTTGCTTGGGGACGTTGACGCGCAATTCTGCCAGGCGCTTATCGGTCAATTTACCTTCGCATAGCACACAGGCCAAATCCCATTTCTCAGCAATGACCCGGTCTGTCCGCTCGTTATCCTCCAACGGCTGGGAAAAAATCACCATGCTGTATAGTTCGTCTGGTGGCCGGACATGATATATGCAGGTGCCATAGCCTTCTGCGTCTAAATCGAACGAGGCGCATTCAACTTCCCACGCTTCCTCCATCACTTTGCGCACAATCGAACGAACGAAGCTGAGACGTGTCTGATGAAAGGCTCCTAGGCGTTCCAACTGCATAACTGTATGGGGTGGGCGCAGCGGCAAATGATTGAGTCTGTCGATCTGGGGTTGGATGTTAGGCGGGTCCAAATGATTGTTCATAGAAATTTAACCAATTCTGCCCCATGATTTTGGCTGTCTCCTCTTTGGAAAATCCCTTGTCAAGCAAGCCTTGGGTCAGGTTGGGGAAATCTGTGCTGTTCCGCAACCACTGTAGGGGGGCAGGCCACTTTTTTGATGACGCTGAGCCTTCACCATAATCTGTCGTTTTGCTCCAGCGGCCATTGCGCATCCACTCCAAAACGGCATAGTCATGGCCCACGCATAAGTCGGTACCAATCCCAATGTGATCAAGGCCAATCAGGTCAGCCGTTTGGGCCACCATATCACAAAAAGCGGTCAGGGTGCACTCTGAGCCATTAGCCAAGTGCAGTGGGTAGGCGCTAAAGCCCAACATGCCACCTGCTTGGGCCAATGCTTTCAATACAATATCTGTTTTATTACGCAGGGCTGGGTGGAAGAATTTGGGGTTGGCGTGGCTAATGGTAATAGGGCGGGCAGATAACTCGATTGCCTCTAGTGTGCTGCGGTCGCTGCTGTGGGACATGTCAATGATCATACCCACCCGGTTCATCTCTTGGATGACGGCTTTGCCAAAGCGAGTAACTCCTCCATCATCGTCCTCATAACAACCCGTGGCCAGCGGACTTTGGTTGTTATAGGTTAGCTGCATAATCCGCACATTGAGCTGATGAAAGATCTCCACCAAATTAATATCATCTTCAATGGGAGAACAGTTCTGAAAGCCGAAGATGATGCCAACCTTTCCCAGCTTCTTAGCGATTCGGATATCTTCGGCTACCTTGACGGGCATGATCAAATCGCCATGCTCTTCAAACCACCGGTTCCATTGGCCGATATTGCGAATGGCTTCGACCATATTTTCCCAGTAGGCAATCGTGACATGAACGGCAGAAAGCCCTCCTTGCTGCAGTTGTTGAAAAATAGATCGATCCCATTTAGAGTATTGCAGGCCATCGATAACGGTTAGCTCTTGGTGTATGTTGTGGCTCATATAAATAATCTACGTAATTTGTATATTCTTTGCTCCCATTCTCAATGAAGCGTAACGAGAATCCGCTATGCATCGAAAAAGACAGTCTCATTGTCACCCTGTAAACGAACATCTAAGCGGTATACTAGGAGATCACTTGTTTCAACACGCATGGCAATGAGCGTTTTTCTGCGAGCAGGGTTGATTGTGAGCAACACCGGATCCATATCGTTAGCTGGCTCGTCGTCAAAGTAAATGCGGGTGACAACGTGGATCAACATACCGCGAGCAAAGATGCGCACATTGACATAAGGTGCGTTGCTGGAATGGGCAATAGCACCCGGCTTAATCGTCTCAAAGCGATAGGTACCGTTGTTGCTGGTCTCAGAGCGACCAAATCCACTGAAGTTCGGATCGGCGTTTGGATGATTCGGATCGATGGGGTGGTTGAAATAACCCCTTGTATCGGGCTGCCAGATTTCGATAAGGGCGTCATTGACTGGTTCACCATCACCATCAAGTATCTGGCCAGTAAGCGAGATGTGTTTACCCTTGGTCTGGTCGTTGGTCAGAATGTGCTCTTTCCCCTGGTTAAAGAGGCCAAAGGAGAAAAATGGACCAACAGTTTGGCTTGGCGTTTGGCCCAGTGATTGTTTTACCATAATCGTTTCCACTCTCGTATACTTTGCAACCGTTACTCAAACGGTGTTTGCTTAGATCCAGCCAGCACAATATCAAATCGATAGCCTAATGCCCAGCTATCTTCGGTTACATCGTGCGCGTACGTCGAAATCAGACGCTCGGCTCCCTTGACACCACCAGCGCCATCCGCAATACAGTTGAAGATCGGATCGAGGGCCAAGAGGGGATCGCCTGGAAAGTACATCTGAGTAACCAGGCGTGAAAGAAAATCCTGACCAAAGAGCGAAAAGTGAATGTGGGCCGGACGCCAGGCATTTTCATGGTTACCCCATGGGTACGCGCCCGGTTTGATGGTTACAAATCGGTATTCACCCTGCTCGTTGGTCATACAGCGCCCCGCACCAATGAAGTTGGGATCTAAAGGGGCATCGTACTGGTCAACTTTGTGAATATAGCGTCCGCAAGCATTGGCCTGCCACAATTCAATGAGCGCATTGCGGACAGGCAGTCCCCTTTCATCTAGGACGCGCCCCGTTACAATAATCCGCCCACCCAGGGCTTCCCCGTTGACAGCGGAATTACGCGTCAGATCACTATCCATCTCTGTAAGTTGATCATGACCGTAGACTGGCCCCGTCAATTCTGAAAGCGAGTGGGCCAGTGGAACAAGGGGTTGCTGGGGTGAGCGCTTAATTGTCGATTTGTAGGGAGAATGCAAAAAGGGTGGCTGCACATCCCAATTGATCGATGGTTGAAGGTCACTTTGTGTCATTTGGGATTCCCTTTTCTCAGCCCGTTTGAGGTCTTTCTAGCTCTGCATAAACTTCCTTGGCAACCGCAAACGCTCGATTGGCGGCAGGTACGCCAGCATAGACCGCTACTTGATGAAAGACTTCTTTCACTTCATCGGACGTGACGCCCGTATTTCGTGTCGCGCGGATGTGCATCGCTAATTCGTGCTCTTTACCAAGCGCAGCCATCAAACCAATCGTCAGTAGGTGACGGTCGCGTCTATCCAACGTACCACCAGACCAAACGGTCCCCCAAGCAAATTCAGTGATCATGCGTTGGAAGTCGGCATCAAAATCGGTCTTGTTCTGTTCAGCTCGGTCGACGTGGGCATCGCCTAAAACAGAGCGGCGAACGTCCATGCCTTGATCAAATTTGGTATTCATTTTCCCATCTACTTTAGAGTTATCTAATTGAGTATCGCTCACATTACCCCCTGACAAAAATGCGCTGATCTTCGTTGCCATAATCTCTGGCTGTTCGATGCAAGGCAAGTGGGCTGCATCCGCTATGAGTTGGCAAGAGGCATTAGGCATCGCGTCCGCTAACTGAGCAGCATCTTCGGGGGTTGTTGCTAAGTCTTCTGCACCACATAAGACCAGCGTTGGCACCTGAATCTTGGTGACATCTGACCATAGATCTGCATCGCGAAGGGCTTCGCAGGTGCCAGTATATCCATCGACTGATGTACGAGTAAGCATATGATAGGCTCCACGACAAAGAGCTGGTTCTCTTTCGGCAAAGCTGGGTGCAAACCAGCGAGACAGGATTGCATCGCCCAAATGGGCCATACCGTTTGCTCGTAGCGTGTCGATGCGTTCGTCCCACATGTGTGGCGTGCCGATCTTGGGCGCAGTATCACAGAGTACCAAGCGCTCCACCCGCCTTGGATAACGAGCAGCAAACTCAAGGGCTATCATGCCACCGACCGAAATGCCCACCAAGATCGCCTGCTCAACCTCTAGATGGTGGAGTAAGCCAACCATGTCCTGGGCATGTTGATGGATGGTGAATGGCGGATTTGGACAATCCGAAAGGCCATGTCCACGCTTGTCATGACGAATCACCCGGTAATCGGTCGCGAAATGTGGCACAACCGCACCCCAAATCCGTAGATCCGTGCCGAGCGAATTAATAAAGATAAGTGGGGGACCTGCAGGGTTGCCTTCATCCATATAGTGAAGGATCACATCATTAACCTCTACGAAATTCATCAACGGGGCCTCATTTTGTACTTTAGATGAGAATGCTCTTCTAGAGCCTTCCCAAAAAAGTGATTTTCCTATCACTTATGGCTGGTCAGTACTCTATACTCTCCGCTCCGTTTGAAAACACAAGTTTAGCCACTCTGGTAGAGCATCGGAAAGCTCCTATTTTCAAAACGACCGCAGTATAGCTGGCAAGCTCATGATCTACGATTACTTATGGGAAACATTATCTGAATGTCTATAGATTACGTTCGATATGGGGTGATTAAAGAACCACCTGGGATTCGGGAGAATTCAGAGCGCTGTTCCACATACCGTTTAAGCGTGTGCAGCGATAGATAGGCATGTTCGCGTAGTAAAAATTCAGCCCGGGTCGCTTGCTTCTGCTTGATTGCATCGAGTATACCGCGATGATGCTCCTGACCCAAGAGCAACGTGCGCCATGAATGATGAATGTCACCAGATTCATGCACAAATGCATTAGGGGATGCAAAAGGCATTTCGAGCACACGAGCCATGGCATGCTGAATAACAAAGCTATCTGCCAGAGCAATCAATGTGCGATGGAATTGATTATTGACCTCGAAATAGATGGCAATACCTTCAGAAGAGGGAGCCCCGAAAGCTTATTATTGCTTGGTCGCTTCTAGCAGAAGGGGCACAACCGATTTTCCATTGAGTGTCGGTCCGCTTGTATGCAAATGGCAGCGTACCGTGCCACCTCCATCAGCCGTCGTTTCACCGGGCATCTCTTGATGGCAAACGTCCATAACTAGCGCACAGCGATTGGTAAAAGGGCAACCAGGTGGCAGATTGGCTGGGCTAGGCGGCTCAGCATCAATATGGTACATACGTCGTACTTCGGCACGGTACTTTTGCCGTTCCGGATCAGGGATCGGCTCAGCAGCCAACAGCATAGCCGTGTAGGGATGGGCCGCGTCATTATAGACCCGTTCAGCTGGCCCTGTCTCTACCAAATACCCAAGATAGAGAACGCCGATATCGTGGCTGATGTGACGCACAACGGCCAAATCATGGGCAATGAAGAGATAGGCTACGCCCGTCTTCTCCTGGATCTCCTCTAGCAAATTGATAACTTGGCTCTGGATCGACACATCCAGCGCGCTAGTCGCCTCATCACAGATGATCATCTCCGGCCCTACCGAGAGCGCCCTGGCAATCGCTACTCGCTGCCGCTGACCACCAGAAAGCTCATACGGAAAGCGTTCCATAAAGTGGCGGCCTAGACCCACCTGCTCCAGTAGCTCGCCCACAATCTGGTCCCGTTCTTTGCCCGCACGAATGCCTCGATGTTGGGTCACCAGTTCGCCCACAATTTCACCTACTATATGGCTGGGATTGAGAGACGAGTAAGGATCCTGGAAGACGATCTGTACCTGGCTGCGATACTGCTTCTCGCGGCGACTATTCATCTGAGTCACCTCATCACCAGCTACCTTGATACTGCCCGCAACGGCTGGCGTAAGGCGCAGAATGGTTCGCGCAATGGTCGACTTCCCCGAACCAGACTCACCCACCAAACCAAAGGTCTTGCCCGGTGCTATTGAAAAGGACGCTCCATTGACCGCTTTTACGGGGGCAGGTGTCGGACCGAAGATTCGGCGACGTCCGGCGAATTCGACATATAGATTGTCGATGTCTAGATAGGATTTGTCACTCATTCTGGCATCCTTCAATGGCATCTTAGTTGGACGAGCCAATTGCGTTTTCCTCTAACTTCTAGCCAATTTAACTTCATCAGGTAAATCATCTTCAGACCAGTACCCAAGTAGAATACCACGCTTCTCACGATTGTAACCACCTGTTGACCGATCAACTTGGTCTGGACTCATATCTGCACGGATTTTACGTCGTAGTGTCCATTGGAGCAAGCGCTCCTTCATTTCATCACAAATTGACTTATAGGCAGGATCGCGTCCTACATCAACAATCTCTTGGGGATCTTCCTCTAACGCAAAGAGCATTGGCGGAAAACCATCAAAGACAATGTACTTCCACTCCTCTGTGCGTACCATGAGAGACCAACAACGCTCAAAGGGCAAGTTCAAGCTCTGCCTAGCACCTCGGTCGCTCATGTCAAGCTCGCTAACAACAAAGTCACGCCACTCATGGGGTGCATTAGATTGTGAATCTTGATGGAGCAGCGGCAAGATCGAGCGCCCTTCCAGTCGATACGATGGCACACCGCCCATCACCTCGATAAAAGTCGGCACAAAGTCAATTGACTCTACCAACTGGTTGTTGACGGTGCCTCGGGTGACATCAGCTGCAGAACGCGGGTCTACCACAATAAGTGGCACCCGGACTGATTCCTCATGGAAAAAACTCTTCTCACCTAACCAATGATCACCCAGATAGTCACCATGGTCGCTAGTAAAGATGATGAACGTATTTTCTAGCTCGCCTCGTTCCTCTAGAAAGCCGAGCAAGCAGCCAATTTGATCGTCGATCTGCTTGATCAAGCCCATGTAGGTTGGGATGACTGCTTGGCGGGTTTCCTCAGGCACAAACCCAAGGCTAGACTGATGCTCCATATAGGCTTCGTAAACGGGATGGGGACCGGCACGCTCGCCTTCATGGCGATTGGCAGGTAGCACATGTTCAGAACTGTACATATTGTGATAGGGTGCCGGTGCAATATAGGGCCAGTGGGGTTTGATGTAGCTGAGGTGCAAACACCAGGGCTGTTCATTCTGGCTTGCTTCTCCGATAAATTCCATGGCCCGGGTTGTTGTATAGGCCGTCTCTGAGTGCTCCTCTCTAATGTTGGCGGGATAGGGCGCAGCTTCCAGAAACCAGCCACTTAAAAAGTCACCATTTTCGTCTATGGTACCGTTGGCATGGGTTTGCCAAGGGTTCTCACCTGAGTAGCCTTGCTCGCGCAGATATTGGTTGTACGTGGTGTCACGACTTCTCGTATCGTTTGGATGCAAGCCATCATCTCGCCAATAGGGTTCAAAGGCTCCTTGAGCGAGGCGCTGCCCGGCTTTCGATTGCGGGTCAATGCCGAGCCGTTCCATTCCCTCTGTGTTGGGTATAATATGGGTTTTGCCGACGAGGGCGGTACGGACCCCAAGCGGTTCCAGATAATCACCGAGAAACTGTTCCCCAATGGGCAACGGTGCGAAGTTGATCGATGCGCCATGGGAAGATACGTAACGACCGGTATAGATCGCTGCGCGCGCTGGCCCACAAGTGGGCGATTGAACGTAGGCCCGATCAAAGCGTACACCCCGCGCAGCCAGCCGATCAATGTTAGGCGTCTTGAGATGAGGATGACCATAGCAGGAGAGATAATCCCACCGCAGCTGATCACACATGATGAACAGGATATTGGGTCGTTGGTTCATATGATATTGGTGTGCAGGAATTCAAGTGCAGATGAAAAGAGCTACAAAGAATAGAGAAATAGTATGGGAATTTAAGCGGTTTGATTATATGGTGACCCAAGTGAAAAGTCAAATAACGTATTCATGAGCAACGATTACTGTTGGGTCACCCAGGGTGCCTTAGTAATTTGCACCCTAAAGTGCGGTTGTGTTGAAAAATATCGTTCATGTTGTGGACTACGATGGTACGGATGAGGTTTGTATCCGGCGCTAAGGATCGAGAATTTAATAAAACGTAATGGAAGATCTCCCGGGTACTCGAGATGACAGAACCGTAGTTTTTGGTTTTATTTGATCTTGATTCCTAAGTCACTGACGGAGACATATCTAACGCTACGCGGGAACCAGTCTACTTGCCGTTGATTGCGCGCTAGATTGGCATCCAACTCTGTTTTTATCATACGAGACTCGTCGATTTTGATGTCGTTTTTATTCCAGTGAACCACGTGACATATGCGAACAAAAGAAAGTGTTTTGTAGATGGTGTTCCGCTTGGTCACGCGTGCAGTACGAAAACCGGTTGCCTAGTAAGATGGCTGTGCCTAGATATTCATATGCCTTTATACGCTCAGCTCCGTTTGAAGACGGGGTTGGTGGCCTCTCTGGTAGCGTTTCGGACCCTCTGTTTTCAAAACGACCGCTGAATAGTTATGTATTGTCGATTTGTGGAGTGTATGAGAGGAATAGAAAATTCGTATGATTGCACAACGAAATCTTATTAGAGTCTTCGTGTTATTCTGTATGACTTCGCTCTTTTGCGTACCTGTAGGGAAACCACATCTCCGATTGGTATCTTCGGTGCAAGGTGCACCTGCTGCGCAAAACGTGATTAGTTTGACTTTGATCAACGCAGCGACCAATCAGCCGATTGCTGCGTTTGACCCACTGACATCGAGCACAACAATTAACCTTGCTGAAGTTGGCAGCAGCCTGAACATTCGTGCAAACATTGAATCTGGCTCTGTTGGGAGCGTCAGATTCGCACTGGACGAAAACAGCAACTATCTTACAGAAAACGTGCCTCCATATTCGCTTGCAGGTGATGCTGATGGCAACTACAGAAGCTGGACGCCATCGGTTGGTAATCACACGGTCAGCGCAACTGCTTATAGCGGCAAAAATGGTACGGGGACAGCAAGTGCTCCGTTGACCATCAACTTTACAATTATCAATAGCGGTTCCGGCAGTACAAGCACCCCCACGCCAACCACTTCAGGACCAACGAATACGCCGACCCCGTCGGCCACACCAACGGCAACAGCGTTGCCACCATCGACAAGCGGCACCGTCAGCGGAGAACTGATGCGTTGGCATCCCGTAGAGGTGAGCTTCAGCGGACCCCCGGCAAGCGAAGATGATAGTGCGCCTAACCCCTTTTTAGACTATTGCCTGCAGGTGGTTTTTACCGCACCCAGCGGCAAGCAATATACTATTCCTGGCTTCTTTGCTGGGGATGGCCGGGGCAACGGGAGCGGGAACGTTTGGCGTGTTCGCTTTTCTCCAAGCGAAGTGGGGGGATGGACCTATCAGACTTCCTTCCGTCAAGGGAGCAATATCGCCATAAGTCTCGATAGGAATGCCGGAAGTGGGACGAGCTTCGATGGCGCAACGGGCAGCTTTACGGTATCCGAATCGAACAAAACGGGAGCCGATTTCCGTAGCGCTGACAAAGGATGGTTGCGCAATGAGGGCAATCACTATCTGACCTTCGCGGGTAGCGGTAATCCCTGGGTAAAGGGTGGTCCAGATATCCCAGAAAACTTCCTCGGGTATACTGGCTTCGACAATACGCCCAAAGCCGGGCATGATTTTGCTGTCCATCGCAGCGACTGGCGGGAGGGCGATCCGGACTGGAACAACGGAGCTGGACGCAACATCATTGGCGCGCTCAATTTCATTGCCGATACGGGCAGCAACGTGATTTACTTCCTACCGATGAATATTGGCGGCGACGGCAAAGACACCTTCCCCACCATCAGCGAACAGGAGAAGATCCATTACGACATCAGCAAGTTGGCCCAGTGGGAGACTCTCTTCCGCCATGCCCAATCTCGCGGAATCTTCCTGCATTTTCAGCTTGCAGAGACCGAATCCGGCAACGAGAACTATCATGACGATGGTAGCCTGGGCATCGAGCGCAAGCTCTACTATCGCGAGCTGATCGCACGATTTGGTCATCACCCTGGTTTGGAGTGGAACATCGGTGAAGAGAATGACTATGGAACCGCCAAGCGCATTCAATTTGCCCAGTACATTACGCAAGTTGATCCGTACGATCACCCAGTGACGACTCACACGAGGAGTGTTGCTCCCTATTATGATCCACTCGTTGACGAGCTGGAGCAGGGCAATCCCATCTTCATGGATATGACCTCGTTCCAGACCAGCGCAACGGCTGACCAACTTGCCAGCATGGTTGAGAAATATCGCAACGAATCTGATGCGGCTGGCTCACCTTGGGTAGTCTCGCTTGATGAACCGCAGAAGATCGAAAACGACAAAACCGACGACGCCAACGGGTATCCTCATGGAAGACAACGCAAGATGTGGCCAGCCTACATGGCCGGTGCGGGTGGCTTCGAGTGGTATGTACAGAAAGATGGTGGAGGGCATGGTTTTGATCAGCAGATCAACGATTATAATGACATGGATGTTGCCTTGGAGTGGACCGGCTATGCCCTCGATTTCTTAGCTCAGCTGCCGTTACTAGAGATGGAATCTCGCCGGGATTTGGTCTCCGGTAGCAACAGCAAACCAACCTATGGTCTGGTGAAAGTGGGTGATGTCTATGCGCTGTATAATGAGGATGGAGGTGAACTATTTTTGGATCTGAGCAACGTCAGCGGCACCTACTCCGTGCAGTGGTTCAACCCACGCAGTGGCGGGCCGCTACTGGCTGGCTCAACTGCGACTGTGCAAGGTGGCAGCCAAGTTAGCTTGGGCAGTCCACCAAGTGATACTACGTTAGATTGGGCAGTAATTGTACGACGAAGCGACGGTACGCCCCCTCCAACGCCAACTCAGGCGAATGCACCAATGCCAACCGAAACGGGTACCACCACATTACCCGCTACACCAACTGCCACGCCAACAGCAACACAGGTTGCTACACCAACTGTTACACCAACAGCAACACCGACTGAGACACCAACACAACAGGCTGTGGTCAGCTATATGCTAGTCAATGCAGAAACGGAGCAAGACATTGCTCCACTGGCAGATGGCGATACGATCGTGCTATCAGAACTACCGACGCAGAACTTAAACATTCGTGCCAACATCGAGCCTGCAGTCGTCGGCAGTGTTCGATTTGCGCTTAACGGAAATCAGCGTTTCCGAACGGAGAATGTTTTCCCCTATGCGTTACGAGGTGACTGGAAAGGGAACTATTTTGTATGGAATCCGGCTATTGGTACGCATACGCTTACGGCCACGCCGTATACCAGAAGCAAAGGCCGCGGTGATACCGGTATTGCGCTGACAATCACCTTCGCTGTGACGGATAATCTATTCAATTCCCAGAGAGAATTGCCAATCGTTGACGAGCCAGGCGAAACGGCAAGCCTAAATGGTGGTGTAGTCATGTCGGTTTTGCCTAGCCAGGACATTGGTAGCTCTGTACTCGTTACCCTAACGCATTCAGACGGTACGACCTTTTCTGTGGTCACGAATCCAGATGGTAGCTTTGAGCTGTCCGACCTTCTACCAGGTGACTATGTCATCGAGCTAGAGCTGCCCGAGCAGATGGAAGTCACGAATAGCGAAGCGCTGAGCATCACCCTCGATGCTGGTAGCAGCGTGGAACTTCCGGACTTCGACATTGTTAATCAGGGTGTCTATCTGCCGTTGATTTTGAGGTAGAAAAAACGGTCAACCTATTAGATGCTCGTTCCTAACGCTGAAACGCCATACGCACTTCGGAATATCTATGATGCTCTAGGTGTTGTTGAGCCTGCCGTCGACGGTCTTGCCAGACGAGCGCTGGCTTAGAGTAATTCAGGGCCTCTTGCAAGAACGCGGCTCCCACTTGCCATACTGAGTGTTGACCAAAGAAATGTTGGCGGTAGGGTCCAGTGCGCAGGAAGCCTTGCTTTCTGTTGAGGAGGTCCGGCCGCAGCTTGTTTTTGGGTAAGTGGGTTCGCCCGTTCAGGACAGCCTGGAAGGGAATGGGTAGCCAGTCGATGTCATCAAATAGTACCTGTATCTGATTCAACACGCTGGTAATCTGGGCAGCGTCAGCCAGATCAACGCCCTCCACGAGTGAGTCGATCTTGTCTGCGAGTTGATCATATTCAGCAAAACCGCCGCCAGCGAGCCTCAACTGCTGAAGCTGGGCAATATATTTGTGGGCATCAAGCTGGCCATGTTGGATGCTGCTTACGCGCAGCGAGAAGAGCTTTACCAGTTCTGTATAGGCCCCAAGCAGCCAGAGTACGCTATAAGGTATCCACAGATCGTAATGCCCCCACGATTTGTATGAGTTGGCGACTAACCTGTCATTGCTTTTGAGATAGGCGAGGGTCGCCTGTTCCAGAGGCAGAAACCGCTCCCGCGAGTAATCGCCATCTTTGCGTGCTTCCAACAAGTGGTGGGCTAAAATAGAGACGCTGCTAAGCGAGATGTACAGCCCCTTGGAATAGAGCGGGTCGATAAAACCAGCCGCATGGCCCAACAGCGCCCACCGATCCCCCACAATCTGCCTGGATGAGTACTGGATTCGCCCAGTGCGCACCCATTCCCGTACCGAACGGGCACCTTGAAATTGAGCCGCGATGCTGGGATACTTGCTGATAATGGCCTGGAACTCCTCCTCAGCCGAGAGATGCTCTTGCTTTGGATGCACCCGGGGGTCGAGCATAAGGCCCACGCTACAGAGGAGATTGGTCGATGCCGCGTGATTGTTAAACGGGATCACCCATACCCATCCGCCCTCAAAGATGTGATGCAGCGTTCCCTCAGCGACGCTAAAGGGCAGATCGGCTGCTTTTTGGGTAGTCGCCACATCATGGAAATCGGGTACGTCGATCATATGTGTAAAGATAGCCCGCGATTGAGTTTGCAGATCAAAGGTGCGCAGGTCAAACTTCTCGGCAATCAGAGAGCGGAAGCCGCCAGCGTCAACCACATAGTTGGCTTGGAATACCTGCCCATTGGTAGTCGTCAAGATGACACCAGATTCGTCAATCTCGATATCGGCTACCGGTGTATGTTGTAAGACCGTGGCTCCATAACGAACTGCGCAGGTCATTAGAAAGTAATCGACATCCTGGCGGTAGAGGTGCAACTCATGACCATGAGGGTGCTTAGGGATGACGGCCTGCAAAGAACACTCGGGCTGATGGAGTTCTTCAGCCGTGTGATGCAGATAACTGAAGTGGCGCTTGACCCCATGGCTGGTGCCGATGTAAGGGAAGTAATTCTCTGAACTAAAGTAGGCTAGCTCTGGTACATCATAGAGTTCGGCCAGCGCGCGCATGATTTCGGATGTCTCAAGGATCATCGATTCGCCGATGGCAAAGCGAGGGTGACCTTTCGCTTCGAAGATGACTACGTCCAGACCCTGCCGGGCAAGAATAGCACCCAGTGTAGATCCGGCGATCCCCGAGCCGATGATGGCGATGTCGAACTGTCTGTCTTTGTTTCTCATGCGATTCCCTTTACAATCTGCTCGTTATTACCTTTTGCTCATCAATTCATTCAGCTCGCTAATACCTTATTCGCGTATATTCCGTAGGTTTAAGGCACAACTTCACAAGAATCAAAGGGGCTGAGCCTCAAAACGATTGGAAACCGGCGGTGCCGTAATCATTGGTCCTAGGGCATCACGGAACTGGGTAAACCGCTCGGTGCAGGTATACGTGTCGAAGGCGGCAGCCGAATCCCACTCTTCATAAAGAGCAAAGCGATTCTCCTGTTGAATTTGCTGATAGAAGCTAAACGTTTGACATGCGTCGACCGCCAGCGTATCCGCCACAAATTCGTTCATCATCCCTACAAATGCGGACCTCTGCTCTGGCTTTACATCCACAGTTACATGAACAATAACCATTTGGTGTACCCTTTCTCTTGTTTACATAGAATATGCTTGTGTTGGATATGTTTGCTTGTTTAATATTTGCTTTAGCAAGTAAATGGTTAAAAAAAGCGGCTTGAGAGCCACAATCCTACATAGTGCTAGCCACATTGGCTTCAATCTTATCCAGAGTTGCCACCATAACGTCAATATCATGCTGGGAAATCCCAGCAAATACTTGCTGACGCACTTCAACAATTACGGGCATCATCTTCTCCATGAGCGCCTGACCTTCCTCTGTAAGTGAAATGAGATGGCGGCGTCGATCTTCCGGATCCGCATCCCGCTTGACCAGTGTGCGCTTTTCCAGCGCGTCGATCATACGTGTAATGTTAGGATGGTCATTGAGATCCTTATCGGCCAAATCGGACTGGGATTGACCAGCTCGCTCATATAAGCGGAACAATATGAACCATTGCTCCATGCTGATTTCCAACCCCAACTTATGAAAGGTCTTGTTGAGGTGAACGCGCAGAATTCGCGCAGTGCGATGAATGCGATATGCTGTCGCTTTGTCTAATGTGCTAGTATCTTGGATATGATTAACCATTTCAGTTGCCTAGAAAATATTTGCATTGGCAAGTATAATGCGCTGGGTGGCAATTGAAAGTAATTCTGATTACAAATTGTCTATGGTAGACTATTCTACTCCCAGCACACCCTGCGCTTCAAAGACTGTAGGTCGTATCGCTGCTTGCGTTGCTTTGGATCAGCGAGGAACAACCGCTACACAATCCACGCGTAAACGGCGAGAAAAATGACAATGGTCGAGGAGGGCTAGATACTAACTCGCTGCACCTGCTGCCCGCAACACTTGCTCAATGCTTTCTGCACGCTTTCCCGTGTTGAACGCTAGTATCCCACGCTCTGCTGTCGGGTTACCATCTTTGTCTGTAGCAGATGGCACCCGATAGGTCACATCTGCCCCCGCCTCAAGCAACAGCTTTGTCATGCGAACGTAGCCGCTACGCACGGCAAAAACAAGCGGTATCCACCCCTTCATTGCTCGATAAATGCCCGGACCGGAGTGAACGGCGTTGACATCGGCACCCAGTTCGACGAGCATCTTTGCCATGTCATAGAAATTTGATTCGGCGGCAATCATGAGCGGCGTATAGCCAGATGAACCGCGCTCGTCTGGTTCGTTACCCGCTTTTAGAAGATGGGTAGCGACGTCGGTGTGCCCGTTCGTCACTGCGAGATTAAAGGCTTTGCGTCCATCATAAATTTTGGCGTGAATGTTGGCTCCACGCGTAACGAGCAACTCAACAATCTCAAGGTGGCCACTCGATGCAGCAGTGGTCAGCGGCGTGCTGCCGTGCCAGTCTGGGGCATCAATGGCAGCACCCAGATCAAGCAGATGGGTTGCGCAAGCCACCAAACCGTTGTTTGCAGCCCACCAGAGCGCCGTTTGTCCTTTTGGGTCGTCGGGACGGTGCTTGTCTACACGAGTGAAGTGAATATCAGCCCCACGGTCGATCAGCAGCATGGCTACACGCTCGCTGGAGAACATAAGTGCAAGCATTAGCGGAGTACAGCCGTCATAATTGCCTTCGCTGACCATAAAGTTGATATCCGCACCATCGGCGAGTGCTTCCTCAGCATCAGCCACCGCCCCATGTTCACACGCGGCCAACAGCCGAGAGTCTGGGGGAGCGCCGCGCTCACTTTTTGGCGACGAAGCTTCTGTCTGGGCTGGAGCGGTTGGCCCTCCCTCTAGCTGTAATCCGTGCTGCGCAAGTACAGTAGCAATATCGCGATGTAACAGGGCGCGTTCGTTGTAGTAGGTCATAAACTGATCGTATTGCTCATCGATAAAACCAAGCGCAATCGCCTTTGATAACTCGGTTGCATCGTTGCGAACGTCGGGTGCTCTCAGGTAATCAAGCATCATCTTGGGCATATCGGTATGGTACTGATCTTGCAACACCTCAACGAGACCCCGCTTCACATGCCATGCATCATTATTCCAATACTGCTCAATTAGTAGCGGAATATCAGACGCCACGACCCAATCGCGGGCTGATTCGATAGCCTCAAAATCGTCAGCCACGACAACCTCCATGATGTTGTGAAAATTGGCTGTGGGTTTCTCTGGTGCCAAGGACGGTTCGGCAGCCGGGTCAGATTTTTTAGCCAAATTTGTAAATAATTGGCGAAGTCGAGTAATCAAGCGAATCATGAGTATATCTTTCCTTTGCTCGGGTCAGGCTTCTAATTTTTCCGCTTTTGCCGTTTTGTCAATTTCGGTTTGCTTCCCTCAACGGGTTTCGGACCCATGTATTCAGCCGACAATATGTGGTTAAGGCGTTCATGAACATAAAATCGATAGATGCCGGTTGGATCTGGAAAGCGAGCGGTCATATAGGCTGGTGTTAATGCAATGCCATTGACTTTCATCTTCATATCGTCTTCGTGGATGCGGCTATAGGGCGTCCTTACTCTGTACTTAAACTTGATGGGGCCAGTCACTGTCACAATTGAGCCAACTTTGTAACTTTCCACGAATCCCACAAACGCAGGTAGCAACCCCATCACAATGAAAACAAGCAGTAGCACCAAGAGCGGCATTCTAAGCCACGTCTCAGGCGGTACATAGATGTACAAAAGCCAGAGTGGAATGGCGATTATTGACGTCAGGCCCATCGCCGTGGAAATCGTCCTGACTCTCGCACTTCTTAACTGGCGTTCAGTGATCGTGCCCTCCTTGTTTTGATATAGTTCAACGACGGTAAAGTCGAACATGCGCATTAATTCTGCGCTATGCTGCGATTTTGGCTCTGTCATTTTTTTCTGGGTCACTTTATTCCAAATCGAATAGAGTTGTTCCGAATTAAGAACTTACTGGGTGACTGGCACTTTTTCGGCGATGCTTTCTGGCTAACGAGACATGCCAAGTGCCTGTCACCGGGTGCGTTTTAGTTTGGGGGTACATGAGTGCGTCGCACTGTTCAATTGCGGATGGGCGCTTGGATCTTTCTCTGAACAGTGCGACGCACTCGACTGGCTAACATTCTCGCCCCGAAACCCAAAGGCACCCCTGTCACCTCAAGGTTTTGTTATTTCAGAACAACTCTAATGTTCTACACGGTTCACAATATTCGCATAGCTTCTACTTAGTACATACTGCCTGAACCGGTTATTCCTTCAACAACTCCGTATCCAATCTCGTCAGTCCACTATAGGTTGCGATCCACAAAACATCGTCCTCGTCAGCAATGAGCTTAGATACTCTATTTTCCGCCAGTCCATCAGCGGAGCGATACGTAGCGATCTCGCCACTTGGATCCAGCCGATGGATTCCTACGTTCCACTCGCGGTTATAGCCATAAAACCAGAGTGTACCATCGGCGGTTTGAGCCATGCTCTGCACGCGGTAGTCGCTCATCTCCTCGGCGAAGGGATAGGTGGTCCATTCACCCGTTGCATCGCGCCGGGCAATACCGCCAGTTGAGCCAAACCATAAGGTGCCATCTTGCCCCTCGATCATGCTCCAGACTTTGTTGCTAGGCAGACCATCCTCAACACCATAGGTTGTCATGCTGCCGTCGGACTCAACTTGGATGAGCGCTATCGGGTTGGTATCGCGAATGCTGCCGCCAACGCCCAGCCACACCGATCCATCGCTGGCGGCCAATAGGGTATCGAGTTTTCCGTCAGTGAGTAGCTTTTCGTTCTCTAATATCTCTTGGATCTCGCCCCTATAATCCATGACCGTGACACCAAACTGATGGACCAACCATAGAGTGCCGTCTTGGGCAAGCGTCATGGAGGTGTAGTCAGGGCCACGCATGTTTCTTACTTCCACACCATCTCGATCAAGCTGGGTTAGGCCAGCCCTACCTGCTAGCCAGATTGTCCCCTCTTCCCCTTCCGCCATCGAGAGAAAGACGCCAGGTACTTTGCGTTCATGATTTCTGGTTTCGCCGCTGGATTTTAGTTCCCAGAACCCGTCTCGTGATTCAAACCAGAATGAGCCGTTGGTGGTAGCATAGAATCTGTCGATGAAGTGGGTAGGCAACGGGTCATCTGTACGATAGAGGGTCCAGGTCCCATCGGGGGCCAGACGGCTGGTGCCGTTGAGCCAAGTGCCAAACCAGATGGAACCGTCTGGCCCTTCGATGATTTTGGAGACATAATCATCGGCTAGCCCATCCAGCGATGTATAATGTTGCCATTCGCCAGTGGGCAGCAGGCGGCTTACCCCAATGCCTGGGTTCTCCTCCTCCCTTTCCCTGAAGCTGCCAGTAGCTAGCCAAATTGAGCCATCGCTGCTTTCAACCACGTGGCGCACGGCGCTACTGGGCAGTCCATCTTCTGCCGTTAAGTTGGACCAGGTGCCGTCTGGCGCAAGTCGATTGACCCCAGCAGGCGTAGCAAACCAGAGCTCTCCGCTGCTCGTCTCCATGGCAGATTCGATATTGGCATCCAGCAGGCCATCTGCTTTCGTATAGTCGAACCACTTTCCAGCGGCATCGAACTGGCGCAGGTGAGCGGTCGAACCAAACCAGATGGCCCCCGTGCTGTCTTCAAAGACAGTGAAAATTTCGAGACCCCCAACGCCGTCACCGTACCATTCGGTCTTGCCGCCGGGCTGGAGCCGGACGATACCCCGATCTTTGGCCGCAACCCAGACCGACCTGTCACGGCTAGCTAGATGAACCCGCACATCATCTGTCCCCAAGGACTCGACAAAGGCATCAAAGTCGACCCATTCTCCTTGGCTCGAAATGTAAGCGAACCCGTCCTGATATCGATTGACCCACAGATCATCGATAGCGCCGGGCAGCAGCTGGGTGATGAGGCCGCGTTCTGGATCGGTGCTTTCGGGCATCGTACGCCACAAGCCATCTGCATCGAGATAGCTGACGCCTTCTGGCCCCGCAGCCCAGATGGTGCCATCATCTTTTTGCAGAATTGTGTGGGTGATGTTGCCTGCCAAGCCATGTTCCGAGCCGTATCGGATATACTCATCCGTTTCCAGATCCCAGGCTACAACGCCGCCGTTGGTTGCCATCCAGAGCGTATCCGCGGTTAGCAACAGATCGTTCATCTGAACCGTATTGGCAAAAGTTGTCCAGGCAGGATGGCGTTTGGGCGGTCCGTCGGCAGGTGGTTTCAGGTATGGCGATGAGTTGGTGAAATTTGAATTGTCATCATTGCTCGCAACGTTGGCGGCCGTTGCACCCTGGGCCGGCCCCCCATAGAGCAGTTCTGCATTGGGGATGGGTGGTCTTCCGCCGCGGAAGAGAGTAGAAAGTTGATTGGAGCCGAGGAGCAAATCAGCAAACTCATCGCCATTGACGTTTCCGCTACCGTGGGTCTGATAGATGAGAAATTCGTTGCGCACGCGCGGGGCGGACCACTCAAACATCGGCTCGGTTAGCAGGCCATCGTTTTTGCCCAAGAAGAGTTGGTTCACAAACGGGCTTTCTGGGTCAGGGTCTGAGCGGGAGATGACGAGCATGTCGGCTAAGCCGTCACCATTTATGTCGCCTGTGGGTATGAGTAAGAGACCAAAGCCAAGTGTATCGCGATGGCCTGCCTCTGGGATATCGCTCTGTAAGGTAGTGGTTGTCCAGCTTTCCGGTTCCTGAGGTGTGGTGTGGTAGATAGTGACGAAACCAGCTTCGGGCGCGCTCACGGCAAAATCAGGCGTGCCATCACCATTGGTGTCACCCAAGCCCGCTACACTGTAACCAAACTCACCTACATCCTCCATATGCTCCCAAAGTAGCTGAGGATCGTCATGTTCGGCACCGCCAGCCCAGAATTGAATCCGCCCCTGGCTGTGGACATCCTGGGCATTGGCTGGGTCTTGGCCGCGGCTGTAGTCTGGCTCTCCAACGATAAAGTCGTCAAAGCCATCCTGATTGATATCACCCACGTTCGCGATGCTGGGAGGGGACCAGATAGAGAAGGCGATCTGTTCGATAACACGGTTTGGCAGCGAGGAGACACCAGATTTGCCACCGTAATGAATGAGCAGATCAACGGTCGGTCCATTTGGCTTGCGGAACAGTAGCCCAATGTCGCTGAATCCGTCGCCATTGAGATCACCAATCGGTTCGACCCGTAACAACCGTCCTCGAATTTTTGCAGAGGACAGATCGCGCCAGCCAGGCTCTTCTGCAGGTCCGTCTGCCGCACCGTAGAATAGTTGGATCTCATCCCAATCTTCGAAATCGCCCAAATGTAGCACAAAGTCATCGAACCCGTCTGCGTTGACGTCGCCGATGCCGGTAATGCGCAAGACAAACTGCCGATTGCGGCCATCTATGCTAACGGCTGGTGTATACCAATCCGGTCTGCCATCGATGCCATCAGGGCCACCATAGTCGAGCCATACGCCGCCAGGATCGTCGGGCGATTCGCGTAGGACATCAATAGCCACATCATCAAAACCATCTCCATTAATATCGCCGACTATCGTGGCACTCATGCCCACCAACTCGTCCAATGATCCACGGATGGGGCTGCTTGCGGATGGATGCCAAGCCACGGGAACGATGTCGGCCATTGTGCGTTGTTGTATGGCGGCCAGCTGGCTTTCAAACTCTGCATAGGCCGTCGGCTCCGATGCTCCAACACTGTCTTGGCTACCGGTATGAATCGTGACCTGCTCGACGATGCCGTTTTGATTCAAGTCCTGCTGAGAGATGGTGGCAAAATCGGCAAAGCCATCTGTGTTGATATCACTAAGTTCCACGACCTCAAGCCCGCTGACTGAGCCGGGATCGCCCTCATGAACCCAGAGCAGTTCGGGTGGACCATCGGCGGAGCCTCCCCAAAGATAGATCGCGCCTGCTCCACCGTTCGTCAGGGGTGCCGTAACGACAAAGTCATCGACCCCATCCTGATTTATGTCGCCGACTCCGCTGATGGCGTAGCCAAAGAGAGCTGCTGCTTCCTCGCCATAAAGTGTGTCTAACTCATTGCCAGCCATCCCTTCTTCTGTACCAGCGTAGAGCGTCACCTTACCTTCTAAGTCGCTGCCATCAAATGGAGCACTTTGGGCATAGTCAACAAAGCCATCTCCATTAATGTCGCTGATCTCATCTAGTTTAGGACTGGCCCCATGCCCCCAAATTAAAGGAGAAACCAAAGCTTGGTCTTGACCCTCTCTTGGTTTGCCTTCGGCCGGACCACCGTAGCGAACTTCAACCACGGACTGATAGCTGGGGTCATCTCGTAAGGCGCCAAAATCGACGCTGGTGATGGCGACGTCATCAAAGCCATCTCCATCTAGATCACCCGCGCCAACCGTCTGGTACAGGAGATAATCTTCGTCGAGCATGGGGGCAAACATCTGAAAAATTGGCTCAGCCATGACCCCGTTGGGACCGCCCAAGAAGAGCATCCAGGTGCTCTCACCCCGTTCGTTTCTCGGATCACCCAAATTAAGGAAAAGATCCCCATAACCATCGCCGTTAACGTCACCTGCACGGGCAATGTTGATGGCCATGCCCGGTACACCCGTATCCTGATTCAGCACGGTAAAGGGCATCTGCAGAAGATCCTGCTCGGTGCCGTAAAAGATGATGGCGCCGTATCGGGTTATCCAGCCAAAGTCATCCAAACCATCTTGGTTGAGGTCACCCAGCGGGGCCACGCCAAATGTTTTGGTCGGCACTCCTTCTTGCGCGATCTGGCGCACATCCAACGCACCCTCTGCTGGTTCAGTTAGCCCGCTAGGGCTGCCGAAGTAGAGGCGCAACTGGCCTTCAGTTTCATCATCGGTCGTTGGCTGGATGGCAACATCATCATAGCCGTCGCCGTTGATATCACCGATGCCAGCGAACGAAGCGGTCTGTCCATTTGCGATGCTGTCGAGAATCCAGTCTGGTTCATCGGCAAAACCGTTTTCGCTACCATAGTAGATCAGAGCTGTTGCCACAAAGGGCATAGAATTCTGATGCAGGATACCAATATCATCATAGCCGTCGCCATTTAGATCGCCCAATGCTTCAGTTTTAAAGGCAAAGAGAGGCTGGTCATCGAGCTTGCGCACAATCCAGTCAGGCTGTTGGGCAAACCCGTCGGCACCGCCATAGTAGAGTAGAACCTGACTGCGGTTGTCGCTAAATGGTTGGACGGCATTGGTGGCCATGTCATCGAAGCCATCACCATTCACGTCGCCGACGCCCATGACTCGATAACTCAGCAGATCTGGGTCCCAGCCTGCTACCCTGGCCCAATCGTCGATGCCAGCCTGCCAATCGGGCGAATCACCCACGCCATTCTCCGAGCCCAAAAAGAGTAAGACGCGACCCGATGAGTCGTCGTCAAAGATGCCGAGGGAGTTGATGGCCAAATCATCAAAACTATCGCCGTTGATATCACCGAGGATGGTGGTGTTCCAGCCGAAAAATTCGGTTCGTTTACCTTGAGTTTGCCAAGCGCGGGTGGGTTCCCAGCTTTCTGGCTCGATGGCGGCTAGATTGGCAGCTCGCTGCTCTATTAGAATGGTTTGCAGTTCTCCATAGGACAGGATATCGTAATCTGCCTTGGCGTCAGCTGTCCCATAGAACACCAGGGCAGTCTCCATGGCTCCGCGATCATCTCGCTCCAGTTTGCCAAAAACGGCTACGTCGCTAACCCCATCGTCATTGATGTCACCTAACGCTTGAATGGCCATCCCAAGAGATGCTCCTACTTCTCCTGGTACTCTGGCTAACCGAGTGAGGGTACCGTCTATATTGCCACCAAGGAAAAGAACTTGTCCTTGGATGTTCTCATCGGAGCCTTCGCGCCACATCGGCGCGGAGACAGCGACGTCACCCAATCCATCGGCATTGATGTCGCCAATGCCTACGACCACAAAGCCCAAGAGTGCCCTAGGCGAGGTGCCAAGGATCTCCCAACTCGGTTCATTAGCCGGGCCATCTGCTGTACCCAGATAGAGGCGAATACGCCCTTTAATCTCTGGGCCAGCAAAGGGTTCGCCCAAGATAAAGTCATCCCAGCCGTCACCGTTTACATCACCGACATTGGTGAGGTGCGGTAGGGCTGTTGACGGTATCTGGGGGAGCGATGTTTGGTAAACGAGGGCTGCCTGGAGGGTGCCGGTGGGTAAGATTAAGATCAGTAGAATAACTTTCAGAAACGAGAATTGAATCAAACCAGAAAGCTCTCTCCACTTCAGTGTTGCTTTGCGACCATTACATGAACGAGATAACACAAGCGAAGTTTCGGATTTTATTTGAGCATGATTTCTTAGGAGTGGTCGCATCGTTTTCATTTGCTTTTGTATCATTATCATTTCGGCTGCACGGAATTAACGCTCAGAGCTTCCGTTAAATCAAGACCGTTCAAATAAGGCCGCTCCGCCTGCAACGCACGACTTACTAGTAGAGGGGATCAAGAGTCTTGTCGGCAAGCCGTGCATCGCAGTCTCTGCTATTTGAATGGTCTTGCTGTTAAATCTTACTCTTGTTCCACCAGGGCCTGCTGAGCTTGCATCCGCTTTTCGAGTACGGAGGAGTCATCCGGAAATTGGGCGAGTACTTTATCGAAATCGGCAATCGCTTGCTCATATTGCGCCAATGCTTGATAGGTGATGCCCCGGTCTAAATAGGCGACCATATCTTCGGGGGCTAATTCAATGGCGGCATCAAAGTCGCTCAACGCATCCTGATATTGAGTCAGCTCATAGTAGACAAGTCCGCGATTGATGTAGGCATCGGCAAACTCCGGGTCGAGCACGATTGCCTGATCAAAGTCGACCAGGGCATCTTCGTATTCGCTTTGCGCCAGATAAGCACTGCCGCGGCTATAGTAGGATTGGGCGTATGTTGAATCGAGTTCAATAGCCTGATCATAGGCATCGATGGCCCGCCGGTACTCTTCCTTGGCCGCGTAGACGACACCGCGGTTAATATGTGCCGTTACTGTCTTTGGTTCAATTTTGAGTACCTTGTCATAATCGGCCAGGGCGTCGTCGTATTGACCCACAAGTCGCAACATATCACCGCGGATGTGGTAGGAATTAGCGTGCTGTGGGTCGAGGTCAATGGCGCTGGTCAGATCAAAATAGGCATCCTGATACTGTCCAACGGCAAAAAAAACGCTACCGCGATTGGTATAGGCAAGAGCATAGCCATTTCCATAGTCAATGGCGGCGCTAAAGTCATTGTAAGCTTCTTGGTAAAGGGCCTGAGCCTGATACAGTTCACCACGGGTGTTGTAAGCCGTTGCATGGTCTGGTGCGAGTTCGATAGCTTTGTCTAAATCATCCAGTGCAAGTTCGGTCTCTTCCTGTGCCATGTATAGAGCACCGCGCTTCAGATAAGCTGTAGGCAATTCTGGATCGAGAGAAATTGCCTCGTCGTAGTCGGCCAGAGCGTTCTCGACTGAACCCAAAGCAAATTGGCTATCGCCACGGCCTTCATACGCGAGGGCCATTTGTGGATCGAGTTCGATAGCCTGCTCATAGTCGGACAACGCGTCCGCATGAGCTTCTGTCCTCGTATGGACGCGACCGCGGAGGTAGTAAGCCATCGCTTGTGCGGGATCAAGCTCAATGGCTCGACTATAGTCGCTACGTAAATTTGTATAGATTTCTACTTCATCGCCAGCTGGGTTTTGGCCCAGCGTATTTGCACGATCGAGTACAGCGAGTTGAAGAACCCATTCGTAATCGGCCTTGGCAAGGTCATCTTGGCCCTTGGTTTCGTAGGCAAGGCCGCGCAGATAGGTGATCAGCATATTCAACGAAGCTTGATCGATCAAGTAGCTATAATCTTCGATGGCCGCTACTAGTTCACCTTTCTCGTGGAAGATCAAGCCCCGTTCAATGCGAGATTCGCTATATCTGGGCGACAATATTAATGCCTGGCTCTGGTTAGCCACGGCCTGCCCATAGTTCTCTTGAAAACGATAGGTCCGACCGCGCAAATAGTAGGCTTGAACGTTCCGCGGATTGCGTTCGATAGCCTGGTCAAAATTGTCGATGGCCTGCTGATATTCGCCTTGGAGATAGTGCAGCGCACCACGGCTTAAATGGTTTGTAGACCGCTCTGGCTCCAACAGAATCGCTCGATCAAAGTCGGTTAAGGCTTTGGCATATGCCTTCTGGTGAAGATAGAGGGTTCCCCGCTCACCATATGCGTAGGCATCCAGTGGGGCTAGCGCAATGGCTTGTTCAAAATCGGCCAGGGCATTCTCATCGTTGCCTAAACCAACATGGGCGCGCCCTCGGCCCGTGTAAGCGGATGAATTTTCTGGTGCTAGCTCTATGGTTGTTTCGTAATCCTCAAGAGCCAAGGCGTATTCATCCATAGCCATGTACCCATTGGCACGCGCCAGATAGGCTCGGACGTTGGTCGGTGCCAGTTCCACGGCGCGGCTGTAATCGCGGATGGCATCCGTATGATCTTTTGTCAGCGTGTATAAGGCACCACGGAAGAGGTAGGCTTGTGGGTCGTTGGGGGCTAGCCGAATCGCTCGGTCAAAGTCGTTGCTAGCTTGTTGATAGTCCCGAAAAGTAAACATGATGCGCCCACGGGTTCTGTAGGCATCGGCCAAAGCTGGGTCTAGTTCAATTGCTCTGTTCAGCTCGTCTAGCGCCTGTTCATATTGACCCAACTCGCGATAGAGACGCCCGCGATTGGCATAGGCCCTGGCATCGTCGGGATCGAGTTCCGTTACCTTGTCAAACTCGTGCTCTGCCTCTGTGTATAGCCCTAAGGCCAAATACAGTTTACCCAGGTTGATTCGGGGTGCAATATAGGTGGGTTCGAGTTCGATTGCTTCTTGATAGTCTGCTATTGCCTCTGAGAACATCTCCAGATCAGCCTGGATCAACCCGCGCACGGTATAGCCCACGGCCTCTTCAGGTTCGATTGCCAGAAAGGTGGTCATGTCAGCCAGGGCCTCGGGAAGGTCGCCTATAGTGTACGCGAGCTGACCGCGGCGAAAATAGGCATCGCCATGGGTCGGCTCAAGCTCAATGACCACGGCATAGCTATCCATGGCCCCACTGTTCTCCCCCTGCCGTTGCAGCAGTTGACCGCGCTGATAGTGGACTTGGACGTGCTCTGGATCTAGCAGGATAGCCTCATTAAAGTGCTGGAGAGCGGCATCCTGGTCATCCAGTTGAAGATGAACCATGCCGATTAGGAAGACGGGTTCGGCAAGGTGAGGTGCGACAACCATGGCATCGTTAAAGTGTTCCAGAGCTTGCTCGAATGCGCCTGCTTTCGCATCGGAGCGCCCTTGTTCAATAAATGGTGCAGCCGCGGCCTCTTCAGCAGCCTTGACTTCATCATCAATGGGTTCATACGTGATTTCTGTATCGTGGAGGTAAATCTTCCCAGCCTTTTCTCCGCCCTCTTGGCTAAATGGCGCACCAACCAGCATCTCATTGACACCATCACCATTGACATCACCAACACCGGCGACAGACAATCCAAACTGATCTTCTAATTCTCCAGATCGCAAGATCGCCAAGCGTTCGGGCCATTCCTCCGCTCCCTGATAGAGATAGACAACGCCTTCACCGTCACTAACATCACCCCCATCGACAACGGCAATGGCAATCTCTGCGAGGCCATCACCCGTTAGATCGCCTACGCTCTGTACCATCGAGAACTGTTCATCACCTTCAACAACCGTCTTGGTGGTCTTGGGATACTCTTTGAGACCAGCGCGCGTACCATGATAGATATAGATGGTAATGAGATTATCTTTGTCAAGGGCGCTAATGAGCACATCGTCAAATCCATCGTCATTCACGTCGCCTAGTCTATCGGTATGCGTACCAAATTCATTGTCTGAGCGATTCCTGGTGCTCAATATCAGTTTGTTTGCATCAAAAAGCCCTTCCGCTGATCCCCCATAAAGGAGCACCTCACTGGTGCCAAAGTTGCTAATCATCACATCATCATAACCATCATCATTGACGTCTCCGGCCGCGCTGACGTGGCTGCCAACCATGTCGTCCGGTTCGGTGCCTTCAATGATGAAATACGATGAGTCGTCCAACCCATCGGGACCGCCATAGTAGAGATAGGCCCTGCCTGATAGCGCCGAGTTGAAACTGCCAGGCGCGCCGATAATCACATCATCGAAGCCATCGCCATTGACGTCGCCCGCACTATCAACAACTGCTCCCAAAGCTTGGTCGGCTTCTTCACCAAGCAAGAACCAGTATCGGGTAAGATCTAACCCCTCTGCAAAGCCATAGAGCAGAATGGCACTGCCAGATCCATCGTCACCATGATATTGATTGCCCAGAATCAGATCGTCATACCCATCACCATCAACATCGCCAGCGCCAGCAGCGACTGCGGCACTCACGGTTACCGCGCTATCGATTTCTAGCTTCTCTGATGTGATATCTAGCGCCGGGGCGAGTCCCTCTCTGCTGCCCAGAAAGATAGTGAAATTGCCCAAGCGGCCAACTAGGGCATCAGCATAGCCATCGCCGTTGATATCGCCAATGCCGCTAACAGAAAAGCCCAAACCATCATCAGGAGCGCCAGTCATAGACCAGTCGATTTGTAGGTTTGGTTCGGCCTGAAGGTGGGATGCAGCCTGGATGCGTAGCGGTGTAACTAGGATGGTGCATAAGAGCAAAAGCAGGCTGGCTGATATGTTTCGCATATAAATTGATAAATTGTGCATAAGAAATGTGTTCATACTGAATTTGAATTCTCAGATGGCAAGGCCGTACGGAATTAAAACCGCGGTACTCAAGAGCAACGCTGCTAAATCAGGCTGGCTTGTTGCCGGACTTGCGCCGTGGAGGGGGCGCTGTTAATAGCCCCGCTTTCATTTGGCAGGATGGACATAGATTGCCAGGCCGCATTTATTTCCCACCAAGCTGATTCCCATAATAGATCACTACTTCGTCCCGTAGTACCTCGTTGTCGTTTTCACGATCTACTTCCCGCAGCTCAAACGCCACATCCGCCAGACCGTCCCCATTAAAGTCCCCGGACGTGATATAGCGATGATCGGTGAGCAGCCGCTGGCCTGGCCAAAGTTGATGGGTAAAGGCTGGTTCGGAAGATAGTCCATCGCTGCTGCCGAGGTAGAGTGTCCACCAGGAGGATTGGGCATCTGGATCGTGGCTAAGCGCGTAAATGTCTCCGTAACCATCACCATTGACATCACCAACGCCCACAATCACGCCTGCGCGTTTATCATCAGGGTTGGCGTGACGGATCGGTCGCTGTAGCTTGGACGCAAAACCATTCTGATTGCCCAAATGAAGGCCGATTCCTTGAACTCCTCTTCTAGGATCCAACATGCTGAACGCAAAATCATCGAAGCCGTCACCTGTAACGTCACCAACGTCGGTGTAGCCTCTAAAGTGCTGTGGGCTTGGCAGGGTAAGGGCCTCTCCATCTTGGTGAACGGCCTGTGTCGCTAGGCCATCAGCCGATCCGGTAACGACCCAAAATTGGCCGTCGCCAATCGAATCATCGTTCGAGCCATTCGATAGCCAGACACCAGCTAGTAGATCGGCATAGCCATCTTCGCTAATATCCCCAATGGGCCATGCTTGGACCAGTCTCTCCTTTGGCGAGGCATCATTTTGACAACAAAATTGGGCTGGCGTAAGACCCTCACCACTGCCATAAAAGAGCCACGTATAGATGCCGGGCTTCTGGGGATGTCCTGCCCTGACTAGAATGTCGCTAAAGCCATCACCGTTGAGATCATCTACTGTACGGACTTGTTCTACCAGCAGCGGCTCCTCTGAAATTGTGCCGAGTTGATACCTGCCCTCTGGCCAGCGCCGTGGTCCCCTTCTGCTGCCAAAGTAGATCCACAGTTCGCTGCGTGTCGGGTCGTCGGCATAGAGTATCGGATTCACAACTTCGTCAAAACCGTCGTCGTTGAGATCGCCTATGCCAAAGAGGCTTGTGCTGTAGACTTGGTGGCCATCCAGCGTCTTCTCCCAATCGATACCGCCCGCTTGCCAGAAGTCATCGGGAGCGATGCCCTGGGTCGAGCCAAAGTAGATCCGGCTAAGCATCCGCCGCTCTTTCCAGTTGCTGCCTAGGTAATGAACGCCCAGATCATCAAAGCCATCACCGTTGACATCGCCTACGCTGCCCGTCCGCCATGTGATCCACTCTTCGTTCTCTTCATGGGTGATGCTCATGATGGACGACGGTTGCCAGATAGAATCGGTTTGTTCCGTGTTTGATGTGGAACTACTAGACACACCTTCCGTGGCGTTGTCTCTATTTGAGTCGGGTGCTGCTATCGTTTGCTTCTGGGCACCCGGGTCTGCCGCTTGGTCCACGGTCCAAACTCGTACCGTGCCATCGCTAGAGCCAGTGAGAATGGCTCGACCAGCGGGATGCCAACTGACCGAGTTTACGCGTCTGGTATGGCCGGATAAGGTGAGCGGAGCGCCACCCTCTTTGGCGTTCCAAACTTTGATGGTTTTGTCATCGCTGACCGATAGAATCTGTGTGCCGTCGGGGCTCCATGCGACGGCATTGATCCGATCTGAGTGTCCAGTGAATGTCGCTATCTCCTGGCCAGTTTCGGCATCCCAAATTTTTAAGACATTGTCATAACCACTAGAAAGAATCTGTGTGCCATCAGGGCTCCATGCTGCCGCTAAGACCCAGTCGATGTGGGTGAGGGTGAGAAGGACATCTCCTGTTTCTGCTTCCCTCACCTTGATTGTGCTGTCCGCGCCCCCAGTGAGAATGCGACTGCCATCAGGGCTCCACGAAGCGGTATTGACCCAATCTCCATGATCGGGGAAAGTGAGTAGCTGTTCACCTCTTTGGACGTCCCAGACCCTGACTGTCTCATCCCAACTGCCGGAGAGAACCTGGGCACCGCCGGGGTTCCACGCGACAGAATAGATATTGTCGGTATGGCCGACAAAGGTGCGGACTTCCTCACTGGTAACCAAGTCCCATATTTTTATTTCGTACTCGGCGGTCGAAAAGAGAATCTGGGTGCCATCAGGACTCCAGGCCATTGCATCAATACTAGAGCCGACGCTTGGCAAGGCAGAGAGCAGAGCTCCACTGGCAGCATCCCATACCCTAAATCGATTATCCCCGCTGCTGGAGAGGATGCGCGTCCTGTCAGGACTGTACGCAGCCATAATGCCATAACTGGAATGACCAAAGAGGGTTGTCAACACCTCACCGCTTTCTGTATCCCAAACCCTGAGCGTGGTGTCATCACCACCTGAAATAATGTGTTGCCCGTCTATGCTCCACGCAGCGGACAAAATAAAGCTGTCGTGACCAGTGAGAACAGCTAGCTCTTCGCCGTTTGTGGCATCCCAAATTCGCAGGGCTGCGTCATCGCTAGCCGTAAGGATTTGTGTTCCATCGTCATTCCAGTTAACCTCGTTGACGTCGTCCGTATGACCAGAGAGGGTGAATAATTTTTCATAGCTCACGGCATCCCACACAATGGCCGTTTCGTCTCGGCTGCCGGAGAGAATGCGGGTGCCATTGGGACTCCAAGCCACCGAGAAGACCCGATCGGAATGGTCAGAGAGGCTCGCCAACGCCTCGCCAGATTCTACATTCCATATCTTCACCGTCTTGTCTCGGCTGCCAGACAGGGCTTGCGTGCCATCGGGACTCCAGTCCACGGCGTAAACGCTTTCTGAATGGCCAGAGAAAGTTTGCAATTCTTCTCCGTTGGTGGCATCCCAGAGCTTAACGGTTTGATCCGTACTGCCAGATAGAATGCGGGAGCCGTCGGGACTCCAGACTGCGGCACCAACGCTTTCCGTGTGGCCTTCAAATACAGTCAATTCCTCACCACTATCGGCATCCAAGATCTTAACTGTGCCGTCGCCACTCCCCACCAAGAGTTGTGTGCCATCGGAACTCCACTCGACCGAATAGACGGGAGATTGTCGTTCAATGAGCCGTTGGGTCCCCGACTGCTCCATTTCATAGATCCAGATGCCGATACCCGTAGCCACCGCAACGCGATTCTGGTCGCTGGCAAGCACCACTTGGTAAATTCTACCTCGGCCCAAACGCATCGCCTCATAGGGTTTCAACTCGACTAAACTGGTGATATTCGCCGCGTTTACGGAATCAGGGACCTCCGATAAGGCAGGCTCGATTTTAGGATTTGACGAAGTCCCAGACAGTGCGCTATCTGTCGCCGAAGCTGATGCTGGGGACGGTGTTGGCGTTGGCCTTGAGGCAACTTTTGTTGGTGTTGTGATGCGAGTGCTTGTCGATTTGGCTGTAGGCGAAGCTGTACGGGTAGATGTGGGCGTGCGAGTTGCTGTAGGTTTCGCCTCTGTTGCCGTAGCGGTTGCCCGTTGTGTTGATGTGGCTTTCGGATTTCTTGTCGTGGCTGCGGGACTGGTCGTTGGACGAGTACCGTGGTCGAAGGTCTCAGTCCGTTCGGCATTGCCGCAAATGGGTAGGTCACCCAGGATGGGCGTTTGCATGGCTGCCGTGACGTTGATTGTGTAACTCTCTGCTGCTTGTTCATCGCCGTCGCAGGTGACCTCAATTAACTCATCTCCTCCTTGGGTGGACCATTCGTTTGCACAGTTGCTTGCGTCGATACGCATACCGTCGTTGGCGATGCGGAATCTTAATAGAGGCTGCAACAATCCAGAGTTCCTATCGCTGCTATCGCTTAGAGAACGACCAAATACAGCCATGGGATTGGCTCCAAATCCAAAAGGCTCACCTGCACGGATTTCTATGTTGTAGGTACCACTAGGTGATGTCGTTGTTTCAAACGGAGCAAATCGGTCAAACTGGACCTGGACCGCCTTGTGGGCTACGGCCACAAGCTGTTGATAAAGATCTGGCTCGTAGCAAAAATCACCATTCGCTTCTGCTGCATCGTCACCTCCGTAGGTCAAAAGCACAGCATAAACGGATAGCAGATCGCTTTTGTTCAGAATCAACGAGAGGGCCAAATCCGAGAATCCATCGCCATTCAGGTCGCCAGGGTTTACCCGCTGCATGTTGAGGAAGAAGGGATCGCGAAGAGCGACGGGCTGGGTAAAAACGACGTTGGATGAAAGACCGTCCTGGCCACCCAGGTAGAGTTCCCAGATAAAGTTTCCGTTGTCCAAATCGGTAAAGCTACCGACCATCAGATCCGCATAGCCGTCGTTGTTGACGTCACCCGCGTGGGAGACAATGATGCCGAAGGCACTCTCAGGTCGAGCCTGTTCGAGTAGTTGAGGATTTTGCACGTCCAGACCATCTTCGCTGCCATAATAAATCATGACGCGCCCAACACCGCTACTCAAATCCATCTCGCTGGCCGCAACGTCATGAAAACCATCGCCATTTACATCGCCAGCAAGGTCCATGCTGTACCCCAAATACCCTCCTTCTGTCGTGCCATTCTCAATCCAGGTTAGCTCACCCTCTAGGCCGTCGGCAGAGCCAGCATAGAGTGCTATCTGAGCTGCCCCCAGCTTTGAGGACGTAGTAGGATGGCTCACCAGAAGATCAGCATAACCGTCGTGATCCAAGTCCCCAACAGGTACAAATCGAGCGACGGACCATTTGGATGCGGGATAACTCTGCCGCCAAATGGGTTTGTGACCGGGGCTGTTGCGTCCACCCGCATATAGTTCAGCCGTAACCTGTGAACCTTCCTCACCAAAACCCACAACCAGCAACTCTGGATAACCGTCATGGTCCACATCCCCAGCTGGGGCAACATGATAGACCCAAGTCAGCGTTGCTGGTTCCAAAGAAATTGTCCAATCGGGTTCGGCTGATGGACCATCTGGCCCACCTGCGTAGAGCCAAATCTCGCTCTTCTGCAGACGTGTACTAATCTCTTGAACCTGGACAGGTATTGCCACATCATCAAAGCCGTCATCATTTAGATCGCGCACGCCAAAGAGGCTGAAGCCCATCACTAGTTGTTCGCTGGTCTCTGGTTCTCCCTCTTCTGGTTCCCAGTCCGTGCCACCGACAACCCAATCGGCCGTTTCTGAAATGCCATCCGCACTCCCGAAGTGGATCAGGCTGCGACCAGGGCGGAATTGCATATCACCCAGCGCATGTATACCCAAGTCGTCAAAGCCATCGCCATTGACATCGCCTACGCTACCTGTGAACCAGCCGAAGATCTCGTGGGCTTTGCCGTCGGCAAGTAACCGTTGGGCAGAGGGGTGCCAATTACCCTCACTCACAGCAAGGGTTTGGGCATAGAGAGATTTTGGAAAGCGATGACTGACTAACATAACAAGCACGGTCAGCAGAAAGATATTGATAAGGTGGGTTAGGAGGCTATTGGGGGAATTTTTGAACATTTATTTTCTCAGTAATATGAGTACTATGATGTGAAACAATCAGCGGTCTGTTCTGATGACAAACGATAGACCATGAATTAAAATGATTCTAGAAGCACATGGTGTAATGCCATGCGACAAAAATATTATCTTTGCATTGAACGCTCTTAAATGTAGTGATTTGCGAAAGCCATGATTGGATCTGAGTGTCAAAGAACCAGCTGATATCAGATGTAGGGTCACATTACTGTTTTTTCAGTGCTGGATGCGGTGCGGGATGTTGTGGTAATACTGAGGTGGTTTTCAAACCCATAGATTGTTATAGGTGCTGCTTGGGAGACCGGACTCCAGTTTTGGAATGACCTCCGCCTTTCTGCCACTTCGTGAGCTGGCATGCTCAGGCTATGGCTGAACAGCTACGTTGCAAAAATTAATTGCAATAAACAGTTTATGGATACACACGTAAGATGTCAATGGGAAAAGTTTACAAATCACTCATAATCAATCTGCTCTGAGAGCCAACCTTGAGCGTTGACAGCAGCATTACAAAGTGATGCCCGCTAACCTGGACTTGGTGGTTGACGAGTTAGCCCCTTTGAAGGGGCGTCTGCTTTGTAGCCCAGCGGGTTCACCCCTGGGCTGGGCGGGTATCGTCATTCCAAACTGGTCGGACATGCGCTGTCTATGTTCATTGTAGATTTTGGTTCGCTTATCTGGCGATAAGAGGCAAATAGAGCGGTGAAGTCAACATGACAGTAACCGAAACCTGCTCATTGATGGGGGCATCGGTCGCATCACGCCCCGTTACCGTGAGCGTATTCACCAGTGGTCTAGGTCGATCCGCCTCAACCACCGTATGGGTAAGCGTGGCCGTGGCCGTGGCTTGGCCCATGAGTGGATTGGGCGTCAATGCGACATCGCCCAAGCGGTCATCAACGGCTACGACAGTCATCGCTGCGCTCTCGTAGTTGATAACGCGGTAGGTGTAGACAATGGTTTCGCCCACCGTGGCCGTTTCGTGGCTGGCCTCTACCTGCACGAAGAAACCGTAATCGGGCGTCGCTTCAAACGCGCCCAAGTCAACCGCACTGCCCTGAATCCGTCGGTTGCCGTCCAGATCGGTGCTGAGGCTGACCGAAAGGCTATTGCCCGCGTCGATGGCGGGAGAGCCATTTTGTAGATGCAGATCACCGAGCGTAGGTGGGTCGGTGGATGGATCGCCATTCTGCACAAAGAGCGGGTCCGCATCGAGGTTATTGCCCCCATCGATGCCCAGACGCGTATCCCAATTGTCGCTGCCACCCGAGCCTTGGATTAGACTGGAATGTATCGTCGGGATACTACTCTCATTATACATTTGAGCGAAGGCGCTGTGACCACTACTATCCTGATTCCCCCACAGAATGACGTTGGTCAGCATCGGGTTGGTGCTGAAATTGTACATACCGCCGCCTTCAAAGGATGCAGCGTTGGCGCTGAAAGTAACATTGTTCAGTACAGGGTTGCTGGTGTGGTTGTAGATGCCGCCGCCGCTGGATGCTGAGTTGGCACTGAAGACGACATTGCTTAATACAGGGCTATTAGAGGCGTTGAGCATACCGCCACCGCTGGTTGCGGAATTGGCATTGAAGGTGACATTGTTCAGTACAGGGCTACCATTGCCACTATAGTGTATACCTCCGCCACTGGATGCGGAGTTGGCATTGAAGGCGACATTGCTTAATACAGGGCTGTTACTGCTGTCTCGCATACCTCCACCGATGCCGGTTGCCGAGTTGGTGCTGAACGTGACATTGGTCAGTATAACGCTGCTACGACTATTGTTATTGTACATACCACCACCGCCACTGGATGCGGAGTTGGCGGCGAAGGTGACGCTGCTCAATGCCAGGTTGCCACTAGAGCTGGCATTATACATTCCTCCGCCACTGGATGCGGAGTTGGCACTGAAAGCGATGTCAGTCAGCGTCAGGCTACTACCGCTGTTGTTGTACATACCACCACCGTTATGTGCGGAGTTGGCGGTGAAGGTGACGTTGCTCAGTATAGGGCTACCATTGTTATCATTGAATATGCCGCCTCCATTGCCAATTGCCGAGTTGGCTCTAAAGGTGATATTCGCAACCGTCGGACTGCCATCATCGTTGACCATGCCACCGCCAGATGTCCCTCGGCCAATTGAACCAGCCGCCCGCCCTGCCGTGATGGTGAAACCGTCGAGAGTTATAATCGTAGATTTTCGCTTCAATGGAGGGAGTAGGTCGTGGTTCACGATTCTTTGTGGCCCAAACGATGTGATAGAACAATTGCCAAAAAGCCATGATAATTTTCCTTTTTGCTATAAATGCTCAAGATTCATCGAAAGTTGGTCAGAACAGACGCCTGCTAAACCAGGCTTGCTCGCCAACGAACCACTTGAGTTTGGCATTTTGTGTGAGGGGGTAGAAAGAGGGATGAACTTTTGATATAGTGTTGTTACGAAACAAAAGCTATGAAAAAGGACATCCCAAATGGAAGATATCAAAGAAAACGAAGAAAGCCCAGTTTTGTTGAGA
>JBCCHB010000085.1:0-68227 GCA_039028975.1 Chloroflexota bacterium
GTTGTCGGCATCCAGATGGTCGGGTATGCCGTCCATGTCGGCGTCATCATCGGTGGGGTCGCCATCTGCGCCACCTTCTGCATTGGTGTTGGTGCCGTCCCCATCATCATCTGGATCGTTCTGATCCATGAGGCCGTCGTCGTCGGTATCAACGTTATCGGGCTCGACGCGGTCGGGCAAGCCATCCGAGTCCGCATCACCCGCGCCTTCAGTCTGGTCGTCGGTGCCATCATTGTCGGAGTCGGTGTCCATGTAGTCGGGAATTCCATCTCCGTCACTGTCTGGACAGAGATAGCCGTTTGGACATTCGACATCATCATTAATAGTGTCATTATCCGCATCGCCAGGACCTGCGGCACCATCATTGGGATCAAGATGGGCCGGAATGCCGTCTCCATCGGCATCATTCCATGGACCTGACTCAACACCATTTTGCTCACCGCTGGTGCCATCGTTGCCTTCCCCATCCTCGTCGGCGTTGGGATCGTTGTAGTCTGGGTTGCCGTCGCCATCGGTATCCTGGGTGTTGTGCTCGAGAGAATCGGGAATGCCGTCTGAGTCCATATCGCCCGCGCCTTCGGTCGCGTCGGGAATGCCATCGTTATCGTCGTCGGGATCGACGTCGTCTGTGAGGCCGTCACCATCGCTGTCTGGCGAAGCTCCACCCCCAGTACAGTCCGCGCTGCCTGTATCATAGGCACCGATGAAATCGTTATCGGTGGTGCCATTCATGCCGCGGGCGCTGATCTGATTGCCGGGGTTGGTACCAACTGAGTTGGGCTGACTAGCAAAGGGGTCGCTATCGAGCATAATTTCGACCGCCCCCTGACAAGTCCCTAGATTGGTAAACTGGAAGACCAAAATTTCCTGTCCTGCTTGCCAGTCGTAGAGCGTCAGGTCTGCCCCCATGGCCAGATCCCAGGAGATGTAGTCCGCATCGGTATCTTCAGTTGGTCCATCCGCCCGCGAACCCACTGACCACGAAGGTCCTACTGTTGGTCCTGTATAGAGAGTCGGCACAAACGCAATAAAGGGTTCCGGCCTAGGAACAAACTGATCCCCCCCCGTTGCATGTGGCACCTTAATTGTCACCTGGGAGGTAAGGGTCGACTTGTCTATTGGCGTGTTGTTTGACCGCATATAGACGCTATAGATGCCTGTGCCGTCATCATACGACACCTTAAATTCAATGCCATCGCCTTGCGCGTGGCTGGTTCCAGGCAATATGCTCAGGCACATCAGTAGCCCCAGCAGCATGCCGATTAATCTCTGTTTCGGTTTCATTGAATACTCCTCAAGTTGAATGGAAAGGTTGCAAGGTTGCAGAGTTGCAAGGTCGCAAGGCGGCAGGGTTCCAAGAGTCATTCGTCCGGTGTCCCACCCACCTTGTCGCAAATTTATTTGGTCACAAGCGGTAAGAAAATATTCCCCTCATCTGTGTCGTCATCTGGGTTACAGACAGAGCGGTCATTCACAACATCATAGTTGCCGATATAGGCATTGTCGATGTTGATGCCCTGAACGGCTATCTGGTTGCCAGGGTTGGTTCCAGCCGAATTGGGGGCCATGAAGTTATCGCAATCGGCCACCAAGCCGATGACGTCGCCCGCGCCATTAGCATCGTTAAAGCTGAACATCTTGACTGCCTGCCCGGCCTGCCACTGAACGGCATCAAGCTGGCTCAGGGTGGGATTCAGCTCAAAGGAGATGTAGTCTGAGCTGGGGTCTTCGGTCGGCGCATCCACTCTGGAGAGCTGCGCCCAGATAAGGCCGCTGACTTGGGACTGCACATTGGTCACTTCGACCCGTTCGCTGTCGGCGCCATGAGGAACTTTGACCGTCACTTGGGCGGTGTAGATATAGCCAGCACCCTCAGGATCTACAGTGGGCCGCATGTAGACGACATAACTGCCGCTTTCATAGACAACCTTGAACTCGATGCCGCCTGTTGTCTGCCGACTAGGTGCCGCCGCGGCATCGGCCAAGAACCGAGCTTGAGCAGCATCTGGCATGAGGGCCAGACTACTCAGAAAGAGGCTAGTACCGACCAGAAATCGGCGGCGTGTCCACTGCGCAAATCTAGCTTTAGGTTGAACTGTCTTTATCCCTTTCATGTTATTTTCCTTGTTTAGTGGTCGTTGATAGACGGTTATCAGCTGTGTCACCCTGACCAGTGCATGGCCAGATAAATTGCGATCGGTTAGACGCGTTGTTTGGGCCCTCACCCTTGGCCCACTCTCAGCCTAGGAGAAGAGGAATTAGCCCCTATCGACTTTCAGATACTGTTTTTCCACATCGAACGTTAGCTTGTCAGCCTTTCAGCTAGTCAGCCCTCTGGCTGACAGGCGGACGAGCTGAAAGGCGAATGACACACAGAAAAATCCTTTTCTTGATCTCTATAGCTATCTCGCGATCATCGGTAAATTCGTAAAGTTCGTCATAATTGGTCCGAATGAATGCCGAATGCTTGCGCCGTCTACCAGCAGAAGCTCAAGCAGATAGACGATGTTCGATTCGGTGACTAAGATCTCATCTATAAGTTGATAAGCCGCACCGCTTGCTTGTCCACTCTTGCGGGCGGCAATCGGTGTGCCGTTGATGGTCTGCGGTTCTTCACTATCGATTTGGCGTAAAATGTTAAAGCCAATTAAGTCGATTTCGTGTATGGTGTTCCAGAGCATCTCAATCTGATAGTCCAAATTACCGGGTAAGCCTCTTACGCGGCGGGCCATGGTTGAACGGATGCGGACGTCGCTGCGCAGATCACAGTTGGCAGACATGGCACCCAATGTCCCGTCTACATATGCATTCTCGTCACCCAAGCCAACCACGCGGATGTAGTTGCCTGGGTTGGTACTGGCTGAGTTGCTTTCGCCTTCTGCGGGAATAAATGGATCGACGTTCTGAACTAGGCTAATGGCACCCGGGCAAGAGCCGCTATTCTGAAAACTAAACGCCGCGACGCGGGTACCCTCTGCCCAAGCAAAGGCACCCCGATCGCCGCCGATATAGCCGGCCTCTATGGAGATGTAGTCTGCATTCGGCGCCTCGAGCGGCGCATCGATTCGCGAAAGCTGTGCCCACATGACGTTCTGAACGCCTGATTGCAGGTTGCTCAGAGCAAAGCGTTCATCCTCCTGACCGTGCGGCACCTTCAACGTCACCTGGATACTCAACGTTAGATTGGGATCCGCAGGCGTCACCGTTGGTTCCATCCAGACGGTGTAGGTCTCTTGAACGTAGGTTAAGAAGAAGCGGATGCCGCCGGCTTGGCGAAGTGTATCGGGTTCTGCCAACTGTTCTGAGTCTGTTTTCGATTGTAATTCCTCCCGATGGCTCTCTTGTTGAGCCATGCCGCTTACAGGCAGGCAGGCTGTCAACAAGAGCGGCCAGAGGAGTATATATAGCAATTTCATAAGCTTCATGCTGTTCATTCCTCGTCGGGTCACTGGCCAGATGACAGGATGAGGGGATAAGCCACACATACCCTCACCTTGTCATCCGCTCGCCTTGTCACCCGCTCACCTTGTCATCGTCTATGGCATCTGCTCATTCACCACATAGTTGGCATTGGGACTCCCGCCAGGGTTGTTGCCTGGATGGTTGGCCACGTTGTCGATGATCAAGTTCAGATCGTTGCCCGGACCCGCCGCAATCGTTTGACCATCCAGATTCACATCACCGATGAGGTAGCCGTTGACGATGTGGCTGGTGTTGTTGGTGCCGTTCTGGTCATCGAGCACAATGGTAAAGATGTCGTCGATGTCATTGCCACCACCCGAGCGGACCACGCTGCTACTCTGGTTTACGTCACCAGCCCACAGTGCATAGACACCGCTGCCCAAATCTTTCTGAGAGTGGGTACCGTAAGTGGCTGCGTCCGCCATGCTGGTGAAGTCGGTCATAGGCGTGCTGCTGCTGACCGCAACCGTGTTGGCCGTCATGGCGCTCAGATGGTTGCGGTGATGGACAGCAATGTAGTAATTACCGTCTGCCACGCTTGCAAAGCTGAGGGCGGATGTGCCGTCGCTAGCACTGACCACGTCGCCATCCCGCTGGACAAGGCCTGCAACCATTGCGACCACACTGGTATTGTCACCGCCGTCGCGCAGTTCGACCATGACCCAGTCCACAATGGCGTCAGTAGCGCTGCCAACTGCAAGCACACCTGCCGTGGTTGTTTCACCACCGCCGTAGGGGCTGGTCAACGGGAAGCCGTTTGCCCCCGCAGGTAGCTGGCGCAAGTCGTCGCGCATGGTTGCGCCCTCCATGGCACCCTGCAAGATGACCTTGACCGGCACCGCTATGCTGCCTGCATCCAGATAGTCCATGAGGCCGTTGCCATCGCTGTCGGGACAGGGGTAGCCGTTGGGGCATTCGGTCTTGTCATCGATGCCGTCGCCGTCTGAATCGCCGCGGCCAGCAATGGTGTCGCCAGAGTCATCGCCCACATCTGGGTCTAGGAAGTCGGGAATGCCATCATTGTCGGCGTCGTCCACTGCGCCTTCGCCTGGCTGGCCATCGTTGGTGCCGTCATCGTCCGAGTCGGTGTCCATGTAGTTGGGCACGCCGTCACCATCGGTGTCGTCGCACACGTAGCCACCAGGACATTCAACCGCGTCGCTCAGGCCATCGCCATCGCTGTCACCAGAGCCGGGGCCATCCGAGTCAGCGTCAAGATGGTCGGGAATACCGTCACCATCCGTATCGTTCCACGGCTGGCTCTCCACGCCATCCTGCTCGCCGCCTGTACCGTCGTTGGCACCTTCGCCGTCAGCATTGTTGTCGTCGTAGTCTGGATTAGTGTCACCGTCCGTGTCGAGCGTATTTGACTCGAGGCGGTCGGGAATGCCGTCGGCGTCCATATCGTCCGTGCCTTCGGTCTGGTCATCGACGCCGTCGTTATCCGAATCAGCATCTAGGTAGTCGGCCAGGCCGTCACCATCTGAATCGGGGCAGGGGAAGCCACCGGGACATTCGGTTTTGTCGTCGATGCCGTCGCCGTCTGAATCACCGCGACCAGCCACCGTATCGCCCGAATCATCGCCTACGTCGGGGTCAGCATAGTCGGGAATACCGTCGTTGTCAGCGTCGTCGATTGGTGATTCACCACCGGTGCCGTCATTGGTGCCGTCGTTGTCGGAATCGGTATCCATGTAGTTGGGGATACCGTCATTGTCGGTGTCGAGACAGATGTAACCAGATGGACATTCGACCGCGTCGGGAATACCGTCGCTATCCGAGTCACCAGAGCCAGGACCGTCTGAGTCTGCATCCAGGTGATCGGGAATGCCGTCACCATCGCCGTCGTTCCACGGACCCATCTCAACACCTGCTTCTTCACCGCCGGTACCGTCATCGGTTCCTTCACCATCGGCATTGGCGTCGTCATGATCGGGATTGCCGTCGCCATCGGTATCTAGGTCGTTGGATTCGAGGCGGTCGGGAATGCCGTCGCTATCGGTATCCTTCAAACCCTCGACATAATCGGGGATTTTGTCGCCATCCGAGTCGGTGTCCATGTAGTCGGGCTGGCCGTCACCGTCCGAATCGGGACAGGGCGCGCCGCCGGGACATTCGGTCTTGTCATCGAGACCGTCGCCGTCCGAGTCGCCGCGGCCGGGGATGGTATCGCCCGAGTTGTCGCCCACATCTGGGTCGAGCACGTCGGGAATGCCATCGGTATCGGCATCGTCGGTATAGCCCTCGCCCGGCTGGCCATCGGTGGTACCGTCATTGTCGGAATCGGTATCCATGTAGTTGGGCACGCCGTCACCGTCGGTGTCCACACAGAGGTAACCGGTCGGGCATTCGACTGCGTCGGGAATGCCGTCGTTGTCCGAATCACCAGAGCCGGGACCGTCAGTGTCTGCGTCCAGGTGATCGGGAATACCGTCGCCGTCTACATCTTTCCACGGCTGGGTCTCAACGCCATCCTGCTCGCCGCCGGTGCCGTCATTGCCTGCGCCATCACCGTCTGCATTCGGATCGTTGAAGTCTGGGTTGCCGTCGCCATCGGTATCGATACCGTTGTGCTCCAGATTGTCGGGAATGCCGTCTGAATCGGTATCCTTACCGGCTTCGAGGCCATCGGGGATGCCGTCGCCGTCCGAGTCAGGATCCATGTAATCCATGATGCCGTCGCCGTCCGAGTCGGGACAGGGGTAGCCGTCTGGGCATTCGGTCTTGTCATCGATGCCGTCGCCGTCTGAGTCACCGCGGCCCGGGATGGTGTCGCCCGAGTCGTCACCGACGTCGGGGTCGAGGTAGTCGGGGATACCGTCGTTGTCGGCGTCATCGGTGGCACCTTCGCCCGCGTTCCCATCCGGCGTGCCGTCGCCATCAGAATCGGTATCCATGTAGTTGGGCGTGCCGTCGCCATCGGTATCGGCACAGACATAACCCGTTGGGCATTCGACCGCGTCTGGGATGCCGTCTGCGTCGGAATCGCCTGAACCTGGGCCGTCAACGTCCGCATCCAGATGGTCGGGAATGTTGTCGCCATCGGTGTCGTTCCACGGACCGCTTTCGACGCCCGCTTCTTCGCCGCCAGTGCCATCGGGTCCTGCGCCGTCGCCGTCCGCGTTGTTATCGTTATGATCGGGACTGCCATCGTCGTCGGTATCGAGATCGTTGGATTCGAGGCGGTCGGGAATGCCGTCGGCGTCGGTGTCCTTGACGCCCTCGAAGTAGTCGGCGATGCCGTCATCGTCCGAATCGGTGTCCATGTAGTCGGGCATGCCGTCACCGTCCGAATCGGGACAGGGCGCGCCGCCAGGACATTCGGTCTTGTCATCGAGACCGTCGCCGTCCGAGTCACCACGACCGGGGATGGTGTCGCCCGAGTTGTCGCCCACATCTGGGTCGAGCACGTCGGGGATGCCATCGGTATCGGCATCGTCGGTATAGCCCTCGCCCGGCTGGCCATCGGTGGTACCGTCATTGTCGGAATCGGTATCCATGTAGTTGGGTACGCCGTCACCGTCGGTATCGACACAGAGGTAACCGGTCGGGCATTCAACTGAGTCGGGAATGCCGTCGTTGTCCGAATCACCAGAGCCGGGACCGTCAGTGTCCGCATCGAGATGGTCGGGAATACCGTCGCCGTCCACATCTTTCCACGGCTGGGTCTCAACGCCATCCTGCTCGCCGCCGGTGCCGTCATTGCCTGCGCCATCGCCGTCTGCATTCGGATCGTCAAAGTCTGGGTTGCCGTCGCCATCGGTGTCGATGCCGTTGTGCTCCAGATTGTCGGGAATGCCATCACTATCGGTATCCTTACCGGCTTCTAGGCCATCGGGGATGCCGTCGCCGTCCGAGTCAGGATCCATGTAATCCATGATGCCGTCGCCATCCGAGTCGGGACAGGGGTAGCCGTCTGGGCATTCGGTCTTGTCATCAATGCCGTCGCCGTCTGAGTCACCGCGGCCGGGGATGGTGTCGCCCGAGTCGTCACCCACGTCGGGGTCGAGGTAGTCGGGGATGCCGTCGTTGTCCGCGTCATCGGTGGCACCTTCACCCGCGTTCCCATCCGGCGTGCCGTCGCCGTCGGAATCGGTGTCCATATAGTTGGGGGTGCCGTCGCCGTCGGTATCCGCGCAAGCGTAGCCAGTGGGGCATTCAACCGCGTCGGGAATGCCATCGCTGTCCGAGTCGCCGGAGCCGTCGGGCGTGCTGGCCGCGTTGCTGCTATCAGCGTCGAGATGGTCGGGAATGCGGTCACCGTCCGCGTCGTTCCACGGACCGGTTTCAACGCCATCTTCTTCGCCGCCGGTGCCGTCGTTGGTGCCTTCGTCGTCGGCGTTGTTGTCGTTAAAGTCGGGACTGCCGTCGTCGTCGGTGTCCAGATCATTGGACTCTAAGCGATCAGGAATGCCATCGGTGTCCGTGTCCTTGATGCCCTCGAAGTAGTCGGCGATGCCGTCATCGTCGGAATCGGTGTCCATATAGTCGGGCATGCCGTCGCCATCCGAATCGGGGCAAGGTGCGCCGCCGGGGCATTCGGTCTTGTCATCGAGACCGTCGCCATCCGAGTCACCGCGGCCCGGGATCGTGTCGCCCGAATCATCGCCCACGTCGGGGTCAAGATAGTCGGGAATGCCGTCATTGTCGGCGTCGCCGGTGCCTTCGGTCTGGTCGGGCGTGCCGTCGCCGTCCGAATCGGTATCCATGTAATTGGGGATGCCGTCGCCATCGGTATCCACACAGATGTAGCCGGTGGGGCACTCAACACCATCGGGAATGCCGTCGCCGTCCGAGTCGCCCGCGCCCGCAATGGTTGTGGGGCTAGAGCCGTCACCGTTATCGCCGTCGAGATGATCGGGGATGCCGTCAGAGTCGGTGTCGTTCCATGGACCAGTGAGGACGCCATCTTCTTCACCGCCGGTGCCGTCGTTGGCCCCTTCGTCGTCGGCGTTGTCATCGTCAAAGTCTGGGTTACCATCACCATCGGTGTCGATGATGTTGGACTCAAGGCGATCGGGAATGCCGTCCCCATCGGTGTCACCAATGGGATCTTCGACAATGTCGAGCAGGCCGTCGTTGTCGTCATCAGGGTCCACGTCGTCGGTTAAGCCGTCGCCATCGGAATCGGGAGACGGTGCAGGTGCACAGGCATAGAAAATCGACATTGGAACGTTTTGTCTTGATATGGTCGGACTTTCATATTCCAAATCAATGAAACCATTTGCTCCTGAGTTAAAATAACCAATATCAATCGGATAAATGCCTACTCCAAGCATTATATCCCCGGACTGAAAAGCAGAACTTAATCCAGGATTCGTATAAATTACATCTGTACCATTGATCGTAATTTTGACTCTGTTGTCTACTGAAACCCAAAAGGTATAGGTGGCTGCTTCTGTGATTTCTATAAAGCCTGTAAATCGTAAAGAATATTTTCTATTTGGATTGATTCCTAGCGGAGTTACCACGCCACCCACGTAGTAGGTAGTTGTCGTTCCTGCAAAGCTTTGCACACCGTCAGGTCCATCTGCCAGAGTGCTAGGTATCAAATCTACATCTCCCGCCTCGTTCCCTGGGGCAGGAGACCATTCCCGAAAGGCTACATAGTTTAGTGTTCCAGTTCCAGTACTCGTAACTGGCAAGGTAATACTTCCAATAATAAACGAGCAATTATCCACAGGGTCTGTACCGTCTGTAACTTCTTGACCATTTGTCACTCCGTCACCATCACAGTCAGATGATTGCCATGCCGCATCTGCATTACCTACGACTTGATTAGTGCTATATGCACAAGCATTACCATCATTTGGATCAGTGGCATCTGGATCGCCGTCGCCATCTGAGTCTGGCGAGGCAGGTGCGGGCAGACCACCAAAGTTGGCGTCATCGGTATCGATCGCGTTGTCCACGCCGTCGCCGTCGGGGTCGCCTTCACTGCTCGTGTCCGAAGCGTCGACCGCGCCGTCGTCGTTGGTGTCGAGGGCCGCGTTGGGCGTGCTGTCGATATCTTGAGCACCGCTACCGTCATCAACCGGATCCATGTAGTCAGGCGAGTTGGGGTCGGAGCCAGCGTCCTTGTCAGGCAGGGCTGGGCTACTTGCGTCGCCAAAGTTGCCCTCATCGCCATCGACGGATGGCATGATGCCATCGCCGTCAGTTTCGGGCCCGTCGACCATGCCGTCATCGTTGGCATCGGTCCCGCCAGAGCCGCCTTCAACCAGGTCGGAGATAGTGTCGTTGTCTGAGTCGAGATCCAGGAAGTCGGGCTGGCCGTCGGTGTCGCTGTTGGGTGGGGTGAGGCCGCCACTTGCGCTACTTGGAACGCCATTGGCATCGACCGCGCCATCGGCTTGACCGTCGCCATCAGCATCGGTGCCGCCCGCTTCGATGACGTCATTGATGCCGTCGTTGTCTGAGTCAAGGTCTAGTTTATTAGGGATGCCGTCGCTGTCCGTGTCCGCAGTAGAACAGCCGGCGATAAACAATCGCCAGGTATCGCTAAATATGCCATTATAGGGATCATTGATGACTATCCTTATTTTGGCCGTTTGAGCTAACGTTGCATCATCAAATCTAATTCTTGTTAAATCTGTATCTTGAACAGCACCAGCATTTTCAACCAAAACACTTGACGCATTGATGGTGATAGGGTTAGGGAGGTTCGCTGGCGTTGTGCCGTCTAATTCGTAGGAGAGAATGTCCCAATTCGCGGTTGATAACAGCGTACTAGCGCCATCCAGTGCAGTGATTGTGGCATTTGCACTTTGATCAAGGTCTTGTAGATATAAATTAAAGACAGAGAAATCACCTGGGGTAATGTCTAAGTCAATCGTGTAGGTTTGCGGGCTAACGCCATCATTGGGTTCAACTCTTAATCCAGTATTTGGGGCGGTTAAGGACAACCCGTTGTCTACATTGGCGACACCCGTAAAATCGCTACTTGCATCTAAATAATTTACTTGGGTGCTGCCGCTATGTGTTATGACAACATCATCATCTGAAACGGTCATCGTAAAAGCGGTTGTTTCCAAATTGTCTTTTTGAGAAGCAGACCAATTCGGTATGCCTGGATTTAGGCAAGACTCAGTTGTATCCAATATCCCATCATTATCATCATCTGCATCCGCGCTGTCGGGCACGCCATCGCCATCAGTGTCTGTAGCAGTCGTTGGTGTGGGCAGGCCACCAAAGTTGGCGTCATCGGTATCGATCACGTTGTCCACGCCATCGCCGTCGGGGTCGCCTTCACTGCCCGTGTCCGAGCCATCGACCGCACCATCGTCATTGGTATCAAGGGCGGCGTTGGGCGTACTGTCGATGTCTTGGGCACCGCCGTTGGAATCGTCAACAGGATCCATGTAGTCAGGCGAGTTGGGGTCGCTGCCGCTGTCCTTGTCGGGCAGGGCAGGGCTGGAGGCGTCGCCAAAGTTGCCTTCATCGCCATCGACGGAGGGCATGATGCCATCGCCATCGGTTTCAGGACCATCGACCATGCCGTCGTCGTTGGCATCGGTACCGCCGGAGCCACCTTCGATGAGGTCGGAGATGGTGTCGTTGTCCGAGTCCAGATCGAGGTAGTCAGGCTGACTGTCCGTGTCGCTGTTGGGTGGGGTGAAGCCGCCACTTGCGCTACTTGGAACGCCATTGGCATCGACTGCGCCATCGGCTTGACCGTCGCCGTCCGCGTCGGTGCCGCCTGCTTCGATGACGTCGTTAATGCCGTCGTTGTCGGAGTCCAGGTCGAGGTGGTTGTCTATTCCATCATTGTCGGTATCTATTAAACCTACACAACCAAAAAATGTGATTTGTTGGTGATCTGTTCCAACGCCAGGTATGCTTATGGAGCTTGTCGTTGCTGCGGCGAATGTTCCGTCTCCATTTCCTTTATAGAACCGCGTATTATTAACTACTTCGTTGATATGCAGTATATCACTTATCCCATCACCATCTACATCTCCTATAAATGTGTTTTGGGCATGATCCGTTCCAACGTCTTCTACGGTCATAGAGGTCGTGACTGCTGCGGCGAATGTTCCGTCTCCATTTCCTTTATAGAACCGTGTATTATTGACTACTTCGTTGATATGCAGTACATCACTTATCCCATCACCATCTACATCTTCTATAAATGTACTTTGTTGATGATCTGTTCCAACGTCTGCTACGGTCACAGAGGTCGTGACTGCTGCGGCGAATGTTCCGTTTCCATTCCCTTTATAAAATCTTGTGTTATTCGCTACCTCATTTATGTGCAACACATCATTTATTCCATCACCATCTACATCATCAAAAAATGTACTTTGTTGATGATTTGTTCCAGCATCTTCTACGGTCACAGAGGTCGTGACTGCTGCGGCGAATGTTCCGTCTCCATTCCCTTTATAAAACCGTGTATTATTGACTACTTCGTTGATATGCAGTATATCACTTATCCCATCACCATCTGCATCTCCTATAAATGTACTTTGGGCATGATCTGTTCCAACGTCTGCTACGGTCACAGAGGTCGTGACTGCTGCGGCAAATGTTCCGTCAGCATTGCCCTTATAAAATCTTGTGTTATTCACTAACTCATTTATGTGCAACACATCATTTATTCCATCACCATCTACATCATCAAAAAATGTACTTTGTTGATGATTTGTTCCAACATCCGCAATCGACATGTTCGTTGTCACCGTCGAGTTAAAGGTTCCATCTCCATTTCCTCCATACAATCTTGTATTGTTCGTCGCTTCGTTGATATGAAGTATACCCTTGGGTGACTCAACACCATCTAAGATACCATCGTTGTCGTCATCCAGATCGTCCACGTCAGGAATGCCGTCACCGTCGGTATCGGTTAGAGAACAGTCCGCCGAGTTGCTGCCGTAAGTACCGATGTAGGCGTTGGCGGTGCCGGCGTTGATCTCATTGAGCGCAATCTGGTTGCCGGGGTTGGTACCAGCCGAGTTGGGCAACGTGTTGAACGGGTCGCTGTCGTCCATCAACGAGACCGCGCCCAAACAGTTGCCACCGTTGGTAAAGCGGAAGGCGACGATCTCCTGGCCGCTTGTCCAGTTGTAGACGGTGGCATCGCCGCCAATGTTAAGGTTCCACGAGATGTAGTCGGCACTCGTGTCCTCGGTCGGCGCGGCCACGGTGGAGATGATGGACCAGGTGGGGCCACTCACGTCGCCCTCATAACTTGCACCCGGCGAAGGCGCGGGCTGGAACTGGTCTGCGCCGGTGCCGGTTGGCACTTTAATCGTTACCTGGGCGGTCAGCGTGCTCTTGTCGGTCGGCGTAAAGTCCGGCCGCATGGTGACTTCGTAGACACCCGCGTTATAGCGGATGCTAAATTCCACGCCGCTCTGGGCGTAGGCTGGGTCTATGTTGTGTGGCATCAGTAAAAGTGCCAGCAGTAGGCCGAGTACGATGGTAATTCGTTGCATGAAAGACTCCTTGATGAAAATGGTGTGCCCTCTCCCCCAGCCCCTCTCCCAGTTTGGGAGAGGGGAGCTTCTGCTCCCTTCCCCCACTCGTGGGGGAAGGGCCGGGGATGGGGGCCTTCCGACTACCCCCGACACGCATCCACGATGCGGTCGAGAGTTCCCTGAATGTCGTGAAAAACTTCTCTATTTGTAAAGCGCATGACGCGGTATCCTCTTGCTTCTAACCAGTCGGTGCGCTGCTGATCTTGCACTGCTCGGTCCTCGTGAATCCGGCCGTCAACCTCAATCACCAGTTGATGTTCAGCGCAGTAGAAATCGACAATAAACCGTTCGATGGGGTGTTGACGGCGAAACTTTAACCCGTGTACTTTACGCCCACGTAAGTGATGCCAAAGCCTGGTTTCGGCCGCGGTCTGCTCCTGACGCAATTCACGTGCTCGCTGGCGTAGCGGACGTGGTCCGCGGATTGGTTTGTGCATGGTTTAGTTCCGTGCCCTCTCCCCCAGCCCCTCTCCCAAACTGGGAGAGGGGAGCTTGTGCTCCCTTCCCCCACTCGTGGGGGAAGGGCCGGGGATGGGGGCCTTCCAACTACCCTCTATCTACGGCAATTGCTCCGTAATCACGTGGTTCGCATTGCCCCCGCTATTTCCTGGATGATTGATGATGTTGCTCAGAATGCGGTTGACGTCGTTGCCGGGGCCAGCCGCAATGACCTGACCGTCCATGTCCAGGTCGCCGTCAGAATAGCCATCAATGATATAGTTGGTATTGCCATTGGCCCCATTGGTGCCGAGGATAATGGCGTAGATATCATCGATGTCGTTGTTGGCACCCGAGCGGATAACGGTGTTGTTGCCGTTGGCGTTGCCCGCCCACAGCGCATAGAGGCCGCCACCCAAGCTCACTTGTGCATTGGTGCCGTGGGTGTTGGCGTCACTCATCGTAGTGAAGTCCGTGGTCGGCGTGCTGTTGCTGACTGCCACACTATTCGCCGTCATGGCAGCCAGGTGGTTGCGGTGGTGGACAGCCACGTAGTAGTTGCCCGCAGCCACCGTAGAGGTGAGGGTGGAGGTGCCGTCCAAGGCCACCACGTCACCATCACGCTGAACCAGACCCACAATTGTGTCAACCACGCTTGTGTTGTCACCACTGTCGCGCAGTTCGATCATCACCCAGTCCACAATCGCATCGGTGGCGCTGCCAACGCCGAGCACACCGCTGGTGGTTGTAGCACCATCACCATATGGGCTGGTCAGCGGGAAGTCGCCTAGGCTACGCAGGTCGTCGCGCATGGTGCCAGACGTGCTGTCATAGGCCCCTTGCAGGATGACTTTGGCTGGGAGGGTAACGCTTCCACAATTCTTCGCATCACCAGTAATCGTCCAGCTATCGCTGGCGATCATGTTGGCTCGTTGGCTTTCGGCGAGACAGTAGAAGAGACCGGCTGCACCCAGAGGCACGCCAGATTGTAGGGTTTGGGCGTCCCAGCCAATCAGCGTGGCGTCGTAGTTGGCCAACGACAGTGCACTGTTGTCTAGCATATTGGCAGCCGTAATCACAGACGTCATGGTCCAAGTGCCCAGATCCTGATCGAAGACACTGGCGCTATTAAACATCTGAACTATATTCGTCACGTTGGCGGTATCCCAGCCGCTGATATCTTGGTTAAACGCGGGGGCATTGCTGAACATCTCTGCCATGGTCGTCACACTGGATGTGTCCCAGTTGCCAATATCTTGGTTGAAGACGGCGTTGTTCGAGAACATAGTTGACATATCCGTCACATTGCCCACATCCCAGGCATCGCCGCCACCAACACCCGCGCCAACCTTGGTGGAAATATCCTGGTTGAAGATCGACCCCTCATCAAACATACCATTCATTTCCGTCACGTTGGACGTATTCCAATTGCCGATGTCCTGATTGAAGGATGCCGCGCTACTAAACATACCGCGCATGGTGGTCACACTGGCGGTGTTCCAGTTGCCAATGTTCTGATTGAACAGATCCGTATTAGCAAACATGTTACGCATGTTGGTCACGTTGCTCACGCTCCAAGCATCGCCGCCACTGATGCCGACACCGGCTTTGGTTGCGATATCCTGATTAAACGCCTCAGCGCCAGAAAACATGTTGCGCATTTCGGTTGCGCTGGTGGTATTCCATAGCCCAATGTCCTGGTTAAATGCGCTCGCATCTCTGAACACCGAGGCAAAACTGGTGACGTTTGCCGTGTTCCACGTGCTGATATTGCCATTGAATGAAGTGGCATCACGGAAGGTCTCTTGCATATCGGTGATGGTACTCACATCCCAACCGGAAAAGTCCGCATTGACGCTCGTTGCACCGTTGAACATTGATTGCAACGAGATCGCACCGGACAGGTCGGGCACATCCGTGGCCAGCACCTGTAAATTGCTCGCATCCTGAAATGCGCCGTTCATTGATTCCCAGGCAATATCGCCCCATTGGTCCACCGAGAGGATCTTTGCTTGATCACCGCCGTCAGCGAAGTGAATCTGCGGGAAATCGCCCAGAATTTCAACGCTATAGGTCCCCGCCCCGGAACTCGTTGACGTCCCTGAAATGGGAGTGACGGTTCCGGTTCCATCGACCGTGGTGGTACAGGTGCCATTATAGGTATGGGTAATTTGGGATATATCTCCCCCAGTGACGGTGTCACTACAGCCATCACCCCACTCGAGGGTAAAGTTGTATGTCATACCCAACTCTAACGGCACCATGATTTGATTTGCGGCAGATGTGCCGGTGTTGTCGGTCTTCCAGGTCGTGATGAAGGGAGCGGCTACACTACACGTATTAACCGACACCGTCGTCGCAACGCTAGGCGGGCTGTAACAGCTATTGGCTGAGTCGAAGTAGTAGGCAAAGTACGTGCCGCTGTTGCTAGTCGGCGATGCCTCAGTGCTGCTTAGGCCATCGCTTTCGTCGCCGTCGGTGCTCCAGACCAATGTTGCACCAGTTGGAATCGTTCCTGTGTGTAGGGCGTCCAGATCGACAGTGGTGGCCGGACACATGTTGGTCACGGGTGCGCCACCCGAGGATAGACCCGTCGGGCAGGTGATGGTCGGCGCGGCCGGGATGGAGCCATCATCCGAGTTGCTAAAGGTGTTTCCGGCACCAAAGCTATACTGGGCAGTGCCGCCACCGATGCGGTTGGTGTAGGCTGCCTGGGAGGCTAGCTGGAAGGCCGTATTGGCGATGTTGGTGAACTGACCAGTAACGTCATAGTTCTCGACGTCTGCACCGTCAGCCGACGTGTCTCCATTGATATTGTTGCCAAAGAAGAGGGAGCCATCAATGGTGCTGTCCCCGTTGAAGTGGGCGATTGCGCCACCCCAACCGTTGGCCGGAACCGAGTTGTTGACGAACTTGGTGTTAACAAAGTCCCAACCGTTTAGGTCCGCCTCGATGTGGATCGCGCCGCCTACAGCATTGCCCTGCGATGGAGCGGCCGTGCCAGTGGCCGAGTTGCCAGAGAAAATAGCGTTTTCCGCCCGACTGCGATTGTTTAGATACCAGGTGGTGCTGAAGATGGCACCGCCGGCCCCTGCTTGGTTATTGTAGAAGTTGGTGTTGATCGCGTTCACCGTTGCGGTGGTGGCATAAATCGCGCCGCCATCTGCCGTGTCTCCGCCGGTGTTACCCACAAAGGTTGTTCCATCAAAGGAGACCACAGCGGTTGTGGCGTACATCGCACCACCAAAGAGCGAAGCCGTATTACCGCTAAAGGAGCTGTTATTGAACTGGTTCTGGAAGCAGGTGGTGCAGTAGACGGCACCGCCGTCTGCGGCATTGGCCTGATTGCCACAGAAGCTGCTGTTGTCAACCGTCCAGGCATGGGACGAGGTGATGTAGAGGGCACCGCCGACCGATGTGACGTTGTTGGAGAAGCTGCTGCCGTCAATCAGGTATTGGCCGGTGTTGGTCACGCCGTTGTTGTTCGCGCCTGGGTAGACGCTGGTAATGTAGATACCACCGCCGTCCGCCTTGTTGTTGTTGGTAAAGGTGCTGTTAAGAACCTGAATTTGCGACGCAACATTGGTGATGGCCGACAGGTAGACTGAGCCACTGCCAACCGTGTGGTTTTGCACCACCAGATCGTAGAACTTCAGATCCACCGCGACTGTCTTGGCGCCCACGTAGATAGCAGACCCTGCCCCCTGGCCGCCGTCCAGGACTAGACCCTGAATGGTAAGCGTATTCGCTTCTCCATCCCCGATGTCTTCAAAGATGATGTTTGACGTTGCGCCTGAGATGGTGGTGACGTTGGTGGCTGGATCGTAGCCCGAAATATCGGTGCCCGTGGCACCGGCTGGGAATCCACCGTAGACAAAGTGGCCGGTGGCGTTGTTGGTGAGATCAATCCGCTGAGCGGGTGTGTAGGTGCCTGCCGCAATGTAGACCGTTCCGCCCGCCTCGATGGCTGCTTCCAGCCCGGCTGCGCCGACGGCGTTGTCCCAGTCTGCACCAGTGCCCGCACCCGTTGCAGCCTGCTTGACATAGGTGGCTGAGCCTGCGGATGGTGGCATGGGCGATGCCGACCCAGTAGAGAGTGATGGCGCCACTGGACCAGCCAGACAGGAGAGTGTCGCCTCCGTCGCGAATGTGAAGAGCGCAACATCATTAAAGGTATAGTCTGCTTCCCAGTAGCCGCCATTGAGCGTCATGGGGACGGAGAGTGTGCCGTCCGCCAAGTCGCCAAAGACGCCATCGGCATCAACCAGCAGATAGACACCAGTCGTTTCCGCGGGCAGGGTTGTGCTTTCGCCGCTGCTGTCATCGGGGATGCGCACCTTGAGGGACGTATTGGTTAGCCCCGTCTCGTCGATGAGCCATTCGCGGGTTAGGCGCTGCTGGCCCGTGGGTGCCTCGGTGGTCTGCCAGGCAATCGCGCCATCGTCATTGCCCCAGACGAAGAAGTCTTTGTCCGCGGCAAAGGTTGCTGTGTTGGAGGCGTTGTCCGCTTCGATGGAAGTGAGACCGATGGTGACCAGCGCGTCGTCATTGACCGACTTGGACTGCTTCTGGTTGAGGCCAGAAGCGTCGTCTTGTCCGATACCGGCGATATCGTTGCTGTAGGCGGCCTGGCTGCCGTCCGTATCCCAGAAGAGCAGGCCATCGCTGTTGAGATAGTCGATCACCAGCGTGACGCCGTACTTGATGGCCAGATAGGTGCTCACTCTTTGCCATTCATCAGTGGTTAATTCTCGGTTGTAGATAATGGTCTCATTGATGAGGCCGTCCCAATCTTCGCCGCCGCCGTCGCTGCCCACGCCCACATTCTGTCCGTAGGGCGCATTGGTTGAAACAAACTCTAGCGAGGTGGCAATCTCTTCGCCTTGGAAGGCTGCTCGCATAGAGTCGGCAGCAGTATTGCTGCCTTCATTGGGTCCGCGTAACGACCAGATGAAGGGCTGATTGAGCGGAATCTGGTTGTTGAAGAGATCCACATTGCCGCTGCCATCGAGGAACGGGCTCCAGAAGGTTCCTTCGAGATCCATGGTTGGGTCGTTGTAGTTATCGCCCGAAGCCAAGATGGTACGGATGCCAGCCAAGACTTCTGTCGTGCCTACCGAGAACATACTCATGCCGTCGGTGGTCTGCATAATGCGGCTGGTGTTGTTCATAAAATCGTCGTTGAACTCTAGCGCCGGATTGAAGTTGGTGGCCTCTGTACCGTCTCGGTAAAGGGGCTGCTGGGTTCCCGTTGCCTGGGTAACGTCGAAGCCGTTGAGCGACTGGTCGTCCCACTGGCTCACTGGTGAGCCGTCGGCTGTCGTGCTGGTCCCGGCATTGGCTTTGGTCCAGAAGGTTAGATCTGCCGCTACGCCACCTGGTGCTGTCAGCTCGGCCCCAAATGTAAAGTACTCGCCATCAGCGAAGTCACGGGTCGCGCTGCCGCCACTGAGGGCGATCTCGGTTACGCCAGAGGCAAAGTTAGGATCGTTACTCACCAACAGGTGGTCGGCTGAGTCGTTCATGACGGTGACTGTGCCAACCGTACCGACTTCGTTCACCTTCCAGACCCGATTCATGCGGAAGTAACCAGCCGCGGGCGTGTAACTGGTGGGGCTGTAGGAGACGCCATAGCTGGAACTCTGTCCGTTGTGACCCCATATCATGAAGGTCTGGTCTGCCGCAAAGGAACCGCCGTTGTCAATGGTGACAGCGCTGTCACTATTCTGGCTGGTAGACATCTGCTGGTCTAAATCTGAGCCATCATCGCGGCCAATACCGGCCACGTTGTTGTGGTAGCTCTGGTAGCCGGCATCGGTCGTGCCGGGCCAGATGACGTTGCCGCTGGAATCGACGTAGTCGTGGTTGGTAGTACCGCTGGCCGGATCGTCATCTAGGGTGATGCCCCACTTGACGGCCAAATAGCTCTCTACTCGGCTGAGATCGGCAGTGCCTAATTCTGCGTCATAGAAGACAATCTCGTTAATGCGGCCATGCCAGCGCTCACCACCGCCATCCGAGCCGACCCAGAAATCGTCAAAGTTCTCGGTATGGTTGCTGTCCAGCTCCATATCAGAGGTCACAGTTTCGCTGTTGACCCGCTTGATCACGGTATCCGCGGTTGGCGAAGTGCTGGCTTGGAAGGTTACACCCAATACGTAGGAATTGTTGTTGGCGATGGGGAAGGTGGTGTCGTTGTTGGCTGGATCGCTGGCGTCAAACCAGGGATCGAAGTAGGGAATTCCCCCATCCACATCCACATCCAAGGTAGGATCGTTGGCGTTGTCTCCATATGCGGCGACCGTGTAAATGTCGTCGTTGAAGGATTCGATGCGACCCACCACCAAGAAGGTACCATCCGAATCCTGAGGTGCCACCCGGCCCACATATTTCAGATAGTCGTTCTCGTTCTTGTCGAAGAAGAGGGTCGGGTTGAAGTTGCCCAATGCAGAAGCGGCCTCATAGGTGGGCGCACCACCGGCTGAATCGACCACGTGGTAGGCGTCGGAGGCAACATTTTTCCAGTGATTGACGTCGCTGCTGGCAGCGGCTGCCGTGGTGCCACCTACATCGCTGTAGACGTCGGCGTCGGCCTTGTACCACTGGACGAGGTCAGTGGAGACGCCGCCTGGGGAAACGGTTGGTGCCGTCACCGTATCATCGCGGAAGTCAACATCACCACCGCTGTTGACATCGGGCAGGTCGGCCGCGCCATTGTCAAGGGACCCGTTGACATCGGTGTAGGTTTCACCCGCATTGACGTTGCCAGATTCTGCCGCATCATCACCACCGTCATTGTCCGAGTCGGTGTCGAGGTAGTCAGGATCGCTGTCAGTGTCGCTATTGACTGGCGATAGGCCGCCGGTATAAGCCGTATCAAGGCCGTTATTGCCAGGGCCAGCATCGCCATTGGGCGCAATATAGCCCGCTGTGCTTTGGGCCTCCACATTGTCGGGGATGCCATCGTTATCCGAGTCCAGGTCGAGGTAGTTGGCAATCCCGTCACCATCCGTATCAGGTGTAATGCATAGCCTTACATGATAGTTAGAAAAACTACTACCCTCACCAGTGGCTGTGGTAAACGCCTCAAAAGTAATGGTAGAAGCTGCTTCTGTTGCCTGCCATAACATCCCGCCGGAAAGAATACCAGATCCTGAAACATTCTCAACACTTAACGTGTTGCCACTAGACGTGTTAATGTACCCAGGATTTAACGTACTTAAAAAGTGATAATCGTTTACATCTGAAACGATAAAGCCTTCTATATTACCACTTCCTAAAACTGCCCCCTGTTCTAATTCTATTATTCCTAATTCTGAAAGTGTAATTGTCATTTCCGTATTGGGTAGGTCACCATCTACATACAAGAGATCATTTGTTGGTGCTCTATGCGCATTCGTATAGTTCACAACTACATTCCCACTATTCGCAGGGTAGGAAAAAAGATCGCTAATATCTGCTGTGCCTGAATGATTCGCACTAGCAGGGATACCCAAATCAGCTGGAAGTATAGGTATAAAGGTACAATTTTGCTCTACATTGTCTAATATCCCATCATTGTCATCATCCTCATCCGTGCTGTCGGGAACCGTGTCGCTGTCGGTGTCGGTGCTTTGCGCTACGGCAGTTTGTGCGGCGAAGAGGTTATTGTAGATAGACCTTACAAGACCCTCTCCCGACCTCTCCCTAAAAGGGGAGGAGAATATTTGGGAAAAGGAAAGAGGAGGGCTTGTTGTCGCGTCGAACCAGGTTTCGAGACCTGATAGGTTTCCAAGACCTGTCAGGTTTGTTGCGTGTGCCAAGAGGTCCGCCAGCAGATTATGATCCGTGGCACTGGTCTCTAATGCCGTAGCCTCGCTAGGCGGTGCCGGTGCAGCTAGCGGAGCCAGCGGTGCTAGCGGCGCTATCAGCAGGCTGAAAGCGGTGAGTAGAGCAAGCAGTGTGCTGCGCCAGCTATGGGTATGATCTTTTGGGCTGTTCATTGAAATTACTCCTGAACTGTTGAATGATTCGTAACTCGTAATGCTTAACGCTAGTCGCCGACTATTGATTACTCTTACCGACTTATCGAGGACGTGTCGGCTCTACGAGTGGGTTGAACGAGTATGGTATAATTAAGTTATATTTGTGAGACTCAGTTTTGCTTGATTTGTATACACTATACTGAAAATCCTACTATCTACCCGAATGCTTATTTGAGAAACGGTGAAGGCTCATGGCTGAACAAAAACAGGCTATCAAAGAACAATCATTTAAGGAATGCACATTAAAGTATCTAGACAAGACATTCGGGCTAGAACAGGTAAAAACATTATCTGCACTTGAGCAATGGCTTACCATGCCAGCAGATATTTCAGAAATTGAGCGACATCATCTTATCCATATGAGAAATGTCCTTGAGTTTAACGTTCATGATTGGAATGAACATGAATTAGATAGCCGCTTTATTGGCCCGCTATTTACACTCGTTGACTATTCATCGAACAAATTCAATCATTTTGCCCAACGTGAATTTGAAGGCATGGTGGAAGATGTTCGCCTCTTTGGTAGACCAGATGGCGTGATTGCCAGCGGTCGGCGTGAACCAGAAAAACCATTTTTTGCCTTTCAAGAATATAAACGCCGCCTCGATCCGAACGGTGATCCTGCTGGGCAGGCTTTAGCGGCAATGCTTGTGGGCCAAAGCATGGACGAAGTCCCCAAGCCTCTCTACGGTTGTTACGTCATTGGGCAAGTCTGGCAATTCATCCTTTTGGAAGGAAAGCAATATGCCATCAGCCAAGATTTCTCGGCCATTACCGATGAAATTTTTGACATTTTTCGTATCCTCAAAGCCCTCAAGCAGATTGTGATTGAGCTGACGGCTGAGTAGGGCAGGATGAAGAGATAACATTGGAGATACATCATCCTGCCATCGGATCATCTGGTCATTGTGGAGAGGCGGTCGGAGATGTGGGAGGAATCATTTGCTGGAACAGGACCGTTTACGCCAAAATAGAAACAAAATAGGCGTATGAAAGTACTCTAATTTGCCAAGCAAATTGACTCGTGATACACTGAATGCAGTGTATTCTAGCGGATACACAACTCCGAGGTGACCTGTTTGCTCAGGTCGCCTCTTCTTTTTTACGCAAGAAAAACGACGGACTCCGTCTGTAGACGGAATGATTTGATAGAAGATCTCGTTGGGGCAAGTTTGTAGACACACAAGGAAAAATCATAAGATTTTTGCAAGTGAAGGCAAAAAACGCGGACACATCTAAGTCACATCGAAGTGTTCGCGAAAATTGTGGGTTTAGCAGGATGGGTGTGCTGGCCAGTCAACAACTGTCTGAACAACTTTCTATACTGCGGTCGTTTTGAAACAGGTGTTTTCGGGTGTTCTACCAGAACAACTAATTACCTATTTTCAAACGGAGCTAAGTACAATTTGATTGACTTACCTATTCTCAGTCATCTTAAAATGATTGTTCAAAGATATAAAAACTATAACAGGCTATTCCTGGATGTGCATCGGTCATATTACGTATTTCAAGTAATTGACTGCTCATCATTATCTGAAAACGAATCGATATTTTTGCACAAACAATGTCTCAAAACCTATAGCAAGCTTGGTACAGTCCTTGCGTAGCTATGCTTTGCTCAGGTTTTGCATCGCAAATCTTAGTATACAAAAGGACTATAGTATCAAGAGCCTATTGGCAAGATGGTCACAATGAGGCCCAGCAGTCTGTACTAGCCCTCAATTCCACAAGTCAGCATCTACCAGCACACGTCGCACCGTATTGGGGCTTAGTGAGTTGATGTGAGGATTATCGTTAAGGATATAAAGGGCGATTTGCCGCTTGCCCCATGTAGGGTTTTCGTGTTTGCAGCGAATAATTTCCTCTGCAACTCCTAAGTCGATTCGGCGCGGGTTAAGCGGAGCATGGCTACGTTCCTCTTCGAGTGCAAGGTACCCACCGGCCTTAAAACGCTCTTTCCAATAATAGAACGTTGAGCGGCTCACGTGAGCCTTTGTGCAGGCTTCAGTAACGCTACCCGTTTCTTCCCATATTTTGAATAAGAGCTGTCTTTGCTGAATGGTTGTGGTTCGATAATAAGCACTATTGTGTTTATCCATAATTTACCTCTCTAAATCGAATGCGTTTATGATAGCTATCATCCTGACCAGCAATTTATACTCAGCTCCTTCGCATGGGTGTTGAAAACCCTTTCACTTCTCTTGAAATTGAGGGGTTGGCCACGCTTGCGCAGTTGAAAACAGCGCCTACAGTTAAAGTCTATTTCGCTTCCTTCCCGCCCAAAATGGACGGGCTACGGCTAATGTCGCAAAATTTTGAGTATACCAGTAGAGCGGCGGGACACCGCATTTCTAGGACGCACTCGTCACGGCTGGCGGATTTGGTTTAAATCAAGTTGACAGTTAACATTATAGGATATTGGCTTTATCTCATTATTTCATGTAAGCTTATAGCAGTAAACACAAAACGATAAAAAAGATGAGATAATAAGAAGTTCTGGCTCTACAGATTGCCAATTACATGCACCTCCCATTCCCTACGTTGTATATCTACATTGACCGCGAACTGAGTACTTGCCTCTCGCGGTAACAAGATTTCTTCGAATGCACCACATAGCCCATCAAGGGCGCTAAATTCTTGCTTGAAATTCTGCCCTTTTTCTAATATAAAGTGCCAACGAGCGGGCGCAGGAGAAACCAGTGGTTAATATCAAGCTCGCAGCCAGCAGATGCGATAGTCTAGATTCAAAGATTGAACGTGCGGGTTATTCATACAATTGCGATCTACTGATAGTGCTTAGGGTACTACGAAATGCGCTAGCTAGACGCCAATAAACCGTATGGCTAAACGCCAAAAACGGGTTGGAGAGCCAAAATACAACAAAGGTAGGATGACAATCCAGACTTGGCTAAGACATTTGGCTGAAGGTATGAACTTCCTGTCTTTTACTTTCTTTTACTTTCTTTTACTTTCTTTTATTTTCTTTTACTTTGTAGCCAATTGCTCAGCAACGATGAAAGAATAGAGTTGTTCGGCAATAACGAAAAACGAGGCCGACGGTCACTGTAGTACACGGCGGCTTAAGTCTCTATACAGCTGCCCTTACCCAGATGTCTACCCTTGTCATTTCGAGCGGGTCAACGAAGCCAGTATGTTCAAACGGGAGTTGATTGTTCATCCGAGCCGTCCATTTAGGCCGTTGGGCTAGCCGAGAAATCTAGCGTTCGCCTTAACCTATAGTAGTTGCCTAGTACACCGGGGCGTAAATAACTAGACAGTTACGATAGCAGGTCGATCTCGATACTTGTCATTCTGAGCGGGTCAACGAGACTACATGGTTCAAAAGCGAGCAAATCCTCAGCCAGATCAGCCTCATTTGAGCGAGTAGACGAGTCGAAGAATCTCGCGTTTGTCTACGGTACCAGCTAACTGTTTAGAAACTTACGCCGCGCTGTACTAGTCAGCCAGAAAACTGGTCTTGTGAAGTGACGGTAGCCTATCTGTTCCTTAATTCAGAACAACTCTAATTCTAATTTTCTACTGAACACTTTGACCAAGCAAAAGATTTCTCGGCTGGCCTATCGGGACACAATAAGCCTATGGGATAAATAGACAGGTTGAATTGTCTGATCTAACATTGTAAGACCCGCTCGAAATGACCGTTTTGGAATCTGTCCAGTAGAGAAATAACGAAAAAGGAGCTGGAATGACAACACCTCGGCAGAGGGGATTGTGCCTCTTCTTATTGGGACCACCTGATGTCACGATTGATGGTGTACCGTTACCAAGGCAGCTCATGCGTAAAGCGTGCGCATTGCTCTATTATTTGGCCGTCACCGGAGAAGTTCAGAGTCGTGAAGCGGTGGCCGACCTGCTATGGCCGCAAATGACAACAGGACAGGCACTGAAGAACTTACGCACGACATTGCCCGAACTACGTAAATATGTGGGTGATTACCTAACGGCTACGCGTCAGACCATTGGAATTAAATCCCAATCAGCCTATCATCTTGACGTGAATCAGCTCCATGCTGGTTTTACGAATGGCGTTCCAGAACGCCCCATTGAGGAACTGCTTGCCACGGCTCAAATTTACCGCGGTGAATTTCTGCAGGGCTTTTATGTACGGAACGCATCCACCTTTGATGAGTGGGTTCACTATCAGCGCGTTCAATTACAGGCAATTGTCATAAAGGGGTTAAGTTCGTTGGCGGAACGTTGCCTAGTAGAGCATCTGTACGAGCTTGGCTTGGAGGCGACTGCCCAATTGCTCGAATTAGAACCATGGCTGGAGTCGGGGCACCGTCAGCAGATGCAGTTGCTGGTTGCCAGTGGTCAGCGAGGGGCAGCCTTAAAGCAATATGAAACCTGTTGCAAAATTTTGGCGACCGAGTTTGGGTTGGAGCCAGCGGCTGAGACAGTGTCACTTTATCAACAGATCCGTAGTGGTGATTTGGCAAGTTTCGTTCCACAAGAGGAGCGGCAAACAACAATTCATCCATTGGCCATAGACGTTGATGATTTGTATATGCCGCAGCCGCAAAATATAGAATCAGGGCAGACGCCCGAAAATGGTTACAGTGCAGTCGAGGCACTGGCAACGTCTGCCCTGGATGATTACACAACATCTGCGCCACGCAATAACGCAACATCGGTTCCGCCTCCTTGGTTTGGCGCGCCAGAGATAGGACACTTTTATGGCCGTCATGAAGAACTTTCCATGTTGCGCGAGTGGCTGGTGAATCAACGGGCGCGTGCAGTTGCTATTTTAGGCATGGGTGGCCAAGGTAAGACGGCCCTGGCAGCTTCGTTTGCCTGTTCTCTATCAGACGAAGACTTTGACCTGATTATATGGCGCTCGTTGGTTAACGCTCCCCCACTTTCTGAAATAATGGAGACCTGGGTTGAAGTACTCTCTGGAGAGCCAGTCGTGACGCTGCCACCCAGCCTTGATCAGCAGTTTGATCTGCTCATCGAACATCTGCATCAGCGTCGCTGTTTGCTTGTGCTCGACAATATGGAGAGCATTCTGCGCAGCGGTGACCGCGCCGGGTATTATCGTGAAGACTATACAGACTATGAGCAGCTATTGACCCAAATTGCTCAGCGTGCCCACCACAGTACGCTCTTGCTCACAAGCCGCGAGTACCCACAACGCTTAACACAGCTCGCGCGAACCTCTTCGGGCATCCATGCACTTTATTTGGATGGACTTTCGTCTCAATCAGGTCAAAAATTGCTGGCAGCTTATTAGCTAACGGGGGCGATAACAGCTCTGCAGAAGCTGATCGATCGATATGTAGGAAACCCATTAGCGCTTGTCCTTGTGGCCTCAACCATTGACGAGCTTTATGGCGGCAATGTTGACGAATTTTTGGCCGAAAAGGTTCTGATCTTCGACGACATTCGAGATGTGCTTGATCAACAGTTTGGTCGGCTATCTTTTGCAGAACAATCGATACTCTTTTGGTTGGCGGTTGAACGTGAGCCAGTCGAACTCAAAACATTGCGCACAAACTTCCCACAATGGAAGCAACGTACATTTACGGAAGCCCTTCGCTCTCTACAGCGGCGTTCGCTGGTTGAAACCACGCATAACGAGTGGATGTTACAGAACGTGGTGATGGAATATCTAAGCGATCGCCTGATAGACGCTATGTCACAAGAATTTTTCAACAGTGACTGGGCCTTATATAAGCCGACTGAAGATGAAGGGAGTGTAAACGACGGGTCTAAAGAAAAGGAGGCTAAAGTAAAAGAGCCTAAAGAAAAAGAGACGGGGCTACTCAGAACGTATTTGAATCGCTATCCGTTGCTAAAAGCGCAATCCAAAGCATATGTTCGTCAGATTCAAGCGCGTCTGTTGCTTGGCCCCGTTGCGGAAAATCTGATTAGGTACTGGGGCAAAGCGAATAGTGTTGCCCAGTTGAAAGTGCTTGTGAATCGTATGCGTGCAACCTACCCTCGTCTGCCTGGATACACTGCTGCAAATCTCTTCCATCTACTCATCCATCTCAATGTGGATTTGCGCGGTTATGATTTCTCTAAACTAGCACTCTGGCAAATCGATTTACGCCGCACTGTACTCCCTCAGGTTAACTTCAGCGAAAGTGAATTGCATCGCGCGCTTTTCCCAGAGCTGCTTAGCACAATTTATGTGATTGCCTTCGATCCAACAGGCCAGATATTGCTGGCCGGTTTGGGTTCTGGCATTGTAAAAGCGTGGCGAGTAGCAGACCAGCAACTGATTTACGAGGTACGCGCCCACCAAGATGGTGTAAGGCGGATGCAGATTAGCGAAGATGGTAAACGACTGGTAACGGCAAGCGTTCAAGGAGAGGTGCGTTTATGGGCTGTCTCATCGCATATGGATGGCCCAGCTGGGGATGACTTGGCTAGGGATGGCTTGGTTAGGGATGAAGAATTGCTACAGCCGATGCAAGACATGGTCTCGTCCGGCGCTTATATCTGTGCGCTACGCCCAGATGGTAACATGTTAGCAGCCACGGGAGCGGAGTTTGAAATTACATTATGGAACACGCAAACTGATCAAGTGCAAGGGAAATTACCAGGCCACGCAGGCGGTACATATGCCCTTTGTTATAGCCCCAATGGTGCTGTTCTGGCTTCTGGTGGTGCGGATCATGTGGTGCGCCTATGGCAAATGGATAGCGTACTGCAGGGGGAATTCACATCAATGGAAACGAGAGCCTCAGAATCATTGACGCAGACAACCTCACATATCACCTTGAAAGGCCATACAAATTATATCCTCTCCATTGCCTTTAGCCCTGATAGTGAACGATTAGCTAGCAGCGGTGATGATTGGACCATTCGTATTTGGGAGTCAGCCAGCGGTCGCCATCTGCAAACGCTTACAGGGCATACGACGGGTGTACATTCTGTGGCTTTCAGTTCCGATGGTGCCACGCTGGTTAGTGGCGACAGTGGTGGAATCGTTCGCTTATGGGATGTACATAGTGGGCAATTGCTGCACACATTGCACCACCATCAACAATTAGTTTGGTCTGTTGCATTTCACCCCGACGGGCAATTAGTGGCCAGCGGAAGTGCAGATCATACAATCCACCTCTGGAATCGGCGTGATGGTCAGTTGCGACAAACATTACAAGGGCACCCCAAAGCCGTATTAGCGCTTGCGTCCAGCCCTGATGGTCAGTGGCTGGCCAGCGGCGGGGCGGACATGAAGGTCTATCTATGGCCTCTTGCCGATTTGAGTCTGGGTAAGCCAGATTTGGCGCTTGGTGGTCATACCGACTGGGTTCTTACGGTTGCATTTCACCCCAGGAGTCAACTCCTGGCCAGTGCTGGCAACGATGGGAAGATTCTGCTTTGGACTATGCAAGATAGTGAGCCATCTAGAAAACCGACGCGCATCCTTCACGGCCATGACGCGCCCATTACCCAGGTTGTTTTTCATCCGAGCGGTAAAATTCTTGCAACCAGCAGTTATGACAAAAGTGTGCGCCTCTGGGAGGTGGAGAGTGGTAAATTGCTTCATATCCTAAAGGGGCACAGCCGCTTGGTTTGGTCGGTGGCCTTTAGCAATGACGGCAACCGTCTCTATAGCTCTAGCGGTGATGAGACGGTCTGCCTGTGGGATCTCACGAAACTGGATAGCCTTGAAGTCAATACACCGCACCAACAATCTGCTGCATTAGGAGAAGAAGTTGTAAAAATACTCTGCACGTCGGATGATAAATTTCTGGTCGCTAATGCGGCTACCATGATTCATCGCTTGGATCACTCTTGTCAACTATTGGATACTCAAACCCATAAAGCAACATGGATGTGGGATATGGCGCAGAGTCGAGATGGATCTATATTAGCCACAACAACACCACACCGAATGATCAAAATATGGCAGATGCCTGAAGGGAAAGAAGTGGGGAGTCTGATTGGCCATCAAGATGATGTCGCGGTCGTTGCCATCAGCCCAGACGACCGCACAATCTACAGTGCAAGCACGGATGGTGAGATTAAGTTGTGGGACACCGATAGTGGGAAATGTGTCAAAACGCTCCGGTTAGAAGCCCCATTTGCCAAGATGAATATCTCAGGCTTGTCGGGAATTACTGAAGCCCAAAGGGAATCGCTCAAGGTACTAGGAGCCATTGAACTTTGCTACTCAGGAACATCTAGATTCATAGATTCGCTTCACGAAGAGAAATCGAAATGCTTCAAATGAGCACGCTCACGCGTGGCGTGAGGCATGCCCTTGATGTAGCTTCACTGCGCTCTACTGATGATTGCAATCGTTCCTCCACCCCGTGGACTGAGCTTGTCGAAGCCGGTTCCCCCTTCGACAGGCTCAGGGGGCTGAACGACTACTGATGATTGTAGATCGGTGAATTGACAAAATGTGCATCTTTGCACTTGTTGACAGATACAATGCACCCTCTTCTCATGCGATTAGTCAGCAATAGATGAGAATAATTTGATAGCGTTCCGACCAAACAAATTTTCCCATCTATTGCCGTTTTTGTTAATTTCCTCCCGTCAGCATGGGCAGGAAGATAGCCGGTTCTGTTGATCGAGTGGAAACCGTACGGGAGCCAGGTACTACAAGTGCCCAATTGGAGAAGTGGTTGACCTGGGCCGTAATGCGATTCTCCTCTGTCGTAACCGTAAAGTTTTCAATTTGCCGCCACGCGTTATCTGTGGTGGAGTAGTAAGCAGGTGCAATCTCCTCTTCTGTAATGCCTAGAGCGGCCAACTCATCATCTGTGTAATAGAAGGTCAACGTGGCGTCCGTGTTGAAATTACCCTCTATCCGCTTCCCAGTACGATACTCATAGAGATGAATGCCGTAGCCATAATCGATTGGGCGGGCCACGTAGGTATCAGGCAGATCTTCGACCAGCGGCGTTACGGTAATGGTCACGTCGTCGCCTTGCTCATTCGTAACCGGCATAGCACCTGCAGGAATATCTATGCGGGTTCCATCGTCCAGCGAAGCCGTCCATACCGTATCCGTATCAAATGAATCAACCAGCGCAGGTGGAAGCGAACTCAATGCCAGATAGACTTGAGGGTTCACCGATACGGTTGCGGCATTGGTTAGATCAACGTCTAGATCAGACCGGGTCTCATAGTAGCCAGGACCGGTACCAGGATACCAAGAGGCGCTCAGATGCCAGACGCTGCCACTTAAGACATCCAAGGAGAAGTTGCCATTGGCATCTGCTTCACCGTATGCATGTTCCCCGTTATCGGACCAAGCAGATACATAGGCAAAGGGTGTCGTTTCTCCGGTCTCACCTTGCGTAATCGTCCCCTGAATCTTGGAATCGGGCAGACGCAGTTGGAGGGCTACCTGAGCAGGTGTGCCTTCTGCAACCGTTACTCGCTGAACCTTAGCCTGCCCAGTTGATGGTCCCCAGTAGCCACCATCGACACCGACTGAATACTCAACACCTGTTAGAACCTTCAGGGTAAATTGACCGTTGACCACTTCTGCACCCGTACTGTGATAATAAGTACCGTCGTTTTCAACATTAGCCCACGCATACCCATAAGCTAGAGGATCTCCATTGGTATCGAGCACGGTTCCCTCAATGACACCATTCAAGGGCTGGAGCGTGATGTTCTGAACGGTAGTCTCTTGGGAAACAGCCGTGACTGAAATCGGTTCAGAGGCATTGGGCAAGTACTCTTGTGTGTCGATCCAGTAGCCCAGTTGCCAGATGCCATCGGCCACCCTCATCTCGTAGCTGCCCGATGTACTGTCAATGGGTCCATAGCCCCATCCACCATAATCATATCGATCTGTCCAGGCACTTACCTCACCATAAATTCCCGTCACAACAGAGCCGTCGGGGTCCAAAAGCTGCCCGCTGATGATGGCATCGTTACGCTTTAGGACGATCTGCACTTCAGCATCTTCCAAGGAATTGATAGCGTTCTGACTGGCTTTGCTTGTCTCCACCCAAGCGGCACTTACTTGGCTGGCCCTCACTGACTGGCCAGAGATGGTAACCTGTTGTTCTCCGACAAGCTGAATGGATTCACCCATCGCTTGTACGCTTGCCGCTTGAATCCCAGCGCGGTTTACACTGTTGTTCAACGAGAGGAGAGTACTCATACTCTCAATCTCGGCCGATTCCTCATTAAAGAATGAGTAGTCGCCATGATAGTCTAGGTAGACGCCTACCTGATAAGCACCTTGTGGCACCTTCATCTCAAAACGACCGTTGACAACCCGAGCATCCACGGCAACATCAAAGTAGCCATATCCGCCACTGCTGGTACGACGGGCATACGCTGTTGCCCCGACATCGGTTAGCACATTGCCATCCACATTAACAAGAGAGCCATAGATCGTTCCCGCCGGCCCATAGACGGTAAAGTCAACCGTTTGGGTCTGCTCATCCTTGGCTTCGACCTGCTGAGGCGGATCCAGCACAAACCAAGTTGGCGGATAGGCATCCTGGCTCACAGCCACCTCAAAGTGACCTTCTCGCACTCTCAACGAATAAGATCCATCTGAGCTTGTTGTGGCGTAGCCCCAATCGCCGTTATAGCTCCATGCATTGACTACGGCATCGGAGATGGGTTGCCCCTCTTCATCCAACACTGTACCGCTAATTACAGCAGACTTACGAGAAAGTTGAATGTCTTGCAGGTCTACTGTTTCGCCTGCTGTCACTTGTATAATCGGCTGTTCACCCACGTAGAGTTCTGGATGATAACCTGGATCCAAGTTAATATACATCTGATAGTTGCCCGAAATGACCGCGACTTCAAATGTGCCATCTCGCCGTACCTCAACGCCGCTGCTATAACCGTCTTCATTACTCAGATCTATCCAAAGACCGTATCCACCGACTGGCTCTCCATCCGGATCGACAATGCGTCCTTTGACGGTGGCATCTGCGCTTTTAACCGTAAAGGAGATAGTTTGGGTTTCAGGTGTGTCATCCTGGGCAAAGCGAACGGTTTTATAGTTGTATTCTGACCAAAAGGAATCATAATCAGTCGGATAGGTCGTCACCTCCCAGGTGCCGCCACCAACCTTAAAGCTGAAGTATCCATCGGCATCCGTGGTATCGCCAAAGGCACCATACCAACTTGGAGAATAGGAATCGATCCCATAAGCCGATACATAGGCGTCAGCAATACCCTCACCCGATTCTGACTTCACGTATCCGTTAATTTCTTTGGGCGGAACTCGCAATGAAAGAGTCCCTAGCTCAATCAAATCGCTATCGTCTTCAATCGTAAAGGGGACGGGGTCTGGCGCAATCAACCCTGACTCATCGTATGGTGGATGGACAGAGAGGCAGTAATCGTCTGCCACCAACCCGCCCATCAGGATAACGCCGTTTTCGTTGGCATAACCATAGTAGTAAAAGTCGCCCCAAGGGCCGTTGTCATAATAGACGGGCTCGGGATGGGTAGCCCTCAGGTTGCAGTTCTCGCCATGTTTTGTGATGACTTCAAAGCTAGCGCCTGACACGGGCTGACCATTGGGCCGGACGACTGTACCCTGTACCTGAGGCCCAGCCAGCGCTATATCACCCAGTTCAACAACCTGATCTGCGGCCACCTCAATGTCGGTCAGCGTTGAACCAAAGAGTCCTGGGAACATGTACATATCGATACCGACGACGACTTTATAAGTACCGGCAAAGAGCCGAACGCTAAAGAGACCTTCTGCATTTGGATTTACATGGGCAGAGTGGTAGCCTGGCCCGTCAATAGAAGAGGAACGTCCTTCAATGGTGATATAGACACCACCATTTTCACCCGAAACCGGATTTCCACTTGCGTCCACGATGCGCCCGGTTAAGGTGGATGTGGGAACTTCTAGGGAAAAATCTGCCGTTTGGGTCTCGGGTTCATCGTTATCAGCAAAACGGACAATTTGTTCACTCCCAGGCTCTGGGTATGCGCCCATCATATCAGACGACAGATAAGCATTGATATGCCATTCACCACCGTTGACTTGAAGAACATATTTGCCATCTGTATCGGTGGTCGTCGAGACCCATCCATAGTGATAGTAGTTGTTGGCTTCCACTGTGGCGTTGGCAATGCCTACACCATTCTGATCCACTACGGCCCCTTCAATCCGCTTTGCCGGTAGGGTAAATTGGATTGAACCAAGATCAACAGGCGCATTGGCCGGATCGAATTCAAAGTAGAAGGGCGCGGGCGGATTCAAGATTGTGCCTTCACTATGGCCAGTTTCGAGATTATAAGGCATCAAGGGATCAAGGAAGAGGCAGTAGGAACCCGCTTCCACATCTGCCAGCCCCCAAAGCCCTTGTTCAGTGGTGGAAAAATAGAGTTCGTAACCCCAGCCATAATATGGGTCATGGCCTCTATCATCCACTGTGCAGTCACTGTCGGTCACCTTTCGAATGCGTCCAGATGCCCATGCTGCAGGTGAGCCATCTGGTAACAGAATGTTTCCCGAGAGCTGAGGGCCCTGGAGCTGAAGCGGATCGCTGAGTTGAACAGTCTCTCCATCGCCAACGGCAACTATGACCTCTTGGGAGGAGAAAATCAGCTCGTTTTCAGACCACGCCGGATCGGCCCGTACTATCCAGTCCTCTACGTGTAGGCCGCTAAGGGTGAATGCACCCGTTTCATCGGATTCGACTGGGTCACCACAAGGGTACCAATACCCACCCATGAGATAGACAGAAACATAGGCACCCGCAGCAGGTTGACCATCGGGTTGTAAAACAATGCCTTGAATGGCACCATTCCCGTCACAGGTATGATAATCCGGTGGATAGAATTCATCTGGATGGAGGGGGGGCGGGGTAGGTGTGGGTACAGTTGGTGATGTCTGTTGGTTGGGGACGGCCTGGAGGGGCTGAGCAACGCCCCACCAGATACAGATACCTGCGATAAATATACATTGAATAAGAATGCTTACCACACAGACTGACCTGTAAGTGGATGTATGCACAGAGCGACGCGCTGGGTTCTCTACTGCACCGTGTTTAGATGCCAATCTGCCAAAAAGCCGTCTGTTAAGTAGTGAGTGAAATCGAGCCATAGAAGCAAACTCCTTATTGATATCAAAACAGTAACTCTTTTGTACTCTGTCTCTAAGCGAGTACAGACGTTTTATGATGCGGTCGTTTTCAAACGGAGCTGAGTATAGATAGACCGATGAAAGCTCTAACCTTTTACTGATACTTAGGAATCTGGGGAGCGGTTGCACAGATAAAAACTACACTGCATACGATTTTCTGTCTTCACGTAATACTTTATACGATCTTGAATCACAAAAAGGCCCGTTGAGCGTAAACACCTCACCGGATTGACGACTATTGTAGCAGTACAACCTCCTTCAAGATGGGAACTATGTAAATAAAATGTAAAAGGTGATTTGATCTCCTATTCGGTATGCAAATTCGTGCTATACAGATACAAGTTAATCGTACCCATTTGGCTAGTGCAATACAAGACTCAGATCTGTCACATGGCATGGTACAGATCTGTTGTACTCAGTCGTTAAACATGCACCAGGCTGGACCGCCTTACAGAGTAAAGTGTAAAGGATTTTGAGCCAAAGTAAACCTATTTTTCTCTGCTCTTTCTAGGGCATTTGGCTCAAAGTTGTTTAAGTTACCTGATAAATGACACGATAGCCGTGTAGAAAGCAGAGGATATTGACACGATTATACTCAGCTCTGTTTGAGAACAGGAGTTTCTATGTGATCTACCAGTGGCGCTACACTCCGGTTCTTAAAACGACCGCGGTATAACTCGAAGAATTGTGAAAATAGACCCTAATTGCCAATTGGTGTCACATCAAAGGAGCCGGATAGGTACGAAAAAAATACATGGGTTAGGAGGGCCTGCTAGATAAATCAGACACCTTCTCGGCTGCCAAAAATGGTGGATATCGTGTATAATCCAACTCTTATTTAAGGATTGTAACGTCACTCCTTTGGTATCGCTTAGGGGCGAGCACACTGTTCGATAAGTTTTGATAGATTAGACGTAGGCGCTGTTTTCAACTGCGCAAACATGGCCGACCACTCATTATCAAGAGGAGTAATGGGATATCCGGTGTTCGTGCGGTTACAAGTTTGTCCTCTGGAAACTGGGGACCGCACCTACGGTTGACCCATCATAATTTATCATAATTTACCATACACTGCACTAGCCTGAGCAACCGAAGAGTCTCCCGCTGACGTTACGATCGACTAATGGGCTTTTTAAGTTGATTAGACAGTGCGACAATTCGATGGGTAGGTTGGTTATGACCAGTCAGGCTGCATGTCTATGAGGTGCCGATCACAGGATGTTCATCGTTGGATTAAGTGGACACGAACCTCCGCGTTCCGATATGGCTTTTTTTTGCTATTGGTGGGATGGATAATTCTACCTCACTCTTATGGGGCACCTGGGGCTCAACCACCACCCGCTACGCCGCTTCCATCAAGGTCGTCGAGAGCATTGCATCTCGCTCCCCAGAGCATCCATTCGATTTCCAATCCGGCACCATCGTTAGGTGATCAAAAAGCCCTTATCTTGCTTGCCGATTTTCCCGATCTGCCGGGGTTGTTTACTGGTGCAGCTTGGTATGAACGTTTCTTTGGTGCTGATGGATTTGCTGATTACTACAGTCAAAATTCATATGGCAAACTCCGCTTCAGTGGCGATGTGGTGGGGTTGGATGGTGATACCCCCGTCATAAATTACCCTTCGGTTGCCTATATTCAGCTGCCTAATTCGATCACCTACTATGCTGATGGCCGGTATGGCTTTAAGACTGGTGCGACCCAGTTTCCGCGGAACAATGTTGGCGTTGTTCATGATGCGCTGGTGGCGCTTGATCAGGCAGGCTTCGATTTCTCTCCTTACGTCAATCCAGCGACGAATCGAGTGGAAACTTTAATTGTCGTCTTTGGCGGTTCTCCCCATACCTATACGCAAGATGCTGATAAGAATTTAGAGGCCACGGGCTTCAGCTTTACAGACTCTGGTGTGGATGCGTACATGTCGACAGATGGATACCTCTTCGACAACTTTTCATTCTGTCCCGACCAGGAAGGAAGCGCCCCTGGCACCATCGCCAATATAGGTATCTGTACCCATGAGCATGGTCACACAATTGGTATGCCTGATCTATACGACTTTACGTTTACCACTTCTGGCGTAGGTTACTTTGATATCATGGGGTATGGGACATACGGCATTACGAGGGGCGTGCGCCCTTTTCACTTTGGGGCCTATTCTAAAGCGTTTTTTGGATGGGTCGAGCCAACCGTTGTGTTGTCATCAACGACGGTTATCGCTTTGGACGCGGCTGAAGTGAAGCCAGAGATCATCAAGCTGGTGCCAAATGGTAATGTGAATAGCCAAGAATATTTCCTGCTGGAAAACCGCCAACCCCTTGGCTTTGATCAGGATTGGCTCGATGCAGGACTTTGTGGAGGACTTCTCATCTGGCATGTGGATCTTTCGATCATTGAAGCATACAGTGGTCACAATCTGGTCAACTCACCCCGCCAGCCCAATGGCCCTCAGCATTCTGGTATTAGAGTCGTGGAGGCAGATGGCCAAAGAAACCTGATCAATCCGCCATTCACCTACGGCAGTTGTACAGATTCTTGGAGCGTGGGTCAATCGTGGCATGCAGAGTCGGTTCCTTCATCAAATCTATGGAGTGGCCAGGAGAGTGGCATCTCCTTGACAGTGCAAAGCGCACACAGCACCCAAATTACGTTGACCATACAGCTAGACAATCTACCTAACCCATCTCCCACACCCAGCGTTACGTTAGAAAACAGCCCAACACCAACACAAACAAAGCCGGGCGTACCAACTCTTACGCCCATTATAACATCCACCACGACGCCCATAGTGACATCCACCACGACGCCCACAGTGATACTCACAGGGACGGTAACTCAAACGTCCATGCCCACAGCCCAAGCAACTAAGCAATTGACATTGACTGTAACGGCGACGGGGTTGCCAACACAAACAACACCTACGCCCGCCACACCCACTTCCACACCCACTTCCACACCCACTGTCACTCTTCGTTTAACCATTGCCGGGGGGCAAATGGTAGGGGGGCCAGGCAGCCATGTACATTTATTCGGTAGCGGCTTTGGAGCCAATCGCCAGCTTGCCATCCGCGTCAATGGGCTACGGCTTGATGAATCCATCGAGACAGATGCTCAGGGAAACTTCAGGGCCATTCTCAAGACCCATCTGGCATCCCCATCAGGCAGATATACCGTCACAGTGAGTGATCAAAGAGCGGTTGGTGTGGTGACCTATTTGCTTGAAAATGGGGGCGAAATCTCCATCGTTGAGGGAGCCAACGATCCGCAATTGGATGTCCCTATTGTTTATCAGCAATATTTGCCTATGGGGAAACGATAGTTGGTAAATTGTAGCTGGTGGTCAGCCGTCGGTTGAATGTCGATTATATTCAGGGCGATACAGAGAGCGATAACGAGGATCAATATAAATGGATTATGTCATTATCGGTGGGGGCGTTTATGGCTGTGGTGTTGCATGGGAATTGGCTCGAAGAGGGGCTGAAGTTCTACTTCTTGAAGCCAACCAAATTGCATCTGGGGCATCAGGTGGTTTGGGCAAACGTGGGGTGCGAGCCAATGGGCGCGACCTGCGCGAATTGCCTCTTATGGCGTTGGCTTATGATCGTTGGCTCTACCTCCACCAGGAATTGGACGGACCTACTGGGTATGACCGTGACGGACATCTGCTTCTGATTGAGCGGGAGCAGGATCGAATTGCTGCACCGGCCCAGGCTTGGATGCAAGTTCAACAGGGCGTTCCGTCCGAGATTATCGAGGAGGATGCATTGCATGAGATGGAACCGTACCTTTCCGAACAAGTTGTCAGCGCTATCTATTGTCCTAACGATGGCGTCTCCGATCACACGTTGACTACCCGCACCTTTGCCGAGGCTGCACGTCGCTTTGGTGCGGATGTCCGCGAGGAGACTCGTCTGCATGAGCTGAAACGACAAGGGGACCGAATTACTGGCATCGTGACAGACAAGGAGGAGCATATTCCAGTCGATAAAACCCTCATTCTGCTCGCCAACAGCCACGTCCCGGTTCTTTTGCAGAAGTACTTTAATCTGACGCTCCCAATTTGGCAGATCCTCCCCCAGGTACTGCTTACCGAACCTGTCACGCCCATGCCCGTCGAACACTTAATCGGCCACGCCCATAGAACGCTGGCCATGAAAGCTCACACAACGTCCAGCAGTGAGCAAGTCATGATTTCAGGTGGCTGGCGGGGAAGGTGGAATCCGGCGACAGGCCGAGGGGAGACTCAGCCAGATCAGATTGCCGGGAATCTGGCCGAAGCGGTGGCAGTCTATCCAATGCTAGAAGATCTCAAGGTTTGGCAAGCCGATGCAGGCCGACTGGAAACTGTCACTGTCGATGGAATTCCGATTATCGATAGGGTTGCAGGCGTTGACAATCTCTTTTACGCAACGGGTTGGTCTGGTCATGGTTGGGCCATCTCCCCTGTTGTGACCAGGCTGCTCGCTGATTGGGTCTGGGAAGGGGATCGACCTGAACTGTTAGCACCCTTTGGCTATGAGCGATTTAGGTAGGTTTGCAGATAGACCATGCTTTTTCGGTTTTGTCTAAATAACGATAAAATAGGAAAGCTTTGAGGATTACACAGTGAATCAACGTAGACGTTTGAGAGAGGCGAGATGTTATGAGTGATACCCATAAAGAGATTGAGCCTACACTACGAGAGGCAGCCATTGCATATGAAATGGCTGTACCTGTTAGGATTCCGCCAACCGATGAGGATCTCTTCTATAGCGATGGGAAGTACGTGTCCGAGGAGGATTACTTCACCTACTTCTACGAATATGGCCGTGTAAGCTACGAGTGGAACAACGGCATTTTAGAGGCAAAACCGGTGGCAGATGTGGTAAGCGCAAGGATGTACGCTTGGCTCTTTCAGCTGATTCAGGCATTTTTGGAGACGCACCCCATTGCTGGCTATATCTTGCTTGAGATTGGTTTTCGTATGGAAATTCCCGATCCAGATGTGCAGGGGGCAACAAAGGTAGTCGTTCGTAAACCCGATTTGGGTATCGTGCTTAATGACAATCCGATTTCTCTCAACGATTCAGATAAGACCTACCATGGCGTCTGCGATCTCTGTATTGAGTCACTATCCTATTCTAACCAGAAGGAAATTGATCGAGATATCATAGATAAAAAATACGAGTATGGTGCTGGCGGTGTAAAGGAGTACTTTATCCTGGATGAGCGAAACATGGAGATGCACTTCTATCGCCGCAATGACCTGGGAAAGTATGTTGAGATAAAGCGGGATGCAGAGGGTATCGTCAGTTCCACCGTACTCCAAGGGCTGCATTTTCGAGTAACCGATCTGCACAGACAGCCCTTAATGCGCGAGGTGGCTTTAGATCCACTCTATCGTTCTTTCTTCCTGCCTGAGTTCTATGCCCAACAGATTGCTCATGCAGAAGAGCGCAGACAAAAAGAAGAAGAACGCAGACAAAAAGAAAAAGCCCTTCAAGAAGCCGAAGATGAAAGGCATCGCTCTGCACGATATGCTGAGGCACTGCGCAACCGAGGTATCGATCCAGATAGTCTACTATAGCAAGTAAGCACCCGACTCACCCATCAACTATAACCTAAATGGAGAATCAATACCCTCACTTCATGAACAAAATTTTAGTGTGGCTTCTGCTAATAAGCTGCTTAGCCTTATTTCTTTCTGCCTGTGGCCCTGAGGAAGAGGAGCCCAGCCGGGAATTTCTCATGCGACAAGCAGAGCAGGTGGCTTTGGAGTACCAGAACCATCAAAATTTGGATGCTGCCCGTTCAGGTCTGAACGACATCAACGTCGCCAATGGAACCCAATGGTTTGTCATGGTGACCGAATCCGCTCTAGCGGAAAATTCCAACCCCATATTAATGAGCGCCCTGGTCAAGCTTGCACTGGATTTGGGGCTTCAGAGCCAGCCGGTTCAGCAATATGCACTAGAGACGGGGCTGCTTCCCACGCCAGTGATACCAGGCCAAGCGGTTGCCGCCGATGCAGTCTCTGAGCAATCTCCTCAGGGCAATCGTGTCATTGCTCCAGCAACAGCTCCGCCAGCCGCTCAACAAGAGGGCAACAATAGTGAAGCCGCTGTTGAGATCGCGGCTCAACCAACTGTGGTAGAAGCCAAGCCGACTGATACACCAGCCACTCAGCCACTCGCTCGTGCTCTCAATGCCATCAATATACGCAACGGTCCGGGCATCAATTATGTCGTTGTCGGCTCGGCCCAAGCGGGTGAAGAACTTACAGTCATGGGTAAAAGTCCAGCAGGCGATTGGTGGCAGGTTCTTCTCAGCACAGGCCAACCTGGCTGGATCTTTGGTCAGCTAGTGGATGCACTCAACGTAGAAGAAGTGGGCATCGCGCAAAATATCCCCGCCCCACCTCCCACGCCAGTTCCGGTGGCGCCAACCAATACACCCGTTCCCCCGGAACCTGAGGCACCGGCGGCACCCGAACCACCACCTGTGGATACAAGCAACCCCCACTTTACGCTGGTTCATCGCCAATTGGTCTCCAAGCAGGACAATGGTGATTGCCAGGGTAGGCATCTATTGCGCATCTTCGTCAAAGATGCTGCAGGGAACCTCCTCAATGGCGTTACGCTCAAAGGGGTTTATGTTGGTGACGAGATTAAGACTGGTGACCAAGGCAAGGGAGATGGCATCATTGAATATGATCTCCACGGCAGCGGCGAAGCCTTCCGGATCATCCGTGACGTAAATGGCAATAATGCCTCTAGTGACGAAGCAGGCGGCTTTACCACCCGATCAGTAGACATCGACAAGCCGACGCTGATCGCTGCCGGATACTGCAGCGATGATGCCGATTGCGATGTCTTTTACAATTCGTATGGGTGCCACGGGCATCATAGCTGGATCGCTGAATTTGCGAGGAACTATTAGTGAAAGTACTCTTTGACCACGATGGTGGAATAGATGACTTAATCTCCCTGATGATGCTGTTGGCCATGGAGGATGTGGAACTGGCGGGCGTTGTCGTGACGCCTGCAGATAGTTTCCTACGTCCTGCTATGTCAGCAACGTTAAAGATTTTACGCTTCTTTGAACGGCCAGACATTCCCGTCTGTTCCGGAACGGGACGAGGGGTCAATCCCTTTCCACGGGAATGGCGGAAAGCACCATATGCCGTTGATGCCCTACCTATCCTTAACGATTCCGAAGCCGAGCTTGCTACACCACTTGATGAACCAGGGCATGAATGGATTGCACGGATCCTCAAGGACGTACCCCATCCGATTCACGTGCTGGTTACTGGTCCTCTCTCTAATCTTTCTATGGCTCTATGTTCCGAACCATCCTTAGCATCAACCATCAAAGAAGTCATCTGGATGGGTGGTGCGCTCAACGTGCGCGGCAATGTGCAGGACTACGAGCATGATGGTAGCGCTGAGTGGAACGCCTATTGGGATCCACCAGCGGCCTATGATATCTTTCACAAGACAGCTGTACCCATCACCCTCTTCCCCCTCGACGTGACAGACAGCGTCCCTGTTTCAATGGACTTCTTGCAGACCTTAGCCCGACAGCGTCGCTATCCACTATCCGATTTGGCTGGACAGTGCTGGGCCATGACGGTAGGTACGATACCGGCTTATGAGTACATCTATCACATGTGGGATGTCCTCTCGACCGGATATTTTCTGGCTTCCGATCTCATGACCTTCCGTGACGTTCATTGTCAAATCCATGCCAATGGTCCAAGCGCTGGACGAACGGAGCTAGTTGAATCTGGTGGTCGCCTGATTCGGGTCGCGGAGACGGTCGATGTGGCAGCGTTTCATGGCTACTTGCTAACGCTTTTTCGGCGCTGATTTTGGTACAAGATGCAAAGATGGCATGGCAATGCAGGCACTGAGCCAACCCATGGTGAGGCTAATGGAAGAATATAGATCGACAAAATTCTGAGAAGTTGTCTGGAACGTCATTCTGAGGAGCCTGCAGCTCGGTTACGGCCGCAAAGCGGCACGAAGAATCTCACGGCTAGTCGACCGAAAAACGCAGAATCTTGAGTCGCTCCGCTCTTTCAGATTGACACAATCGCACCCTTTCAGACAGCTTCTCAAAGTCCCATTGGGGGCGCGTTTGATAGGGCTTTCACAGTTCTTTCTACTTCATTAGCAAGATTAATTCTTTCAAAGCTTTCTATGGCTCTCTTCTTGGCCTTTCTTGCTAATGGTTCCTCATTTTTTCTGATGTATAGGGTCGCCAACGCCCGCCACGCATATCCGGCTAAATAGAGATCCGGATCTTCGTTTTGCTCAATTAGGGCAATCGATTCTCGGATTTGCTGTTCGGCAAGGTCAAATTCGCCCTGTTCCATCAGGATTTCCCCACGCGTACGTAAAGAGTCAGGCTGGATTGCTGTTTCCTCCTGATCGAGTGCGTAGCTCACGTATTCTGTTGCCTCTTCCAATTTCCTTTGCCCAAGGCAGGCTTCAGCCAATCCTTGATAGATGAGTGCCGTCAGAAATGGGGTCGGCTCTCCGGTACTGTTCTTCTTTTTTTCTACTATGCCCAGAAGCACCTCTTCTGCTTCCGCGTGTTGACCAGACAAATTGAGCAGAAACGCGTAGTTGTTCTCCATGCCGTCGATAGCAATGGTCTTTCCAATTCGGCGATAGGTTTCCCGCGCTTGGTTATGATAGGTTAGGGCCTTCTCGAAGTCCCCAGTCATAGAATAGATTTTCGCTAAATTGCCGCATGTTTTAGCAATCCCATCATGGTGGTTTAGCGATAGCGCAATCTGATAAGCCTGTTGATAGCATTCAATGGCGCTTACATAGTCACGCTCAGCGTAGCGGATCAATCCCTCAAAATTTTCTACTTCATAACGAGCAAAAGAGACCTCCCGCCATGCATTTGATAACTCACGTTCGCGATAATGACGCCACCCTAGCCCCTTATAACTGTGGGCCAAACGCAGCTCGACCATCTCTTCTGCTTTTGAGATTGCACGACGAAACAACTCTTCGGCAGTGCCAAACTCACCTCGGTCATTGGCAATCACACCGCCTAGTTCCTCCGCCTCGATTGCCAAAATTGGCGTTCGATAGATGAGCGCTCCAAGATCCGCTTGTGCCTTTGCTGGATTGCCCAAGAGGCTTTCTAATCTGGCACAGTAAAGGGTTACCTTCTCTTTGGATTCCTCGGAAAGAAACAGTGACTTCATCGATTGAAAAAGAGTCAGGGCCGCATGAGCTTGACCTTGATTGATCTCAGCCTGTTGCACATCAGACCAACTCCATACGGCACGCTCTGGCTCTTGGGTCTGGCTCAGGTGAAATGCGGCAGATGTATATTGAGCGCGCTCTGCAAAGATAGTGGCAGCTTTCATATGCAGTTGCTCATGGTGGTCGGATGATATCAACGCGGCAATCATGTCGCGATAGACCGGCAGCAGAAAGACGGCCCCCTTTGCATCTTGTTGAACAAGCCGATTGTCGATCAAACGTGACAGCGCAAAGCCACTTTTAGGGTGACGTGTCCAGACATCGGCTGGCGCTGGCAGTTGAAAGACCGAGAGTTCTTTGAGGAGCGCAACTTCGATTTCTTCAAGCCGTCGTAGTATACGAACGAGCAAAAAGTCATTGGATGGCACCCGAGGTAATTTGGCTAGGAGGGCGGAGATGGGTTCTCCCTCCTTGTATAAACTCATCAGCGTGATTAGCAATTGAAGAAGACGGGGGTTGCCTGCTGTATACGTATAGACCCTGTGTCTTGCAGACTCATCGACCTGGATTCGGGCCTCCTTTAGCAAAACATTACAGGCCGTTGGCGATAGTTCGGTCAAGCCTTCGTAATAATCAGCCTCCACAAATACTTTTTGACCCATTAGCAAAATGGGGACCTGGCCACGCATCAAATTCAGTAGCTCAATAAACTGAGCATGTCTGCCTTCGCTGGCTGGTAACAGGAGATCGGCCTCATCCACACAGATGAGTGGCTGTACGGTTAATTGCTCAAGCGTATATCGAATCATCTCGGCATAACGCGTATGTGGCATCTCCCCTGGTCTCACAATCAATTCTTGCCAAAGAGATGAAGAGCCTTGCTGATGACAAAAATAAGCCAGCACAAAAACAAAGCTGTTGATATGATCGTTGATGCCCGGACGAATTGTGAACCATAACGTATTCTCTTCACCCCACTCTTGCGCGAGGAAACTGCCCAATGCCGTCTTGCCCATGCCCCCTGATCCAGTCAACATTACCGTTTGGTTCATTCTTAAACGTTGTTGACAATCGGCACTCTGCTTTTGGCGCTCAAGCAATTTTGTAACATCTATGGTAACCGGTGCTTCAAGACGGATGGCCGGATTTAGTTCTGCCAGCAAAAGTTGATCCAAGCGCTCAATCGCAAGATTTAGGTGGTCATAGAAGCGTGAGCGACTGAGGCTAATCTCTGGATGGCCCCGCGTGATCTCAACAGATTGTCCTTGAAAAAACCGCTGTTCAATAATTCGGTAGTGAAGGGCCTCCTGATTGTCCTTCATCTTCTGGGCTGCGTTGGACAAAACCTGTTGCAAAGCCCTGCCTATTGCATTGCTTTCAACGGTGCGCGCCAATAACTGATTCCCCAGAAGGTATGGGGTTGCCAGGGGGGAGTGGTTGCCAAGCCACCCGACATCCCTGAAGTTGTTTAGCGCATCCTTAAGTGCCTGACGGAATAGCGGTTCTTGCTCAAAGTTACCTGTGACCTTTGCCATTTTTTTACTCCTCTAGATGAAATTTAAGAGTAAGAAACATTGCAAAGTATACCATCATATTATTGCAACATGCGAATAGTTTGCAACCCTGAAGAGCAATAGAGAAGATCGGACAAAATGTGCCAAAGTTCGGACACCAACCTTACAGAAGCCAGCTAAAATAGAGAAAGTTGACTTCCCTCGGTCAACTACGCTCAGCGCTGAATGAAAACCGCAGGATAAACAGACCCAAAAGTTATACTAAGCTCCGTTTGAAAACAGGTGTTTGGTCTGCCTAGTAGAGCATAGGAATACACCTGTTTTCAAAACGACCGCAGTATAGTTCCCGCTGATAATACCTAAAGGGGAGAATATGATGACCAAATGGGAGCAGATTGTGCGCACCATTGTGGATGGCACTCATGATTGTAAGACCGGACATAAAGTTGGGCAGATGGATGGTCTCTTGACAACGTGGCTAGCACTAGATACCGAAACAGCCAAGTCGCATATCAGCCATTTTGTCCAATCCGCATCCACAAGTCAAATAGACATGATGGATCACTGTTTTATTCATGGCGAACCGAACCATAAATTGTCCGATAATCAAGCCCGGCTGCTGCTCTACTATGCTTGGTTCAAAATGCATGAATTGGCCCGGTATCAACAGTTTCGAGGCTTTCCGCGTATTGATTAAATTGTGCTTATAAAGAAAGGAATTGTTATGAAGAACCGTACAAAATTTTGTTGTAAACATTTAATATTCATTTTACTTGTGATGTCTATCCTATTCTTGGCCGCGGTTCCACCGCAAGGAATTCAAGCATCTGCACAAGACGAGGTACTTTATGAACAAAGTAAGACGCCACCCAAACCCCAAATTGGTACAGATAGTGACGGGGATTGGGTCTCTGATGCTGATGAGGAACGCTTTGGAAGCGACGCCTCATTGGTCGACACAGATAGTGATGGTATGAGTGATTTTGAAGAAATTTTCGTCTTGCTTACTGATCCCAGCGAAGCCAATATAGACAGGGACAGTGATGGTTTTTTTGACCAAGTAGAAGAACAACTATTCAAAACTGATCCCAATCAAGCCGACGATGATCAAGACGGCGATTTGCTACCAGATGTAACAGAGAATTTGCTGGGAAGCAATCCACAAAAAGCAGATAGTGACCAGGATTTGCTTTCGGATTTTGTTGAGCTTTTTTTGCTTGATTCCGATCCAACCCAGGCTGACTTGGACAAAGACAGGAATGGCTATCCAGATATACTACAAGCTTGGTTGCCACAACATCTACAGCGAACAAGCTGTCAAGCTAGCGTGACATTAACAGTTGATTCATTAACCGTTATTGATCCAGAAGAGGAAGATAGCACAACGAATATGAGTGGCGGTGATGAAACGACAGTAGTCTATGGTATCCAGGTCAGTCCGCCCAATCAGCCCATAGAGTTTCTCAGCAATGGTACGCCTGATGGTGACCTTTGGAGTGGCGATGCCTATGAAGGTGATATATTTACAAACTTTCGCACATTGGGTCCATTACGAGCTAAGTGCGGAGAGATTATCAGCGTGTTCCTGGTCGCAATGGAATTAGATGGCTTCATGGGTGGCGAAACCCAAATGGGAAACTTCCAGATGGATAAGCCATTGGCATTTACGCGGTTGCCTGTTGGGTGGGATTTTGCCCTACAGCAGGAGCACATTTTTGAGGGGACGGGCGTTGATGGCCATTACGAATATGCGATGATCTATACCCCACAGGTTGCGCTAGGTGGTACCCCATTGAAAGGATTACCTCAACTCAATGAAGAGACAATTTCACTGGTAGACAATTCTGATACCGTAATACCTTGTACAGCGGATGCCACGGGAGGAAGCAACCTGACGCCAGGTTCTTCACGTCAACCAAGAGAAGCACAAACAGCCAACTCACAGAATCAGCCGTTCTTTTTTGAAGAGCAATTTGACGACAACAAGGGCCAATGGACTATCAGCAATTACCAAGGCACAGAAATTAGCAACGGCTCACTCGGATTTGACTCGACCATATTACCGGCCAATCTCCGTTACTACTGGTACCCAGAGTCTGTGAGCCATCACAAAACGCTACGAGCCGCAACGCAAGGAGATTTCAATTTAGAGATAGAGTTCTTCGATTTTAAGACTGCGCCTGATCCAGATAATTTTATCGTGAGTCTTATGGTGAGAAATCTCGACACGGGTGCACTGACAAATATTTTCCAGATCGGTAACAATAACCGTTGGATCTTCATCGATTTTGTTGACGAAGAGGAGACCGAGACCGGGAATCTACCCAAAGAGATCAATCTCCTTGATGGTGACCGGCATTCTATGCGTTGGGAAGTTACGAAGAAGGCTGGTCAAACTTTCCATACCTTGATTGTTGATGACATTGAGGTCGCTTCACTACAGCGTGATGTAGACCTATTTGGTTCTCCTGTCTTCGGTTTTGGACATAACAGGCATAAAGAAGAAGATCGAACGGCATCGGTCCGAGTTGATCGCTTTACCGTAACGGCTTCAGGAGCCAATTTGAAACCTGGTACCGGTATCGGACCTTTTACAGAACAATTAACCTTGGAGAACGAACGGTTCACCATGAAGCACCCGGCTGACTGGATCATGAGTTCGCAAGCAGAGCAAACGAGCCAAGCATCGAATGGAGCCGTCAACAATGTGGAGATGTTCAACAGCACCCATGGCTTTATTGGTGCAAGCAACGAGATGGCGCTAACGATCTATGAGCCAGTCTACGTGATGGAGGAGACCGGTATTATTGATACCACAAAGGCCGAGTTGGCAGATGTGCTTTATCCTTTTGTTAAAGCAGCGTTGAAAGAGACGGTCAGAAGCGAACGACCAAAGTTAGGCATCTTCGAGACGATCATAGTTTGTGACAAACTCTTATTGCGTACAACTGTGCAGATGGCGAATAGCTCAATGACCTGGGTAGCCTCTAGAAACAGTGATGAGACAGTGACCATCACAAAGATCCAGCTACCCAAAACTCAGGTAGAGGAGCTGATGCTCACGCCCCTTGGCATGATTAGTACCCTCGACTACATAGCACCGCCTTATACCGTACGTGAGCTGGATGGACCCGCTATTGCCGCCAAGGAATTCATGATTTCGATGGCCCGGGGAAATTTCGACGACGCAATAGACATGATCTGCACACCTGAACGCCTTTTCTTCAGTATTGCTGATTTCTTTCTAAGTGACGCCTTCAACACCAGTGTGATTACAAACCTAGCGCTGGAAGGGTACAAACTTGATGATTCCTACCGCTATTACGAAACGGTTTGGATCGGCAAGGACGATGATGGGGATGAGAGTGCCTTTGTTCGTGTATCGGGTCACGTTGTCCATATTCACCCTGATGGCGCAGAGAAGATCGTTGCCCAAAGCCGCGCCCCCATCTTTGGACGGAGCACCATCATTCGTGTGGAAAAAGAGAATGATGTATGGCGGGTCTGTCAGGGTGCGAAATTTAAATGGTAAGGCTAATGATATTTATAGAGAGTGGATAGAGGAATCTTACCAACGCAGTAAAGGTTAAAACTTCTGGAAGGATTCTCGGGGCAGTGTAGCCTCAAGAATCCAATCCTTCCGAAAGAGGGTTTACCTCTGTTATTTAGAGATACCGAAGAGGGATCATCGGATGAAAATATTTGCAACACTGCTTATCGTACTACTATTGTCCAACGCAGCCTGTTCAGCATTCAACCTACCAAGTGGTGTAGACAATTCGGTTGAAGCATCAGTAAATTCTCAAATCCAGAGACCAGTCACCGGAACTGAGCAAAGTGAACAAATAGAAGAGCCAACCTTAGACGTGCTCCTCCAACAGGCAGAGGCTTTTGAACAAGCGGGTGATCAGGTTGCGGCATTGGTGCTGTATGATCAGATTATTGCAATGGATGCCCAACAGGCGTCCGCTTATATTGGTCGAGCAAATCTTTACACAATGGAAGAAAATTTCGACCAAGCACTGTTGAATCTTAAGCAAGCTATTGGATTGGAGCCGGATAATGCTTATCTCTACGCATTGCGTTGCACAATCTACCTGTTCCAAAATGGAGCGGGGCAAAATGAAATACACCAGACGCGCCAAGCCTGCAATGAAGCAGTGAACAAGGATGACCAATATGCCTACGGGTACATTAAGCGAGGCGACTTCTATATTCTACAAGGTCAACAGGCCGAGGCGCTAGCAGACTATCAGCGTGCCACAGAGTTGGAGCCTAAGCTTGCCTATGGCTATGTACAACAAGGGAACATTGTTGCCAGCCAGGAAAAACTGGAAGAGGCACTGAACCTTTATGACCAAGCCATCGCTCTCGATCCTACATACGCCCAAGCCTATCTGAAACGCGGTCTAACGCTACGATATGTAGGTGATCTGTCGGCAGCGCTGGCAGATTTTGATCAAACCCTACTGCTCCAGCCGGACAATTCCGTAGCACTCCTCAATCGGGGATACATCTATCAAATGCAGAAAGAGTATGAGAATGCTCTAGCAGACTTTGACTCGGCGATTAAATCAAATGCTGAACATGCTAACTTATTCCATACCCGTGGTGAGTTACAGTACCAGCTACAAAATTTCGATGCCGCTATTGCCGATTTCAACGCTGCCCTCGATCTAGATCCAGAGTTGAATAGTGCCTACTTTAATCTTGGCCTGCTCTACGATACGAGCGACAATACGGGTGAAGCTGTCACCTATTTCCGACGCTTTCTCCTTCTTTATCCGGTTGATGACGAATTCTCAGCCTATGCCCAATCAAGAATCTCGGCACCACGCAGTTTGGGGGATTTCGCTGCCCAACTCTTTATGGAAGCGGCCAACCTGCCACCGGCTCCGACCCCAAATTGGAATAGCAACCCTCCAGAACAAAGAATTGAGTACTCCACTCGTTATTACAATCCCGATACTGGACGCTACCAGAATACGTACTGTTCCAACTGTCGTGAAGAGTGGCAAAGGGATATATACTTCGGCGATTGATTCTATACCTACTCAAGTCGTGGGTGAGGCAGTGGCGGTTAGCCGTCTCAAAACCGGGATTTGTATAAACCCTATCGTTAATGCATAGAGGTTCACCAGGAGGTAAACACCATGACGCCACAAGCGCTGACATTATCGCTAATGGTAGCCATCGTTCTCTTAACCGGCATAGGCTTCTACGCCACTTGGCTGGGTCTAGCTCTTTCGGCAATTAGACGGTCGTTGAACCACATTGCCGTCATCGAAGCGAAATTTCCTGCCAACTCAAGGTATAGGTCGGCAAACGGGCAAAACCAGAGTAACTTGTGTTGTGTACCAAGCCAAAAATCCGTTCGTTCCCCGAACCCGCTGTAGTTTGACTCATTCATCATATTCAGGAGGTTAATTCACAGAAACAACAGCTCAACATATGTATCATGGCACCATGAGAGGATTATGCCATACGCAATGAAATTAACCTCTCATATCCCTATATATCTTTTCCTTTCGTACACTCTTTCAATACAATTCTGGAGGCAACATGTTCCAACCAACCATGCGTAAACTCACCCTCACCTGTCTTATGGTGCTTCTGCTCACGCCCCTGCTGGCGCTAAAAGGCGACTGGGTCTGGTCCCAACCGTCCGACGGATCTGTTCACTTAGCAGAGCCACCCTTTCTCAATGTCGCGCAAGCGCAAGGTACCACCTTTGCCGATAATGAAGCGGGCATTGCTGCCTACTTCAATGCAGGGAGTGCCATCGATATCAACAGCCCCAACTTACAGCCTCTCTACCGCTCACCCACAACACCGAGTGAGGGCTATCTGCTAGGGTCGGCCATCGTTTCTGAAACCCATCCTGATCTGGATTACGATGCCAACGACGATGTAAAGCTCTATATCAGCGCTGATGGCTGGGTCATGGCCTATTACCCTCGTGGAGAACCTACAAGTAAGATCTTTGACTTGCTGAATTGGGATGGCGGCGGTGTTTTGCCTACAAAGTTAGAGCAGGTCCTTGGAGATACAGCATCCAAAATTAGTGCGCCACAACCAACACCAACCTATTATCATTTTGCCTTTCCCAATGCTAACCACATGATGTTGATTGCAGATGAACACAATTCGGGTGCTGTTAGCACAAACTCGTTTAATTTCACTCCACCTAATGAGTTTGAGTATTTTCAGTGGAGTTGGGCGCTAGCAAGTTTGAACATCTACAGAGTTGACTTTAGCTATGAGCTAAACGGCACCGAAATTGTAGGAGGTATTGAGCAGGGTGTAGCCCAATATGATAATTTCTCCAGCCCTCAGCCTAATAGAGGCCAGACGAATACAGCTACGATTAGGGTTAGTACCACTGCATCAGGCTATCGTGGTGCAGGTGGACTTGCTGTCATCTACAAGGTGCCATAATGAGACTTCATACAACGAGCGGTCTCTGCACCGCCTTCATCATCACGTTTCTATGGATCCTCAACGCATATGGGCAAACAGATATCGCCGTGAGTGATGCCAATGCAACGTTAACCGTTGGCTTTGGCACTGATACATCCCAGTTGGAGGCATCGCTCCAGAGTGTACCCCTCCATCGAGTCTTTGCAGATTTCAGCAATGCCACGATCAAGCAAATGCTTGTGGATGCGCCGGTAGCCATGCGTACTGCCATGAGCATCGTCACGCCCCGGGTATCACCGGACTACGCCAGCGCTAGTCGTGCTGCACCCCTGGTCTTTCCTAGGGCATTGGTCAATGATCAAGTGGCTCCCCAATTGGAAGGCGCAGTAGTTAAGCAGACAGGGAGTACGGCCACTTCACTGCTGTTACTCTGGACGGCCAACGAATATGTTCAAAGTACCTTCGAATATGGCACGGCGTCCGGCTCCTATTCTCAAAGCATTGAACTCGATGAAGGTCAGTATGGAACGAATTTTCGCCATGAAGTCACTGGTTTGACCATTGGGACCACCTACTTTGGTCGTATCACTATGGCCGATCTCAGCGGCAATCAAGGTCAGAGTGAAGAATTCACCTTTGCCTTACAGAACCCTGGTGCCAAACCACTGGTTCTCGTCTATGCCGTCCTCGACAACAACTTAGGGGACGATGCCGAAGCTTTGGATCGCCTCGTGAAAAATGTCTTTGCGGGTAAACATGACGATGTAGATGTCCGCCTGCTCATTGATAGCCCCGGCCCCAACAGCAGCTATATCTACGAGGTGCAAAGCGGGACAGGGAATTGTTCCATTCGTACAGATCCAACCTGTAATAGACGCTATCAATTAGGCACAACCTATTGGCAGGCCAATGAAGATACGGCTCACCCCACGTCCCTCTTTGATTTTGCCAATGATGCCATCAATGCTCACCCCAATCCATCTCAGATTCTTCTGTCGCTGGTCGGTCACGGTGCCGGATGGGCAGCGGGGGCACTCCCGGGGCAGCCCAGTGCATGGGATGATCAGCCCAGTGCGTGGGATGACCAACCCAGTGGCGATGGGTCCAACTCGGAAACGATCGGTGGCCTACTTTGGGATGATACTATCGGTGGTAACATATCGGGTAGCCGCTCTCTGTCCACCAAGGCCCTCCGTCAGGCACTCGAGTGGGTTAAGGAAGAAAGTGGACATACCATCGATCTACTCTATCTCGATGCTTGCTCCATGGGGATGGCTGAAGTAGGTTACGAAATACGGGACGACGCTCGATATCTGTTGGCATCACCCAACACCGCATGGGCATCCTTTGCCTACGCGCCTATGATTCAAGCAACAAAGCCCAACATGACCGCGGATGCCATTGGACGAGCGTGGATAGACGCTGAGACTAGAGCGTTAGATTCCTCACAATATAGTTACCCATATACCTTTGCGCTTTATGATCTAGGTCAAATGGGCAACTTGGCCGGTGCGGTACAAGACCTTGGCAGTGCCCTGCAAGCTGCACTGAGCGGACAAAAAACGGTAATACGTCGAGCGTATGAAAATACAGAGCGGTATGAAAGCAACTATGAGGGGGCCATCAACCAAAGCGACAGCTATCTCGATCTCGGTAGCTTGGTTGTGCAACTGGAATCGCATGTTGGGGCCGATAAGCTCAATAATTCGCTCCAACCCGTAAAAACAGCGATCAACCAAATGGTGGCGCACCCATTCAACTCCCGTAGCGGACAACCACACACGTACCCTGACAATTCTTGGCAGTGGACAGAGGCTCTAGGTATTAGCATCTATTTTCCTCATGAAGATGATCCAAAGCGCTCCATCTATACTGAGGAAAATTTAGAGTGGGTTTCTGCAACTGGCTGGGATGAATTCTTAAATGCATACTTAGGCGACGTACAGTCAGCAAGCATGCAAGAACTGCCCACTTGTCAATCTACCCGTAGCTGTAATGAATTGCCAAAGCAGTTGGACGTTGTGCAAGAGGTAAGCGGCGAATTGTATTTACCGTTTGTTTTGCAGTAGAGATAACCTTACGCGTACACTGGTGATCAGCCGTATTTGACAACTATGGCCTAGTGCATCATCAACATTAAGAATTCGGGTTGTTATCTGTTCAGTGAGCACGAGGTGACCGGCACGGGGCGTGCCTACTGGACCCGAAAATTAAAATTTGACGAAGCACTAGCCATGAGCAAAATTTAGCCATTCGCTCATCACAACCATCACATATAACCTGCCTATCTGAAGAAGGATAGGTGGGTTGTGTTATACTATCCTTAATAAGATTTATCGAACGGACGAGATCCAACTCACTCAATCAAAATACCTATGCCCAATCCCACAACCCTGATCACCAACTCCCGAATCATCGACGGCACCGGCAACCCGTGGTTCTGGGGCGATCTGCTCCTTCAGGATGAACGCATTGCCGCCATCGCATCGCCTGGAACCATTGCCCATGACCAAGCGGAAACGATTATTGACGGCAAAGGCAAAGTTGTCTGCCCTGGCTTTATCGACATCCAAAGTCACTCCATTCTGCCTCTTATGGTCGATGGTCACTGTCTCTCTAAAATTACCCAGGGCGTGACGACAGAAATTATGGGAGAAGGGTGGACGCCAGCACCGACTGGTGGGCGAATCAGGGATCCGTATTCAGCCAGCTTAGTCAATTTTGATGTGGGTGAATGGCGAGAGCGCATGAAAGGCTGGGCGCGCTTTGGCGACTGGATGGAAGCGATGATTGAGCAGGGTGTATCCCCCAACATTGGCTCGTTTGTGGGCGGTGGCACGCTGCGGGCCTACGCCAAGGGCTTTGAGATGGGGCCAGCCAATGCCGATGAACTGGCGACCATGCGGCGGATCATGGCTGAGTCTATGGAGGATGGTGCCGTGGGCATTGCCTACGCGCTGATCTATCCACCAGATACCTACGTAAAAACCGACGAGATTGTGGAGGTCTGCAAGGTCGTGGCCGAATACAATGGCGTCTACGTCTCCCATCTGCGCTCGGAGGCCGAGACCTTCCACGAAGCGCTGGATGAGACGATTGAGATTGGGCGACGAGCCGACTGCCCAGTGGAGGTCTACCACCTTAAAGCCGCGGGACAGCCCAACTGGCATAAGATGCCTGCTATTATTGATAAGATTCATGAAGCCCGTTCTAGCGGACTCGACATTACGGCCAATATGTATCCCTATCACGCCTCAGGAACTGGCTTAGCGGCCATGTTACCCAACTGGGTCTCAGCAGACGGCAAGTTCTTTGACAACCTGCGAGATCCCAACTTACGCAAACAGATCCAGACGGAGATGAGCCAGCCTGAATCCCTTCAAATGGCCGCCCAGCCAGAAGTCGTTATGCCCATAGGCTTTGAGAAGCCAGAGAACATGCAGTACGTGGGCAAGCGGCTGACTGAGATTGCCGAAATGCGTAACCAGCACTGGACGGAAACCACCATTGAACTGCTCCTCTCGGAAGAGCAGCGTATTGGCACTATTTACTTCAAAATTAGCGAAGAGAATATCCGCCTTCAGCTTCCCCAACCCTGGATCAAAATCTCAACTGACGCAGGTGGATATGATCCCATTTGGGGCAAGCCACTCGGCCCAACACACCCACGATCCTACGGCACATTTCCACGGGTTCTGGGCAAATATGTTCGAGAAGAGAAGGTCATTCCCTTAGAAGATGCCATACGCAAAATGACTTCTTCGGTTGCTGATCGACTTGGTTTGAAAGATAGAGGACTTCTTCGCGAAGGGTACTTTGCTGACGTGGTGCTCTTTGATCCAGAGACGATTGCGGATCGGGCCACGTTTGAAGATTCACATCAGCTATCGGTGGGTGTTTCCGACGTTTGGGTCAACGGCGTTCGCGTGTTGGTAGACGGTGAGCATTCAGGGGCAACGCCTGGGCAGGTTGTGAAGGGGCATGGACGGTAGTCCTTCATAAGCGTAAACTTCAGAGCGGGTAAGTGAAACCGGACAGACTTGTTTGAGAATAGGACCTTGTCAGAATTCTATATTCGGTTATAATAGCGGTATGAACATTGTGAGTCGAAATAAACCGAGAGAGGAAATATGACTGAAATAGCGATACCTCTTCCCGTCAGTGTGGAACAGATTGCTGCGGCCGTTGAAATGATGAGTCCAGTTGACCTAGATCGTCTGCTGAAGTTGGCACCCCGTCTGGGTGAGAGGGCAACCTCCATATCTCAACAGATAGAACAAAAAAATGAACCCATAGATAGAGTACAGGCATGGGTAATGGAGGCGCTTGACCAAAAGCCATTGTCCTCAGATGCTCCTTTTTTCGATGGGCTTACACTGGGCGAATTTCTGGCACTATCTGATGACGACCAATCTGCATTATGGAACAAATGGCAAGGAACTGAATTATACGATATGGATGAGGTAGAGGTTGAGGAAGATGCTGTGCCTGCTTGATAAAGTCACAGCTCGATTCATGCTTCGTGCTCTACTAAAAATAGGTAATGCTGAGCCGTTGCATCCAGAAGAGCAAGAATGTCGTGAATTGTTCTCTCTGGGAATGACGGATGTTGTTACTCTTTGTATTTCGCCTGCAACCAATCATATCCTGCAGCAATTTGCAACAGACCCACGCTATACCAAGCTGATACATTCGTTTCTCCGAGAGATACCGACGTTTCTACCAGAACGCTACTTCAAACGGTGGTCTCGTCGTTTACGCGAATACGGTTTTACCAGAGAAGACGCAGCAATACTTGCATTAGCCTCCTTCGCTAGCCACGGTGGACATTTTACATCGGCCAATTACGTTGTCACTTTTGATCAACGTATGATGAATAATTGGAACAATCAAGCCGCCGCCATACGTGCAAGATTCGATGCCATGCATATCGATCTTCTACCCCCTTACAGAGACGCTCGTCTTCCTTTTGTCGTTCTTCCAGATCAGATCCCACTTGCTCAGGTGCCACCATAATGTAAGGAATCATACTACATACAAAGGAGAAACACCATGCCCATCTCATTCGGCCTCAACGTATGGTCCCGCCTCGTTGAAAAGACGTTCCCTTACCTAGACCAAACCTTCAAGCCCTTTGACTCGTTATGGATGCCCGATCACGTTCAGTACACGGACAATAAAGTATCTGAAGGCTGGAGCCTGCTGGCCTATGCCATGGCCCGCTACCCAGACAAGGTTTGCGGTCATGCTGTGCTCTGCAACAATTTCCGCAATCCGGCCCATTTGGCCAAAATGGCGGCAACCATGCAGGCATTTTCGGACGGTAATTTGGTCCTTGGCATCGGTGCTGGCTGGAATAAAGAGGAGTATCTTGCTTATGACTGGGACTTCCCGTCGGCCAAGGTGCGGATTGCCCAACTCGCCGAAGCGATCCAACTCATTCGCACCATGTGGACGGAGGCTCCAGCCAGCTATCAAGGTGAATATTATCAGATCAGCGGTGCTTATTGCGAACCACGCCCCGCTCTCATTCCACCTGTCATGGTGGGTGGTTCGGGTGAAAGGTATTTGTTGCGGGTGGTGGCCCAACATGCCGATTGGTGGAACTACATCTATACCGATCGGGAGACCTATATCCACAAGCAGAATGTGCTCAAGGAACATTGTCGCGCTGCTGGGCGCAACTACGACGAAATTGTGCAGATGACCAACAACGGCATTCTGATTGCACCAAATGAGCAGGAGCTGAAGAAATTACAAGATGATCCTGACGTGCGCCCTTACGCACCGGGTACACTTGTTGGTACGCCGGAACAGATTGTTGACCAACTATCTGAGGCCATTGATCAAGGTGCCACCTATATTACGACTCATTTCTGTGATGTGCCACGACCCGATGGGACGCTCCTGTTTGCCGAAGAGGTGATTCCGAAGCTGCGAAATAAGTAGACGAGTCGCTTCCTCATGGCTAGCCAACCTCCATTATCGCTTCCCCAATAATGGCCCCGATAAGCGCCACATCATCATCCGTCAAGCTTAGCGGGATGCGCATATCAAACAGTCCATGCATAACTCGGTCGCTCTCCGGCAGTTCCTGAGCAGACCCCATATACGCCCAGTGATGATGAGCACTCGTAAAGCCGACCGCGTTACGATGGCCAAACCACTTAAGCAAGACCCCTCGTTCAATGCACAGAGCGTGGAAACTTTGCATCTGCTCACCAGTCAACTCATTCACGGTAAACTGAACGGAGCTGGCAACGTATCCTTCCTTCTCTGGCCGGTGGGGTAGGGTGATATGGGGGATCTCTGCCAAACGCTCTTCAAGTTGGGCATACCGTCTATTCCAGATAACAGTGCGCTCTTCAATGAGTGGAAGCTGGGGACGCAAAACGCCAGCAGCAAAGTTGCTCATACGCATACTGAAGTTGGGTGTCACGCCCTTCCAGCGCTCAAAAACCTCAGCATCTGGGCGCGCGCCGTGCTGTATGTAAAGCATGTAGCTGCCCGAGTAGAGAATGGCTTTGGCTGCGATATCTTCGTCATTAGTCACCAACAGCCCTCCCTCACCAGAGTTGATATGCTTGAAGGTTTGGGTGCTAAAACAGGCCACGGCACCAAAGGATCCGGTTAGCTGCCCATTCCAGCTTGCGCCCATGGTATGGGCACAATCTTCAACCAAGGTTAGCCCAAACTCGTCACAAATGGCTGTGACCTCATCCATGTCAGCAATATGACCGCGCATGTGGGAGAGCATCAATACCTTTGCGCCCGATGATGCTGCCTTGTGACGCAGGTCATTCAGGTCGATTAGATAGTCGTCGGTGATCTCAACCAGAACGGGTTCGGCATTGCAATGGGCAATCGCACCAGGAACCGGAGCCAGTGTAAACGCGTTCACGAGCACCAAGTCACCTGGCTCGACGCCTACACATTTCAGCGCCACAAATAGCCCGCAACCGCACGAATTAAGTCCCACGCAGTAGCTCATGCGCATATACTCCGCATATTCCCGCTCTAATTCTAGTACATCTAGTTCATCCCCTTTGGCTTCCCCATAACGATGCAGCCGACCGTTCTGCATAAGATTATTCGCGCGCACTATGCCAGCTTCAGGGATAGGGTCGGGTGCGCTCAAGTCTTTTGTGAAGGTAAGAGTATTAGTCATTACGCTAAAATCATCCAGGATTTCCATACTTCTGTATGCGAATATCAGCACTGCGGGCATGGGCTTCCATCCCCTCCAAACGAGATATGCGAGCCGTAGCCTTGCCAAGTTCAATACTGGCTTCCTCAGTCATCCTTTGATAGGTGAGGGTCTTGATAAATTTACTCACGTTGAGACCACCCGTATAGCGAGCGGCTCTGTTGGTAGGCAGGATGTGATTAGGGCCAGAGACTTTATCGCCGTAGGCGACCGTCGTCTCTTCGCCTAAAAAGAGGGAGCCGTACGTGGTCAAATTTTTGTGCCACCACTCTAGATCCCTGGCGTGAACTTCCAGGTGCTCAGCTCCATATCGGTCGCTGACTTCAACCATTTCTTCACGGCTCTCACATAAAACGACTTCACCACAGTTTTGCCACGCATCCTCTGCTGCCTGACGAGCCGTTTCTGGTAGCTTAGCAATCAGTTCTGGCACCCGCTGCAAAATTCGTTCGCCCAGCCTCCGATCTGTTGTGATGAGCCATACGGGAGATGTGGGGCCATGCTCAGCCTGCCCGACTAGATCCACTGCAACAACCTCTGGATCGGCTGTCTCGTCGGCAATGATGGCAATTTCAGTCGGTCCAGCAAAGATATCGATCCCGACTTCACCAAAGAGCAGCCGCTTGGCCTCAGCCACGTACGCATTGCCAGGACCCGCCAGGACGTCTGCTGAATGCCCAGTATAATGCCCATAGGCCATTGCCGCTATGGCCTGAACACCTCCAAGGGCCAGAATCTGATCGGCGCCGCAAAGATTCATGGTGTACAAGATTGCCGGGTGGATGCCAACCCCTTCTTTGGCTGGCGAAGCAGCAATAATCTGCTTCACGCCAGCAACTTTGGCTGTTGTAATGCTCATAATGGCCGATGCAACGTGGGCATAGCGACCACCCGGCACATAACATCCTGCTACGTTGACCGGCACATGGCGGTGCCCCATGGTGACACCATCCTGAACGTACTCAAAATCGCTCATGCTGTTGCGCTGGGCTTGAGCGAAGGTTCTCACACGTTCATAGGCAAGCTGGATATCGGCTTTGAGTTCATCCGGAACCTGGGACGCAGCGTTGTCGATATCATCACCTGAGGCCAAGAGCGGTCCGTCCCACCTGTCAAACTTGGCTGCGTAGGCGCGAACGGTCTCTTCACCGCCCTCTTTGATTTCACCTAAGATAGTCTGGACGGTATCCTGTATCTCTGATTGTTTGTTTCCAACGGTATCCATTGCCTGTTTGAGGTATCTGTAGGTCATATCCGTTCTTTCAAAATTATTCGCTTTCCGCAATCTTCTATAGAGCGTATCCCGTTTCCCTATGTTTACACAGCGCCTCTGAGGATAGCTGTCTGATTCAGGTTTGCGGTTTGAGCATCTGTAGCTACCACACATATGGAACGGTTCCTCCCTCATCAGTCATGTAACCCCAGCGCTTGATATACTCATCTCCATGCAAAAATTCATCATTTAGTTCGGCTAGTTTGGCGTCGAGCGCTTGATCAAGTTCAGCTTGCAACTGAGCCAATTCAGGCTGATTGACCAGATTTTTCTGCTGATATGGATCGTTTACATTATCATAGAGGACCCACGGGCCATCCAATCTACGGGCATAGGTGTGGGTCAAGGTACGCAGGCCCCGATATTCTCGTCCACCATGGCGACGTTCGTACTCGCCAAAAGGATGGTAGCAAGCGATGAGGGCAGCGTTGGCAGGTGCCGAAGTTTGGCCATCTAAATAGGATGTATAGTCGGTTCCTGCTGCCGTATCTGGAACGGGTAGATCGGCCAATCCAAGCAAGGTTGGCAGGAGATCCGGTGTATTGATGGGGCCATCAATCACTTGGCCCTCTTGCCCGAAACGACGTGGGTAGCGAATGAGCAGAGGCACATGAATGGATTCCTCCCAAGGGCGCTGCTTACGATATTCCCCTTGGGAATGAAGCATGTCACCGTGGTCGGACCAGAAGATGAAAATTGTGTTGTCGGCTATCCCAGCTTCGTCAATGGTGGAGAGTAGATCGCCAACCAGATCGTCTAACGCGGTGCAGTGTGCATAGTATCCGGCCAACTCCTCTCGGGCCACGGCTTCCTTTTCAGGTGGTACGTTAGGATGAAGAGAGATGGCTGCCGGATCATACATGGCTCGATATCTTTCGGGTGCTGTCTCGTACGGGTTGTGAGGTGGCCCCCAGGAAAGAACAAGCAAAAAAGGATCGTCTGCATTAGCCTGGTCAGAGATGTACTTTTGGGCTTCCCGAGTTTGGGGAATTGCGTCATACTCAGGCCACGTTAGCTTGGTGTCATCATTGCCGCTATAGTAAGCTGAATCTGGGTAGTTGTGGGTGCATTCTAGGACCATCCAATGCTCAAACCCCTGCCGTCGCTCAGGCGGGATGTAGTTGGAGCGGCCATGCCCATCTACGTGCCACTTGCCAATATAGCCTGTATTGTAGCCCCCAACTTTGAAGGCTTGGGCCAGGGATACGGCGTCGTTGCTTAAGCAGACGTCGTTAACAAAGATACCGTGCTGATGGGGATAACGGCCTGTTAATAGGGAAGCGCGAGCAGGGCTGCAAACGGGGCAGCCTGAAATTGCGTTGGCAAAATTTAGGCTCTGTTTGGCTAAGGTATCCAAATGGGGCGTTTGGACATTGGGATCTCCGCCAAAGCCAGTCGCCTGGTAGCGCCACTGGTCAGCGAAGACAAAGACAACATTGGGGTGCTTGGGAGTCATGAGAGGGTCCTTTCATTCCTTTGGGTTGATCTAAGACTTATACGTTGACATGGGTATAACGGCAATCACCAAACCAATTACCATTGACGCCATGCCTGCCAGACGCAGAACTTCAAATTTTTCTCCAAATAGTATAGCAGATGCAATCGAACCAACAACAGGCGTTAGCAGGGCAAAAGGGGCAACTGTTGCGGTAGGATAGCGACTTAATAGCTCTCCCCAAATGGCATAGGCGAGAATGGTCGCTACGGCCCCAAGGTAGAGAAGTGCGGCCAGACTATTCCATGATGAATTCATCAGTGCTTGTGGCAATGCCAATGGCCCATCCTGTATAATTGACAGCATCATAGCCGGAAGCGGCGTTACCAAACTCAGCCAGATCATCAAGGGAAACATCTTAACAGTAGATAGCTGCTTGACAAAAATGTTGCCTATGGCCCAGCTAATGGCTGAAATCAAAGTTAAGGTTAGCCCAATCCCGGTCAAGCCCCGTCCAACCGTGAGTGCAATCATACCCAATCCAATAAAGGCAGCCAGAATGCCTATCTGCTGTTGTTGGGTCGGGCGTTCCTGCAGGACTATAGCAGCAAAGAAAACAGTGAAAAACGCTTGGGTCTGAACAATGACCGATGCCAGTCCGGGCGGCATGCCGTTGGCAATACCAAAGAATTGGAAGAGAAACTGACCGGTAAAAAGTGTAAGGCCAATCGGAATCAACATCCCCCAGGGAACGGGTGGCTTTGCAACAAAAATCGCTGGAATCGAAGCGATCGAAAAGCGTAATGCAGTCAACTGAGGTGGCGTAAAGCTATCTAAGGCGATTTTAGAAGCAATAAACGCAATACCCCATATGATAGCGACGAAAACAGCCAAGACGCTATGGTACCATTTCATTGCCTATTCCGGTCGTTGGTTGTCGGCCTGCTTCAACCGCCAACGGATTCCGCGCCCTGCCAATGGTTCATCAGCGAAGCGGGGGATGACATGTAAGTGAGCGTGGAAAACGCTCTGTCCACCAACGCGTCCACAGTTCCAACCAACGTTATAGCCATCGGGCTGCATGATTTCGTCGAGCCTTGCCTTTACCTGATGTAGCAAGGAATAAGTCGCTTGCCACTCATCTGGCGTCAAATCGAAGACTGTCTCTCGATGAGTCCGAGGAACAATCAGCCCTGAACCATTGAGAACGGGTTGGGGACCGCTTAAGAAAAGAGCGTGTTCATTCTCAAGAAGGACATCGCCGATGGCGTCATCGTAGATTTGTGGAGAACAGAATGGGCATGCGTTCACTTTTCACTCCTCTTGTTGGAAGTACTATAGCGGCCAAATAAAATTTGTACCCGTCTTGACGGGGATGCCTTTTCTTCTTTGACTATTCCGAGTTAAACCGGATAAAAGTCGGGGCAAAATTTTCTGGCGGACTAGAGTTGTTTCATGCAGTACTTGACGGAACCTGATTTACAGATTAGAATCTTAGTACCCTGTTATACTCTCCTCTTTTCTGCTGGCAACCGTTCTTGTACTCATGTTCCATGCCTTGCAGATGGTTGGATAAAGCTTGTACCCGTCTTGACGGGAGGTGCTTTCTATTTTCAGAATCATCCAGAGTCCATTGAACAAAAGCTGCGGCAAAATTAGCTTGACGAACGATATCTCCGGTGTAAGTATACGATCAATGGCTTCAGGAAATTGCCTGATAGTCTCAAAACACTTCCTGTAGCTCGGTCATGTTCAAGTTGGGTTGATTCAAAATAGTTCAGTTCAAAGTAGGCTGAGTATAATTGGTAGATCATAGTATACTACACATGTATCTTTAGACACCGTTTCAAGGAGAAATAAATGAAACATCTTCGGTTCCTCTTGCTTTTGTTGGTACTTATATTGGCCGCCTGTCCTGCCCCGGTTGCTACGCCGGCAGATGATACAGGCAGCATGGACAGTAGTAGTGATGAGGCTATGTCTGACAGTGAAACATTGGATGAAATAACGGTTGCTTATTTCTTGGAGTGGCCCACCCCCAATCAGGTAGCTCAGTTGGAAGAGACGTACGATGAGGTAATGGGTCTGAAAGTGAACTGGGTATCCTTTGATACCGGCGTTGCCATGTCAGCGGCTATGGCTTCTGGAGACGTCCATATTGCCTATTCACAAGGGTTAGTGCCATTTGCCAATGCCGTTACGGCCGGGTTACCACTGCAGCTCGTGGGCGTTGCCGTATCATATTCAGATAATGACAACTGCGTGGTTTCCAGTGAAGCTGGTATTACCATTGACAACGTAACAGACCTCCATGGTCAGCAGGTCGCAGTACCCATTGGCACCGTAGCCCACTACAAGATGTTGCGGGAGATGGAGCATCTAGGTGTGGACGTGGCTCAGCTTGAACTGGTTGACTTGGCTCCAGCAGACGGCGCGGCAGCTCTGCAGCGTGGCGATGTGGCCATGGCCTGCGGGTGGGGTGGCGCACTCCGCCGCATGTTGGAGAATGGCGACATTCTGATGACGGGTGAAGAGATGGAGGCCATCGGTATTCGGGTCTTTGACGTTGTCTCTGTTACTGAAGACTTTGCAGCCAATCATGGAGACCTTATAACGGCATTCTTACAGGTAACAGAAGATGCAAATGCCGCCTACGCTGCTGATATGGCAGCCAAGGAAGATGTTATTGCCGAAGCCGCTGGTATGAGCGTTGAAGATTCCAATGCTGTTCTTGCTCTCTTCAAGTTCCCTACAGCAGAAGAACAACTTTCAGAAGCGTGGATGGGTGGCACTGTCCAATCCTTTGTTAAAGAGGTTGCTGACTTCTTCGTGGAGCAGGGTGAGCTAGAAGCTGCCCTTGATGACTATGGCCCAACAATTGATACAAGCTTCCTAGAGGGTGTGCAGTAGTCGATATAGCCAGCAGATCGCAATGAGAGATTCTGGGCTCAGCGAAGAACCTCTCATTGACATTCCAATCTACTGATAGCGGATGGTGGATAGCTCTATGGCGTGCCCACCGTCCGTTTTTTATTTCTCATCCTCATTTTTTACTCCATACTTCCTATTGCCTACATAATTTTCGACAAGCAGAATCTACGAACCAACCCACGATAGCTCCGTACTCATTAGTGTCAACGTAAGAGACGATACGTAAATTTCTCCCGGAGAATCATTGGGTAAAGTGTACTAGGCTCTGCCTACAGTAACATTTCGGGTTCAACCACATTGAGAGCCCAATGAGCCGCCTTTTTCTGAACTGGCCTCAGTGAGTACTTCATCACGTATAAGGAAGATGTGCTCAATATACTCTTTTGGGATATTTTAAGAAACGGGAATTAAATAACTTGTGCGTTTCAATCGGGTGTAGCCCCTTCAAGTGCTCAAGTTATTTAATTCCCGTTCCTAGAGACAATTCTTAGCGGATAGCTCTATTTAACGATTCCTAATTGTTCAATCCACCACAATCTTGTAAAATACTCTCGAAAATGTGAATAGAGGAGCATATCACGAGCATGCACCTTGTTTAACCCTCACGATTTTCACCTACTCCACTTTTACCTACCCAATTTTCTACCCATACATAATCAGTCGGTTTTCATGGCTCAAGAAACACCACGGAGGTTGAAAAGAGCCTGCTCGCCCTTCTAAGTCCGTGTACCGTTTCCAGGGCAAATTGCAACCGTCTTGGTGGTTCGGACCACAATTTTATGGATGGTACAATGGAGGAAGCCGAGTGTCCCAGTAGATCGCACCCACAAAACTGGACGCTCTACGATCCGTGGTTCTTGAAGTAATAGGTAGCATACTGATGTCACAAAATTTAGTCAATCATATAGTCAAATCGTGCCTTTCGATAGCTGGCGTAATTGGTATTTTTCTGTTGGTTATGTGGTACCAAAGTCAACCAGCATCGGCCCATAACGGCGGCCGATACCTGCCCCACGATCTCCCAGCTTGTACCGCGCGAATTCTTGTTTGCGATCCCTCTTCATCGGCATTTGCTTCTGTTAAGTTCCCAGCAAATGGGTACCCATCAGGCCGCTTGGCCTTTGATAATTCTAGCCCTAAGATGTCCACAAGTACATCACCAACAGGAATAGAGCAGACTTCATTTTCCCCCCAGCAGGAACCGCCTCTTCAACAGGATGAACTAGCGTGTCTGGATGGCCGAGGCGTACCCCAATCCTGCAATACCATCGCGCCTTTTCAATACATGCCCCAACGATTGACCTATGAAAAATCGACTGATATAGATGATGAATTAGTAAAGGCGAGCAATCTATCCGCCCTAGCAGAGACGCCCTGTGTTGATGGCTTTGCGGATATCTACCCTTGTTCCCATATCGATCTGCTCTCTTTCTTGCCGTTGAACAGCTTAGGTGGTTCTCTTGGCTCGGACATTTGGGGCTGGACAGATTCAGCAAGCGAAAAAGAATATGTGCTCATGGGCCTCAGAGATGGTACCGCCTTTGTGGACATTAGCGATCCGGTCAATCCTGTCTATCTCGGAAGTCTACCTGCTCAAAATGGGCGCTCCTCGGCTTGGCGAGACATCAAAGTCTACAATAACCATGCTTTCATTGTGGCCGATGGTTCGCCCGGTCATGGCATGCAGGTCTTCGATCTAACTCAGTTACGATTCGATCTAGGCACTACCAGCACTTTTAGCGCAACAGCCGTCTATACCCTCTCTGCTTCGGCCCATAATATTGCCATCAACCAAGAGACCGGGTTTGCCTACATTACCGGATCGAGCGACGGCCCGACTCGCTGTAGTGGGGGGCTACATATGGTGGATATAAGCACGCCAATTAACCCAACCTTTGCAGGCTGCTTTTCCAGCGATGGCTATACCCACGATACCCAATGCATTCTCTACAGTGGACCCGATGCCGACTATCAAGGTCAGGAGGTTTGCTTTAATTCAAATGAAGACACGCTAACGATCGTGGATGTCGGCCAGAAAAACAGCCCAGTTCAGATCTCGAGAAAATCGTATGAGGGCGCGTCATATAGTCATCAAGGGTGGTTAACCGAGGATCAGCTTTACTTTGTGCAAAATGATGAATCAGACGAACGAAATCGGGGATACAACACAACCACGCTGATTTGGAATGTCCGTAATTTGGATGATCCACAGCTGATTGGCCGCCATATATTCCCATTCTCATCCGTTGATCATAATCTTTACATCCGCAACAAGTATATCTTTGAAGCCAACTACACCACCGGTCTACGCATTTTGGATGCCAGCGACATTTCAAACGCTAGCCTCTATGAAGTAGCCTATTTTGATACATATCCTTCGCACAACAGCTCAACGTTTGTTAGCGCTTGGAGTAGTTACCCCTTCTTTGAAAGTGGTGTGGTTGCCGTTAGTACGATTACAGAAGGCCTTTTTGTCCTGCGGCCCCACCTTCAGCGAGCAACCGAATTGATCAAGGCCAGCTTCTTTGCCGATGCCAATTACGGTGGTGCTGAGTGGGCCGTACAAGTCGGTATCTACGATTTGCCTGCCGTCTTACTTTCGCCTGTTGGCAATGATGAAATCTCATCCATTGAAATCGAACCAGGATATGAAGTTCGAGCTTGCTCAGAGGGCGATGGCAATGGCACCTGTACCACATATTTCACATCTACAACTGAACTGGGCATAATGGATAACCAGATCTCATATGTTGAAATTGTAAAATCAGAAGCCCCCAACACGCCGCCGGTTATGATTAACCCGGGGCCTCAGATAAACACGGTTGGTGATAACGTGACCCTTCAGCTCACAGCTTCTGATGAGGATGGCGGTGTTCTGGCTTACAGTGCCAGCGGCTTGCCGGACGGATTGACTGTCTATTCCACAACCGGACAGATCAGCGGAACGGTCACTACGGTCCAGACGACGACCATCACGGCGACAGTGGAAGATAGCCAAGGAGGAAGGGACAGCGTCGTCTTTAGCTGGACGGTGACTGAACTACCCAACAGGCCGCCGGTGCTGACCAGCCCTGGACCTCAGACGAACAGAGTCGGTGATAGCATTGCCCTTCAACTCACAGCCACCGATGAGGATGGAGATGAACTCACCTACAGTGCAATGGACTTGCCGGACGGATTGACTGTCTATTCCACAACCGGACGGATCAGCGGAACGGTCACCACTGTCCAGACGGCCAGCATTACGGCGACAGTGGAAGATAGCCGAGGAGGAAGGGACAGCGTCGTCTTTAGCTGGACGGTCACTGAACTACCTAACACGCCGCCGGTGCTGAATAGTCCTGGACCACAGACGAACAGAGTCGGCGATAGAGTTTCCCTTCAACTCACAGCCACCGATGATGACGGGGATGAACTCACCTATAGCGCAATGGGCTTGCCCGATGGACTGACCATCTCCTCCCCAACCGGACAGATTAGTGGAATGGTCACCACTGTCCAGACGGCCAGCATTACGGCGACAGTAGAAGATATACGGGGTGGAACGGATAGCATCGTCTTTACCTGGACGGTGAATGAACTACCCAACACGCCACCAGCGTTGGCCAACCCTGGACCACAGACGAACAGAGTAGGTGATAGCGTGACCCTCCAACTCACAGCCACCGATGATGACGGGGATGAACTCACCTATAGCGCAATGGGCTTGCCCGATGGACTGACCATCTCCTCCCCAACCGGACAGATTAGTGGAATGGTCACCACTGTCCA
>JBCCHB010000086.1:0-68221 GCA_039028975.1 Chloroflexota bacterium
TGGCAAAACGGAGCCGAAAATCAACTGCGGTCGTTTGGCAAAACGGAGCCGAAAATCAACTGCGGTCGTTTGGCAAAACGGAGCCGAAAATCAACTGCGGTCGTTTGGCAAAACGGAGCCGAAAATAAAAGAGCTGAACAATTGCTACAGAATGTAGAAAGGAACAATTTGACAATATGAGTCAAGATAATCAACCATCCGTACGCATCCTACCCCTAGGTGGGCTGGGTGAAATTGGGAAAAATATGCTCGCCATCGAAGCTGATGAGCAGATACTCATCATTGATGTGGGCCTCATGTTTCCCACCAGTGATATGCTTGGGATCGATGTCGTTATCCCCGATGCCGACTATGTCCTGGACCGGCTTGATTCGGTCTGTGGTGTTATTTTAACCCACGGTCACGAAGATCATATCGGTGCATTTCCCTACCTGGCAGAACAAGGATTGCTGGCACCAACCTACGGCACAGCCCTGACCTTGGGGTTGCTAGAAGGCAAGCTACGTGAACATAACGTGCTTCAACATGCCAACCTTAATGTGATTACGGCCGACGACATGCTAGAGCTTGGCCCTTTTACCGTTGAGTTTTTTCATACAACCCACAGCTTCCCAGATAGTGTAGGCGTCTCCATCAAGACGCCAGTCGGACGAATTGTCCATACCAGCGATTATCGCCTAGATCCTACACCGGCTGATGGGAAAGTGACCGAGGTCGATAAGCTGAAAAAATGGGGAGATGAAGGCGTGCTGCTCCTGCTGGCAGATAGTACAAATGCCGAGCAGGAAGAGTCAACCCAAAGCGAGCGAATGGTGGAGGAGACCTTTGAAAAGACCTTTGCCCAAGCCAAGGGGCGAGTTATCCTGGCCACCTTCGCCAGCAATGTTGGCCGTGTTCAGCAAATTATCAACGTAGCCCGACGGAATGGACGTCGAGTGGGTGTTACTGGCCGTTCCATGATCAATAATACAAAGATTGGTACCAAGTTGGGCTATCTGGATCTGGAAGAAGGTGAGTTGTTAACTGATTCTGAAATGGAATCTTTGCCAGCCCACCAAGTCGTTATTGTCGCCACGGGAAGCCAAGGTGAGCCAACCAGCGCCATGGTTCGTATGAGCATGGGTGAGCATCGCCAGATTACCCTTCGCGAGGGTGACACTGTAGTGCTCAGCGCTTCGCCGATTCCTGGAAATGAAGAGAACTTTAACCGTACGTTAGACAACCTCTTTCGCCAAGGTGCCGACGTGATCTACCATGAACTAGGCGATGTCCATGTTAGCGGGCACGGCGGACGGGAGGATTATCGCAAGATTTTCGACTGCGTTCGTCCTCGGTACTTCGTCCCCGTACATGGTGAATATCGCCACTTGGTTCTCCATGCGCGTCTGGCCGTCGACCATGATATGGATCCCGAGAATGTCTTTGTGCTGCAAGATGGCGAGCCATTGGAATTTTATGATGAGAATGGCAAGCTCACGGCCAAACGAGGTGAGCGCATCTCCAATACCCACGTTCTGGTCGATGGCTTAGGCGTTGGTGACATCGGCAACGTTGTCCTGCGTGACAGACGCCATTTGGGACATGATGGCTTTATGGTCTGCATTGTGGCTCTTGATGAATATGATGGCAACCTTATCTATGGACCAGAGATCATCAGTCGAGGCTTTGTCTACATGCGAGACCATGAAGATCTGATTCGTCGGGCAGAAAATGCTGTCCGTAAAGTCGTCAAAAAACGAGCACCTGGACGGGTAATGGAGAACAAAGTTAAGGACGCGTTGGCAGGGTTCTGTCAACGCGAATTAGGCCGTCGCCCTATGGTTTTGCCTGTTGTTCTGGAAGTGTAATTGTGGTATACTAATCTCGGAACGTTTGTTCGAGATTTATAACCATTCATGTTAATAGTACAAATGGCGGCCAAGAGCAAGGGACGATCCCGAAGCCCCAAAAAACGAACGACGAAAAAGAAACCAAGTGAGCCTCTGTTGAATCAACTGGGCGCATTTGTGATGCGCTATGAAGTTGCCGGTATCGTGCTCATTCTTATATCGGTCTTAACGCTGTTAAGTCTGGTTACGGATAGCAGAGGCACTGTCACCAGCGCTTGGATTCAGTTTCTCAATAACCTTGTTGGTGTTGGTATTTGGGGCGTCCCTTTTGTTAGCGGGGCGCTAGGTCTTTGGCTAATTATCTATTCGATTGAGCAATTTGATAATTTGGCCTGGGAGCGTCCTGCCGGGATCGGAATGATTTTGGTCGCTTTTATCACCGGCGCATCCCTCTCTCAATCTTCTACCATAAGTACTACTATCAGCCAAACAGGTGCCGATGGCGGATTGATCGGCAACTTCATCGCTTCATCCTTACGTCAGGGGATCGGTTTAGGTGGTTCCTGGGCTATTGTTACATTGCTCATGATCTGTGGCGTTGTGGTCTTCGGTGATCAATTTTTCCGAGAGCAAGCAGCCATCCTGTGGGAGCAATACCAAGATTGGCGCATGAATCGACATCCAGGTCAACCTCGGATGCCTGAGCAACAGCCTCTTTACACTGGAGGTAGCCAAGGGGGGACACTTGGTGATGGTGTAGAGGCCACTATACGGCGAGGGAACTTGCCCACTCTGGATGAGATTGGGCGGGTACCACGATGGAAAAAATATGTAGATTTGGGGAATCTTTTTACCAAGAACCGATCCACTCAGCACTACCCTTCATCTGAAGGTGTGGTTGAGTCCCCTCATTCTTCACCCTCAATGCCAGCTAAGCAGACGGGGAACGCATCTCAATCTGCATCAGCGGCCTCCAAATCGCAAAGCCCACCACCAGACAAACATGGAAGTTCGGCCAAGAAAGAACCACTCCCAGCTCGGATCATCGGTGGGGGCAGCGAATGGCAGCCCCAACAACTTCCCAGGCTTGAAGCCGTCCTCAAATCCTGGGACAGAGTGGTTGACAATGATGATGTGATCCGGCTTCAGGGCACCCAAATTCAAGAGACGCTGGCTCTATTTGGCGTACCCGTTAGCTTTGAGGGCGTTAATCAAGGCCCTACAGTTACCCAATATCTAATTCGGCCAGGCTATGAAGAGAGGGTTGTCAAAGGGGAAATTAAGCGGACAAAGGTGAAGGTCAGTAAGATCGCAGGGTTGGCTAATGATCTCGCGCTGGCTTTGGCCGCATCCAGTGTACGCATTGAGGCACCCGTCCCCGGCACCAGCTATGTCGGTGTCGAAGTGCCCAATAGAACCACGAACTTTGTTGGGTTGCGCGACTTAATGGAGAGCGAAACCTTTGAAGAAAAGAATGGAAAGCTAAAGATCGCGTTGGGCGAAGATGTAAAGGGTAACGCAATTGTTTCAGATTTGGCTCGTATGCCCCACTTGCTAATCGCCGGCGCGACAGGCTCGGGTAAGTCCTCTTGTATTAACTCAATTATTGCGGCGCTGCTCTGTACCCATACCACAGAGACGCTGCGTATGCTCATGATCGATCCCAAAATGGTGGAGCTGAGCATCTACAACCAAGTTCCCCACCTTCTTAGCCCCGTGGTGACAGAGGTCGATAAAGCTTCGGCCGTTCTCTACTGGGCTGTTAAAGAGATGGAGCGAAGGTATCAGCTCTGCAGCAGAGCCAACGCACGCGACCTTGAACGGTATAATAGCTATCTCAAAGGTCGTGGGGAAAAACCCCTGCCATTTATCGTCATCATCGTGGATGAGATGGCTGATCTGATGATGGCGGCACCAGAAGAGGTTGAAAAGCATATCTGTCGTTTAGCCCAAATGGCCCGTGCCGTGGGGTTACACCTGATTATCGCCACTCAGCGGCCTTCAGTCGACGTGATCACCGGGTTGATCAAGGCCAATTTCCCTTCGCGAATTGCTTTCGCCGTTACCAGCCAAACCGATAGTCGGGTTATCTTAGATTCGCCAGGGGCAGAGCGATTGTTAGGAAAGGGTGACATGCTCTTCATGGGAGCCGACGGTAGTAAGCTAGAGCGAATGCAAGGTACTTATGTGGATGATGATGAGATTAACAACGTAGTGCGCTACTGGAAGGGCGTTCGTGTCGTAGAGGCCGAGACAAATCAAATCCTTGAAGAGGAAGAGCCGCCAACAATGGCGGAAGAGACCGAAACCGAGCAGGAGCTATCGTCGTTTGAGCCTCGGACATCACCTAGTAAAGCACCCAAAGGACGTTCTCGAACGAGTAACAAATCATCAACCCAGCGTAGTAAAAGTAGGCAACCAACACGCCCTCCTACCTCCACGCCGAGCACAGGACACCTAGATTTGAACCGGGCGGAATCGTCCGATGGCATTGGCGGGCGGACCTCCTATGGCGCGCCTGAAGAGCACCCTAGCCTCTTTGATGAGGTTGAGGAGATGAGAACAGAGGAATCTCGGGATGGCCTCTTTGACTTTGCCGTCGAGCTCGTTATGGAGGAAGGGCGCGGGTCAACCAGCCTGCTACAGCGTAAGCTACGTATCGGCTACAATCGTGCCAGTCGCTTGGTTGATCAGCTTGAAGAGGCTGGCATTCTAGGACCTGATCAGGGCGGGAGCCAAGGTCGTCCTGTTTTAGTGGGTAGTTATAGCGCAGATGATGCTCAACAACTATCAAGCGGCCCCACACCCCGAGTCATCGGCGGCGATGGAGTAGAGCATAGTCATGGTAGTGATGGGCGACGTAATCAGAACGGTAATAGCGGTGACAGAAATGGTGGTTCTGATCACGAATTTTGGTTCTGAGAAACTTTTCTAGGTTCCTCACGTATTGACGATCAGAAATAATGTCTCACTGACATAACTTAGTAGATCGCAATTGCTCAACATGCATGTCTATAGATGACCAGAAGAACTCTGTCTTCCATTCTCGAAGTGTTTCAGAGTAACTTGATTAAGAGTCGCGACAAGACTTTTCTGGCGAAGTATATATGCGGAAGGAGTTGTGCTTAAGCCGCTTTGATCTACAATACTGATCAACTGAATTTATGCAAGCGAACTTAACATTTGAACAGATCCTGAGCCTAGCGGCTGATAAGTCAGCTGCACGTTTTACCCGCAATTGGGCAATTCAGGAGAAATGGGTGACCCTCGGCCAGCAAGAGGGCGTCATTTGGGGATGCTTCAAAGGCAGTACCAAAAAGCCGATTGAAGCCATGGTGTCTTCAGAGCATTCGGTCTTTACTTGTACATGTAGCAGTCGTAAACTGCCCTGTAACCATGCTCTTAGTTTACGTCTTCTCTATGCAGATCGTCCTGATCTCTTTGATGTCCAATATTCCTCATCAGCGTATGCATGGCAAAAATCACTGAACACACGCCTCGCTACTGAACCTTCACTCTCCCTCAACGAAGTAGAGATTCTAAAAACAAGGCTAAAGAGTTCATCTTCTGAACCGATCCAGCAAAAGAGAGCCAAACAAGACACATTCCAGCAGGAATCAGATCATAAGCGCCTTCAGACAATCCGCGCAGGGTTGAATGAGCTTGATCTATGGCTTGGTGATCTAGTTCGTAGCGGTTTGGCCACATTGCGCACTCGTCATAAGAACGAATGGCAGCGGGTGGCTAAACGTCTGGCAGATGCCCACGCAAGCGAATTAACCCCAATTATTCACCAGTTATCTACAATCCCAGACAGCTCGCCTGACTGGCCAGAGCGCCTGTTGGCCCAAGCAGGACGCCTGCATTTGCTTGTAGAGGGCTTTCGCCGCTTTGAAACCCTTTCCCCTGAAGTGCAGGGTGATCTACGTATGGCAGTTGGCTGGATGCCGCGCGTCGACCTTAGCCCGGATGATCTAAAGCATGGTGCTCTGTTGCACGATCGCTGGCATCTGCTGGGGCGAGAAGTGGAAACGATTGGCAAGCAGCGTCGCCAGAGACTCTGGCTATGGGGGGAGGTGTGTAACCGCCCCGCTCAGGTTGTGCGCATGGTCTATGAAAAACAGCGATTGATGAGAGAATTCGCCCCTGGTTCGCTGCTCAACGCAACCATCTACTTTTATCCCAGCCAAGTTCCCCAACGGGGCGAGCTGCTCCATTTACAGCATGTCGAGCAGCCAACTCAGCCGATACCGGGCTATACTTCTTTAGAAGATACACTACAGCAGGTCAACCAGACGTTGGCAAAGAATCCCTGGCAGCCTCGTTTTCCCATCCTAATCCCACATGCTCGCGTCAGCAAAGAGGGCGAAGCATGGTACCTCTTTGATCCATCTATGATTCGCCTGCCTCTTCCAGATAAGTTTGAGTATGGTTGGCATCTTCGCTCATTGGATCGGGGACGAGGTGTGCCTCTATTTGGCATTTGGGATAGGGAGCGCTTTCAACCATTTAGCGCTTGGCAGAATGGACGTTGGCTCAGCCTCCATATATTGAAGGGACAAAAATGAGCGAGGCTCAAGCACATTTATTCTCTGTCGGTCTTGAAAAAGACCTCCCAGGGGCCGATGATTCAGGTCAAGAAAACCTTTCTCAATTTGCCCAGATAGCGTTGCTTGGTGTGGAACGCGTGCGTATCCCCCAACTCTCTAAGGACTCTCCGCTCGCTGCTTTGGATGCTCAATTGAACGAAATGACACCCGAAGATCGGCTTCTTAGTTTGGCTGGTGTGGGTGCTCTTTACCGTGATGCAGGTCAGTTGCCCCATCGAATGGTCTCCTCAGAGTCGCACGAGGGCGATACATGTTTGACGCTACCTGCAAACGACGCTGGTCTTCCCAAGCCCAGTCTTACTGAGCCTTCCGAAGAGAGCTTATCCCATTCTCTCCCGACTGCTTCTGAGCCATCTGCCTGTTCTCGGCAGGCGGGTCAATTTTTGATGCGGATGTTGGATAGAACCTATAAACCCCTGCTGCCCCAATTTTTGGCCTATGTGGTTGATGCCGGTTGTATCATCTCCAATGAATATCTGCCTAATTTGCTTGATTATGGCATAAATCAGCCCCAATATCGCTCGTTGCTTCTTCAGGTTGTCAGCCCACAAGCAGAGAGGCTATCTCTAGAGAACCCAAGATGGGCGTACGCCAACAGTGGCTTAACAGACTGGGATCATACCCTAGCCGCATGGCGGATGCTTAAGACAGGAACGGAGCGCCAAAGCTATCTGCGGCATCTTCGCACTCAAGATCCAGCATTGGGGCTGGATGTTTTGAAGTTGTCCTGGAAATCTGAACGACCTCAGGAACGTATAACCTTGATTCGTAGCTTATCTACAGGGCTAAACATAGCAGACGAGCCGTTCTTGGAAGCTGCCTTGGACGATCGCAATCATTCCGTACGGAAGAAGGCTGCTGAACTTCTCAGCTGCTTACCCGCGTCTCGTTTATCTCTGCGAATGCAAAAAGCCACAGAGTCCCTGCTGGAATGGACGTCAGATGAAGTTAATTCTCTAAAGATTAACTTTCCTGATGCAATTAGTCCTGAGATGCAACGAGATGGGGTTCTGATTCGACGGGGCCGTGACCAAGCGAAAACTCGTCGCGCACAGCTACTAGACATTGTTACCAGTACTCCCCTGGATAGTTGGACTGCGCAATGGTCGGTGCCTCCCCGGGATATTCTGGTTGCTGCCGAAAAAAGTCGTTGGCCCCGGACACTCTTGCAAGGCTTCGTTCAGGCCGCAGAACGACAGCGTCACTTGGAATGGACTGAGGCTCTATTCGATTTCGCCCCATTTAAGCTGCCAGTGACCAAGCTGATTCCTTTGCTCTCTCCGAACGGGTTTGACCAACTACTTCAACAAGTTGACCCAGGGATAGATGCCGAGAATCAACTGGACAAAGAGCACCCACTCGTGCTTGCAAGCCGTCGCTGGCCCCATGCATGGAGTGTGGAGATTTCCAAGCTGTGGTTAGAGCGCCTTACGTCTCAGATTGGATTTGATGATGAGCAGACGAAGCTAGATTCTGTGGTGCGTACCGCAACCAAACAGTTTGCCCAGCAGTGTGATCCAACTTTAATTGAATTATCCCTGCGTAAACTTCTTGGTGCTATCCACACATGTCCGCCGATATGGCGCAAGACCCTGGACGAAAGCATCAGCCTGCTGCGTTTCCGACAGGAAATGATACAAGCCATTCAGAATAAAGGAAACGACCAGTACATATGACCCAAACGATTCTCCGTGCTCATGCAGAAGATCAATTTGCAGAAGAACTTCACGAACTAACCGTTGCTGATACTAGGCCACGTCCGGCTAACTGGCATCTATCGCCCTGGGCTGTGGCCACTTATCTGCTTGGCGGCACCTTGGACAATGGGTTTGAGATCATGCCCAAATACATTGGTAACGGACGCCTGATTGAAATTGCCATCGCTACCCTTACAACTGATCGGGCACTTCTTCTGCTTGGCATTCCTGGCACGGGTAAGACGTGGGTATCTGAGCATCTTGCCGCGGCTATCTCTGGCGACTCCAAGCTGCTTGTACAGGGAACAGCTGGCACAAGTGAAGAAGCCATTCGCTATGGCTGGAACTACGCCAGCTTGATTGCTAAAGGTCCTTCAACTGATGCACTCGTCCCCAGCCCAGTGATGTTGGCTATGGAGCGAGGGCAGGTGGCCCGAGTTGAAGAGTTGACCCGCATCCCCGCTGATGTTCAAGATGCGTTGATCACTATTCTCTCAGAAAAGCTGCTGCCGATTCCTGAACTCAACGATGAAGTGCAAGCTCAGAAAGGATTCAACATTATCGCCACGGCCAATGATCGGGATCGGGGCGTTAACGATCTCTCTAGTGCGCTTAAACGTCGCTTTAACACGGTTGTGCTGCCTTTGCCCTCTGATGCAGATGAAGAAGTGAGCATTGTGCGTCAACGGATCGACAGTCTCGGCCGGACGTTGGATATGCCGTCAGAGATTCCGGCCCTGGATGAGATACGTCGGGTGGTGACTATCTTTCGGGAACTGCGTTCGGGGAAGACTGAAGATGGCACAGCCAAGCTCAAATCGCCAAGCAGCACGCTCAGCACGGCCGAGGCTATCTCCGTCGTTAGTAGTGGAATAGCCCTAGCCACCCACTTTGGGGATGGTCAGCTTCGCCCGACCGACTTGGCTGCGGGGCTAACTGGTGCCGTAGTCAAAGATCCCATTCAGGATAAGGTCATCTGGCAAGAGTACCTGGAAACGGTGGTCAAAGAACGCGAAGGGTGGGACGATCTGTATCGGGCGTGTGCGGAGCTAGTGTAGGAAGAGCATATGACCCGCGAAGTTATTCGTGCCGTTTGGCACACGATTTCTGAGCTGCCGACGGCTCTTTCCCTCCTTCTTGTTCTTGGGCTTATCGCTCTTACTCTCTCTCGGATCAGGGGCAAGAGTTCAGCGAGCATAGCGAGATGGGGCGCTCTCATCCTGGTTGTCTTTGCCTTTGTGGACTGGGGACTACTGACCGCCCTACCGCTGTTGGACCTATCATTTGGTCCCGTTGGGCTGCCACTTCTGGGCATTACGATTGTTCGCTGCAGTTTCATTTGGATGTCTCATCGGTTATGGTTAATTATGGGCAGCCTGAAAGAAACTAACGTAAGCGAAACCAGTCATGGCAGCTTTGTCGTGTCAATGCTCATCTTACAGCTATTGATTACAGGATGTGAGGTAAACGGCCTCTATTTTGAACCGTTTAACGTTGGCATAACTTCCGTTGAGATTCCGGCAGAAACGCAGTCGAACGGCCAAGAACTAAAAATCGTACAGTTGTCTGACCTGCATATGGAGTATATTACGAAACGAGAGCGGCAGGTGGTTGAACAGGTTATGGGGCTGAAGCCAGATCTGATTGTTCTAACGGCAGACTTCTTAAACACATCTTATACCTATGACGATGAAACCCATACAGATCTCCGCTGGGTACTTTCCCAGCTAGAGGCACCTTATGGCATCTATGCGATTCGGGCTAGAAACGTTGACCCGCCTGAAGTTGTTGAGCCGATGTTTAAGGAGTTAGGTATTCGCTTTCTGGATGACGAGGTTGAACAGATAGAGATAGGCAAACAGACGTTGCATATTGTGGGTGTAACCTTTTTAGATCGAGGGCGGGATGCTCAGATCTTGCATGAATTGGCGTCTCAACTTCCAGCCAATGATTCATCGCTCTTACTCTACCACACACCCGATTTGATTGAGACTGCGGCTGAGGTGGGAATCGACCTCTATTTGGCAGGCCATACTCACGGTGGACAGGTACGGCTACCGTGGTTTGGCGCAATCGTCACCGCATCATCTTACTGGAAGCGCTTTGAGCAGGGGTATTATGAGGTGGGTGAGACAGTCATGTATGTCAGTCGCGGTATCGGTTTAGAGGGTCATGGCGCGCCACGGGTCCGTTTTTTATGTCCGCCAGAGGTGGTTGAGGTAAGGTGGAGATTATAACCCCTATGCTTAAATCTTTCGATCTCTCTATCTTTGGCATTCGCCATCACGGGCCAGGCTCTGCTCTGAGCATGCGGCGCGGCCTAGCAGAATACAAACCAGACATTATCCTAGTTGAAGGGCCGGCCGATGCCAACAATATAATTGAGTGGTTAGGCCATAAGGAGATGGAGCCGCCGGTAGCACTAGTTCTCTATGCTCCTGATCAACCCAAACGAGCGTCCTATTTCCCCTTTGCCGAATTCTCGCCAGAGTTCCAGGCCATTCGTTATGGACTGAAGCAGGATATTCCAGTACGTTTTATGGACCTCCCTCAGGCCAACATGATGGCCAGCGAGGCCAAGCTGGCGTTCCCAGATATGGATCCGCTTCAGCAGTTAGCCAAACTGGCGGGGTATCCTAACCATGAAGCTTGGTGGAATCAGTTAATCGAGCAGCGTAGCAGCAACCCAGAGCAGCATGACTCAACCCTATTTGATGCGGTCTTCGAACTGATGTCGATTGTGCGGGCAGAGAGCGATGCAGCGAGAGAAGCGGCAATAAACAGAGAAAAGGTACTAGAGGGAGAGGCTAGAGATTCCGAACCGAACACAACAACCCGAAACCCTAACCCGAAGAGTGATAGCCAAAAGCGTGATGCAACAGGCGATGCACAACCCAAAGCCCAGGGAGAAACTGAGCGTAATGTTGAAGATGAAGAGACTAAGCAAGCAAAACAGACCGCTGAAAAAGAAGCACTGGCCGCGGGCCTTAAACTAGCCGACCAACGCGAAGCCTTTATGCGACGCACGATTCGTGAGGCCCGTGACCAAGGGCACAAACGGATTGCCATTGTCTGCGGTGCATTTCATGGCCCAGCGCTGGTGAATCTGACGGGGGAAGCAGAGGACAAAGCACTCCTTGCCGACATGCCTAGCATCGATACAGAAACAGCTTGGGTACCGTGGACCTATAGTCGGCTCTCGAATTTTAGCGGTTACGGTTCAGGGATTAACTCGCCAGGCTGGTATCACCACCTTTGGGAAATGGGCTTGAAGGAGGCCGACCCTACTGAGCGTAGCATTACCTGGTTAACCCAGGTGGCCGAACTACTGCGGAAGGAGCGATTCGATCCCTCATCCGCCCACATCATCGAGACTGTCCGTCTGGCTGACGCGTTGGCCATCCTGCGAGACAGACCATATCCTGGCCTCGCCGAACTCATGGAAGCCACCCAGACAGTAATGACTGATGGCAAGGCCGAACCGCTCCAACTCATCCAGAAGAAACTAATCATTAGTGAGCGGATGGGCTTTGTGCCAGAAGACTCACCCATGGTGCCACTGCAGCGGGATCTCTATCAGCAGCAGAGACGGCTCCGCTTACGACCTGAACCCGAACCGAGCACCCTCAACCTGGACTTGCGCCAAGAGATGCATTTGTCCCGTAGCCACCTGCTTCATCGGCTTCGACTGTTGAATATCCCGTGGGGCAAGATTCTTCCCGTTCGCAACCAAGTAGGAACATACCGGGAAGTTTGGCGTTTGCATTGGGTACCCGAACTGACGATTAAGGTCATTGAGGCCAACGTCTGGGGCAATACGGTGAAGGACGCGTCGGAGAGCATTGCCCGGAATATAGCCGATAAAGCCTCCGATTTGCCGACCCTCACCCACCTCCTTGATCAGATCATCCTGGCCAATTTACCCGAGACGATTGAGCATCTGATGAAGTGTATCCAGGAGAAAGCCGCCCTTAGCAGCAACATCCCACGTATGATCGATGCCCTGCCACCACTGGTCCAAGCTCTGCGCTATGGCAGCGTCCGTCAGACGGACAAGGCTGCCATCGCTCAAGTCGTCCATGGATTGCTTCGGCGCATCTATATTGGCCTTCCCCATACCTGTGCAGCCTTGGCTGATGATGCGGCTCAAGAGATGTTTGGTCGAATTTCATCCGTTCATCAGGTCGTCCAAGTGGTCTCTAAGTCGCTGGATAAGATGGAGTGGGCAGAGGAAGGTAAAGATAAACCTGAGCATAGTAAGGCAGAATTCCCGACAAATGAGATGGCTGCTGATGGCGAATGGATCAGTCATCGGGAGCAGTGGTACCAAACGCTCAAGACACTGGCAGATCAACCGAAGATGCATGGTTTGATTGCTGGCCGTTCTTGCCGCTTGTTGGTGGATAGCCGCCAGTATCAGCCAGAGGCTGCTAAAGAACGTCTGCAGCGGGCATTGATCGCAGCGCCATTGCAAACGCTAGATGTCTTACAAAGTGCCTTTTGGATCGAGGGTTTTCTCAGGGGCAGCGGTTTGGTCTTACTCCACGATCAGACGCTGTGGACTTTACTGGACTCGTGGGTTTTGAGTATAGGGGAAGAGAATTTTGTCGATACCTTACCGATCCTTCGTCGCACCTTTGCCGACTTTAGCGATAGTACGCGACAACAGTTAAGCGAGCGGATCCGTCAGCGGATGAATAAAGCACAGAACCAAGCAACCACTGGATCTCTGTTTGATCCAAAGCAGGCCAAGAAAGTGTTGCCACTGGCTGCGGAACTGTTAGGAATAGTCGTCCCTCAGTATAAGTAGATGTTATTTGCATTCTGTTAAACAACCAATGTTCTGTGATATACTCTTTTAATGATTAATTTGTCGCTTCTTAGGTGCTCCATAAAGGCTTCTCAGCAGACTTTCAAAAGGCTTTCAAGCGTCGTATCGTAAGTACTAAACTACGGAGGATCGCATGGAGACTCAACCCACAGCTATCCCACAAAATCAACAAACAGATTCACAGGGAAGAGGCGCATTGCAAAGCAATGGCCTTTCAAATGGAACAAACAGCTTAGTATCCAATCCTTATGTCTCGCCCTCGATTCCTCCCCACTTAATGCCAGATTTACCGACCTTTCCATTAGAGCGCGGCTGGCGCCTCGTCTATGATGAGGAAACGAAAACAACTTATAGCATTCCTCTAACTCTACGCGACATTCTCTTTCCCACCGAAGAAGACGTTGGAGTTGTTTTTATGACCCAAGGGCCTACCCATAATTTACTCATTGTTCTGATTACTGAGCTACTGCGACTTTTTCACGGGGGGCGAGGATGGTATTTCCCAAATGATGTCCTCATCCGATGGGGAGTACCCGGGGTCCTTGATAAAGGTCCAGACATCGCTGCAATTCCCAATACCACTGTTCCAAGCAGTGATAAAAAGTCTTATCATGTTGGACGTGATGGCCCACTACCTGAGGCGATTATTGAAATCACCTCTGAAAGTACGCGTGATGATGATTTCATCACCAAACGAGATCTGTATGCATCTGTTGGTGTTCAAGAGTACCTTATTATAGATATCTGGGATGACACTTCTGCACCATGGCAACTGCATGGTTTCCGATTACGTAATTCACCATACTATGATTCACTCTTACCGGATGCTGAAGGCGGGATTACCTTACAGACTTTAGGATTGCGATTTGTTCCACGCGGACGTACCAGGGTCGATGTTTATGATGTTACAACTGGTGAACGTCTTCAAGATGCGGTTACGTTCAAAACGTTGGCCGAGACAGAATCTACGCGGGCGAATGCTGAGGCTGAAAGGGCAAATACTGAGGCCAATAGGGCAAATACTGAGGCTGAAAGGGCAAATACTGAGGCCAATAGGGCTGACGCTGCCGAGGCAATGATAGAGAGCCTACAAGAGCGCTTGCAGAAACTTGAGGGAAATCAGGACTAGAGCAATTGATATGAGCAACCCAATCCTTTTCACCAACCAAGATCCAACTGTTGATTCGTTCCAGCGTTCTGAAGAACAAGAACGAATCCGTCGCTGGCGTCTTATTTTGGGCAAGGATGAAAATGAGCAGGATCAGAATGGTGAAGGAGAAGATCAAGTTGCCCTGGAGTATGTAGAAGGCGAGGGGGGCAGTGACGGCGATGAGCATGGAGATGGTGGCGAGAACGGGGACGATGAGGGACGCTCTGAGGTTGATGATAACGGCCTTTCGGAGAGCGACCGAGCCATTGATGAGGCGTTGGATGCGCTTTATGGCGATGGGGATAAAGGGGGATTAGGTTCTTCTGCACCGGAACTCGCTCGCTGGTTGGGAGATATTCGCAATTTTTTTTCTCAGCCAATGGCCCAGATGATGCAGCAAGAGGCACTAAAGAAGGCCAACCTGCGTCGCCTGCTTGATGAGCCAGAGTTTTTAGCGGAGGTTGAGCCAGATCTGGAACTGGTCTCCAAGCTCCTGAGCCTGAGTCGAATCATGCCGACCAAGACCAAGGAGACGGCCAAGGCAATTGTGAGAAAAGTGGTGGAAGAACTGACCGAACACCTTCAATTTCCGCTGCGTCAGGCCATACAAGGTAGCTTGAACCGCGCCCTGCGTGCGCCCCGCCCTCGTTTCAAAGAGATCAATTGGCAGCGAACCGTCTATGCCAACCTGAAACATTACCAGCCGCAACACAAAAGCGTGGTCCCAGAAACGCTAGTTGGCTATGGTAAACAGCGTCACTCACTCCGTGACGTGATCCTCTGTCTGGATCAGAGCGGCTCCATGGGCAAGTCCGTTGTCTATGGCAGTATCTTCGGCTCGATTATGGCGTCTATACCTGCCCTAAGTACAAGGCTAGTGGCATTTAGCACCGACGTGGTTGATCTAACTGAGGAGTTAAGTGATCCGGTTGATCTGCTCTTTGGCATTCAGCTAAAAGGTGGTACAAACATCCACAAAGCCCTAACTTACTGCGAAGGTGTAGTGACCCGCCCGCGTGATACCATTTTAGTTCTGATTAGTGACCTATTTGAAGGGGGTAACAAAGATGCCCTGCTTCGACGTACAGCGACTCTTGTAGATAGTGGTGTTCAGGTGATCGTTCTCTTAGCCTTAAGCGACGACGGCACCCCTCGCTTCAATCGCACCATTGCGAACCAAATGATTGCACTGGGTATACCCTGCTTTGCTTGTACGCCCGACCTCTTTCCCGAGCTCATGGGTGCGGCCATTAATGGAGATGAGATCAGTCAATGGGCAACCAAGCATGATATCATCACTGCACCAAGGAATTAGGGAATATAAAGTGGGCAAGTGGGCAAGTGGGCAAGTGGGCAAGTGGGCAAGTGGGCAAGTGGGCAAGTGGGCAAGTGGGCAAGTGGGCAAGTACGATTGTCACCTGCAAACCTGCACCCCGTAACAACATAAATCATGCATTTTGACGCACTTACATTAGCTTGCCTAACTCACGAATTGAAAGCAGCCGCGCAGGAGACGCGAGTACAGCAGATCCTGATGCCTGATGATCAGAGCCTCGGTTTCGAGCTGTATGGCAAGAAGCAGCGCCACTATCTCTTTTTGTCAGCAGATCCAAACGCAGGGCGAGTCTATTTATCAACCAAGAAATTGCGCCGTGGTACCGATGCCCAGCCTCCTCTGCTGTTGAGGTTGCGCAAACTTGCCCGAGGTGCTTTTCTCCGCTCAATCACGCAACCTGATGCTGCTGAACGAATTCTCCGAATTGAGCTGGATCATCCTCAACATGGCGTTTCCACTTTACTTATAGAACTCATTGGACGTCAAAGCAACATCCTGCTGCTTGGACCCGATGGGCGAATTCTTGAGTGTATGCGCAGATTCCGCCCGCCCAAAGAACGCTCCACTGGGCAGCGGACTATCTTGCCTGGCCGCCAATACGCCCCCCCTCAACCCATGAATCAAGTTCATCCACTTGATGGGCAGTTGATGAGCAAAATGGAATTGCTGAGTAAGGAGGTCGAGCCAAGTGAAAAGGTGCGGACCTTTCTCGTTCAACAGATAAGTGGCGTCAGCCCCACCCAAGCCAGAGAACTGTCTTGGCGCGCAGCAGGGGATGCTGAAGCAAGGATGGAGAGCACAACAGCCGTCGACCTCGCAAACGCCGTCCAAGCACTCTGGGCAGCAGTTGGTCATGGGAGGTGGCTGCCAGGCATGGTGATTGAAGACGGGCAGGTGATCGGCTTCGTACCATATGAACTCCACTTTCGTGGTGAGTTTCGGCCAACTGACTCGATTAGCCAGGCCCTGGAGCGCTTCTTTACCCAAAGGATTGAGGGGCAGAAAACAGCAGCCCCTTCATCTGTCCCTTCAGCTAAACCCTCTTCTAGCCATTCATCTCTCCCAGGGAGCGAGCTGAAAGAGGTTGATGCAATCGATCCATATGCAGCGCTACGCCGCACTGTAGCCGACCAGATCCGAAGCGCCCATCAACGAATCGACCGGCAGTTGAGCGCATTATCCAAAGACGAACCCAAACGAGGCGAGCCTGATGAACTGAGGATGAAGGCTGAGTGGCTGCTGGCTCTTAGCAGCCAACTGGATAATGAACAGGACGAGGTGACGATTGAATTGGGAGACCAGACCATGACAATTGCCCGTGTATCTGGCAAAACCCCCGTGGAGCAGGCTGAACAGATGTTTGACCGGGCGGCAAAGCTAGAGCGTGCAGCTATCTTTATTCCCCAACGTCGAGAGACGCTTCTCAATGATCGGACATTTCTGGCCCAACTTGAAGTAGATCTGGCTCAAGCCGAGAATCAACCCGAAGTTGCGGCCGTCCAAAATGAGCTTCGCCAAGCTGGTTACTTACCAACTCGTCAGAAGCCCATGCAGAAAGGCGGGGCAGCATCAAACAAACCGCGTCAATATGTCAGTACAGATGGGTATGCGATTCTGGTTGGGCGGAATGCTCGCCAGAATGACCAGCTTACGTTTAAAATTGCCGGCGGGGCCGATCTTTGGTTCCACGTACGAGATGTACCTGGGTCACATGTGGTCTTACGCAGCGGTGGTCAGCCCATGAGTGATGAGACCGTTCAGGTTGCTGCTCAATTTGCTGCTTATTACTCACAAAAAAAGGGAGAGCGGGCTGTCCCCGTAGCCTATACCGAATGTCGTTTTGTTACTCGAGTCCCTGGTGGGCACCCAGGCTTAGTGCATATGAGGAATGAGAAGACGGTTACCGTGCCAGCCGAGTTGCCAGCACTATAAATATCCAGGAAAATCTTGCCCCTCCCTTTGCAAAATTTCCCAGAGTATAGCGGGCAAAGGTCAGGATAAAATGTTCTGACGGACTATGTGAAGTGGTTTTTTCCAATGAAGTGGTTTTTTCCAATAAAAAAACAGACTCCCTCTCGGAGAATCTGCCACACTGTGTTTCGTGGGAAAGTGGGTCGGACAGGATTCGAACCTGTAACCAATGAGTTATGAGCCCACTGCTCTGCCATTGAGCTACCGACCCATCTATGCTCAACTCTGTCTCAGAACCATAATCTGCTCTCTGTTCATAAAACCAGAAAGTTTTCCTTATACTCAGCTCCGTTTGAAAACACGAGTTTGGTCACTCTGGTATAGCATCAGAAACCTCCTGTTTTCAAAACGACTGCAGAATAGATTATACCCCAAGAGCGGGTAGTGGGAATCGAACCCACCTAACTGGCTTGGAAGGCCAGGGCATTACCACTATGCTATACCCGCATAAAAACTACCCTTTCCAGAATGGCCACTAGAAGTCTAGCTAAATCAAGACCAGAGACTAGCCCTATAGGGAGGTCAGTATATCACAGTACATTTAGTAATGCAAGCAGTTGCGCTTAAAGGAGAATATCTCACTTCACTGGTTCTTCCTAGCGTTGGCTGCGTCGACACTTGGCTAACACAGAGCCCTGCTCGGTGCTCTGCTTGTCTTTTGAGTAAACATAGAAATCAAGGTTGAAAGTGGGTAGAGCCTACCTAGTTTTTCTGTTATAATAAGGCTAAAGCCAACCTCACCATAGGTGGAAATCAACCCGCTAAAGACACTTACTCAATGAAAGTTCCATATGTACGAAAATTAAAAGAGGTCGTGTTCGTATTCCAAGAAATGAGATTTGAACATGATGAAATTTGAAAAGCTCACCCTTCGACAAATCATCGCGCGACCTGTTGTACTCAAACTAGAGCGTCCTGTTGTCGCACGAATTGCCACCATTGAAGATTGGCCGCTCATATTGATTGATCTTCATACGGAAGAAGGCGTCACGGGCCGCAGCTATCTTGAACCCTATATCGTTAAATCCATGCGGTATCTGGTGCCTGCTCTGAACGATCTCGGTGATCTGCTTCATGGAAAGCAGGTTACACCGATCGAGTTTTTCGAGGCGGCTCGTAAATCCCTCCATTTTGTTGGGTATGAAGGTCTATCGATGATCGCTACTGCTGGCCTCGATATGGCCGCGTGGGATGCCCTCGCAAAGGCTGCAAACTTGCCACTTTGTCGTCTTCTGGGCGGCTCTGTCGGTCCGGTCAAGGCGTATAACAGCAATGGCTTATGGCTGCGTCAGCCTGATGAAGTGGCGGCGGAGGCGGTTGAGTTACAGGAAGAAGGCGGTTTCTCGGGACTCAAACTTCGTATGGGACGTGATCGCCCAGAGGAAGACATCGACACCGTTGAAGCTGTGCGCAAAGCCGTTGGTGATGACATGCACTTGATGGTTGATTTTAATCAGGGCCTCGACATGGCCGAAGCCTTGAAACGCTGCCATATGATCGACGACTTGGGTCTCGAGTGGATTGAGGAGCCCATCGTTTATGACAATCTCGACGGTTACGCTCAACTGGCTGCCGAGTTGAAAACGCCAATCCAGATCGGCGAGAACTTCTATGGCCCAAGGGAACTTCACAAAGCATTAATGAAAAAAGCTTGCGATCTGGTTATGCCGGATTTCATGCGCATCGGTGGCGTCACTGGCTGGCTCAGGGCTGCAGCGATCGCAGGGGCTGCGGGTGTTCCCATGTCCACCCACCTTTATCCGGAAGTGGCTGCTCATGTGATGCGCGTTACCGAAACTGCGCACTGGCTGGAATGGCAAAATTGGGCAGACCCGATTCTTCAAAAGCCTTATGAAATTAGGGATAGCCTTCTACATATCCCCGATGTACCCGGCATTGGACTAGAGTGGAACGAGGATGTCGTCACCGCTAACCGATTTGAAATCTGACGAATTCCGCTGGGAAGCAATTAGGGGGAATTTGTCGGTCGCCTTGTGTCCTGTATAGGCAACGATGATAATGGCGGGGCGGCTACATAATTATGCATTTTCATTCGTGCAGTTTTCTGCGTCGAGTGAAAGCCGCACGGACGCAACGCGCGGTCACTTTAGTGCTGGATACTTTTCTCATAAGCCATGCAAGTAAGTGTAGTGGAGATAGCAAAGTGTCGGTATGACTGATTCGGCTCGTGAGTTTGTACACAGTCAATAAGAGAAGACATATGGAGATGCACAATTGAATATGGATCATTTAACCGAATCGATTTCTCAAGATCTTTGTGACGAGTTCGTCAATATTGCTCACGGTCATGAAAGTGGTGGAGGCTTGAATCGGGTGCGGGAGATGGTTGGACAATATCCTGCACTTGTTAATGCCTACAATCACAGCGGTGATGAGAACGCGCTAGGTGCAGCGGCACATATGGGAGATCGCTCAATAGTCCAATTTCTATTGGATAAAGGAGCTACACTGGACATTGCCACCGCTGCTATGATGGGCTGGCGTACCAAAGTCAATGATTTTTTGAATGACGATCCAGCTTTGGCTAGAGCCACTGGAGCACATGGTCATGCATTACTCTACTATGTTGCTCAGAGTGGAGATACAGTAATGGCGGACATGATTCTGGAAAATGGTGGTGGTGATGGTCTTAAGTATCCTCTAAAACCCCTAAACACGCCATCGATCTTTGGTGCCATATATTTTGGTCATTTGGAGATGATCCAGTGGTTTTTGGATCATGATGCTGATCTCACTGTTCAGGACTATAGTAAGCGTACGCCATTAGAAGTGGCTATTGATCTGGGGCATAAGGAGATCGCTGACCTTCTCCGTAATCATATTCGATAGATATATGTCAAGCTTCGTTGTTCCCATTGTCGGTCGTATAATAGCGGGTCACATGGTCGGGACAATCGGTCATAGAGTATGAGTTACATTGCCTCCTTCTACTTGGTTGATGAAGCTGACTCAGAAGCGTTGGCTTCGTCTGCTGAAATCATCCCAAAATCGCGCCGAGTGCTTGGGATTATCCCTCGTACTGTTGTAGACACGAAGGAGGCGTTTTGGGAAACGATTAATTCTAAGGCTAAAGAATTAGAAGGGTTTCAACACTCTGGTTTTGCGTTTGTTGACTTGCTTACGATGTATCCCGAAATTGAAGCGAACAGCCATTTCACTCTTGGAGCTAGACTTACGCAATCGATGGATTCACTTTGCTTATCATTTACTTACAGTGAAGCACTCAATGCTATGGCCATATTGGGGCCAAGATACCCATCCCGTGAAGAAATAGCGGAATTTATGGGTGAGGAAGGCCGCAACAGCGAAGCAACACAGCCAGAAGTAGCAATTCAATCCGCTTGGGAAAGTATGATTAGGTGGCTATCTCAAGTAGAGGACGGTTATATTGGTCTGGTTTTGGTAGGATAAATTAGTAAGTACCCAAGCAAAGTAAATTAACGTTCTCACTCGTGTCATAGTATTAAAATACATATACTTAGGTACTTAATTATAGCTTTCCAGATCGGCAATATACCTGCAAATGGCACTGTTAGCTCGTTAGGTTCTCGGCTTTGCTTGACCCCGACCAAGGCCACCTAAACTCGCTCCACCCATTTATCTTGTAGAGAGAATCTTATGTCTGCATTTGAATCTGGTACAGCTTTTGCCTCCCCTGCACCTCAGCTCGGCACGGCCCTTCAAACGCTCTTAAACGAACTTTACAGGGGCTGGTATACTCTGCTGCCTAAGATAAGTCGCACGTCTATCGATGAGTCGCGTAAGGAACTGCTTCCTCATTTTTCTACAGATGCGGATACCCAAGCGCGCAATCAGGCATTGACCCGATTTGCTGACGGGTTAGCACCCCTGAGTGGTGTAGCTGAGGTTATTTGGTTTGGGGTATCGCAGCTTCAAAGAGCATTGCAAGATGAAAATGCCCCCCTTACTGAAGAAGAGCGACAGAAACTTGCCCACATGCTAGCCACAGACGATCCACAAGGTTACGCCATTCGGCAAATGAGCTACAATCCAGACAAAGTCAAGGATCTCTACGGTGCAGTACAGCAAGAGATGAAGTCTGCTTTTCCCCATTTAGCACTGAGCCTCCAGTCCCAATTAGAAAAAATCTGGGCTAGACAGGCGGTTGCGTTAACTGAAATCGATGCTTCTTCTGGAATGACCACCCCAATCTATCAGGATGCCCTCCAAGAGCTAGAAGAGATTCCCATGGTCATTCGGCTGACCTACCATCTGTTTGTTGAGTATAAGGTGGCCGGAGTGAGCCAAAGTCAATTCAATCATAGCGTAGAGCATGGTGAGATCCTGGGCTTGGATGAGGAGCAGGATAAAGGAATCGGATGGGGGGACGACGAGATCGCTTTGCCTGACGATTCGCTGGACTGGCGTCGAGGTAGTGCCCTTGAATCACTAGGTAGCGGCCCTGATGTGATAGATGAGGGCATTGGGGATGTTTCAGAATCCACCGAAACTCAGTTCTTCCAAGATGTACGATTCCCCGAACAAGTTCAAATTGAGGATGAAGTCCCCCTTATTCTGCAGTTGACGCTGGAACACGCCCAAGAATCCCGTGCGTCCTCTGCGTCTATAAGCTTTGATTTTCCCGATGTGAATGCGCCTGAATATGTAGATGTTGTACTCAACGCACCTGGTTTTTCAGAGAAGAGCACCGACCAAGGTGAGTGGAGCCGTACCATTGCAGTTTTTGCCGACAAAGACTCTCAACCCGCTGTCTTTCTGCTTCGAGCTGAAGAGATAGGCGAACAATTGCTGACCCTTTCTTTCTATCATCGTGGCCGACATATGGGCCAGGTCAAGGTAACGAGCATAATTGGAAAAGAACCGACCAAGCGCGGAACAAGCCTGACCCACGATCAGGCTGTGCTTATGGCTGCTCCAACGGAAACGGATGCCAAGCCAGCTGATTTGGAACTGCGTATCACTCAAGGAGGGCAGATGAACCGCCTCTCCTTTATGCTCCATTCGACCAAGGCAAAGATTGGCTACCATTGGCGACCTGTTGGTGAAATCATCTTGGACCAAGCCGATCCCCAATCCTACTTGGAGCACAAATTTGAACGGATGAGCCAACTCGCCGGGGAGGTACGGAAGAACTCGTCTGAGGCGGACGTGCGAAAGACCATGCGCGAGATTGAGCGTATGGGTGAAGAGCTATTCCATGATCTCTTTCCGGACAAATTGAAGGCTGAATATTGGAGACGTATCAAACCATTACGTGAGAAGGGCATTGTCGAGTCGTTTCTCATCACCAGCGATGAGCCGTGGATTCCGTGGGAGATGATCAAACCTTATCGATATGATGACTTGGAAGAGATAGAAGAGCATGATGGCTTTTTATGCCAGACCTTTCAATTCTGTCGCTGGCTGGCAGGCCGCTCTCCAGCGGAAAGAATCCAGATTCAGAAGGTGATGACCGTTGTGCCTCGGCTCGATTTAACTTACGCCGCCAGAGAGCATGAATATCTGGCCTCACTTCATGAGGTGGATGGCGTGATGGTGGATGGGCCGCTTAAAAGCCGAGAGCAGGTGCTAGAGAACGTGCTCAACGGCGGCTTTGACGTGCTCCATTTTGCCGTACATGGTCAGTTTATAGCCCAGCAGGTGAACCGTTCTCCCCTACTTCTGGAGAACAATGAAGAGCTGCTGCCAGAAGATCTTTCCGACAGCCAGATCCGTGGGCTTCGTCGCTCCAAACCGCTAGTCTTTCTCAATGCCTGCCACACCTCGCGCATTAACTTTTCCCTAAACGGTCTCGGCGGCTGGGCAGACCGGATTGTGCAGAGGGCCAGAGCCTCTGCCTTCATCGGAACTCTCTGGGAGGTAGATGATGAATTGGCATTGGCCTTCTCCACCGATTTCTATGATCAGTTGCGCCAAGATCAGCCATTGGGTAGAGCCTTTAGCCACGCTCGGGAACATACTCGTGCGCTATCGCCAGCGAATCCGACATGGTTGGCCTATACGCTCTATGGGGATCCAAATAGTCGAGTGGTGTGGGGAGATTGACTGTCCGTCATGTCAAAGTTCAAATTCGACGAAGTGCTTCTCTACCATTATCATTAAGGCTGGTCTGATAATGGCTGGTACATCAGCCTCATCACAGGAGAAACTATGAATAGCAGAACCGTACAATCCCCCAAAGTCGTCGTTGTTGGCTCGGGCAGCCTCTTTTTTGGTAGGCAGGCCATCTGGCAGATGGTCCATTCGCCCCATCTCAATGGCGGCACGTTAGCCCTAGTTGACACAGACGACCATCGCCTAACCCAAATGGCCACATTGGCCCAAATGGTGGTTGCAGACAACAACGTCGATCTTAAGATTGAAGCGGCCAACGACTGGCGAGATCTTCTGCCCGGTGCAGATTTTGTCGTCCTTAGCTTCGCTCGGGATACGGTTAAGTACCGCGGCATCGACTGCGTCATCTCAGAGAAGTATGGGATCCGCATGTGTTCAGGGGATACCATCGGACCAGGCGGCATCTTCCGGGCCATGCGTGAGTTTCCGCTGATTTTGCAGTGTGCCAAAGACATTCAGGAACTCTGCCCCGACGCCTGGGTCATTAACTATATCAATCCATCTACGGTTCACGGCATGGGATTGGCACGCTTTGCCCCCGAGCTCAAAAGCTTTGCCCTTTGTGACAGCCTGCATATGCCTCATATCAAAAAGCGCTACGCCATGAGAGCTGGCATTATTCAAGATTGGGACGATTACTCAGCCGATATTGACAGTCGCTTTGATATGCGCATTGCTGGCGTTAACCACTTTACCTGGATGCTGAAAGCTGACTTTGATGGCGAGGATGTCATGCCCAAGGTGGCTGAATCTATTCGGGAGCAGGCCGCCACCGAGGATACGGGTGGTGACGTTGGGGCCAAGGCGATCTTTAACAGTGCAATCGCCCACCAGCTTTATGAAGCATTTGGCTATATCCCCGTCTGCGTCTCTCATACCAAGGAGTACGTTAGCTTTTACCAAGGACACGGTGTGTTGGAAGAGATTGTCCCCCCGCTGAAAATCTGGGAGACAGAAGCCCGCTATGATCGCCATGAAGCCATGTGGAATCAGGTCGATGAGTTCGTTTCAGGCATGGTTCCCATCGGCAACTTTATGGAGGTCATGGGACCTGATCACGCTACCGACATTATCGAAAATATGGTCGGCAATCTTGGTCAACCCTTCTATGTAAACTCGCCCAATCGAGGCGCCGTTACCAACATAAGTGACGATGCTTTTTTGGAACTGCTTTGCGATGTGGATATGAATGGTCCTATCCCGCGACCTGTGGGTGAGATGCCGCGTGGCATTCGCGGGATGCAGGAAGTAGTGCTAGACACCCATGAATTGACGGCCGAGGCAGTGGCAAAATGCGACTATGGACTGCTGCGGCGCGCCATGCTAACCGATCCGCTGGTGAATTCCATTGCGGATGCCGATGCGGTCTTGAAAGAGCTACTAGAGCTCGAGAAGGATGTGTTGCCAGATTGTTGGCGATAGAACTGCCTTTACGAGAACTGCGCTCTCAGTTGATGGTATGTCGAAACCAATGTACCATAAAACGGATCAAATCCGAACCGTTCGGCTACCATCTACCGACTCATAAGCTGCCAAAATAATCCGAAGCGTGTCGGTTGCCTCAGCAACCGAGTGAAGCGGCTCGTATCCGTTGACAATGGCATCCACAAAGTGATCGATCTCAGCGGCAATGGTTCCGGCACCAGATTGAGGCGGATACTCGACAACGGCTGGCTCATTGAAACCGACCGGCTGATAGTAGAGTGCATTGCGTTCGCCCCATAGCTGGCCAAATTCGCCCATGACGCTAAAGAGTATGGGCCGCGCGCCGGGCGCACGAACCGCCCAACTGGTAAAGATATGACCGATCATACCATCTTCAAACTTGACCAGCACTTCAGAGGTGTCCTCTTCCTTTAGAGGAAGTCGATAGGTGCCAAGCATACTGGTGACCTCTTTGGGCGTTTCTCCAGCCAGGAAGAGGAGTCGGTAAGTGGGATGGTATCCGGTATCGATCAACTCGCCTCCACCCATCTTAGCAGGATCAGTGCGCCATGCGTCTTTAAAGACGGCAGGCACTTCGCCCCACTTGGATTTGTCTGGGTTAAGGGCTGGATCGCGTGCGCTACAGTCATACGAGTGGACCATGTAAATCTTGCCCAGGCTCCCCTTAAGAATCATCTTCTTAGCTTGCTGGACAGCGGGAAAGAAGAGCTGGTTGTGGGAAGCCATCATGGTGATACCGCTGGCTCTGACTGCGGCTTCAATCTCAGCCGCTTCACCCAAATTTAGACAGAGTGGCTTCTCAGTCATAAGGTGTTTGCCTGCCTGGGCCGTGGCTACAATGGCCTCTTTGTGTAGGTGGTGGGGTAGACAGATATCCACAGCGTCCACTTCACCACTGGCAAGCAGTTTGTGATAGTCACTATAGAACGTAACGTCATAGCCCAACTGTGCCTGTCGTTGAGCCATGGCTGCCTCCGACACGTCTGCAAAAGCAACCACCTTGGCTCGGGATGCGGACTGCTTCCAACCCTCAATATGTGCTCTAGTGATGCCACCACAACCAATGACGCCGATTTGTAAAGTCATAGGTTTCTCCTTTTTATGCTTCGCCAGAAAAGTCTAGTTCCGATTCTCTTCCAATCTACCCTGAAGACTAAACAAAGATTTGCAGATTTCATCTTTGAAATCTGCACAATCTGAGTAGTCTTTGTTCGATTTTCATCCCTCCGCGGCGAACGTAGTGCATGAATGTCTACCCTGTAAATAACAAAGAGGAAAAGATTAGAAAGATGAAGAATCTGCGTAATCACTGCTCTTTGTTCGATTTTCATCTGTTCGTGGTGCAGTTGGATGGATGAATGTCTATTGTCTCTAAATCACAGCGTCAATCAGGTGAGGCCCGGGGGTTTGCACTGCCGCGGCAAATTGGGTGTTAAATTCTTCTGCAGTAGTAGCTCGCCAAGCGTTGACGCCCATGCCCTGGGCAATGTGAACCCAGTCGATGACTGGATTGCCTAGATCCAGCATGGCTTGCGATTTGGAGCCACCGCCATCTGCCTCCACCTTCAGCATCTCTCCCTGCAAAATTCGATAAGCCCGATTGTTGAAGAGAACGGTCACCGTATCGCACTTCTCACGGGCCAGCGACCAAAGCGTCTGGACTGTGTACATGGCTGAACCGTCAGCCTGGGCATTGATGACCTTGCGATCTGGGCAGGCAATGGACGCGCCTAGCGTTAGGGGAAGCCCTTCACCAATAGAGCCGCCGTTGAGCGTAAGCATGTCATGTGGAGGTCCACCATCCATATAGCGATCATACCCCGCGGCAGAAGTAATCGCTTCGTTGGTGAGGATCGCCTCTTCTGGCATGAGTGCGGCAATCGTGGCCCAAATTTTATCAGGAATCAACTCACCTGTGGGCAGATCAGGACGATTTAATTTAGAGAGGGTGGATGGCTCTGGGGGCGCGGTCAGCTCATCAGCCAGCATGGCCAAGGCCGCAGGGATATCTTCTTCTAAGGTCGCTAGCGTATGGAATTGACAGGAATCTGGTGCTAGCAGGCTGGGCGTATTTGGGTAGCCAAAGAAGGCAACGGGTGGAACTGTTCCAACCAAAATCATGTGGGTTGTTCCATCCAAAGCTGCCACCGCATCCTTCACTGGGTACGGAATCCGCTGAATGGGGACACGACCTGCCCCCCGTTGCCAGCGTTGAATGGGACGATCTGAAAAGAGGCGAGCGCCCGTCACATCCGCAATGCGCCCGGCACTATGCAAGGACGATTCGAGCAAGCCAGGGCCAGCCATAAGCAGCACGCACGGTTCACCACGGCGCAACACGTCTGCGATTTGGCGAATCTGGGTATCCTCAACGGCTGGTGGTCGAGAAACCGCCGGACCTGGGGCGGGCGCGCTGCTCTCATTCCAGGCACAATCGCCAGGAAGAATCAAGGTGGCTACCTGACCAGGTGGCTGCTGGGCCGCGGCAATAGCGTCCGCAGCGTCTTCGGCCACCGTCATGGGATCGCCGATGGTACGCACCCAATCGGAAACGGGCCAAGCAATCGCTTCAATATCGGTCGTCAGTGGCGCATTGTGTTCAAGGTGATGGCGGGCATGCTCGCCCACAATGTTGATCAGCGGTACATGGGCACGACGAGTATTGTGAACATTAGCCAGCGCATTGCCCAACCCAGGACCAAGATGGAGCAGGGTGGAAGCTGGTCGTCCCGTCATACGACTATATCCGTCAGCAGCGCCTGAGCAGACGCCTTCAAAGAGGCAGAGCACCGTCCTCATGCCCTCGACTTTGTCGACTGCCGCCACAAAGTGCATCTCAGATGTGCCGGGGTTGGTAAAACAGACGTCAACACGTCCGTTGACTAAGGTTTGGATCAGGCTTTGTGCGCCATTCATAAAAAATCTCCGAGAAGGTGGGTGATGGAATGATAGGGTAAAATGATACAGTCGACTTTTCAACCTCAAGCCTTCGAGTTGTTCGCCGATAAGGAGGCCAGCAATTGGCGTGTCCGCTGGATAGACGCGTTTGCATCATCGCCGACGGGGAAGATGGATGCGATAAAGTCCGTGGCGCCAGCTTCGGCCAAGTCGCCAAGTTGCTGGGTAACACTTTGCTCATCACCCATGATTGCAATATCAGCTGGGCCGGCGGCTCCGTCCATATCCAGAAGCCGTCGATAGTTGACCAACTGACCGTAGATAGCTAACTTGTCTGCCACATATTCGCGAGCTGCCTCGCTATCATCGGTTACTGCAATCGGCAAGCCAACACAGACGCGCGGTTGTGGTCGCCCTGCGCCCTTGGCCGCCTCGTTAATCTTGAGGGCTACATGGGTTTCAATGGCTTTGGGGCCGCCCATCCAGGTAACCGTCCCATCCGCTAATTCACCAGCCGCTTTTAACATGAGTGGCGCTAGCGCAGCAACTACAACCGAACACGGGGAAGCTTCAGGAACATTCATGGATGCGTTGACGCGGAAGAAATCACCCTCATAGTCGACCGGCTCCTGTTGAAGCAGTGGCCCCAAAACTGAGAGGTACTCTCGCATGTGACGGGCGGGACGTTCATAGGAGAGCCCCATCATGTTTTCTACCACTGGCTGGTGAGAGAGGCCCAGTCCCAAAGTCAACCGTCCATTGGTGGCAGCCTGGGTGGTCAGGGCCTGCTGAGCCATGACCAGAGGGTGACGAGGATAGGTTGGCACCACACCTGTACCGAGTTCGATGCGGCTGGTCTGCTGGCCAGCCAGTGCAATGGTCGTCAGGACATCGCAGCCGCCAGATGGTAATTGAACAAACCAAAAGGAGTCAAAGCCATCTTGTTCTGCTTGAATAGCATGCTGAATTAGATCCGCTAATGGGGTTATAGCAATCACTTCGGGAGGGGTGATGAGTCCGATTTTCATAAATAACTCCAAGGTGGACAAGGTGTTTGTAGGAATATTAGTAGTCCACAGTCGTTTGGTTGTTTAGTCCAGAGTCAGTTCAGAGCACACTTACAACACTGCGCTTAGTTACAGATGCAACGCATTCTCTGAAAATAACAAAGATTTAAAGATTAGAAAGATGAAGAATCTGTAAAATCTCCTAATCTTTGTTTGGTTTCATCTTCCGTGGCGCAGTTGGATGAATGAATGTCTACCCTGAAAAAAGGATATGGATTCATATGGATTAGCAAGATCTTTTTCATCCTCCATGGTGCATCTTGATCCATGAAAACTACTGAATATAGATTACGTAAGGCAAAATTATAGCATCGATTCGACTACGTTGCTATAATCTATAAAAACCGCAATTATTGTCCAGACTCAAAGCAACGCATCGGTTACTCTATGTCACGACAAAAGTATACCCGCAACGATCCCGATGGGCGAGTGAAATCGATCCTTAAATTTGTGCGAGACCATATTGATACGCCGCTATCTCTGGCAGAGTTGGCCGACATTGCTTGTCAGTCACCGTTTCATTTTGAACGCATCTTTAAGGCTCAGACTGGTATGACCGTGATGCAGCACGTGAGAGGTGTCAGGCTCGTACAATCTGCGATAGAGCTTCGCCTGACGGATCGCAAGATAGTCGATATTGCACTTGATGCGGGGTATGCCAACCATGAATCATTTTCGAGAGCGTTCCGCAAACACTTTGAGCAGTCACCAAGTGACTATCGCAAAGCGTATGCCGGTCGTACCAGACAATCGGAAGAAGAGTTGCAAAAAACGAAAGGAATATCCATGAGTCAAGTAACCATTGGTTTGGTCAAGATCCCTGTAACAGATTTCAAACAAGCAACCCAGTACTACCGAGAGGTGGTTGGATTAGAAGAAGAATTTGCTGTTGAGGCCTATGGCTGGGCACAGTACAAGACGGGCAATATTCCGCTCTGTCTTTATGTAACAGGTCAGGGGGGAGGTGACGGCACGCCAGGAACCGAAGTAGGATTCCACCTTGGCGTTGACGACATTGAAAGTTTCTATGCAGACATTCAGAAACGTAATGGTCAGTTTGCTTCGGAGATTGTCAAGAGCGATGATGGCGGAGCGTTTTTTGTTTTGCGGGATCCAGACGGAAACACATTCAAAGTTATCCAGCGATCTGATTGATGCATTTTACCGTTGAGGAACGACTATTGGTAGCGGATTAAGCGCCCCCTCCAGGATTCGAACCTGGGACTCATGGTTTAGGAAACCATAGCTCTATCCCCTGAGCTAAGGGGGCTGGAGTAGGGTGTCATCTACTCCAGAGGAAGACAGTAATTCTGTCTAGTCATTTAGATGTGTAACGATATGAAACCATTGTTTCTATCTACCACTATTATACATTATCTATTAGTAAATATCAAGTGCCTTTTTTGCTTTAATGGTTCAAACAGGTCTGTGAATTAGGTAGGCTCGGTGGCTGGGATGTGAGTGGGGGTGTGCTACAATTACTACCAAGCAATGAACCTATTCACACCATCCATTGAGCCAGATACATGAACCCCATCCAAGCCGTGATAAATGGCAAGCGCCGAGAAATGCTTGAAGCTGTCGAGCAGATGCTTCACGACCCAAATGAGGTGGTCTTTTTTGAAGGTGAGCTAACGAGAGAGGTCATCTACGCCATCCTTGGTGCCTCGCTGCTTGTTGTGCTGCCCGTGCTTGCTACAGTTGCAGTCCCGACCCTACCAGCAAACTTGGCATTCATCATCTCGCACATTTTCGTGGTAGTGTTTGAGGCCACAATGGGCATTCAGATCTGGTATCGACATCAGGCAGGGAAGTTGTATCGCAGACGTAGGGATGATAAGCCTTACAAGAGAAACGGGTTGGCAATGTAGGTGTGCTGTCAGGCTGACTCAGGGGAGCGTGACAGGTTCATTTCTGACGGATGGTAAATGGGTTCATTTGGGATGATAGGCGTTGTTTCAGGCTGCTGAGTGGGTTGTTAGCAGGTAGTGAGGGTAAAGAAACGCCGACATCCCAAGACCAGGGACGTTCACAGGGGTTGCTCATCGTCTTCAACTAAGATGGCACCGTTAGTAGCGGGGTCGAAGCCTTCGGGCCAGATAGTGGAATGACTGTATGATGCTCCTTCAAGTGTCGCCATGTTGAGGTCGGCGTTGGCTAGACTTGCACCCCTTAAATCTGCCCATGAAAGATTGGCATCACGAAGACTCGCCTGTTCAAGAATGGTGTTTCTTAAATCTGCCCTTTCAAGATTGGCGTTTTCTAAATCAGCGTCATAGAAATCTGCATTAAGAAAGCTCCCATTTTTTGCATCCGCATCAGACAAATACGCATGCCTCAGATTTGCACCGCCTAGACTGACCCCACTGAGGCTAGTGCCGATAAGTTTTGCACCTTCTAAATCAGTGTTAAACATCAATGCTCCACTGAGGTTTGCAAGACTCAGGTTTAGCCCTTTCAAAGAGCCGTCCTCTAGCCATCCCCTTCTTCTTGATATTCTTACTGCCTCTAATGCATTTGCATTGACGTTGGCTCGTAATTGCTCAAGCACTTGACTCTTATATCGTTGCTCTGCTCTCCACTCAGTCAACCGATCAATGATCAGCACCGTTATCGCAATACTTGCCAGTTCAGCAGCACCGTTGGCGTAGAAGTCTTCAATGAGCCGACCAGGGAATGCACCTGTCTGAATAGCCCCCCATAATGCGGTGAACAGGCTAAGACCGAGCGCACCGTAGGCCACAATGCGCACTGGGTCAGTGGGCTTCTTGTACCAATTGATGAGCCTATTCTTGATGTGGTCAATCCGGTCGGATGGTGCAGCCCCAGGTAGGCCCAGGAAGGCAGCAATAGACCATATCAGGATGAGGGTGATGGTGAGTAGGAACCAGAGCATTAGTGTTTCACTATCTCCCTACGCCAATCGTCAACCGTAATGATCAATATGGTGAGTATATCTAGTCTGTCAATTTCACGGATATTCAAAATAGCCCTCATCAGCCCTCCGACCACTATAGTATTCTAACCGAATTAAATCAGGCTCACTATAGTCAAATATACCGACAAGTTCACCATTTGAATTTAACGCCTCATGTGGTGGGATCGAAAGTTCGTCATTTACACTGTTACCTGTGGATTCATTGAAGTGATATGCATCAAGAACAAGGGCATAATTACGTTCAAGTCGCCCCATAGTACTGTTTGTCCAATCAATAATTTTGGCTATCTCAATTGCATCGATTCTGTACTCCTGAAAGTCCTGAGCATTGGCAAGATACAACCATGACTCTGATGCCATCAATTTTTCTATATAAGTACCCTGTGTGGCATTTTGAGTAACTACCCGCCAATGCCTTGAGTCAATGTTCGATAGAAAACGAATCGATCTTAGTACGCAGGCACATAGGTAAGATTTGAATTTTCTGTCACCGTCAGAGTAAAAACTGTACAGATGCAAAATTTCTTCACCAAACCCCTGACGAGCAATCCCTTCAATGGCACGCATGGGTTCTCGGATGACCCAAGGAGAAGCCATCAATATGTCCATGATTTTATGCAAGGCATGGCCTAAACCTAGCAGCATCAGTTTATTAGAAGCAGAGCGTATTCTCGTTTGCAATATACGCTCGTGGTTTGCTTCAATGTCACTGTTTTCTTTCAGTTCAGTCCATGCCTCAATGAGGACAGCAGCTATTTCTTTTTGTAGCTCTATCTTCTTTTTAATCCAGACTGGATTGTGATTTACAAATGCATCTTGCCACTTCTTTCGTGTGTGGCAATCTTCATGATTTGGGAATTCTGGTACAACAAGTGCAGGTGACTTCTTTGAATCACGATTACGCATTTTGGGGTTAAATAGATACTTTGACACTTGACGGCTGATATATGATGTTGTTGGGAAAATTTCTATAAGGTTCAAAAGACTCTGATATTTTTCAACATAAAACCACCACTGTTCATTTTGATGAAAACTCTCTCTGAACTCAGCGTGTCGCTCTTGATGTAAAATCCATAAACTATTGGTTAAGTCAGTATAGGATGTGCCGATACTTTCCAGCAGTTCGTCTGCTTGTGTAGCCTTTAGAAAACGAGATATATCGTAGTAAATTTCCGTTTTGTCTTCATTTAGCTCAAGACCAAGCTTGTCTAATTCTTCTTTTATTGCCTCCAGAATCTGACGAACGGCAATTTCTATTTCTGTACCTTCTTCCTGTTCTGGTACAACCAAAATAATATCGTCAACATACCTGAAAATCGCTACGTTCCATTCGTTATTCGTGCCAAAACGGGTATCAATCGCTGTAAGATACATGTTAGCATAGAAGCCTGATGCTGGACTGCCTTGCACCAACCCTCGCCCCAAATCATGCTCATCTATGTTAGTAGAGAGAAGTAATTTTATCAGCCAATGAATCCTCTGACTTTTGGATAATGTCTGTTGTGTAATCTCGACAAGCTGATTTTGCACAATATTTGTGAAAAAGGAACGTATATCGACTCGAATGACTGCCTTAGTTGTAGGTAGCTCTGCCTGTTGTCTAGACTTTTTGATATAGGTTTTGTAGGCATTAAACCAAGAATCATAGAGGTATTCAGTCTCCCTGTTATATTTTTTCTGTGAAATCCTATAAGCATAACTACTTCCTCTCAATTGGGATTCTTTATTTCCTAACTTTTGGATTACCGCTACAGATAAGAGTTCTTCCTCCATCCTAGACAATCCCCGTGGGCGCTCTGCATTAGAGTTCTTGGGAACTTTGTATGCAACAAAATCATCTCCTTTTGCTAGATCGTCTGCGTATGCCATAAGCTGCTGACGCATTCTTTCTAAATTTTGATCCAGATTGTGTTCAAATAAAAGTATCTCAACTTCGTCTACAAAAGACTCCCTTAGAATGCTATGCCTTGTTCTCACCCACGCAAGATATAAGTTTTCTATGCTGATGACTTCTTGCCAATCCTGATCTACACGCAATTCCTCGTTAACAATAGTGGTTATGTTCACGTGATATTTTGTTGAATGTGGAGTTACCTTGCGCCCCCAATAGCTCTCAGGGGGATTTAAGAAACTCACCTGATGCTCTCCTGTGGCGAGCAGTTCTGTCTTATGTCTGTTGCTTCCGAAGACATGATTCAATGCTTGCCCCATCTCAACAACTCGCTCATCAAGCATATAGTTATCGGTCGCAATAGTGAATACATGCAGATTGTCAATAAAGACTCCCTCGAATATGGATTTATATGCATATGCTTGCTCAATGCCAAACTGCTTACGTTCTTGTGAGACTGCGCTATTGTCTACCCCAAGAGCATCCAAGATGTGCAAATTTTCGGTTCGAGCGGTCTGAATCAATTGAAATGGCGGAACCACATTAACTTGCATCACTAAACAATGGGGAAGTTTTGGCAACCCCCATTTCTCACGGTTCTGATGGAGTTCATGTATTATTTTACTCGATGCATTTGGAATACCGTCATCAATAATTCTATGGTCGATAGAGATGCGGTAGTGTTCACTTATCTCAGCTTTTATATGTTTCAAAAAATGGTAATATATTCCTACAGCATTCGGGTTAGGATCAACACCAATACAAAAAACTTCAATGTGATTCGTGATTACTCTTTGCTCTTGAAGTTGTAGAACAGTCTCGATAAAAGCTGTTGATCCCGCACCAGCACCACATCCAATATCCAGTATGCAAATACGTGGATTAAATTGAAGCCAACTAACAAGTGCGTCAGAAGATACAGCGGAATGAAATGATGCAATCACTTTGAAGTGGTGTGTAGGGAAATAGGCGTGAAACTGTGCTGCGGCATTTTCCAAGCTATTATCTTGTTTGCCCAACAATGCAGTAATCTGCGGATATGACAGGTTTCGATAAGACAGATTGAATTCAGGCTTGGCAAGCCAAATTTGTGTTGCCTGATATGCCCGATGGATTATAGGGTGAAGCGTGTGTACTTTCATGATTTATCTATAACTTCTTGCCAACAAAAACACCCTCAGGGAGTATCTGTAAACACAGCAGATCACTGAGGGTGAAAGAGAACGATTATGGTATAATGACTCACAGATGCCCGCTGCTGGTTATCTAGCGATGTCAGCAGTAGGTTTGGGAGCGGCTGCAACCGCTCCTTTTTGATTACAATGAGTTTAAGTCAGCCTTGATGATTTTGTCAACTGATGTAAATTTGCTGCTATATAGCCCACTCATCAGCTCTATCCATTCCTGAACTGCCGCTTCCACGGTATATGCAATCGCTCTGCTGCCTCAGTCTTGGCACGCTCCCCACGTCGGTCATATCCTGCCGTCGTGTTGGCACTGGAATGCCCCATCAGCTTTTGCACCGTCGATAAGTCAACGCCAGCATCTAGCAAGTCACCTGCATAAGTTCTTCTCATGTCATGGGGTGAGAAGTCGCTGATACCTACCTGTTCAGCCCGTGCCGTCAGAATGTCATAGATGGATTGCTCAACCAGCCTCGAATCCTGAATATGCCCACCACGGCGCACAGGCTGGAATAGTGGCCCTGGCTCTCTACCTCGGACATGCAACCAGTCATTCAGTGTATCAACAGCACCACGGGCCTTGAGGGGAACGGTACGTGTCTTGTTATGCTTGCCACGAATGGCGAACGTACCTGTCTCAGCGTTGTAGTCCTCAACCTGTAGGCTGGCGAGTTCAGCCCGTCTCAGGCCAGCAGCGTAAGCCAGAGATATGAGCGCAGCGTCACGGATGGCGACCGCACGAACGGTGTCGTCACCATCCTTGTCATCAGCACAGACCTTCATCAACGCTGCCATTTCAGCATCTGTGACACTACGGCCAGCAGCTTGTTCAGGCTTATCCACAGGCAGGGGCTTGAAATCAACAGCACGCTGATAGTCATCAGCACTCACGTACCCCAGACGCCAGCATTCCTTGAGAACACCCCTGAGTGCAGCCAACATCTTATTACATGTGTTTGCGCTCCATCGGTCGCTGTCAAGCAGTGCCGCCCGTATCGCTGCCGTGTGTTGGTAACGAAGTTGAGGCCAGGGAAACGTTTAGTGGTCGGCGTTGGGTATGATTAGGTTGGCGATGTCATCCAGAGCATTCCGCATTGTACGCCGACTACCCTCAGATAGGTAGGCCAGATAAACAAGTGCAGGGTGCTGATCGGCTGGAATAACGCCGACAGTGACCAACTCAAGGGATTCACTCTCGGTAACACTCGTTTGTATGGGTTCAATTGTGTTAATCATGAATACTCATTTCAAATTTTAATCTTTTTGAACTTTATTCTCATAGACTATTTTACACTACAAACAGTTAAAATTTAAACCGCGGATGATCATTTTGTGGAATTATGGAAGACTCAAAACGATTGCAAGATTGAATATACGCAAAAAGGCACTGTTTTGACAAGTCGTTGTCATAACAGCGCCTTTTCACTGCCTTAAGGCAAATTTCATTAATTCGCATTTGCATTAATTAACTGGTTACGGTTCGTTCATTTTCCGCCTCTTTTCTTTATGCGCCTATCAGTAGAATTTGAATTAATGAAATTGCCAATCCCAGGCTCAAGGAAACCAAAGCAATCACAAATACTGTGAGAGACATGCTTTGAGTATGCAAATACATTCGCAACTCCTTAATTTCAATTCCTGCTCCAAACTCTTGCACGTTTAAGTCAACTTTTGGCAATGCTCTATGCGCCTTTGAAGAGAGCATTTGGCTAGAAAGCTCATCTACAGTAATCGATGCTTCTGAAGAATCTGCTAAACTAGCCCCAATGTCAACTCGATTGAGTGCCTGATTGACTTCATTGTTTAACAGTTGATTGGATAATTCGTTCAAGGTCACAGAGGATGTCATTTAAAGGCTCCTATCGTCCAGGATAGCCTTCATGAATCCGTCATACTTTTAGAATAGGAATGCTAAGGATTAATGCGCCAGGAACCGCTCTATCACCTTCTTTTCCTCTAGTAGATGCAAAGCCTTGTGAGTTTCTACAATTACTAGACTCACGAATTACTTCCTTGCTTAGCACAACTTGGCGACGAAAATAAATGGCAAGACAGCGTGTGGGTTCAAAATATCCTTTATCGGGCTTTGGCTCCCATAACGGTAGAGCCACATTGTTGTCCCACTCCTAACTATCAATACTTACATTCAGCAGCGACCTCTCAATCAGGCCACCACATTCTATTCTGCTGGTATGGTTTTACCTACTATGAATTATACCGCGGTTTTCACACTGAGTAGAGTATAGATGCGAGAATCTCACCATAAGCAGGCTCCTATTTTTTGTTAATACTTGGTGGTCCATGAATTATTGTAAGCAGTTATCATCTTAAAGACTTCGATGGATTGGAACTACTGGGCTCACACGTATTACCACACAAACTGCAAGCGGGTTTCTCTGATTTCAGTCTCGTTTTCAGATGCTGCCACTTTCTCCTTTATATAAAGATCAGCATCAGGGTTCTCACTTACCTTGATACCGATCAATCCGAACTGTAACGCCCTACGCACGCTTTCCCGAATTGAAATCCCATGCTCCTCAGCATATTTTTTCAACTCGTCATAAATCTCGGATGGAAGCGACAGCGTATATCGCTGATTTCCCATGACTTAATTTCCTTATTATATCAATAGTAGGCATCAATCAGCATCAATTCGACATCATTGTAGCACCATTTTGGTGTCTCTGTCAAGACCCAATTTCATTTTGGAAAGAAGTGATGTAGCCTCCACGACCGTCTTTCACCTCCTGACCGCCAATTCCCAACCACCAAAATCTGATACCCTGGCTCTACACCCATATACCCAAAAGGAGCCTCACTTATGACCCAAGCTGGTGATCCTTCCTCCGATCCTGTTACCAGACAACTCAAAGAACTCACTGACAAAGTTGCCGACGCTCACCGGATGATGAGCGAGATTTATGATCGGATTGCAGGTGGCATCTATATCTATGGATTGTACGATCCCCGTGATGATCTTCATATTGCCTACATAGGGCGTGCTGTCAACCCAGAGGAACGATACCGTAAACATCGCCAGGGGTCGAGTGGCACGTCAGACACTCTCCTAGCATGGTTCGCTGTACTTGAGCATAAGTATCTTGTGGCAGAGTTGAAGACAATCAAGCGGGTGGAAACCTAAGAAGAACCCTATCTTGTTGAGGTTCAGGGGATTTGAGGGTCGCCTAAGCAGAGCCTCACAGCTTTGCTTGTATTGGTACCAGCTACCATTTTGATACTCCGAATCCGTTATCGTGTAAAAAGTGAATAAAAAGAACCGTGCCGATTGACACGGGTTCTTGTAGCCTCAGACTGAAAAAGGGTTGATAGCTTGTTGTGCAGCGCCCCCTCCAGGATTCGAACCTGGGACTCATGGTTTAGGAAACCATAGCTCTATCCCCTGAGCTAAGGGGGCTGATATGTTCGCTCATCAGACGAAAGTGTGGAGGTTGACAGTTTCGCCTATTCGGGCGGAGTGGATTGCACACTTTGCTTAGATGAGCCAATATGTTCAGTGACGTAGCCAAAAGAACAAAGATTAAAATAGCACATCACTATTGAATCGTCAAGGTACTTGCGTTACGGTCAACAAACAAAAGCTAGATCCCTGTCAGCGTTAGCTCCTCTGCTAAGTGGCAGGCGACAAGGTGCTTTGGCTGAACTTCAACCAATTCTGGAACAGCTTGATGACAGATCTCTTTGGCATAACGACAGCGGGGATGAAATTTGCAGCCAGAGGGTGGATTGGCGGGGCTGGGAACGTCACCTTCAAGGACGATGCGCTGCAGCTTCTGCTCTGGGTTGGTCCGAGGGACAGCAGAGAGAAGCGCCTCGGTATACGGATGGAGGGGCTGACCGTAGAGTGACTCTACTTCCGCCACTTCCACAATGTCTCCCAGATACATAACGGCGACTCGATCGCTGATGTGCTCGACAATCGAGAGGTCGTGTGCGATGAAGAGATAAGTCAGCCCATGTTCGCTCTGCAAGTCCTCCATCAGGTTAATCACCTGAGCCTGAATCGACACGTCCAGGGCCGAGACTGGCTCGTCAGCCACGATTAACCTGGGTTGCAGAGCCAATGCCCGAGCGATCCCGATGCGCTGACGCTGGCCACCGCTAAATGCGTACGGGTACCGGTTCATGTGCTGAACCTTGAGGCCAACGGCTTCCAACAGTTCGCGTACTCGGTTCCGCCGCTCCTCTGCATGGGTCATGCCATGAATGATCAGCGGTTCGCTAATGATGTCGAGCACGGTCATGCGTGGGTTAAGAGACGAGAAGGGGTCCTGGAAGATGATCTGCATCTCCCGGCGGAATTCCTTCATCTGCGTTGGCGGAATCGAGGCAATATCAGTCATCTGCTCCTGGTGGCGAAAGAGAATTTGGCCCTCAGTTGGATCGATGGCTCGTAGGATCAGCCGTCCGGTTGTGGTCTTCCCGCAGCCCGACTCGCCGACTAGCCCCAGAGTTTCGCCTTCGTAAAGTTGAAAGCTGACACCATCCACAGCCCTGACATGCCCAACGGTGCGCCGTAATAGCCCCTTCTGGATGGGAAAATGCTTTTTTAGATTGTGAACATCAAGCAGAAGTTGTTTGTCTTTCATAACTCATTTAAAAACAGAGACCCTCAATAGCACCAAAGTTGAACAAATTGACCCTGGACCAACCGACCCTGGACTAAACGACCCTGGACCTCTTCTAATAAAGCGTGCAGCGTACCCAATGTCCTGGTTCTACCTCAATCAGCGACAGCTCACTTTGGCACTCGGCGCTCTTGGCGGCTGGACATCTTGGATAGAAGGCACATCCTTGAGGGATGGAAAAGGGATCGGGAACGCTCCCCGGAATGGGTGTTAAGCGCCGAGTGCCACGGCTACCCAATTCGGGGATGGAACGCATCAAGCCTACCGTGTATGGATGGAGGGGCTGATTAAAGATGGTGTTCACATCGGCCCGCTCGACAATCTTTCCCATATACATGACGGCCACGTCATCTGCCATCTCTGCAATGACGCCCAGATCGTGGGTGATGATCAGAATCGCCATGCCGATATCCACCTGGAGCGATTTCATCAGCTCTAGAATCTGGGCTTGAATGGTGACATCCAAGGCTGTGGTCGGTTCATCGGCGATGAGTAGCCTAGGGTTACAGGAGAGAGCCATGGCGATCATGGCCCGCTGCCTCATCCCGCCAGAAAACTGATGAGGATACTCATTAAAGCGCTGTTCTGGGCTAGAGATGCCCACTTGGTCCAGCAGGTGAAGGGTGCGCTCCTTGGCCTCTTTGGCATTGACCTGCTGATGAAGGGCCACAGTCTCAGCAACTTGGGCACCGACGGTATGAACAGGCGAAAGTGAGGTCAGCGGCTCCTGAAAGATCATGGCAATCTCGTTGCCGCGGATGGAGCGGATCACCGTGCCGTCTGGATTGACGTTGACCATGTTGACCAGTACGTCATCTTCACTGTAAGCAAGGCTTCCTCGATGAAAAAGTATTTCGCCATCCACAATTCGGCTCGCCTTGGGAGGTAAAAGCCGTAGAATCGAGTGAGCAGTCACGCTCTTGCCACAGCCAGACTCTCCAACCAGTCCTAGGGTCTTACCCGGCTGGATCTGAAGAGAAACGCCATCAACGGCCCGAACGGTTCCATCGAATGTATCGAAATAGGTTTTCAGATTATTGATTTCGAGCAGAGGCTGGCTGGTTGACATATCAGTTGATTGAGGTGAATATACTTTGCAAGATTACAGTGAGTAACGATAACGCAGAAATTCATTGACGCTCTACCGACTAGCGGGAGCGCCCAGAGATTCACGGAGACCACCTTCTCTCTTTGAAGCTTTCTCTGAGTTACGAATTGGTACAAACTGCACCATTCGCGAAGATGTTGGCACGTGTCACCGATTACTGACCTACCGTTTACCGTTTACTTGCAACCGAAGGTTGCGCTGTGAATCTCTGTGCCTTCTCTGAGGGACTCCGTGTTAAGCACTTAGGAATCGGAATTAAATAACTTGTGCATAAGATCTCTCAATCCTTCGAGATGACATGCCCAACTTATTTAATGCTCATTCCTTACCGAGTGTAGGGGTCAGCGGCGTCGCGCAGGCCATCACCTAGGAAGTTAAAGGCTAAAATGGCAACGACCACAAAGATGACCGGTGTAAAGACCCATGGATAAATGGCAATCGATTCAATGGTCAGGCTCTCCTTGAGCAAGACGCCCCAACTGGTTACAGGTGGTCTCAGTCCTAGTCCCAACCAGCTCAGGGCCGTTTCTGCCAGAATCATGGTGGGCATGGAGAGTGTAGAAACGACGATAATGTGGCCCAAAGAAGCTGGAATGAGGTGGTTGAAGATAACCCGCCAGTGGCTTGCCCCCATGAGGCGGGCGGCTAGCACATAATCCTCACTTCGCAGGGTTAAGACCCTACCCCGTAACTGGCGGGCCAACCAAGTCCAGCCAATCAATGACAGGATGATGCTGATCATAAAGTAGGTGCGCAACGGCGGCCAGTTGACCGGTACCGAGGCAGAGAGGGCCATCCAGAGTGGAATGGACGGAAAGGCCCGCACCAACTCGATAATCCGCTGGATCAAGTCGTCAACCCAGCCACCAAAATAGCCAGAGACGACGCCCAATACAGTCCCCACAGCCAAACTCATAAAGACGCCAACCAGGCCGATGGTCAAGGAAACCTGGCTACCCAGCATAATGCGTGAAAACATGTCGCGTCCCTGGCGGTCAGTCCCTAGCAGATTGACCGTGCTCCCCTCCGCTTGAAAGAGATGAGTATCCAGCTCAATGAAGCCTAGCAGCGTATAGGGTGTCCCTTCTGTCCAAAAGCGGATGGGATATTTGACGCTCTCATCGACTGTATAATTACGGGTAAATGAGGCAATATCCAGCTCTGAGTCAACGCCGTAGACAAATGGGGCAAATCGCCCTTCATCGAAGAAGTGGACACGTTGGGGGGGCATATAAATGCGATCCTCAAATCGATCTCTCAAGGTATAGGGAGAAATCATGGGGGCAAAGAGTGCGCTCAGATAGAAGAGTAAGGTAATCACGCCCCCCACGAGCGCGGCTCGGTTACGGGCAAATTTGCGCCACATCAACTGGGCTTGAGAGAGGGCATACTGCTCGTCGTCTTTCTCTGCATCCTCCTCATCTAGCCCGCCTTCATTGGCGCGTACACTCTCGAGATCGCGATAGAGTTCAAATAATTCTTGGGATTTGGCAGATAGGCTCATGGTTGAGATTTAATCAAAGACGATTCTGGGATCGGCCCAGGCTAGCAGAATATCCGCCAGTAGGTTTGACAACATTAACAGGATAGTCATGAAGAGGAGAATGGTTCCGGCCAAATACATATCCTGGGTGGTCAGCGCACGAAGCAGCAAGGGACCAAGTGTCGGCAGCGCCATCACAATCCCCACCAGAGCAGACTGGGAGATGATTTTGGGGATCTCTAAGGCCAAGACGCTAATCAACGGATTAATGGCGACCCGTACACCATACTTGTTGACGACCGTTCGTTCCTTTAACCCCTTGGCCCGGGCGGTTGTAATGTACTGTTGCCCCATCACATCCAGCATACTGCTGCGCATAATCCGCTGGAGTTGGGCTGTGCTCGCTAGCCCTAAAATGAGTGCTGGAGGCCAGAAATGGTTCCAGTAGTCCAACAACTTCGCTGCACTTAAGGGCTGATCGGCAAATTCAGACGACTGAACCCCGGTCACATCAATGCGTAAGATTAGCGCACCCACAATCAGCCACAGCAAGGCTAATAGAAAACCGGGTAGGGACAAAGCCAAAAAGCCGAAGAATGAGAGCAGATTATCGCTGAACGAATATTGATGGGTTGATGTGAAGATGCCTGCCGGAATGGCGTAGGAGACGGTGATAACGAGAGAAAAGACACCCAGCAAAACCGTATACCCTAGCTTCTTGCTAATGAGCGGCCAGACCGGGCTGTTCCACTCTAGAGACCAGCCAAAATCTCCCTCTGGCCATCCCTGAATCCAGCGTAGATACTGAACCCAAACAGGTTCGTCCAGCCCATAGCGTAGACGCAATAGTTCAAAGGTGCGCGCGTCCTGCCCACCGCCCGTCTCTGCGATCTCCGCCTGGAGTACAGTGAAGTAATCCCCAGGCGGCAATTGGATAATCACAAAGGTAGCAACGGATACAAGAAAAAAGAGGGGTATCATCGCCAACAGCCGGCGGATGATGTAGTTGATCATTTAGGAATAGTTCCAAGGTAGAAAAGTTGAAAGGTGGAAAAGTTGAAACGAATGACGAAGCGTAACTCTTCAACTCTTCAACTCTTATCTACCTATCAAAGTAGTATTGACTCGGATCCTGGGTGCCAGGTGCCATGATGATCCAGTCGGCCACAAAGCTTTGATCGGCGATGACGTTCTTGAAATCGTCCTTCACAATGACCAGACCGGGTGCCATACCAACGGTACCGATAGTCCACAGATTTTCCGTAGACATGCGCACCAGTTGCTTGGCGATATCGGTCTGTTCTGCTTCATCCACGCTGCCTCGATACTGGTCATAGAGCGCCATGGCTTCCGCAAATGATGCGGGTGGCTCTTCGCCTAGTTCACCTTGTGACTTGTACCAGATACCGAAGGCTGGTCCCATCCACGACCGCTCGTCAAAGGGGAACTGATAGATTGGATCAACCATGGGCACTAGCCCGCGGTCTGTACCCCAAGTGGCAATCATGACCTCGTTGGCAACTGCCTTGGGCCAGTAAACATCACGGGTCATTGTGCTGAGAGTAGACCGTAGCCCAATGCTGTTCCAATTTTCAACAGCCAGTTCAAGCAGATCCAACCCGCTACCACTAGAAGCAGTCTCAATGATCAGTTCGATGGGTGTGCCATCTTCAAAGGTGCGGAAGCCATCATCATCGACTGGTAACCCCATCTCATCCAACAGTGCTATGGCACTATCAGGATTAAACTCAGCAAAGAGACCGACGATATCTTCTTGGAAGTACGGTGACGCGTCAACCACGGTTAAGGTACGCGGGGTGGCTTGGCCAAAGAATCCGATCTCATTCATCAAGTTCCGATCCAACGCCAGAGAAAGCGCCTGACGGAAGTTCAGGTTCTGCATCAATTCTCGGTATTGGGGATCGTCGTAGCTCTGGTTGGGGAAGAAGGTCAGGTGGGATGCGGAGGCCGCTGACCACAAGCCGACTGTATACTCACCTGCTTCAGCATTTTCTTGGTAAACAGGAGCCTTGGCAAAGTCCATGTGGCGGGACTGCATGTCAATGTCACCCGAAAGGGCCAGGACGTTGGCGGCTTCGTTATCTTCTACCAGCGTGTAATGGAGTTCATCGATATAGGGAAGTTGTTTCCCTTCAGCATCCACTTTCCAGTAGTAAGGATTGCGCACGGCGACCATCTCGGTGGCACCCGCTTCCCATTCGGTGATCTTCCAGGGCGTCATGACGGGACGTTCGGTATTGAAGTCAAACGCAGCATCTTCAAAGGCCGCGTAATCTTCCATGTCGGTATTATATTTGGGGTGGAACTGCTCCAAGTAGTGACGAGGGGCAAAGAAGCCGAAGCGCTCAAAACCTAGGGGCCACTGATGACCATGAAAGGCTAGACCGACCGTCTCCGCCAAACCATTTGGGGCGGCAAATTTCAAGACGACCGTATGGTCGTCTGGGGCTTCCACAGTCATTGGCTCGCCAGCCACAACCCACTCGGCATGAATCGCAGGCGTGATGTTCTCGTCGTTCTCAATATCTTCCCACCAAAAGGTGATGTCTGCGCTGGTAAATGGTGCGCCGTCCGACCACTTCATGCCTTCACGGAGGTGTAAGGTCATCTCGGTGCCATCTTCATTCCACTCCCACGATTTGGCCATGCCAGGCTGAACACCATCACTGGGGTCACGAGGCCAACGAAGCACGGGATCGTAGTTTAGGCGACCAAAGGCGTGAAAGTCCTTAATCCCCTTAAAGACTCGACGCCACGTGCCACCATGCTTACCAATGGACTCTACTACTTCCACCACCAGCGGCTCTGAGGGCAGACGCTCCTCTAGCGGGGGCAGTTCGCCTGCGGCGACCATTTCGGCCAGCATAGGTGATTCGAGGGAATTGCCATCCATTGCAGCATCAGACGCGTCTTCAGCTTCGTCTTCCGCAGCACTTTCTTCTGCTGCTGGCGCTTCAGTTTCGGTACTGCTTCCCTCTTCTGCGGGCGCAGCATCTGGTAGTTCCGGGCGGGAGCCGCACGCAGATAGAATCAGCCCAAATACCAAAAATAAGGATACAAGCCAACTTGATCGATTCATGGGTTTCTCCTTTGATTTATGTTCACGCAAAGTGTATGTTCATCAGACCGCAACCCCTTATTTCTATCGTTCAGCAATTAATTAGTAAATAGATTGAGGTCTATAGGGGATATATGATTGTGGAACAGTAACAAGTAGAATATAATAGTCTCATGGTTTTGGCAATTCGATAAGATGGATGCATCGCAAGGTACTAGACCAATCGTTCCTCTGTGGAGCGGACCATTGTTGTATCTTAAGGCGGAGTATTTCGGTGTAGAGATAAGATATAATAGAATTCATTCTGGGTCGGTAGATCCAGGGTCGGTTGGTCCTAAATTGCAATCCAAGCAAATTTTTCAACTCCACGGTTCGAAGAAGATACGGGCGTCTGTTTCGATACCCTGATTTTTCAATCTATATACAGTAGATCGTATTGTATTTGATGTCTGAAAGAGCGACTCTGGACTAGGTGACCAAGTGACTGCGGACTACTGATATCCTTTTTAACCTGTGGGGTAATCTCCTACTCCTTTCGGGGTAGAGCCTCATCGATCCTATTTAACCTAATGACAATACAGCAACAAAAAACTCAAGCTGCGGAAATGGCCGTTACCTTTATACAACCGGGGATGATCGTAGGGCTTGGCACAGGCACGACGGCCATCATTGCGGTCCGCCTCATTGCGGAAAGACTTCAATCGGGTAGGCTAAATAACATCATATGCATCCCCACGTCGCTGGCTATTGAAGACGAGGCAACGCGATTACAGATCCCGCTTACAACGTTAGAAGAGCACCCATCTATCGATCTAACGATTGATGGGGCAGATGAGGTGGACCCTAATCTCGATGTGATCAAGGGGGGCGGAGGGGCGCTATTACGGGAGAAGATCGTTGCCCAAGCATCTCAACGAGAACTCATCATTGTGGATGAATCGAAACCGTCTAATCAACTGGGTACCAAATGGGCTGTCCCCGTAGAAGTGATTCCGTTTGGCTGGAGTTCTCAGCATGAATTTTTGGTATCGCTTGGGGCAAAAGTTGTTCGCCGCACAACCTCAGAGGGATTGGTCTTCGAGACCGATCATGGCAACTACATTTTGGATTGTAATTTTGGCCCCATTGCCGACCCAAACCACCTAGCTACCCAATTGAATAATCGGGTAGGCATTGTTGAACATGGTCTCTTCTTGAATATGGTGACGGACGTTATCATTGCCTCTCAAGAGGGGATTCAACACAAGCAACGTTAAGCAACGTTAAGACGAATACAGGAACTATCTCGTATGTCATCTACCCACCTTACTATTCCACCCACTACTGTGGTCATCTTTGGTGCATCGGGTGATCTCACTCGCAGAAAATTAATGCCCGCCCTCTTTAACGCCTTTCAGAAGCAACGTTTGCCAGAGAATCTCCACGTGATTGGTTTTGCCCGCCGTGACTGGACACTAGAGAAATTCCAGTCGATGATGGGCGATGCCCTGAAAGAATTTGCTGATAATTACAACGAGGGTGACTGGCAAGCCTTCTCGACCATGCTCCACTATCACAAAGGCAATTTGGATGTACCAGAAGATTACAGCGCTTTGCGTACTCGGATCGAAGAGATTGAAGCAGGCAACGGAAATCGACTTTACTATTTGGCGATTGGGCCAGAGTACTTTGTACCAGTTATTGAGCAATTGGGCGGGGCTGGGATGGCGGCCCAGGGGAAAGGATGGCGTAACTTGGTCATCGAAAAACCCTTTGGCACAGACCTTGAATCGGCTACAACGCTCAACAACGCGGTTCATGCTGTTTTTGAGGAGAGCCAAGTCTATCGGATCGATCACTATTTGGGTAAAGAGACCGCTCAGAATATTCTCTTCTTCCGCTTTGCCAATACGGTCTACGAGCCCATTTGGAATCGCAACTACATTGACAATGTGCAGATTACGGCAGCTGAAACGGTTGATGTGGGTACCCGGGCCGGTTATTACGACAAGGCGGGTATCCTGCGGGATATGTTCCAAAACCACATCCTGCAGCTTCTAACGTTGGTGACCATGGAGCCACCATCCCCTTTTAACGCCACAACGCTGCGTAATGAGAAGGTCAAAGTTCTCTCGGCCATTCGTCCTATCGAGCTGAATGAAGCCATTCGTGCCCAGTACCGAGGCTATTTGGATGCATCAGGCGTTGCCCCTAATTCTCATACGCCAACCTATGCCGCCATTAAACTCTTTATCGATAATTGGCGCTGGCAGGACGTACCCATCTACCTTCGTTCTGGCAAAGCACTCATGGGCAAAGCCACTGAAATCACCATCACATTTAAACCCCCGCCCTATCGGATGTTCGACGCTTTTGAAAGTCCCACGCCCAATATTCTCTCCATCTGTATTCAGCCAGATGAGGGCATTCATTTCAAATTTGATGCCAAAGTTCCCGATCAGAGCCAGCAGATGAAGACCGTGGATATGAATTTCCACTACCAGGAGGCGTTTCCCAATAAAGAGCTTCCTGATGCGTACGAGCGCCTTCTTTTGGATGCCATCCAAGGAGATGCTTCTCTCTTTGCCCGTAGTGATGAGATTGATAATGCCTGGCAGCTCATTGATCCATTGCTCAAGACTTGGGAGAATGGCAAAGGGCAGCCCATGGCCACCTACCGTCCAGGCACTTGGGGACCAAAAGAGGCAGATATTTTACTGGCCAGAGATGGGCGTATCTGGCGTATGGGGTGTGGAGAACATGAATAATAACTAATTTGTGAATTGTTGAATGTTTAATGAGTTAGTCGGCGGAATATCCTTGTTGTATAGAGCCTACTCGGACATCAGACGCATTTTCATTAACAATTCACAGATTTAACAATTCAACAATTCAACAATTAATTAAGGACTATACCTATGGCAACCACCTACCGCGTCGGCATTATCGGTTTTGCCCACATGCACATCAACAGTTTGGCCCAGGAATTCCATGCACACCCACAGGTTCAATTGGTAGCCTGTGCCGATACGGTTCCTTTAAGCCCAGAATTGCGAGATGCCCTCTATACCCGAGGCTGGAATCTGCAACTTGCTCAGGAGAAGCTGGGCGTTCCGCAGACTTACGCAGATTATCACGACCTGTTGGCTCATGAAGAGCTGGATATTGTAGTTTGCTGTGCAGAGAACACGCGTCATGCCGAAGTTGTCGAAGCCTGTGCGGCCAAGGGCATTCACGTGGTGGTAGAAAAGCCTATGGCTAGTTCGCTCGCCCATGGGTTGCGTATGGTTCGGGCGGCAGAAGCCGCAGGCACCCTGCTCGTTGTCAACTGGCCTACCACTTGGGCCACGGCCATCCGGACGGCCAAAGAAGTGATTGATGCGGGCGAGATTGGGCGGGTGCTAGAGGTGAAGTGGCGAGGTGGACACTTGGGCCCCCTTGGCTGGGGCGTCTCCCATCCCGGCGTTGCCGAAGGAGCCACCCCCATGTCTGGGCCGGAACGAGGTGCTACATGGTGGCATCAGCAAGCGGCCGGCGGTGGGGCCATGCTCGATTACTGCTGCTATGGCTCTATGTTGGCTCGCTGGTATATTGGCGAGCAGGCCCTTTCAGCCATTGGTATGAAGGCAAACCTCAATTCCCAGTGGGGGGATGCAGAAGACAATGCGGCCATGATTGTTCGCTTTCCCAATGCAATGGGTCTCTTTGAAGGATCTTGGACGACCCATGATCATGGCGTTTCGCCAGGACCAATTGTTTATGGAACCGATGGAACCTTGGTAATCGAGCGCAAAAAGCAGCAGGTTGTCCGCGTAATCCAAGGTCAAGCTGACTCCCGCTTTGCCGATCTGGTCGAACTCCCTGCTGGACGCACGAATATTGCTGAAGAAATCATCCACCATTTAGAGACCAGCGAACCACTTCATCCAACTTTACAGCCAGAGCTCAATACGGAAGTCATGGCGATACTGGACGCTGGCGTACGAGCAGCCGAAAGTGGGCAGTTGGAGACGGTGGACAATGTGACGTGGTGTATAGGTTGATTGATAGAGCCTGATTATAGTGAACTCTGTTTGAAAACAGTAGTTCATCTTCTCTGGTAGAAGCCATAGGAAACTACCGTTTTCAACACAAACGCACTTTAGTAATCTGAGATGTAGAATTCTTGATCCATTTAAATCACCCTTTGGTGCTATAATTTACCCAGTATAGATAGCCAGAAAAGTTCTGCCCTCCCTCCTCGGAATTTCCAGAGCGGTTGGGTTCAGACTCGGTACAAAACTTTTCTGGCCAAGTCCAACGTGATTCTCCCAACCAGTTCAGGAATCACGCAACACAAAAAAGACTCTATGCCAGGACGCAAGCAAAAATCCAACAACCTTCCGAAAGATCGCATCCTCTACTGCGAACGCTGTGGCATCTCCTTTTTATGGTCAGGGGAGGAGCAGATGTTACTTACTCAAACCCCAAATAACCTACGTGATAGTGAAGCTGAGAGCGAGTCTGGCAGTGAGTCTAGCAATGAGCTGAATAGCGAAGCTCGTAATCACGTAAACAACAGCCAAACTGATAATGAGCCACAGGGACCGCCAACCCACTGTGCAGGATGTCGCGCCCTCTTGCCTGCAGTGGGGCGTGAGAGAGGTGTGGTCAAGTGGTACAATCCACGAAAACGTTTCGGATTTATCATTCGGGATGATGGGTCGGAGATATTTGCTCACGGCTCAAAATTGCGTAACGGGCGTCGCCTACCCCAAGATGCACTTGTCGAATTCCAGGTAACCCATTCAAAACAGGGACCGGCCGCGTCCGCAATTACCATTTTAGAGGAATCACCCACCAAGTAACGGTTTATTTTATTATTTTTGGGCTCTATAGGGGATCCAAGTCTCTCATGGGATTTGGGACGTGGACACATTCGGAAGTAATTTGTCATTTCGAGGCTAACTTCTGGAAACGTCTTTAGAGTCATTATCTATTATTTATGGAGTTATTTATTATTATGTCTGATATTAAATTTGGTACTGATGGATGGCGTGCTCAGATTGGCAATGACTATACGTTCGCCAATTTGCGGCGCTGTACCCAGGGCTTTGCTTCTTATCTGAAAGAGATAGGTCAAAGCGGCAGCGTAGTGGTTGGTCATGACAAGCGCTTTATGGCCGAGAACTTTGCGGCTGTGGCAGCTGAGGTATTGGCGGGCAATGGCTTTAAGGTCTTGCTAACCGATGGCGCAACGCCCACGCCGGTTATTAGCTTTAGCGTTGGTGCGACAGGTTCGATAGCTGCCGTCAACATTACAGCTAGCCACAACCCCCCAGAGGATCTGGGCTTTAAGGTACGAGACGAAAATGGCGGCGCCGTTGCCCCTGAAGGTCTTAAAATCATAGAAGCTGGTATTCCTCCTGCCGGAGATGACGCCACGATTCAGATGGTCTCACTGAAGGAAGGGCTAGATAATGGGTCCATTGAATACTTTAATCCCAAAGCGGCTTACATGGAGCGGGTTGCCGAACTGATTGACGTTCAGCCTATTAAAGACGCTGGTCTCAAGGTTGTAGTGGACAATATGTGGGGCAATGGGGCGGGATGGCTAACCGAGATTCTTGGCGGCGGCAAGACGGAGATCATTGAGGTTCATGCCGAGCGTAATCCAGTTTTTCCAGAGATGTCTCGTCCTGAACCCATCTCTCCCAATGTAGATGCGGGGCTGGCGGCTGGCAAAGCCATGGGTGCCGATTGCGTCTGCATTATGGATGGGGATGCCGACCGATGCGGCTTTGGCGATGAAAATGGCGAGTTTGTCGATCAGCTGCGGGTCTATGGGCTGTTGGCTTACTACATGCTGGAAGTGCGCCAGCAACGCGGAACCATCGTCAAGACCCTCAGCACAACCACCATGCTCGATAAGTTGGGCAAGTCATACGATGTACCCGTCATCAACACGGGTGTAGGCTTTAAGTACGTTGCCCCGGCCATGATGGAACATGATGCCATGATTGGGGGTGAAGAGAGTGGCGGCTATGCCTTTGGTGGTCACGTTCCCGAAAGAGACGGCATTATTTCCAATCTTTATCTGCTGGATCTGATGGTTAAGACGGGAAAAACTCCAACTCAACTGCTTGATATTCTTTTTGAGAAGGTGGGCAGTCCCCACCACTATGATCGCATTGACACCCGCTTGACCGGCGATGAAATGAAGCAAGCGGCCAAAGACAAATTGGATGTCATCAGTATTGACGGGCTAACCTTGGGCGGTCATGAGGTTGTGGAAAAAGTTACAATCGACGGTTATAAATTCGTTATGGACGATGGTGGTTGGCTGTTGGTACGTTTCTCTGGTACCGAACCACTTATTCGTGTCTACACGGAGACGACTGACCAGGCAGCCATTCCAGCCATTTTGCAGGATGGCCAGCGGATTGCCGGGATTGTTGAATAATCCAGACGGAGAAAGAACTAGCTCTTCATAGGGAGATATTAGGTGATGGCGGCACGCCCACGTAGGGTACCCGGCGTGCCGCCAGCCTAGTCCCTGTCGAGATCTACTGAGTATTGCAATCTATTCCAAAGGGAATGACATCGACAGGGTCGATTTTAGACTGAGCGACAAAACGACAAAACGACAAAACGACTGCAGACCTGATAGAATGAAGATACTTGTTACGGGGAGTGCTGGTCATTTAGGTGAAGCGCTCGTGCGCACATTGCAATCGACAGACCATGAAGTTGTCGGCACGGACATCAACCCGTCAGGCTTTACCAACACGGTTGGGTCTATTGTGGATCGAGAGCATGTTAAGCAGTGCATGCAGGGCGTTGACGCAATCCTACACACGGCTACCTTACACAAACCTCATGTGGCAACCCATAGTCAGCAAAATTTCGTTGACACGAATATTACGGGAACGCTCAATCTGCTAGAGGAAGCTGTGGCATCAGATGTCGGTGCGTTCATCTTTACCAGCACAACCAGCGCATTTGGGGATGCCCTGATCCCACCAGACGGTGCGCCAGCAGCCTGGATTACCGAAACGGTCACGCCAGCCCCCAAAAATATCTACGGTGTAACAAAAGTAGCTGCAGAAAACCTATGTGAGCTATTCCATCGCAATCAACAGCTTCCTTCTATAATTTTGAGAACTTCCCGCTTTTTTCCTGAAGAAGATGACAACAGAGCACGGCGTGAAGGCTATGCCGATGCCAATCTTAAAGCCAATGAGTTCCTCTTTCGCCGGGTAGATATTGAAGACGTGGTGAGCGCACACTTGCTTGCCATCACCAACGCACCGCGTATCGGCTTCGGGCGCTATATCATCAGCGCCACAACACCCTTTACTCAAGCGCATCTTCAGGCTCTTCGCACCGACGCCCCGACTGTGCTTAAAGAGACTATGCCAGAGTATGAGGCAGCGTACTCTCGTCTTGGTTGGCAAATGTTTCCTACCATTGACCGAGTCTACGTGAATGAACTAGCTCGGCGTGAACTCGATTGGTCTCCTCGCCATGACTTCCAGGCCATTCTTGAACGCCTGAAGGCAGACGGTAATTGGCGTAGCCCCATGGCACATGCGATAGGTGCCAAGGGGTACCATTCCACAAGGTTTGCGGACGGGCCATATCCCGTAGAGGATTGATGAGCCATTCAACGCTACGCTCAAAGGAAAATCGATTATGACCCACTATATCATCATTGGCGCAGGCTCTGCTGGCTGTGTCCTTGCCAATCGCCTAACAGAAAATCCCGATTGCTCTGTCCTACTTCTCGAAGCGGGTGGACCAGATAGCCACCCAGAAATTCGCATACCAGGCCGCATCTATCACCGGTTGGGGACTGACATAGATTGGTCCTATCAGAGTGAGCCTCAGGCCAACCTGAATAATCGACAGATTGATCTAAATCGTGGGAAAGTTCTTGGCGGTACCAGCACCATCAACGGTATGGTTTACATTCGTGGCCATCGCTGGGATTACGACCGTTGGGCAGAATTGGGCAATGAAGAGTGGGGTTATGAGGATGTTTTGCCCTATTTTAAGAGGGCGGAGCACTTTGATGGGGAAGAGAACGACGCTGTTCACGACACTGTTCACAGAAGTGTATATGGCAGCAATGGACCACTCAACTTAGCCAACATCCCTAATGTCTCAGGGCAAACTGAACGATTTCTCTCTGGTGGCGTGATGATGGGCTTGCCCAAGAATGAGAATTTTAACGGTGAGCACCAACTTGGCGTTGGTATTTATCAATTTACCTACAAAGAGGGGCAGCGGCACAGTGTTGCCAGCGCCTATTTGACGCCTATCTTAGCTCGTGAAAATCTAACCGTAGAGACCCATGCTCACGTCACTCGCTTGCTATTTAAAGGGAATAGAGTGGTTGGCGTTAAGTATGTGCATGATAATCAGTTGAAAGAGGCCAGAGCTGAAGATGAAGTCATCTTGTGTGGGGGAGCCATCAATTCTCCTCAGGTGCTTCTTTGTTCAGGTATCGGTCCCGCTGAGGATCTACATCAGTTGGGCATTCCGGTACAGGTTGATCTACCTGGCGTAGGGGAAAACTTGCAGGATCATCCCCTACTCTCGTTGTGGTTCCAAGCACCCTCTTTAGTACGGGCAGATGTCACGCTGAGTGGTGCTGCCTATCAAGAGTACATGCAGAGTAGAAAGGGGGCTCTGGTTTCCACTCGGACCTTTGCTGGCGCGTTTTGGAAGACCCAACCCAACATCCCAGCTCCCGATATGCAGCTTTTCTTCACGGTCGGTGACACGGAATGCGAGTTCGATTTTTCCATTGCTTTAAGCCTGATGCGTCCCAAGAGTCGCGGCTACATCAAACTACGCTCGGCTAACCCCTTTGCGTATCCGATCATTCAGCCTAACTACTTGGACGATGAATACGATCTGCGAGTCTTTATTGACAGTGTGCGTATGGCGCGTCAGCTTGTGGCTACAGAGGCATTCGAGGGCTTTCTAGAAAAAGAGATCGCTCCAGGGGCTGAGGCCCAAAGCGATGCGGAGATTACTGGCTGGATCCGTGATAACCTAGCGACGACTTGGCACTACTCTGGCACCTGCAAGATGGGTAACGACTCTATGGCTGTCGTGAATGACCGCCTACAAGTTCACGGCGTAGAGGGGTTGCGGGTGGTGGATGCTTCGATCATGCCTGAGATCATTGGCGGCAATACCAATGCACCAGTAATTATGAGCGCGGAAAAGGCAGCCGATATGATTCGAGGCATGTAGATGGCTAGAAAAAGCTCGTACTCATGAAGAAAGGGATATCCTCCCTTTTGGGAATATCCCAGAATAGATTGGACAAGAGCCAGGACAAGACTTTTCTGGCGAAGTATATAGCGACAAGGCTTACGGAGATGAAGGGTTGACGAAGAAGAACATTTGAGCTATTCTGTGTTCAGGAATCAATTGAAGCTGTGACCAATGAAACGTGAAGTCTATATAGCAGTCGTTTTCAACACCGTAGTTTGGCCTTTCTGGTAGAGTAAAAAAATTACGGTTTTGAAACGGAGCTGAGTATAGCTGGGGGCAAAGTACCCCAGCTTCGATATAAGGACAGAACACCATGCTCAAAGGAATCTCCGAAATTATTCTGTATGTTCAGGATATGAATGCCCAGGTAACGTTTTATCGAGATATTTTGAAGCTACCTATCGCCTATCCGCCAGGGTTGGATAATTATAGCGAAGAATTTTGGGTAGTTTTTGATACCGGGGTCTGCAAGTTAGCCCTACATGGAGGCGGGAAGAAGCGCTTTGGCGATGATGCGCCCAAGTTTGTCTTTGATACAGGTGACGTTTCCTCTACCCGTCAGTACCTTATCGATCATGGCGTTACCGTTGGCAAAATCCGAAGTCCTGCGCCTGGTGTTACCGTCTGCGATGCGGTAGACCCCGAAGGCAACTATTTCTCAATTGAGTGCCGTTAGAAAAGTTCCTCCTTAAGCCCATCCTGATAATCTACCAATGTCCTCCCAATTAACTTGACAGACAGCCCACTTTGTATGATAAATAGAACAGGTTAAATTCTAATTCACATCATTTAAGGAGGAGCTCACCATGAATGGGAAATTCGTCACAAGCCAAGAAGCTGTTCGAGATCAACTAGACTGGGGAACAATGGGTTGGTTCAGCCGTCCAGAGCTAACTGGTGGCAAACATCTCGTTATTATCGAAGTCGATCTACAACCGGGATTTGGTCATGACTTCCACAAACACCCGGTGCAAGAAGAATCCATCTACGTATTGCAGGGCAGGATCGAACAATGGCTAGAAAAAGAGAGCCAGATTCTCAACCCTGGTGATGCCATCTACATTGGGGCTGACGTGGTTCACGCTTCCTTCAACACGTTTGATGAACCCGCCAAGCTACTCGTTGCCCTTGGGCCTGCAGTCGGCGAAGAGGGTTACCAACTTGTGGAAGTTCATGAAGAAGAGCCATGGAGTGGGTTGAGAAAGTAGGTCGGTAATCGGTAGGTCGGTAATCGGTAGGTCGGTAATCGGTATTGAAACGGTTCTACTTACTCTACAATCTGCAACTCTGCTACTTTGAAACCTTTATCACCCCCGAATGCATTCCCGAGCGTGGTTATCGGGAGAATCGGGGGCTGCAAACCTGCAACTTTTCCCAAAGGAGGAGACTATGCACTTATCCATGCACAATTGGATGCGCGCCGAACCCATTGAGGTAACCATTAAACGGTTGGCCAAGTACGGCTACAAGAGCATCGAAATTAGCGGCGAGCCTGAGATCTTCGACACCAAACAAGTAGGTGGCTTGCTTAAAGAGAATGGCCTGACTTGCTGGGGATCGGTTAGCCTCATGTTTGAAGGTCGTGATCTGGTAAGCCATGATGCGGCGATACGCGAGACCTCAGTTCAATACATCAAAGACTGCATCACTATGGTCAAAGAGCTGGAAGGTCATGAGATGACCATTGTTCCCGGACAAGTAGGCCGGGTCACCTCACCTTCTGAGGTGACAGGCGAGATGGAGTGGGCATGGGCCGTTGAATGTCTAAAGGAGATCTATCCCCATGCCGAGCAGGCAGGTGTCCTGATGGCGCTGGAGCCGCTCAATCGTTTTGAGACGAATTTTCTCAACCGAGCCGATCAGGCCGTCATGCTAGCCGAAGCTGTAGGTCCCAACTGTGGCGTCTGCATTGACACCTTCCATCTCAACATCGAAGAAGTGAGCATGCTCGAGGCCATTCGTAACTCTAAAGAGCGGCTGGTTGACTTCCACGTAGCTGACAACAACCGTATGGCCTGCGGTATGGGCGCGCTCGATTGGCCCCAAATTATCGGTACGCTCAAAGAGATTGGCTATGATGGAGCCATTACGGTAGAATTTGTGGCGCCACTGGACCGTACACCGGCCAATCCCTACAAGAATGCCATGGCGGATGCTGAGGCGGAACTGACGCCTGAACAGCTCAAGTTTATAGAGGATCACGGCAGCGGCGTTCTGTCAGAGGAGTTTTACAGTTGGTTGGTCGACGAGACGGCCAAGACGTTGTTACCGCTGATCAATTGACGAGATACACCCCAACTTGATCGCTTCCAAATTGGGGTCATCCAAACTGACTCCACATACGCCAGATAGAATAAAGCAACTATGTACCGGTTCATTTTGTGATGTCGAGTGAAATTGCTGAGAAACAAAGTCAATATACGGATGAGCAGCTATTGAAGTTGGTGGCGAATCGGGATATGGCTGCTTATGAGGCACTCTATGATCGTCATTCGACTACGATCTATAGCTTGATCTTGCGGATTGTCCGTGCCTCTTCGATAGCTGAAGAGCTGCTGCAAGATGTCTTCTGGCAAATCTGGCGTGATGCAGGTCACTTTGATGGGAAGGGCGCAGCAACGGCATGGATGTTTCGGATAGGTCGTAATCGAAGCCTCGATCAGTTGCGACGGCAGAAGGCTCGCCCAGAGACCGATGAGCAAAGCTCGGTTGAGGATGCTCACCGCGTATCTGGTGCAGAGCAGCCAAGCGCAGAATCTGAGGCAGAGGTTCAGCTGAATCGGGAGCAGGTTGTGGGTGCACTCAATGAGCTGCCCCCAGAGCAGAAAAGCTGTGTTGAGCTGGCTTACTTTGAAGGGTTAAGCCACCGTGAAATTGCCGAGCGATTAGATATTCCTCCAGGCACTGTAAAAAGCCGTTTACGCATAGGTTTAGAAAAGCTAGAGAGGACATTGAGAAAGGCCGGATACCCATAGCCTGTACTGCGGTCGTTTTGAGTTGTAACTGAGTGTGAGTATACTGCGCCAGAAAAGTCTTGTCCCGACCCTAAGACCAATTCAACCTAGAAAATTCCGAGCAGGCAGGACAGAAATTTTCTGGCCATCTATATAAAAAAAGATGAGTGAACTAGGAAAAGAGACGCCAACCGAAGAAGAGATTCGTGACCTCTTACCAGGTTATGCTTTGGGCATCTTAGAGCCGGACGAATTGTTAACGGTGGATGACTATCTTGCCGCGCACCCTGAATTAGTGGCGGAGATAGATTCACTTCAAGAGATATCCAGCCAATTGGCTTACGCCGCTCCCTCTGCCCTCCCTCCCGTGGATGCAAAGGAGCATATTATTGCTCGTGCAGAAGCAGAGCGTACTGTAGCAAACCGGAAGAGGCCCATCCCTCTATTGGGCAAGAAAGGAGTAAAACCCGGTGAGCCGCAATGGGTCTCATCGTTGGATCTAAGGAACCTAAATAGACCAAAGAGCAGCATGCCAAGCACAACGGCTATTGCGGGACCCGTTGATAAAAGATCTAGTGAGACAGACCTGGCCGAGACGAAACGAATTGGGCCGCAAATGGCCGGCACCCAATCTACCAGTGTAAAGGCTACCAGCGCGCAACCAAGCCAAGCATCCAACAACGAGTTTGATGGGCGATGGCACAATGGTCTAGGGTGGAGGCTCTACGCGCTAGGGGCCACGGCTGCCATTGTGCTGCTTGTTCTGATGTTTACCCAAGCACGGACAACATTCCATCAACGCTCAGCAGAGTTGACCGATGCGAATGTCCAGCTAAGGCAGCTAGCTTCTGAAAATAGCGAACTTCTAGCCGAACGGGATAAATTACTGAGTGAGAATGAATCACTTCAATCCATCAATGAGCAGCTTCGGTTAGACAACAGACAATATGCACAAAGCCCGCTACCAGAAAAGGTGATCGCCGCCCAGAAAGTTGTAGCGCTTCGGGGAACCAACCCAGCCTCCAGTGCACGTGGCTCTTTGCTGGTTGATGCAGGCAGTGGATATCTTGTTCTGGAAGGTCTTGAACGGCTGTCAAAAGATCAGGTCTATCAACTTTGGTTAATTCCTGATGATGGCGCACCTGTCAGCTCCGGGCTGATTGAGCTAGACGAGAATGGAACGGCTAGCCTAGATATCAATTTGACCCTCGATATGGATGATTTTTCTGCGGTAGGTCTCAGCATCGAGCCTGCGGGAGGGAGCCCTGCACCCACGGCAGATCAGATTGTGCTCTTTGGTCAGGGAGTGTAACAGGCATGTATATTCAGGCTCCGCATAAAGTAACATTTTTCCTCATTGCACTGAGGCGCGAGGACACAGAGATTCACAGAGATATTTCTCTATTGAGCCTTTCTCTGTGTTACGAATTGGTACAAGCTGCACCATTCGCGAAGATGTTGGCACGTGTCACTGATTACTGACCTACCGTTTACCGTTTACTTGCAACCGAAGGTTGCGCTGTGTAGCTCTGTGCGTCCTCAGAGAGACTCTATGTAACATTCAGTAGTAACGGTATTACTTTGTCACGACCGTCAGTAGTTCATTTGGTTCCTATCTGCCCCTTTCGTTGACGTATCTCCTTCATTTCGCTATACTTCATACTCTCCCATCTACAAAATTGATATTTATGCTGCGGTTGTTCTGAGAACCGTAGTTTTCACAGCGCGATCGGAGGGACCAAACTCCGTTTGATAACAGTCAATATCATTTCGTTAAGCCGTTGTGTCTGCAACGCACGGTGAATGCTGAGACTGGGAGACCAGAAATCTAGGACACCGTACGTCGCAGTTTCTACGAACTTAGTGGTATTGTGATAATAGTAGCTGAATGTAAAGGAGGTTTTGCCCGTGCAAGGTCTGATGATGGATTACCCATTGACCTTAGATAGCATCATAGAACATGCCAATAAAATCTATGGTCATAAGAAGATCCACACAAAACTTAGTGATGGCTCCATCCATACGTATTCTTATTCCGAGGCATACAAGCGTATCAAGAAGCTCTCCAGCGCATTAGCCAAAAGAGGCATCCAAATGGGAGACCGTTTGGGTACCTTTGGCTGGAATAACTATCAGCACTTTGAGCTTTACTTTGGTATACCGGGTTGTGGTGCCGTCTGTCATACGCTGAATATTCGCCTCTTTCCTGAGCAAATCGCCTACATCGTGGAACATGCTGAGGATCGTATGGTCTTTGTGGACGCAAGTTTGCTCAAACTGATGGAGGCCGTTGCCCCTCAGGTTAGCTGTGTTGAGCACTACGTCATCTATGGCTCAGATGGTCCCGTTGAAACGTCCCTTCCGAATGTCATTCTGTACGAAGATCTAATTGCCGAAGGGGATGAGGCGTATACCTGCCCAGTTACTGATGAGAATACGGCATTTGGCATGTGTTACACCAGTGGCACAACTGGCGATCCCAAAGGAGCACTTTATAGCCATCGTTCCATGTATCTTCACACGCTGGGCATGATCCAAGGCAATGCAGCCGCGTTGACCAATACCGACGTTATCCTAGCCATTGTCCCTCAATTTCACGTCATGTCCTGGGGTATTCCTTTTGCTGCTAGCATCTGCGGATCGGATTTGGTCATGCCAGGTCCATTCTTGCAGCCGGCAGCCTTGGCTGATATGGTACAGGACTTCAAGGTAACAGTCGCTACCGGTGTTCCAACGATTTGGACCGGTATCCATCATGAAATTCAGGCCAATCCGCGAGACATCTCCTCTATTCGGGCGCTGATTGTAGGTGGTTCGGCCATGCCACTGCGGCTTATTGAGATCTATGAACAAGAGTATGGTGTCAATGTGGTTCACGCATGGGGTATGACAGAACTTTCACCTCTAGGGACTATGTCTAGATTGGGTACCCAACACCAAGATATGGCTGAAAAAGAGCAGTTCGATGTAAAGGCCAAGCAGGGTTTTCCTTTGGGCGGAATCGAAGTGCGAATTGTGGATGAGGAGAACCAGGAGCTGCCCTGGGATGGCACAACTATGGGCGAACTCCAAGTACGCGGGCCGTGGGTCATCCGCAGCTACTTTAAACGAGAACCAACAGAAGAGCACTTTACCCCTGACGGCTGGTTCCGTACGGGTGATGTTGCTACCATGAGCCAAGACGGGTACATGCAGATCACCGATCGTACCAAGGATCTGATCAAGAGTGGTGGCGAGTGGATCTCTAGCGTGGATCTGGAAAATGCGCTCATTGCTCATGACCAAGTAATGGAAGCGAGCGTGATCGCCATTCCGGACGAACGGTGGGATGAGCGCCCGTTGGCTGCTGTAGTGCCAGCCGATGCAGAGAATCCACCGTCAAAAGAAGAGTTGATCTCTTACCTGGAGCCTCAATTTGCCAAGTGGTGGCTGCCTGAAAAATTTGCCGTCATCGATGAGGTACCCAAGACAAGCACAGGCAAGTTTGATAAAAAAGTGTTACGCCAACAGTACGCTGATGGGAAGCTGCTCTGTAGCTAAAGCTAGATTGATACCATGAATGAGACCCCAAGTACAACAAACTCGTCGTTGCATGAAGCCGTTGCCACCTACCATGTAGCTGTGCCAGCATCGATCCCACCGACTGAGGAGGATCTGTTTTATTCTGATGGGAAGTATGTGTCCGAAGAGGATTACTTCACTTACTTCTACGAGTTTGGGGATGTCAACTATGAGTGGAACAACGGCATTTTAGAGGCAAAACCCATGGCAGATGTGGCTAAAGCAAGGATGTATGCCTGGTTTTTTAGGCTGGTTCAAGCGTTTTTGGATACCCACCCCATTGCAGGCTATATCCTTTTAGAGATTGGTTTCCGCATGGTCATTCCTGACCCTGATATTCCTGGGGCCACGAAGAGAGTGATTCGTAAGCCAGATCTAGGTATTGTTCTAAAGGATAACCCGATTCCATTAAATGACGGTGATAAAACCTACCAAGGTATTTGCGATCTCTGCATCGAATCCGTTTCGGACTCAACCCAAAAAGAGATCGACCGTGATATTATAGACAAGAAGAGCGAATATAACGCAGGCGGCGTCAAAGAATACTTTATCATCGATGATACTAAAAAGAACATGCACTTTTACCGCCGTAATGACTTAGGCAAATACCTTGAAGTAAAGCCTGACGCGGAAGATGTCATCCATTCCAGGGTTCTGAAGGGCTTCAAGTTTCGAGTAGCCGATCTTCATCGCCAGCCTCTGTTGATCGAAATGGCCCTCGATCCACTTTATCGCTCCTTTGTTCTCCCCGAGTACTACGAAGCGCAGCGGCAAAAAGAAGAAGCACAGCGCCGGACAGAAGAAGCGCAGCGGCAAAAAGAGGAAGCGCAGCGGCAAAAAGAGGAAGCGCTTAGAGAGGCTGAAGAAGAGAAATCTCGGGCAGATCGATATAAAGAGTTGCTACGTAAAAACAATATTGATCCCGATAGCTTGATTTAGGAACGAGTATTCAATAAGTTGGGCATGTCATCCCGAGCAGAGCCGAGAGATATTAGACACAAGGTATTGTAGTCCGATTCCTTAAAAATTTACTTACACTCAGGATTCTGTTTCAAAACGGATGTTTGGTCTATTTGGTAAAGTATTGCCATCCCTTGTTTTGAAATCGACCGCAGTAAAGATTCACATCAATTCAATAGACTTCACTTAGGAGGAACAAAATGGGACGACCCGTCACCCTATTTACCGGTCAGTGGGCTGATCTGCCCTTTGAGACCATCTGTGAAAAGGCCAAATCTTTTGGATACGATGGCCTAGAGCTTGCCTGTTGGGGCGATCACTTTGAAGTGGACAAGGCTATGGAAGATGATAGCTATATCCAAGGACGCTGGGATGTGCTAAACAGCCACGGTCTGAAGTGCTTTGCCATTAGCAACCACCTAGTAGGCCAAGCTGTTTGTGATCGCATTGATGAACGCCATGAGAGTATCCTACCGCCAAGGCTTTGGGGCGATGGCAAAGAAGATGGTGTACGAGATCGAGCAGCTGAAGAGATGAAGAACACGGCACGCGCGGCCAAGAAGATGGGGTTGGGTGTCGTGCCCGGCTTCACCGGATCGCCGATATGGCATATGGTTTACTCATTTCCGCCCAATCCACCAGATTTCTATGAGAAAGGGTTGGCTCTCTTTGCCCAAATGTGGACACCTATCTTGGATGTTTTTCAGGAAGAAGGTGTGAAGTTTGGCTTGGAAGTACACCCCACTGAAATCGCCTTTGACATTGCCAGTTCGGAAAAAGCGATTGAAGCCCTTAACGGCCATCCATGCTTTGGCTTCAACTATGACCCCAGCCACTTTGGCTACCAGGGTGTCGATTATGTAGGCTTTATCCGCAAGTTTGCCGACCGCATCTTCCACGTCCATATGAAGGATGTCGGGTGGAAATCTGCGCCGTCTGAGGCTGGTGTCTTTGGGGGACACACCGAATTTGGGGATCATCGCCGCTTCTGGGATTTTCGCTCTGTGGGGCGCGGCTCCATTGACTTTGAGGGCGTCATTCGAGCACTGAATGATATCGGCTACGATGGACCTCTCTCCATCGAGTGGGAAGATCCGGGCATGGATCGCGAACATGGTGCCACTGAATCATGTGCTTTCACAAAGCAACTAGACTTTGCCCCATCCGATCTGGCATTTGATGCTGCATTTGCATCGGACTCGGAATCAGATCTCATTAGCCCACAAGAGTATGTAGAGCGACGTTAACGAAAAAACAAAGGAGAATCAAATCATGGCAGAAGAGACAACGGGTGGTGGTTTTACCAGCATGGCTGCTGCCACATCAGCAGGCGATGCCCCGGAAATCGGCGTTGGCATGTTGGGTTACGCCTTCATGGGCAAGGCTCACTCCAATGCATTTAAGAAAATTCCTTATATGATGTATCCGCCAGCGGCCATTCCCCGCATGGTGGGCATCTCTGGGCGCAATCAGGAGGCAGTGAACGAAGCGGCCAAACGCTTTGGCTATGAGAATGCCTACACTGACTGGCGGGATATGTTGGCCAACGACGACATCCACGTCTTTGACAATGGTGGCCCTAACGACACCCACGCGGAGCCGACCATTGCTGCAGCCCACGCTGGCAAACATGTCTTTTGCGAAAAGCCCCTTGGCCGAACAGCAGAGGAATCCAAATCCATGTGGGACGCAGCAGAGAGTGCAGGCGTCAAGCATATGGTGGCTTTCAACTATCGTTTTGTCCCTGCGATTATGCAAGCGCGAAAGCTCATTGAGAGTGGCAAACTGGGCAAAATTTACCATTGGCGTGCCGTCTACCTACAAGAGTGGGGCATGGATCCCGAGATGCCGATTAGCTGGCGCTTCCAGAAGGACATTGCCGGTAGTGGCGCCCTGGGTGATTTAGGTGCTCACATCATCGATCTGGCTCGCTTTTTGGTGGGCGAACCCCGCTCCGTTATGGGTATGACTCAGACTTGGCTCAAGCAGAGACCGGATGGCGCAGGCGGCATGGCCACAGCAGATGTGGATGATGGCTTCACCGCGTTGCTGGACTTTGAGAATGGCGCTCTAGGAACCGTGGAAGCAACCCGTTTTGCCAAGGGTCGTAAGAATAAAAATTCGTTTGAGATTAATGCGGAGAATGGATCCATCGAATTCAACTTGGAACGGCTCAATGAGCTAAACGTCTTCTGGGCGGATGATGCTCCCAACACAACCCAAGGCTTTCACAACGTACTCGTTAGCGAACCGCACCACCCCTACTGGGAAAATTGGTGGCCTCAAGGGCATATGATCGGCTGGGAACACAGCTTTATCCATGAATTCGACCACTTTTTCCGAGCCATTGTTAATGGCACAGATGTTGCTCCTTACGGTGCAACATTCGAGGATGGTTACAAGAACTCAGTAATTTGCGACGCAATTTTAGATAGTGCCATGAGCGGCAAACAAATGGATGTAAAGTACTAATATGACGACGAAGTCCACCTTCACTCACTTAGAATGCGGCTTGTGTGGAAAATCATACGATGCTGACCAGTTGATCAACATGTGCTCAGATTGCAACCGTCCGCTGCTTGCCCGCTATGACTTAGCCAAAGCCGCTGAAACGCTCACTGCTGATGCGCTCCGCCATCGAGTGCCGACTTTATGGCGTTATGAAGAGGTCCTACCGGTTCGTGACCGGAGCAAAATGCTCAGCTTGGGTGAAGGATGGACCATGCTTCATCATGCCCCAACTTTGGGCCGAGATATTGGCTGCGACAATACTTTTATCAAAGATGAATCAACCAATGCGACTGGAAGCTTCAAGGCCCGTGGCTTAGCCCTGGCCGTCAGCAAAGCTTATGAGTTGGGTGCAGAAGAACTCTCCATTCCCAGCGCTGGCAACGCGGCTGGGGCCATGAGCGCGTATGCGGCAGCGGCTGGCCTGGCTGCTCATGTCTTTATGCCGAAAGATGTTCCAACCTGCTTTCAGGTCGAATGTAAAGAGATGGGCGCCAACGTTACACTGGTCGATGGGTTGATCAATGACTGTGGTGCCAAGGCCCAAGAGGGTGTGAAGCAGTTTGGCTGGTTTGATGTCAGTACACTCAAAGAGCCATACCGCCTTGAAGGCAAAAAGACAATGGGGTACGAGCTTGCTGAGCAGCTTAACTGGACACTCCCCGACGTGATCATCTACCCCACCGGTGGTGGCACAGGGTTGGTGGGCATGTGGAAAGCTTTTGCCGAAATGGAAGAGATGGGATTAATAGGCTCTGAGCGGCCCCGCATGGTCTCTGTCCAAAGTACAGGTTGTGCGCCCATTGTTCGAGCCTTTGATGAAGGAACCAAGCACGCTGAACTCTGGCAAGGTGCCGCGACGGTGGCGGATGGCTTACGTGTGCCAGTTGCCGTTGGCGATTTTCTCATTCTGCAAGCACTGCGAGAGAGCGGTGGGACAGCCGTGGCGATTCCTGATCAGGAGATGATCGATTACACCCGGGTAATGGGGCGTCATACAGGCATCTTCCCAGCGCCAGAAGGTGCAGCATGTCTAGCTGCCCAGGTCCGTTTGCTGAATGATGGGTGGATCAAACCGGATGAGTCCGTCGTCTTATTCAATACAGGGACAGGGTTAAAGTATGCACATGCCTATGTGTAACATTATTTTATTTCGATAAGCCAAATAAGAATAGCTAGACTCTATTACGGCGAGCCACCGCGGCTCGCCGTTTGAGATCTGCCAAAATAAGAAACCATGAAAATCCAATGCATTGAATTCATCCATCTTGACGTCCCCTTTACTCCCTATACGAATCAACATATGCAATATTGGCTGCCCCATTGGCGCATCATTCAGCTCTGCAAGATCACGCTGGAGAATGGCATCATCGGCTGGGGTGAAACGTTGCCCAACTACACATGGATGCGAGTACCCTCTGGGGTAGAAGAGCGTCTAATCGGCCGACCAGCCGCCGAGTGCATGTGGGATGACAGCCTAGGCGCAGGTGTACAGATGGCTCTCTTTGATGCTGTAGGCAAGGTATTGGAGGTGCCTATCTATCGCCTATTAGGGACCAAGGTACGAGAGTGGTCTCCTATTTCTTGGTGGGCCATGGATATGCCACCAGCCGATTGGGCTATCCAGTGCGCAGAGGCCGTCAGACAAGGCTATACGTCGGCTAAACTAAAAGCCCGCACTTGGTATGATCTTCATGCCTCATTGCAGGCCATTGTAGAAGTGGTTCCCCAACAATTCATGCTCGATCTTGATTTCAATGCAACGCTGGATAATGCGGCAAATGCTATCCACTTTCTCAAAACACTCGAACAGTATGAACAAGTGGCCATGATCGAAACACCCATTCCCCATGAAGATGCTGAGGGAAACAAACACATTCGCAGTCGTATTAATCGCCCTATAGCCATGCATTATGGCATTCCGAGACCCATGACCTCTCTGCGAGAAGATATTTGCGATGGCTACATTCTCTGTGCTGGCGCTTCAGCGATGCAGGACCAGTCTAGAGTTTGCGCCATGGCTAACAAACCCTTCTGGATTCAGATGGTGGGAACAGGGATTACAACCAGTTGGGCGGCTCATTGGGGAGCAGTTCTAAAGCTAGCCAAGTGGCCTGCCATTACTTGTATGAATATCTACGAGTCTCAATTGTTGACTACACCTATTGAGATCCGGGGTGGATTTATGCACGTACCAGAAACACCCGGTTTGGGTATCGAGATTAACCAAATGCTCATTGACCAGTACCGTGTTGACTACGATTGGCTCGACACGCCCCGCCACGTCTACTGTTATGCTCGAGCGAATGGCGAAGAGACATACTATGGATGTAGTAAGCAAGATCTACATCACATATTTCCCAACGATGCCCAACCAATTTGCGAGAAAGGATCGACCTGTGATCCAGTGGCCGACGATGGCAGCCGAGACTTTGATGAACTCTACCAAAGTACACAAAATGGCCGGGTTGTACGGCGCAGAAGATCGAATTGAACAGGGCTGATGGGGACTGATGAAAATCATAATCAATGGGTGGTTTTGGGGAGTAGATACGGCAGGGAGCGGTCAATATCTAGCTCTTCTGCTAGATAGAATCACGGGATTGTTGACGTTAAGCCAAATTCAGATCATGGTTGTCATCCCAAAATCGGCAGCCCCAGCGAGCCAAAAGCCAGTTGGTGTTACTGCCGACTCAGTTCCCTCTTCCAACAATGTAACAAAGGTATTTAAGTCGCTTCCTCGTCTACCCCGCCAGATCGCCAAGGTATGGTGGGAACAGGTAATGATTCCTCAAATATCGCAACGAGAGAAAGCCGATCTGCTTTGGGTCCCTTATTGGGCTGCACCCTATTGGCAGCCAACCCCTACGATTGTTACTATTCACGACTTGATTCCACTTCTATTACCCGCCTACCGTGGCGGAAGGTTCCAGCGCATCTATAGCTCTTTGGTCGTTGCAACAGCCAAACGTTCAGACGCAATCATCACAGTCAGCCATGCCAGTAAGCAAGATGTCGTCCAACATCTTAAGATCGATCCCGCCAAGGTTCACCCTATAGCAAATGGAGCGAATACCTACTATGATGAGCAGAATGAAGCCAAAGCTGGTCTCCAGAAAGCCCGCTTAGAGCAGGTACGCCAACAGTATGCTCTTCCCCAGCGCTTTTTCCTCTATTTAGGTGGCTTTGATGTACGCAAAAATGTACAGTCAATTTTGGAAGGATATCGGGTGTACCTGGAGCAAGGCGGTTCACCAGAAGTCAAAATGGTCATTGGCGGAAAGTTACCCAATATGGATAGTGCCTTTTTTCCCGATCCCAAGCGATATGCCGATGAGGTGGGATTGGGTGGGCAAGTACACTTCTGCGGTTGGGTGGCTGATGAGGACAAGACGGTTCTTTACCACCTCGCAACTGCATACTTTTTCCCCAGCCTATATGAAGGATTTGGGATGACTGTGATCGAGGCAATGGCTGCCGGAACACCTGTTGTGACAAGTAAGGTCTGACAAGCTAGATGAAACAAGCTAGATGTAATACCAACTGCCAGGTCAAAGGCCATAAATTGTAGCCCGTCCTTGTAGGCTTATCGTTACCCATAAGTGTAGAAGGGGGTATAAGAAAAAAGGAATATATGATAAAGTAGGAATCATCGAAGGGAAGCCCTGACCAAGGAAGGATAAAGCGATGATACCCGAAAGCGAACAA
>JBCCHB010000087.1:0-68069 GCA_039028975.1 Chloroflexota bacterium
CAAAGCTTGATTCCTTGACACGGACTATTTCGGCCTCACGTTCTTTTATCGTCATCAGAGATCCCCTTTCTTGGTTTCTCTGATAAGTTTACTCTATCTTTTTACTAACTCGACACTGGCGAATAATCCGTGACACCAACACTAATCCGATCTGTACTGCGTATCGGCCCCAAGCCACCAACATGGCGTGTTGCGTTAGCTGGGGGCATTGATCCGTTACTAATTTTGTATGGGGTTCCATTACGATATCTACCTTGTTTATCGTCATGAATAACCATACTTAATCGATTCCTTCAAATTTTACTTTTATTTTTGAGCCTTTTTACGTCTTTTTGCCCCTGATTGCACAAAACTTACGTTAAACTCCTGAAAAACTAGCTCAGATATAACGTTACGGTGAATTGAACATGCTTCTAATGTACGGACTTATATTCAGATCCTGTTAGTTAGTTATCAAAGTAGAAGCGGAAAGCTATTCTTTACTCAACCCGGCAGTAGAGTGCGTTATAACCAATCCAAAATATCAATTCACAATTGGTAGAAAAATTTCGGATAAAAAATCCGGTTCTCCTGATGGATCATTTGGTCTTTCAGTAGGAGGAACGGTAGAGAGGGTGTATAGTTCATTGACTTCATTAGCTGTCAAAGAATGACAAAAAATAGCTATTTCGTGGTAAGTCCCCAGCCAGGGGCGCTCGCCAGAGGCCTCGTTTGCTAGGTGCAATGTGTAATTGCTATCCCAATTGCTAAAAGTCCCGCCAACTATACCAGAAGCCGTCGACGTTCCATTGACATAGAATTTTACTTCACCATTGTCCTTACGCGTATAGACTAGATGTGTACGGCTTGCTGTGCGCACAACACCTTGGTCGGAGTTCAAGGCCGGTTCACCATTATTATCCGTCTCGGTTGTGCGGAGCCGCGCATGGTACAGATCAGTTGGCAGATCGCCCCACAGCCCTTGCCCGATCATAAAGTTGCGATTCGTGGTATCGCTAGACAGCGAGATAAGCCTTGCAGGGCCGTTCTGGCTGCTATTTGCCGGCGTGATCCACAGTAAAAGCGAGAGTTCATTTGTGGAGCGGCAGCCATCAATCAACTTTGTAGCTGGCGAAACCGAATGGATCATAACAGGCTCGAGTATGGTTAAGCCATCTTCTGACCAATGAACCGCAGTGCTATCCCCTATAGTCAGATTCAGTGGTCCAGGATGATTCGCATCGTCTTGCACCGAATCGCCGCTCGCTCCATTAAACCGGTAATGTATCAAAGGGTTCGAGAGATCCACCGGAGCGTTATTGGTTTCAGGTGCTGGTGTCTGGGTCGGCTGTGGCACAAGAGTTGTTATATCGGTTAATGTAGGTGTCTGGGTCGGCGTTGGCACAAGGGTTGGCTCATCTGTTTGCGCGGGTGTCTGGGTCGACGTTGGTACAAGGGTTGGTTTATCCGTTTGTGTAGGTGTAAGCTGTGGCAGTTCGACAGCAGGTTCATCTAATGCCGCCTGCTCCAGATATTCGAAAGGTCCTATCTCCAACTGGATAGCTGAAGAGCTAACCTTTGGTTTAAACCAATCAACCTGAACATAGCCTGCGTTTAAAGCTCTATATGGGTTGCTTAACTCCGGATCCCCTACATAGTCACTAGCACTACTCGCTCCCAAGGTTGGCAAGGAGGACCACAAGTTCGCGTCAACATCAATTTGATCATTCAAGGGGACCGATGCGACGATACCATCTTCTTGTAAGACAATATTTTTTGTAATGGTAATATTCTGCAGCGGCACTCTGGCATGGACATAAATTCCCATAGGTTCATTGCCATCGTTTCTAACTGAATTCGCTGTGATGTTATGAGCCACTTCGATATCAGTGGTCAGGACATCCGTTCCAGCGTTTCCCCAAATAGAAATGCCCCGGCTACAGCCTGTAACGACATTATTCCGAATCTTTATTCGGGCGGTTGACAAGGATGTTGGGAAGGCACTCTCATTGTTGACAACAATACACTCGCTCGGGTTCTCACCCCGGTGGAATGGGGCGGCGTTGCTATGGTAGACCAGATTGCGCTGAAGAATAACGTCCTGAGAGCGGTGCAAATAGACCTGTAACGCATAGTTATCATAGATGATATTGTCCTCAATTGTTACGTTGGTGGAATCTCTACCAGCGGCAACGCCTTCTCCCCAGCTTTCATGAATTTTATTCCGCCGTATGGTTACCTGATCAGAACGGACTACATTAACGATCACAGGCCAATTCAGCTCTGCCGACGAGCGACTGTACGGTGCAAAATCAGCACCATGAGAGATATCACAATTCTGTAGCATTATCTGCTCGGCATCGAGTATATTAACAGATGCATGGCGGGTACCATCGACTTGGCAAGAATCGATCAATACGTCTCTAGTTGTGCTGCCCGTAGTAGACGCTACGCCAATTCCGCGTCCTCGTGAACGAACAATCTTAAAGCCACTAAACTCGATGTGGCTTGCCCGCAATAAAACAAGGGGAGTATAGACAAAGCAGTGAAACGGTGACATACTGCTACAATTCACGGCCTCACCTGCTGGCAACGAATACTCGCCATCAATTACAGGCAACTCCCCTTCATAGGCAAGTATACGGATGGGGTTTTGCGCGGTTCCAGATTGGGTAACGCGTATCTCCTCATGGTAGATACCGCCACGTACATAGATTGTATCTCCAGCTATAGCTTTATTGATTGCTGTTTGTATTGTTTGTAGTGGCTCGCTTTCACTTCCGGAATGGTTGTCATTCCCATTCGGCGCGACATAGTAAGTGGTGTTACCTGTTGCCTCTGCTACCGTGTTAAAGCCAAATGAGAGTACACCTGACAATCCCAAAACCAACAAGCTCAAAATAAAATATTTTTGCCCAATATCATCTTGTCCAAACAACTGCATATTTACCTCCACAACCATTTTACTTCTACAGCCATACCGCCACATCTATAATAGTTACCGGTAACTCAACAGAAATTCGGAAGGTCTGGTTGGCATACCCATGGAATCTCGTTGAGAAAGATTGGGTCGTATAACGATGGTTGTGTAAAACGCGAATGAGAAGATATAGCCACTCAGGGCCGCTTAAATTTTACACAGAATTCGTTATACCATCAGATTGTTAACTAGCTGTAATAATGTTCTATCACTAAGACATGATAAAGTTATGATATAATTTCTTAATAGAACAACATTCCGGAGTATTTATGATTTCTGAAAAATATAAGTGCATATTTATACATATACCCAAAACCGCTGGTACAAGCATCGAATATAAGCTTCAGTCCTTTGGGGATCTGAAAACGGGGGCGCAAGATCATCGATCAATCCGAGAAATTGAACCGGATACCGCTAGTAGCGTACTCCATGATCTCGTTATGCTAGATCGTGACATGCTCTTCAATCAACTGAAAAACCTAGTACGTCACCAACGACGTGCCTCTGCTAAAGAATTTCAAGAGTATTTCAAATTTACATTTGTACGAAATCCTTGGGCTAGGGTTTACTCTTGGTATCAAAACGTTATGCGTGATGAGAACCACCGGAAACGACACGGCGTACCTGATGATTGCACCTTTGAATCTTTTTTGGAAGATCACGCCAATCAGTGGGCGTTGCAACCCCAACTTTATTGGTTAACTGATCGCAAGGGCAATATTCCTTTGGACTTTATCGGTCGTTTTGAGAGCCTAGCAGGTGACTTCGCACATGTATGTGAAGTACTAAAACTCGATGATAGCGACTTACCGCGAATGATTGCGAGCAAGTCAAAGCACCACTACACCGATTTTTACAATGAGAAGACGAAGAAGCTTGTGGCTAAACGCTATGCTGAAGAAATCGACTATTTCGGTTATCACTTTGATAATTAAACCTTCTTTCGTAGATGTAAACTTCAGAGTGGAACTAACGGAAATAAGAGCGGAGATAGCATCAGGGGATGCTACCTCCACGGCCGCAGGTTGCTAAGTTTATAGAAAGGATATTCGTAACGATTACTTTCAGTCGCTCTATTCACCCTGATAAGGTGCAATTCTCAATTCCCCAGTCTTCACTCACCTCTGTATAAAATCCTCGCAATCATCAGATTCCCAAGCCATAAAAAGTCACTTTGGTAAATACATATCCGACTTTCAACGATTTTATTCTGTTTGAAATATAGTACCAGAAAACTAGGTAGTTATGCCTCTTTCATCTGTAGGATTTTTGCCTAGCTTATAGTACAAATGACGGGTTTGTCTCGAAATCGATAGTTGGGATTTGGCTGATAGGTAAGATGTGTGGTCCGTCAGTAAAATAAATAATGTCCTCAGCTTAAGGATGAAGCCAAGGACATTGTTGAAAGTTTTATGCAATTGATGATGGGTAAAAGCAATAGTTAAAAGCGCATCATGTCCATAAGTGGACATCTATACTCAGTTCCGTTTGAAAACGAGAATTTGTTCACTCTAGTAGAGCATCGGAAAACTCCTGTTTTCAAAACGACCGCAATATAATCATAAGAAAGAAATAGCTTGAACAATCAATTTGAAATCTTCCGAAGTAGTTGCTCAAGCTATTCCCCGACCCATTAGTTATTGATAAGTGGCAGGAAGACTGTGGTTCCAGGGTCTACGACCTCTTCAAAGATCGCTCGAATCTCAATCGAGTCGATAGCCATAATCGTGATGGTGCTCTCTGTAATACTACCCGAGTTCAACGTCACGTTAGACTCCCAGCGTACGAAACGCCAGCCCGGTTGTGGCACAGCAGTGAATGCTATCTCTTCATCTTGTTGGTATACTTCTTTTTGCGGGCTGATCTGGACATCGCCTTGGCCTTCTGTCTCAACTGACATGCCACTTACAGTCGTATTCGTCGGAATAAACGTAGCCGTAATGGTTGTTGACCCAACAACAGTTAACCCAACGGGATTATCACCTGTAGCAGTCCCCATGCTGCTCTCCCATCCAGAGAAGAGCCAGCCCTCATCTGGGGTTGCAGCCAATGTTACTTGCTCACCAAAAACGTAGCCCTGCGGGTCAGCCGGAGCAGAGACAGCTGCCTCACCATTCCCAACAATCACGGTTGAAATCGTATACTTGTTTTGAGTAAATGTAGCTGTCACCACACTATCAGCATTGATTGTTAGCATAGCCGTTGCATCATTGCCAGCTACATCACCGGACCAGCTTGTAAAGGTCCAACCTTCGTCCGGTATAGCAGTCAGGGAGATTTCTGTACCGTCTGGGAAACTGCCACCAGTTGGATCTGATGTGATGCTTCCTCGACCAGATACTTGCTTCATCAACGTAAACTCTCCGGCTTCAATCGCCTCGAAGTTTGCCTTGATGGTGATGTCGCTTATCATGGTCACATTCCATGTTTCGGCAGTACTCAGGACTGCGCCAGATTCATTTGTCCAGTTGACAAAAGCAAACCCATCATCAGCCATTGCCGTTAGAACAACGACGGTCCCTTCTTCATAGGCACCGCTCATAGGCAATACAGAACCACCAGTGGATGCCATTACGGTTAGCGTATACGTCTTAGTATCATCAGGGAGCAGCGTAAAGACGGCACCAATTTCGGTTGATTCTACTACAGTATGTAAGGCCGGTGTTCTGTCTCCATCCAAGGCACCTGTCCAATTTTGGAAGGTATAACCCGAAGTCGGCAAGGCAGAAGCTGTCACGATCTCATTATAGACATACCCATCTGGATTGCTTGGTGGCGATAGTGTAATCATACCACCTGCTGTTTCTTGAACAGTCACAGTGTAGAATTCTTGGGTAAATTCAGCAACTACTGATTCCGATTGTGTCATTGTTAGCGTTACGGTAAGTTCATTCCCAGATAGACCTGCACCGCTCCAACTTGTCAATTGTGAACCAGGGCTTGCTGTAGCCATAAGCGTAATCTCTTCGCCATATACATAGGTAGCCTTGGTGGGCGTGATGACTACAGAGCCAGTACCCGTTCCACTATTGCCTATAGTAAGCGTATATTGATCTTGGGTAAATAAGGCTGTAACAGACATGTCGCCATCAATCGTCAGATCTGATTGGGGTGTAATACCCGTTAGATCATTCCCCCAACTATCAAAAGACCAGCCAGGCTCAGCGACTGCCTCCAGGGAGACAATTTGGTTAAGATAGTAAGGACCAGTGTCCGGATCAACCGATACAGCACCCTGGCCTGTAATGGTAACCCCTACGGTATAAGGGATACGGCTAAAGTAGGCTACAACATTGCGATTATTGAGCATCGTCGTCATTGTGACAAAGTCCGTGCCGCTAACGTCACCACCCCACTCATCAAACTGCCAACCCTCATTAGGCTGTGCAGTCAACGTGACAAGCTGATTGTATTCATAACCCTCTTCCGAAGCGGGCAAGCTTAATGTAATGGTTCCGCCACTTAAGCCATCAATGCCATCCTCTACAGAAGTGTAAATCGTATAATAGTTCTGCGCGAAGTTAGCTGTTACAATTTCGCCAGGTACAAAGGTTACATCGACTGGATTCGTCGTCGTTGTAATAACTGAGCCTTGCAAAGTGCTCCAGCTATCAAATGTCCAACCTGGAATCGGTTCTGCAGTCAGTTCAACTGGGTTACCACAACTAGGCGTCATGCTGATCATCCCCGTGCCAACTGGTAAAACAGTAGTGCCAAGCTGCAAAGACTTGCCGTCCTCGGGTTCAATAGGGAGATCCGTGCGGAAGAAGTAGTCCACAATGGATGTATAGGCGTCAGTTCCCGTTGCATTACCAGCAAAGGGACCAATGCCGGTAACGTTTATGGCTTGAGTAAATTTATATCCACCACCACTTTGGAGCCAAGTTATTCCATCACCAGAGTAAAAGACGGCCCACTCAGTCGGCGACTGACGCCAGACACGCAGGTATAAGGGACCATTTGGGTCAACGCTTGCATCTAGTGGACGGCCATTTCCGCTGAGCTTTTCAGTACCTGAACCTCCATCGAGGTAAAATGCATAAATCCGGGCGTTCCCAGAGTTGTCCATGCCAAAGCTTACGCGAAGATAGGTGTCATCATCTTCTTCAATAATCACACCCTGAATCTGGCGAGAATTGGCAATGCCCGTTTCAAACTTAACGTCAATCTCAAAGGTTGCGTTATTGGTGGCCTGCATGATGCGAGCGCCATTGTTGCCACCTGTCCAAACATCATAGTCACTGTTTGCAGGGATATCAAATTGGATCTGGGTCTGAGTTGCCGTCATGGTGGCTAGCCCTTGCGGATCAGCATAGCTCCAGAGGTTTGTGTCTAACTCACATTGATTAAAGTCATCTGAAGTGATAGTTGATGGTCCAGCTGTTGTACATATCTCGGTACCCGTTTCCGGTTCAAATGTACCATTCGTGCTTTCATCTTCAGAGTATATTTGGTAATAGTAGTCAGTCTCTGACGTTAAACCCGCTATCTCAATAACGTGTGATGTAACAAAAGCTGGATTACTGACGTTGCTTCCTAGCGTATCCGTTATACCGTATGTTACAAGGCTGGAAGCAGGCTCGTCTGTCGTCCAAAGTATGGTCAGCTTGTCTGAATCCGCTACACACTGAACTTCTGAGATAACGGGTGGCACATCGTCGGGCTCTGTAATTGTAAAGGAAAATGTCTCGTTAGATAGCGTATTGGTTGATTGATCGCTGACGGTTAAGGAGACGTCTACAACTTCCCCCTCATCAAAATCATTGGAGGGATTGTAGGTAAAGGTCATGTCATAGATGCTACCGCGACGAGTAATGCGTGAATCATTGTAAGGCATGTTGGTTACATCATCCACGCTGAGGCTAAAGCTATCTAGATCCAATCCACTATTATAATCGATCAAACGGAGCGCGATATTCGTATCTTCGGCTACGCCGGTTGCACTATCTTCTGGTGAGTTGTCGATCAGTTGAGGGGCAGTCGTATCTGCAGTGGGAGAGCTCTTACCTCGAAGGACAACCATAGGGCCTGGCTTTTCAACAAATGCACCCCAGGATCCATCACGGTTTTCAAACAGAAAGGAGTTTTCACCCGATTTTAATTTACTAAATGGAATGTAGCCATTTCCGGTATTGCCAATGCTTAGAATCGAGAGTTCCCAGTCATCGGTAGTGGGGTAATTTGGAAATAGGTTGTATCGGTTCGCAAAGCTTTGCGAATCTCCATTGAAATAGACGTTAGGACGCAGCCAATATGCGCCAACTAGATAGCCAGCATCAAAGTCGGCCAGTGGAGGCAAGTCAACCGTGGCTGACGCTGTTGGAGGAAAATCGCCATCGTGCCATAGAATGATATCATCGAAATCGGGGTTTGTGAAGTAGACAACCGGGATATTTCGGCGTAGCTCAAAGCTATTTGAAACACCACCAGCCGCTTCACGAACATTGCCACTGTTATCTAGAACGCGGATCTTAAATTTGACCCCATTTTGGTTGATGATGTGGGGGATTGGCCAAGTAATCGAGTAGGTTCCTGCACCACTAACTTTGACTGTACCAACGTGGTTGATGGTGCCACCCAATGCTGCCGGAAATTTCCCTCCGGGGTTCCAATTATTACGAGAGATGTTGTGCCAATCGCGAAAGATCCCATCGTTGTCCTCATCATACCCATCATAAAATGCATGGAATTCGAGGAGATTCGCGCCTGCCCCTACAGTAGCAGAAAGCTCTAGTTGATCGTTGTTCACATTCAGCACGCCACCGCCGCTGAATGTCTTGGTGTTGCTATCGTCTTTGATTGTGACGAGAGAACCACTTGGTGCACTCAGAGAATTCGCGCCATACACGCGAAAAGCGATATCGTGTACATGGTACCCTTGGCCTTTAAAGGTAATGACATTACCACCTTGATTCAATTCGCTTATGGGTACTTCAGCTACATAAGGTGTACGGCTCCAATCTTCACCAACGTTGGGGCGCCGCCAGTCATTGTTATTTAGCTTGAACTCGGCTCGTTTTTCATCATGGTTACGCCATAGATCAAGGTAGATTTCGACCTTCGAAGCAAGGGTTAGGTCCTCAGAAATTGAGAAGTCTAAAGTGATTTGGCAACCGGAAGTTGGTTCAATATAGAATTCATTGCCACTTACTGGATCGCTGCATTTGCCGATAAACTCACTATGATGAACCCAATACTCTGTATAGGTCACTTCTGTATTTGAATCATATATGCCAGCTTGGGCGTCCATAGGCCACCCAAGAATAAGGATGCCCCACAGTAGTAGGATCATCGATGAAAGGATGTAGTGTCTGCGTATGTGCATCTGAAACTCCTAATATGGATTATTTTCTGAAAGGAATGGGACGGATAGAGAAAGTGCCTCAATATAGATGACCAGATAAAATTTTCCCCCGTGCAACCAACGATGCCCTCCCTTTTTGGATTCATCAGATTGCATCAAGCAAATGTCGGGGCAAAATTAACCTGGCGGACTACGCTATACTCAGCTCCGTTTGAAAACAGGTGTTTGGTCTCTCTGGTAGGGCTTCGGAAAACACCTGTTTTCAAAACGACCGCAGCATAGAATTTTGTTCAAATTCTAGCATTGATACGCAAAGGGCATCCTTTCTCTTAGCTGACAGAAGGGGATTGTGGAGGGGGATGCATTATCGAGAGCGAGAAAAAGAGCTAACGAAATCCGAGTTTATTGGTTCATCAAAGGAATATATAGATACCATATTGGTGTTTCATCTGGATCGTTTGACCCATTATTGTTGTTTGGTAAGCGAGTCGATGTAGCCGTAGCCGTCACCGTGGGGGTAGCTGTAAAGGAAAGCACGGGGGTAGTTGTGCTCGTCACAGTCGGTATTTGCTCCGTGGCTGTTGCGGTTGCCACCGGCGTACTCGGCGTACTAGTCCCTTGGGGTAGCGTAGTCAGTGTCAGTGTAGCGGTAGGTGTGGGCGTTGGTGTGGGAATCAACGTTTCGGTCGCCTCTAGCAAAAGATTATCAAACCAATATACGTTATCTACTTCACCCTGCCGATTGTGGCTAGCTTGTTGCAGCAGTGTAAATGATAAGCGTACGTTGTTAATAGGTTGACTTATCTCAGATGTAAGGAACTCTAATGTATACATTTTCCAATCATCTGAGAGTGTGACAGGCAAACTATTTAATGCAACATAGCTATTTGACCCATCAATTTGACCCAGCCAAATTTGAATAGGTGGCCCGCCTGTGGTGAAAGCAGCAAAGCGTAGCCGATAGCGAGTATTGGGCATAAGCATGATATCGTTTTGATAGAAAGATATCTGTTCTGCGGAGTCTGACAGAATGATTCTAGCTGCGCTTGGACCACTATAACCGGGTGATGCAATGGTCAAGCTGCTCAAGGGGTCATCTACATGCCAAAACATGGTATTGGTATCAAAGTCAGAATTCACAAGCTGGTTATCTGGTTCAGGGGTTGCTGTGGCCGTTGGCGTATAGGTCGATGTGGATGTTCCGGTCGGCGTTTCGGTAGGCGTAGTAGTAAAAGTCGGTGTTTCGGTGGGTGTCTCAGTAGGCGCTTCAGTCGGTGTCTCGGTCGGTGTTTCAGTCGGTGTGGCAGTAAAAGTCGGTGTTTCTGTGGGTGTTTCTGTGGGTGTCTCTGTAGGCGTAAATGTAGGTATTTCGGTGGGTGTTTCAGTTGGCGTGAAAGTGGGTGTCTCGGTCGGCACATCAGTTGGCGTTTCAGTTGGCGTCTCGGTCGGCACATCAGTTGGCGTATTAACAGGCCCAGAGCCGCCAACATAATTTCCCCAACCGCTAAAGGTCTCCCCTGGTGCTACGACAACAACTGTAAATCGCATATCCAAGGGATACCAATCAGCCGGATTTTCTCCATTCCAATTCCACCCGTTGTAATTACTAATCGGATCCCCGTCAAGATTTTTGATTGCAATGGCTACGCGTTGACGAGGAGACGTCCAATCGATGGGAACGCCATTCAGCTTCCACATACCTTGTACGTTTTGTGACCAAGTGACTACTGTGCCACTGTCGCCGCTGACATTGGCTAAGCTACCACAAGTTTCTACAGCAAAACTATCTTGCCAGAAACAGAATTGAAGCTTCATATTCTGCGGTTCCGGTTGGCTACGTATCTCGGCTCGAAAATAGATTTTTCCAGATGCAAAGTTAATTGGTGTAGTCCAGTCACCGTTGGCGGCAGCATTGGGTGGATCCTCTCTGGGAAAACCTCGATCTCCTACTGTTGCAGGCTTATTCCAATCAAAGACCAACAGTTCTGTTTCTGTTGAAGATAGCTGCTTTGCCGCTAACGGGCTAGCAACTAACCAATGCGTTTGAGTAAATAGAAAGCAGATAGCGGCTACAAAAAACAGAAATATTGATACATATCGATGAGAAACAGACCCTGTGTGTACAAACAGCGCAAACATAACTTGACGTTTATTCCTTCACTACAAAGAGTAAATTTCCGATGCTATTCTGGATGTCTTGCAATCAGGAGTCTTCCCAATCCCTGTACGAGAGCAATCTCGCACTTTCAAATAGAACCAGGAATAGCACCGGAAACTATGAACCACTTTTGCGACTAAAGACATACGAACAAATTCTTCTAAAGGCCTAGATTATCATAACCATATGGCTAGGTGAGTGACAATCTGATTACAGGTTGTTATCTTAATATTGGTGTAATTCTGTTTGCCACAAGTATTCTACTACCCTCATTCCCAAGCGGGAAACAATTATAATTGCAGAAAAAAAGGTTCTCTATCCCAATCGGAAGGACTAAGAACCTGCTAAACTGACTATATCTATACTGCGGTCGTTATGAAAACCGAAGTTCGCTCTGCTATAGAGACTATGTATGATGTATGGGAAACTCCGGTTTTCAAATGTAACTGAGAATAGTGACATCGGTACAAATTGTTCAAGCCTATCGGCTTAAGCATGATAGGCCAAAATTTTGTTGAGTCTTGAGATTCTATTGAGTCGTGAAAGGCAAATAAACGAGAGTATTCCCATTATCTACTTCGACAAAAGTTGCTGTTACGTCTTGCACTCCATTCATCTCTAGGACCGCTGGATTCTGAGTACTTGTCAAAGCTCCAGACCATCCAGCAAAATCCCAGCCTTCGGTTGGAGTAGCGAGTAGCGTTTGGGGGCCGCATGAGTATTCACCTGATTCAGGAGAAACGGAACCCTCACCAACGACAGATAGGTTCAAGGTCTCAATGGCATTATCATCTTCCTGGGCAATGGTCGCATTGGAATTAAAAAAGAAATCGGCAATCACCGTGTGTGCTGGTGGATCTTGTCCGACACCTGGTGAAACATTCCCCCCAAAGATTCCTACTTTGGTGACCGTAAGGGAGGTATCAAAGCGCTGAACTGATGTCCAGTCATCAGCATTACCGGTGAATGAATAGCTGGTCAACCAACTATCTCCAGATCGAAAAACTCGTATGAAGTAACCTACCACTGTATCAGGTACCGTCAAAGGTATGCTAAACTGTTGTGCAGGAGAGCTCCCCCTTAATATAGCGGCAAAAAGTCTTACATTTTCTCCGTCATGGAAAAAGTCAAATCGAAGCAAGTTTTCACTATCTTGCTCTACCACAATGCCTTGTATTTGAAACTGTTGCGTTACAGCTGACTCAAATTTCGCCTCAATGCTAAAGTCCCCGTTTGAAATTTCCTGCATGAGCCGAGGTGCCTGCTTGTCAACCCATAAATCATGCACTACACCGGCTGCTAACCCGATGGTGACCTGTGAGCCATTTGTTGAGTACGGAGCATCACCCAATGGATCGGTGTATTCCCACAGATCTGTATCCAGTATACAACTGTCAAAATCATCTGAAGTAGGTTGTGTTGTCCCCTCCCCCCTATTTGTGTTGTGTGCAGCAAAAAGGGGGGTAACTTCACTACCACCAGATAAAATTGTTGTTCCAAGCATAGCCACAATGAGTATCAATAATGATCTTGTAAATCGCTTATCAGACATAGGCGGATTCTCCTTCTCGTATCTCCGCAATAAAAAGGGATAGACTACTCTGAGGTCGTCCTGCCAAATCGGCACCTATTGAGAAGATACTCCTTCTTCGTGTAAAACAGCATCCTTATATAACAGACTCTTATTCTACAACAAATGGTAGGAAAATAGCTTGCATTGCTGTTTCAAATTCAGCAGTAACCGTCTGCAGCCCACCAGTAATGGAGATTCTCGCTGGGTTATCTGTTGTATCGATCCCCGAACCACTCCAGCGAACGAATCGGGCATTACTACTTGGCTGTGCCGTGAGCGTCACGATTTCTCCACAGGTATATTCGGTACTATTTTGTTGAGCAGAAGAAACATTCACCGTGCCTGAGCCGTTGCCGATTGTGTTGACGGTTATTTGGTTCTGGATAAAATCCTCTGGCGTAAGTGGCACTATCGAGTTATAGAAATAGTCTATCTTGGCCTCATAAGCAGGAGGGATATCGTCATTAGAAGCTGTATTACCAGCAAATACACCGATCTGCTTGACGACTAAAGGATGTTCAAAAGTAACCTTTGGGCCAATCCAGTTACTTCCATCAAATGAGTAAAAGAGACGCCATCTATCATCAAAATGCTGAACTCGTATCACTATATCCGAATCTTCTTTCAGGTCAGATGAAATTTCTTCATTAAACCGAACAGTTGGTTGGGCCTCAGTATTATCAAATATGGCTGCAAATAGCCGCAGTTCAGTACCACTATGGAAAACGTCAAAGCGGAGAAAGTTCTTATCATCTTGTTCGACAATCAGCCCTTGCATCTGGAATCGTTGAGTAGGAACAGTTTGAAATTTAACTTCTGCCATGAAGTCACCATCAGCCATGGGCTGGATAATTCTGGGTGCGAAATTTTTCTCGGTCCATAAATCGTGATCAGTCCCACCAGGAATGGATATGATCGCTTGAGTACCACTTTGGCTTAGAGTCACATCACCAATTGGATCTTCTAAGGTCCATAAATCATTGTCCAAAAGACACGAATTAAAATCATCAGAAATCGGTGGCGTCAACATAGAGCGGGTCGTAAAGGTGGCTGTGAATTCTTTACCTGGGGACATAACGAATTGAATTGGATTCTCCGTGCCGTTTAACGTCCCATTCCAACCGGTAAAACGATACCCATCATCCGCTACCGCCGTTAAAGTAACAAGGCTTCCAATGGGATAGGTTGTTTGTTCTGGAGAAGCGAGAACTTTGCCACTGCCAGCAACGGATACGGCCAGCGGTAGCGGTTCAGCCGAGATGAAATTCGCGATAATATCCAGATCTTTCGTTAGCGTAATCTGCTGTTCAGAGTCGTTACCTTGAAGATCGCCTTGCCATTCCACTACTTGACCTACTTCGGCATTTGCTTTGACGGTGATTACCTGCCCATAGCTATAGAAGGGCAAATTGGGCTCGATAGTTACTGAACCGCCACTATTGGCAGTCAGGTTCACTTTCGGTTGAATTGAGGAGAGGGGCTGAGCATTGACCGTACCAAATTCAACATCAACGTGATGGGAAACCAAAAGCATGGAGCCACTGGTTGCAGCTGCAGGGTCACCACTTGACGTCATATTCCAAGCTAACGGCTCGGGGTCACTGCTTTCCCACATCTTAACACGATATAATTTGGTCCCATTGTCTTGTTGCTGAGCACTCATCTTCAGCATGTATGGAACTTCAAACTCTATTTGAAGTGACGGATCGGTTGCCTTTTCGCGTCCATAATAAGTTAACATTTGCAGACCAGCGGAGGTCACGCCATCAGTTTGACTCCAACGGTACCAACCTATGGCACCGAATTCTTGCCATCCAGTAAAGGGCAGCTCATTATTCTGCTGAAAGTGACCATTCCAATCCATAATGATGCCGACACCTGGTCCAAGACTAGGAAAACGGAAACCTCTAGCGTCGTCAATGCCTTTAATGATTAGAGGAACTGTCGCCTCATAATCACTCCACTTACTATCACCGATTGCAATTAACCTATCATACCCTAGAGCCGTAGGTTGGACTCCCGTATCGGTCAAAGTCCATGCACCATCTACAACTTGGGCTACATCCGATATTTTGGACGCGTTACCCCAATCTGCCTCATATGGCAGAGGCCACTCCTGCTCTGCTGTGTAATTGATTGTTACATTGGATGAGATATGCTGAGCAAATTGATCCCGACCAGTGATAGCGAGTTGATTTGTTCCATCAATAAGAATAGTATGGGGAATTTCAATATTAAAGTCCCCATTATTGAGTAAGCGGCGCCTATCCGGCCCAATCGTTGTGGTCATGATTTGGCCACCATTCAATGAATATTCGATGGTACCGATATTGTCCTCAACCTGTAGGTTGCCCAGAATATTCACATGACTTTGTGGGTTGCCAATATGACCAAAATGCTGAGATTCACCATAAAAAAGGTTAAGTGCCGGTGGAATCGTTCCATTGTATTCATCAATTGTCTCCGGTTGCTGAAGTTGACTTGCAGCAATGACTCTGTCAACAATTTGCCCATTCGAAAGAGGTGTTTTGCCCATATCCGCTGAATATACTGCAGCAGATTGTACACTATCGACCCCATCTAATGGTTCAGCAGCCGACACATCAATATCGTAAATATGCTTTTCCTGAGCCTGGCCATAAGCCCAGTAGTAGCCTAGACAAAATAAGCTAATATAGATACTTATAAAAATAGACGTCCTTTTCATTTATCCCTTCCATTTTCAGTAGACTGCAATGTATCCGCTGGTGGAACAGAAAATCCCCTGATATCTTGCGGCCTACTGCTCTTCAACAGTGATCCTAATAGCCCCTTCTACTTAAGTACCCGTTCGACTTCAATATGACGCACAAAGCGAGCAGGCATAAAGCGCTGGAGCCTTTTTAACTGCTCGGTAACAAGCCCTATGATCTGAAAGAACAAGTCTTTCTGAATAACATACAGGCCGACCAAGTAAAATGGAATGCCGATAGCGGTTGCACTCAACAGACCAAGCAGGGATTCACCCCAACCTGCTGGCTCGAGAATCGTCATAATAAAAATATAGATCCCCGAGGCCATAATTAATCCATTTAAATAACTTTGACCACAGCTTATTAAAGTGGGCCTCATTAGTCCAGGCAGCAGCTTCTCTGCCTGATAAATATTGTAAATTGCGCCAAAAAAGTGCGAGATTGTCACAGCTAGTGCCACGCCTTCGATATTCCAAGGCAGCAAAAGTAGAGCAAGTGGAATCATAACGAATAACAATGCAATCCCGGCACGCATGTTATACTCAGGATGTCCTAGAGCCTGAAAGAAGGGTGCGCTGTTTTCAGAAATGGGACGACTTAAGACGACGAGGGCATAGATCTGCAAGGTTGTTGTCATAAACACCCATTTGGGGCCAAAGACAATGGAAACCAGTTGAGGTGCGATCACAATCAGGCCACATGAAATCGGTACCATCAAAACAAGCACCATTTGGATACTTTTTAGGTACGTATTACGTAGCGCTACTTCATCATCTCTAAGCTTCACATAAGTTGAGAAGAAGACAGTTCCAACCGTACTTCTAGCAAGTTTGCCGAGAGTCTCATTGCTAAATTGGTAGGCCTTACTATAGAAACCAAGGGCAACCTCCCCCAACATGCGACCAACGAGCCAGTCATCCCAGTGGGAATGAAGATAGCTCGTAATCCCTCCGGCGAAGGTCTTTATGCCATACGTTAATAATGAGTGAAAGATAGCGATATCGAAACGATTCGGTATCAACCAATCCCAACCTGGATATGCAAACCAAACCCAAACTGTGCTTGTTAGCTGAGCAAGCAATCGTCCGTAAACAAGGCTCCAGAGACCATACCCACCCCATGCCAAGCACACTGATGCAACAAGATAGACAATCTGTTGTGCCATTATGCTTGCTGCAACGTGCGGGAACATCATTTCTTTGCGGAGAAGGCCTAAAGGCACGATACTAAACGCGTTGAGTATGAGCAGAAGCGAGAGCGCTTGAAGAACAGCAGTTACATTCATACTACCCAATAATTGGGCGATAAATTCAGTATTCCAGATGACAAGAAAATAGGTTGTAAAACCAGTAATTGTGGTTATAAGGAACGCAGGGAAAGCAACCTGCGATGGCTTATATTCACTATGAATGATGGCTGGCCCCATACCCAATCCAACAAAAAGATGGGATGTTGAGAACAGAATCATTGCAAGGGCAACTAGACCAAAATCGGCAGGATCTAGTAGTCGCGCTAAAATGACGGTGGCAATTAGGTTAAGTGGGCGTAACACCATTGTTAGCCCGCCCATCAAGAGACTACTTTCTATCGTCTGTGCTTTAAGGCTTTTTATAGCGCACCTCTTGAAGCTATTCTCTAGGAACGGGAGTTAAGTAAATTGGTCATTTGACGAGGTCATACCCGAATGAAACGCACAAATTATTTACGGCTCATTGCCCCAAATCGTAGTTTGGTAACGCTTACGGGGCTTGTGCAGTAGCAAATCTCTGATATGCCTCTTCATACATTTGGGCCACTTCTAACCAGGTTGTGCCTCTCCGCATGGCACGGGCATTGGTTTGGCATTCACTTAAAAATTGTCCATCATCTAAATATCGAAGCATTCCATCTGCTAGCGCTTCTGGTGTATCAGCTACCAGAAGCCCGTTTTTGTTATGCTCCACAATTTCTCGATGGGTTGCTACATCTGTTGATATGATGGGCATACCCAATGCGCGGTATTCGAGCACCTTAATTGTTGGCTGATAATGCCAAGTAGGGCGGTCCGGTACATAAGCAAGCCCCACATCATATGAGAGTAGGGTTTGCGGAACCTGCTCATAGGCAACGGGTGGCTTAATCGAAACCATGTTGCCAATGTCTAGTTCCTGAATTAATTTCTGATAATATCCACCAGATGTATCAGGACCAATCAGATCAAGACGCATTTTACGATTGCTTTGCGATGCAGTGCTAGCAGCCCAAAGTAGCTTTTCGAGGCTACGTAGCCTACTCAACGTCCCAATATATACGAAGCGTACTGGTGACAAATCCTCTGGAGCTATATTTGACGCTTCATCTGTAGTTGGTACGGAAAGAAACTGATGATCGATACCAACCGGAATGGATGAGCTATATTTTGCCCAATTTTCACCTAAGACTTTGCGTGCTGCCTCTTTATGGCAAAAGAACGTGTGGTCGTAAAGAAACCTTGCACACAGCCTCATATTTAGTATAGTTCGTTTTTCATTAAGCCGCTGTTTCCAACTGCTGTCAACTGCTTCGTTAATCTGCCTGACATCATACATGAAAGCTGTCTTTGCAGGCCCTCCCAAAGGCAAAAGCCATCCCAAGTTATTAATGTTGGCTTGTACGACATCAGGGGCCACCTGTCGGATAAAAGCTCTCACACGCATGATGTAGCTCAGAAATCCAAGGTTCTCTTGCAATTTTCCGGCCACAGATGTGCTGGGATTTTTTGAATACGGACCAAGTATGACATCAATGATTTGTTTGCCGTCATGCCATGCAAGGTTATCATCCTCATCACGGGAGCCAAGCCAAACAGTGTGCCCCAATTGGCGAAGATTATTGGCCACTTCCTGATAAACAGGGTTCGGTGTTCTTGAGTAAAAATGATAGAGTAAAATATGCATAAGGAGTTTTTTAACTAAAAAATTAAATAGCGAGATCCTATTAGCTAGGAGGTCTGCAAACTAAACTTTAGTTTCAGAAAATAACTCTGCATCAATCGCCGACCCATCTGGACGAATCGCTTTTGCTGCCAGGAATCTCGCGCCAATGAGTAATGTGCGCCGACAAGTCGTCTTTGAATTTCTGTCTTTGCATCCTTATGCAGTGCCGGAAGCGAGGCTAAAAGATCAGAGAACATCCACACCTGCATATGGTGTCCCATCTCTAACTTTGCACGGCTATATGATAGGGTCAACCGCTGATTTGGATCCCCGTCTGAAGTCATCTCAGCTCCGATTCCACAAACGGCGCAAATGGATTGGTTAAGACCCAATTTTAAAAAGATGTGCGTATCATCCCGAAAGCGAAGCTCAGGTAGAAATCCCCCAGCGGCCACATATACAGACCGGCTAAATACGGATGATTGAAGCATCATGGGTTGTGGATTCATCAGTGCCCATTCACTACCATCTTCAATTAGATTCACTTGAGCATTTGGTTCAAAGCCTACCGCCGCCCAGCGACTTTCGACGCCGCGATCAGGCGGATGCAACGTATCTGCAAAATAGTAATTCGCTCGGCCATCAGTTTGCTCAATAGCAGATAGCATTCGTTGAAGATGCTCTAGGTGCCAAAAATCATCCGAATCAAGGAGGGCAACCCACTCTGAGGATGCTGATCGTATGCCGCGATCGCGCGCAACAGCTGATCCCGAATTCTCTTGAAATATAGAATGAATTTTGCTGCCATACCCTTCCAGGATAGCTCTTGTGCCATCTGTGGAACCATCGTCAACGACAATGATTTCATCTGGCGGGTTGCTTTGATTCAATGCACTTTCGATTGCTCGTTGAATTAGGTCTTCCCGATTATATGTCGGAATGACAACGCTAATGTTTGCTGCCTTTATAGTCATAGTAATTATCTAACAAAAAAGTAGGGAGGGTATGTATACAGCGCGACCATTGCCTGCTTATACCATCCCTCCCTATATTTACTGGTATACCTTTGGTGACGTACCCAATTATCTAATGTAACGATTCAAAAGCTATTGGAACAGATGAGATTAGCTATATCCAAGGAGCTGCCTGCTCGCCCAGACAAGGTCTTTACGTAGGTGTTGACGACGACGAATCGTCCATCGAAATAGATGTTTGTAACAGAGCAGCCGTTCTTGTAGTGAAATTGGCACACGCAAGGGAACCATCAGCATCTCATATAGTTGACGCCAGTTGGGGAAGACTAACTTCTGAGCCAACTTTGGATCAAACCATGCTGCTCTCATATGGCGCGTTGGGTTAGCGGTAACCGAGCCCTTTTCGTGAAGACGGTGGTAGAAAAGAGATTCAGCAATCTCATGAAATGGGCCGTGCAGCCCTAACTCTGCTAACAATGTTCTATCTGAGTCCGTGTAGTTGTCAATGAGCTTTGTACAGGCAAGAATATCCTTTCGGATTAGCCCGAACACTTCTTCACAGTTATGGCTACCCCGTACCTCACTTAAACCGCGAAAACGTTCATTTGGCCTCTGCCGAGTAGAGTTTACCGTAGAGCGTTTGACTTCTAGTTCACGTCCATCGGCATCAATATCAACAACCCAAGAAAAAGCAAGTACTACTTCGGGATGATTTTCGAGGATAGTGACTGACTTTTCTAATAGGGTAGGTGCAAGATAATCATCCGCGGCCAACCAACGAAAATACTCACCCGTTGCTAGTTCAAAGGTGCGGTTGTAATTCCAAGAAGCGCCTCGGTTTACGTCACTTCTATAATAGCGAATCCGTTCATCTTTCTCTGCAAATTCTCGGCAAATCGTTTCTGTTCTATCTGTTGATCCATTATCAGAGATAATTAACTCAAAATTCGTATGTCCTTGTTGCAAGACAGATTCAATAGCTTCATGAAGAAAAGGTTCGCCATTATAGACAGGCAAACCAATAGTTACTTTAGATGGTAATTTGGCATTCATTCTTGACTCTATAATCTATATTTATGGATGTAATGTTCCAGTATCACCTAGCTGCTGTAATAGAAACAAGATGATTAGTGATATCTGAATTATTACTATTCCTAAATCTACTTATACTCGGCGCTGTTTGAAAAGAGGTGCTTTTTCTATCTAGGCTCTAGTGACATTTTGGTCTATTCTCAGTAGTTTTTCATGGATCAAGATGCACCACGAAGGATGAAAAAGTCCTGCTAATCTACCTGAATCCTTATCCTATTTTCAGGACGGACATTCATTCATCCAACTGCACCATGGAAGGATGGAAATCGGTCAGTCTTCCTCTCAGATGAGCGGGCTTATTTTCAGAGTAGGGTAGAGCTAAAAAACACCTATTTTCAAAATAGCCGCAGCTTAATTCGGCAGGTTAATTGTTTCTTGCATGATTTTATCACCGAGAAACACTGCTTGATTCGTCAATCGTGCATATAATGCCTGATATTGTCGTACAATTTCATCCCAACGATATTCCACATCCACATGGGCTTTGGCATCTCGAGCAAGTTGTTCCATCTTCTGAGGATTTTCTAGCGCCCACAGAATCTGACGGCGCAAGTCATCCACATCAGCAGAGTGAAAGAAACGAGCTTGCTGAGGTAATACATTCGTATTCTCTGCAATGTCGCTACAAAGTACTGGTGCCCCTACCTCAGCGGCCTCCAGTAGCATCATAGACATAGCCTCTACTGTAGAAGGAAAGACAAAGAAGCGACAAAGGCGAAGTAGCCCCATCAGCGTGGCCTTGTCAGCAATAAACGGTACAAAGTGTACCCTGTCGTCAGCAAGCGCTTCAAGATGCTGCTTATATTCTGGCATATGAGAAGCATCTCCAACAACCAATACTTTGACATCTGTATCGATCTGTTGCATGGCTTCTAAGAGGAAGTGACAGCCTTTTGTCCCAATAATACGTCCGGCAGCAAAGAAGATATAATTTTCCTCTTGCAGACCAATTTCCTCTAAGATGGCTTTGGCCGCAGCAATATCAATTTTTTCTACCGAATTTACCCCATTTGGAATGTAATGTACCTGTCGATGCGTCATTTCTTGATAATGTTCTGCCAAAGGCTTAGATACACTTGTAATCTCATTTGATATATGGACAAAAGGATATTCAGTAAGCTGTATAGCCAATTTTGCCCACTTACTCCACTTATCACGCAATTGAGCTGCACCGTGGGAAGTTGAGAGTACTTTATAACGAAGACGAAGGAAGGGTACAATAAAACAGGCTTCTACGTTATGTACATGAATTAAATCATATCGTCTAAATAAAAGTGCATGTAGGGCAGCAAACAGAAAGAGAAGCGGTGCATGAAAATATTTCCCTGGAATTGTGAAAATACGAACGAGATCGACTCCAGGTATAACCGTTTTGGACGGAACCGTTCTAGCACAGCAATAAACGACAGGTTGATATAAGTCCCGATTTAGCCCTTGAACAATCCCTTCAACGACTCGGTCTGCTCCAGCTTTGGAAGGCAGCCCCTTAATTCCAATATAGGCAATTTGCTTTTTCATGAACATCATCCCCTAAATAACAGCTTGACCCACGGTTTAGAATATACGGTTTAACGATTCCTCAAGATGACAATTGTGACTAGACAATAATTGCGGAGGACAAAAATCAGATGCAGATTGTACAGCAATGCATCTTCCTAACCATGAATGCAATTTGACTATTCGAGATGTGCTTGAGGATGCATATAGATATTTAGCAAAGTTTTGTGCTGACTACAAGCTCCAAATTGGCCAAGTTGCGGTATTTAGAGCTACAGGCAGGTCATATCTAGATATCTATATGTATTTCAGAGATCTGGTTGCATTGTTTTCTCGATGTCTCTGTGGCATCGATGACAATTCACCGATTGCGCAGAGACAGTGAGCATCGATATAGTCTACTGAAATTGCGATTGTCTAAGCAACCGCTGATAAAGCGCTAAGGTTTGTTGGTAGTGGGTAGTAGGGTTATTATGCGTTTCAACGTGCGCTCTACAATTTTGACCCATGCGAATCAGGTTTTCCCGATTGCTGAGTAAGCTTAGAATCGAAATTTCTAACTGTTGCTGATTCCCTGATTCAAAGAGCATTCCCGTATGGTTATCCTGAACTAATTCTGGAATTCCTCCGATATTAGCACCTACAACTGGTGTTCCAGAAGCAAATGCCTCGATTACGCTCATCGGATTGTTCTCGTACCATTCAGATGGTGTTACCATAAAAGACGCCTTCTGTATTAGAGGTATCAGCTTCTCCTTAGGCAAATGTCCTAAGAAGGTTACATTATATATATCGTTATTCCGAACGAAATCCTTCAGGTCATCTTCTAATTCGCCATTTCCGGCTATATAGAGGTGGGATTGGTTGATGTTTTTCATGGCTTGTACCAATGTTCTGATCCCTTTTTCTGGGACCAGCCGGCCACAAAAAACGAAGTAGTCTTCTGGCTCATAGCAGGGTGTAAAATCATCTATGTTAATAAAGTTAGGTAGATGAACGATGGGATTCTGTATCCCATAAGATTCCACCTTTTCTTTCAAAAACTGGCTTGGTGAAATAAAATGGTCCACATGTTTTTCATAGATTTGCATACCCTTGTGAACGTACGCTTCAACAGCAGCCAAAAAACTAGCTGGCAATGAACCGCGTTTGCATCGGTTGAGCATCACATTGTAGTATCGATGCCCACGACACTTTTCACAGACCGAATTACCTGAAACGAATGATGTGTTTGGACAGATAAGTTTGTAGTCATGAAGCGTCTGGACAATCGGGATACCGAAACGCTTAATGGCTGGTAAGATTGATGGGGATGTCTCGTGAGCAATACCATGAATATGGGCGATATCGGGTTGGGTATCTTCGATTAGTTCGGTCACTTTTCGGTTGGCCTCCCGAGAATAAATGACCCGTTCCATTACTTCTAACTTGGATTTGACACCTCCTTCTTTAAGCTTGGTCGGAAAGTCAATCTGGCTCATGAAATAGTCACTATATTTAGATGCCAAATTACGTTCGTCAGACATACAGAAAGGAACCACCGTATGGCCGTTCGCTTCCAAAATTGCAGATAACTCAAAAAAACAGCGTTCAGCACCCCCGCGCAGGTAATGAAAGCTGTTGCACATTAGTATTTTCATAATGTTCTTAAATTCTCATCCGGAGCAATATGAGCCTCTACTTGGCTCGCATTAAGTCCGTTAAGCAGCGCATTTTCTAACTTCTGGCTAGCAGCCTGCCAACTCCATTGAGCAGCTGCCCCTATTGCTGAATCCCCTAAACTTGGTAATGAATCTTTTTGTTCCCAAATTTGGTGCAGTGTTTGCAATATGACGTCATCACTGACTTCATCTACCCAAAATGCATACTCACCTTGACCTACCACATGAGTATGGCAGATATTGGTGGTCGCCAAAATGGGCAATCCTGCAGCCAGATACTCGAAGATTTTAATCGGGCTGGATGCTTCGTATTTGGTATCCCCTGGTTCTGGCAAAGATGTTACTCCAACATGGGCACGAGCCAACATAGATGGGACTTCGCTGTGGGCAATAGGTTCTAGTAAAGAGATACACCCTTTACTTTCTTCAACAAACGGTTTTATCTTTTCTTCTTCCGGCCCACTACCAACAAAGGTTAAATTGAAGTTCATTCCTTCCTCATTGGCACGTATGACTGCACGGCATAAGGGGATTGGATTCCTTTTCTGTAGTAGAATGCCTAAATACATCAAATGTATAGGCTCGTCTTTTTGTGGCCATCTCCGATTATCTGAAGCTGTTTGATAGCGTTTTGGCTCGACCCCAGATGGCCAGATACCCCAAAGTTGCTCCTCAGGAATTTTGATTAATTTGGCCATTTGTGGCGTTATTGTGGTCTGCCCATCAAATGCAAAAGGCGCTAAAGAGTAGACGAACTGGTAAAATGCCATTCGCAAACGAGCTTTAATGCTTCCTTGTGTAATGTCCATCAGATCCCTTGTATCCATAACCAAGAGAGGGCCATCCTTACGGAGAATGGCTCGATATAGAATCAATGGAAGCATCCACAGGGCTGAAATTTGGTGAAATAGGATGAAGTCAGCTTCGTTAAACTGATTCCACAAGAAACGGAGAACACGGAGGTGGTATAGCGATTGCCCTAAAAAATAGGTATTGGGCCAGGGGAAACAAATAATTTCTGTATCATTTACTTGATGATTTCCATCAGGCCCGAAGCCAATTAACTGAACGTCCCAACCAGAATGCCGAAGCTCTCTTGTCGTGACCAGCCAAGTGGCAACGTCTAAAGTTTCAAATGGATTAATCGTGGATACCCAGATCAAACGTCGGTTCACAATGAGTTCCTTTATACTGTTTACCAGTAAAATTTTCCGACTTTTATCGCTGGCTATTTATACTCAATCCTTGTTTGAAGACCGTAGATTGTTCACTTTGATAAAGCGTAAGAAACCTGCGGTTTCAAAACGACCGCTGTATAGATGCATCGCAAAAATGGAGGACAAATTTTATCTGGATGACTGTTAATTGTTAGAAGACCACAATGTCTTTCTAGGGAAGCCTAAGCTTCCGAAGAATCTTTTTTTCGGGTGCAGTCTATTCGTTATCTCTGCCAAGCTGGTATTTTGCGCTCCAAAAGTCTTTCGATTGCATTGATGTCATCATCAACAAACCGACGCATGGCTTGGCGTAGAGGTGGGGAAAATTCCGGCTTTTCTTCTAAGGTATTTGATACATAGCTGCGCAATGAGTAACGTATGTTCTGAGGGACATACGTTCGGAGCGATTGAAAGAGATCTGTGCTGGTAATTTGACGCACAAACTCGTACTTGAGGTAGGGAACACCAACACTCTTATGATTGTGGGAATCGTCTTGATTGTTAAAGCCATTGACAGATATATTCAGAAAATCTGCGACCTGAGCGAGTGCGGAATTCTGATCCGCAATATACTCTTCAAAAACTAGAAGTAGAACATTTTCTCGCCCGAAAAGCTCAATGAATGGCTGAATTTGCATCCCATACCGACTACGATTTAGATATGTTGGATCTTTGAAGATTGCTTGCTCCGGTGCGCTCTTTTCAATATTCCGCACAACATTATGGGCATAAAGGGAAACAGCTCTCTCAACTGGGTTGCGCATGATGTAGATTAATTTTAGAGCTGGATTGTAACGATAAAGTCGCTCATGGACATCTACTACCTCTGGGAAAAAGGTATACATAGTAGAGGCCTCCCCACAAATCTGACCGTTGGCCGGTGTATAGAGGCTATGATACTCATCTAATTTGTCTTCCCAATCAACATGGCTATTAAAGAAGCCTGGCTCCTTCTCTTTACAGAAGCATACATCTGGGTGGGCCGCAAGTTGAGCGGCCAAGGTTGTTGTTCCACATTTTTGTGCGCCCACAATCATGAAATCTACCAATGCTTGGCGCCTATTCGGTGGATTTAGTTCTTCTTCAAGATGCGTATTCGATTCTTGCTCAATTTGAACAGTCATAGTTTTGAACCTTATCTGTAACGCTCAGCCAATTCTTCTTCATCACTGCTAGGCAGCAATAGTCATCATTGCTATTTGAAATTCTTGATAATGCATCTTCTAACGAAGCTGAGTCGTTACTCAAAAATCGCAGTAGCGTAAAAGTCACACATAGCCCGTTCAGGTAGCACGCCCCCTGCGGTTCTGCCCTTGTACTTGACTTTTACAGAACTGCCAAAAATCATTACCCCGCAACACCTTCCTCTATAGCTAAAGAACACTCGTTGTGCTCTACTATACTCAGCTCCGTTTGAAAACAGGTGTTTGGTCTCTCTGGTAGAGCTTCGGAAAACACCTGTTTTCAAAACGACCGCAGTATAATAATAATGAATATTATCATTGGCTCGATAGGAAATTCGCGGAGTTAATCTGTCAGCAACATGGGTTTATCTGAGAAAATGTTCAATTTCATATCAGATTCTTGAAATGCCTATTGAATGTTACCATTATATACTGGGGACATGGGTGGACTATCTACATGAGCTCTATGACGGAACGTATAACCAACTGCAACCCAATAGAGAATCATAACGATATTTAATCCCCAAGATTTGGTATACCAAATCCAAAAAGGCCACATGATTGAAAAGAGAAGTAGACCATAACAGAGAATTTTGGCGTATACATCTGTATGGAGGCGAACATCATGGTAGAGCTGTAACGAATGGAAGGTTACAAAGATGGCAAGTACACCAATACCAATAAGCCCCAACTCCTGCAATAGGACTAATATACTTGTCCCACCAGTTGTTCTACCGTAATCACTTTGTATAAGTGCTTGTCCTAGAATACCCAGCGCGGAACTATCAGCACGTGCCCCAATCCCATAGCCAAATAGTAAGGTTGTACGATCCCGTTGAATTGCATTCCAAGCATAGGTCATGGCAAAACCACGTCCAAAATAGTAAATGCCATCTTCGGTGAGATCTGTATTTTGTAAGTATCGCTCAGTCGTCTCGAAATCCAAATACTCCTCAAGGCGTCGCGTACCACCAACATCAGCCACAAGTGTATTGTAGAGATAGAGAAAAATTGGAGCCGCTATGACAAGTCCAGCTATGATCAAGAGCGCTTGACCAATTTTTCCATTCCGCACAACTTGAATTCCCACGCAGATCAGAGCCAACGCCAGAACTGCCACTGGAAAGATTTTCATCTCACCCAATACGCTGGATATCACCCCTAATATGATCGCTCCTGTGAGTAACCACCAATTATTTGTAGCTAACCAATGTCCAAATGCTATGCAAGCAGCAAGTGCAATCACCATAAAAAGCGGGGCAACACCATGCCGTCCGAAAGTTCCTGCAAGATCATCACCTGGTGCTTGCCCGAGGATGAACTGAATGCCTTGAAAACCTGTCTCAAATAGAAGCAATCCGAACAGAAAATAGACGTACCGCTTGGGAAAATCAGGCAACCACCCTTGATGAAGGTATGCATAGATTCCAATCATAGGGTACTTGAACATTAGCCAGATTCCCCAAGCTGTTGCTTGCCAGCTCTGCTCTTCATGCCATGCAACGGTACCGCCCACAACGGATAGAGCAATAATGAGTAGAAATGCCGATGGAATTTTGTCAAGCCGCAACATGAGCCAAAGACAATGGCCGATCATGGAAAGAATAATCAGATCGCCAAAGAAGCGGGCGGGACCTGGCAGAATTCGTTTCCAGATCAGGAATGGCGTAAGTAGATCAGCCACCAATGCTGCTGCGACGAGCAGAGGCAAAAAGCGTAACCATGTCTGGAGATGATCCCAGATCGATTGTCGAGGATAACCTTTGAAGATAGATGCCGGATATGGGATTGTAGTCTGTGTCATTGGCTAGTTCCCAGAGTTATTCCTGGTTTACGACTAGACTAATCATTTTGGCATGGACTGTTTCTAACTGCTTATATGTCGATTGCAGAGATTCTCGGCTAGAATGAGACCTTGCGACAACCAATAGGACATTATCCACGAGTGGTACTAGCATGGCGGCATCTGTGACTGAACGCAGAGCAGGTGTATCCAGTAGAATTACATCAGCAACCTCACGTAGCTGAGCAATTGTCTCTCTCATTTTACTAGAGCCGAGCAATTCAGTTCCCTGAGTTAGTTGACTAAAAAGATCTCGTTCTTGGACAGAGAGAGAACCGACCAATACCATAGAGCTTGAAATCTGAGTGCCGCTGGGTACAATGCTCAGGCGGGGATATTGAGTCGTAAGCAACATATCATCAATATCCACATCTTTCGTCAATATATCGCTCAACCCCTTAGTGTTTGGCACGCTAAAGAGAGTATGAAGTTGTGGATTGTGCAGATTACAGTCGACAACCACTACCCGACGCCCAGATTGAGCAATAGTTACAGCCAGATTAGCTGTAACGGTTGACTTGCCTTCTTTTTCTTCCGCGCTAGTCACCAGTAGCGATGTTGAAGGTAGATCGCTCGTTGCCGCCAGCACATTGATTCTCAAGCGTCTGAATGCCTCTAATTGAGGGTAGTTGCGATCCCCATACTGAACCAATTCAAGCGTTCCGCCTGGCTTAGCAGGAATTCTACCTACTGTGGCCTGATTCGTTAGCGCTTCAATCTGGTGGGCACTATACAATGTCGTATCCAGATTCTCTAAAACCAAGGCCAATGCAAGTCCACTAAACAAACCCAGCAATGTACCAAGAATGATATTTAGCTCTTTCCTGGGTTTGGCTGCACTTGATGGCACAATCGCATGCTCAATGATAGAAACTGCATTTGTGCGCAATGATTCCTCAATTCGCGCGCTCTCATACTGTTCAAGAAGTGTCAAGACTGTGCGTTCCTTAACAGCAATGGATTGACCGAGCGAATCTATCTGCCTAGAGGTCGTACCATCAGAGGACTTTAAGAGCAAATCATACTCTTCGCGCACCTGGGCGAGTTCATCTTGTGCTTGTGTAAACTGTTCATTTAAGATTTCCACTCTTGGTCGCCCACCACCACCGTATAGCTCTAAGCTCTTCGCAATCAAAATCTCCGCCGCTTTGTTTGCCGTGGTACTTGCTAGATTCGGATCCTTGGCTTCTACCTGGATTCTCATTAGCTCGGTATTGACAATTTTTTCAACTGCTAAGGATGGCAGTTCTGTCAAAGCTAGTTCGGTTCTCAGTTGCCTTCGTACATTGCCTGACCGAACAATCTGAGAATAGGTATTCATAAGCCGTTCCGTATAGTTAATATCTATACGGCCACCAGATTCAGAGCCAATGGTTGCGACCCGGAGAGTAGTGGTGGCTACGTAGATCGGGGCCGCCACATACATCACCGCGGAAGCAATGAAGGCTGCCACCAACGTTGATGTCAGAATAATCCATTTTCGCCGGTTGATAATCTGCAAGTAGGTACGTAATTCCACATTAGTCTCCAAGTACAAGTTCAGCATCAGGCTGGCTTTCGCCAATAAATTCGCTGACGGTGTTAGCCACGTATGAAATTTTTTCTTCTGTTAGCTCCGGATATATAGGTAAGGATAAAATCTTACTGGCGTATTGCTCCGTAACTGGGAAGTCACCAGTCTTGTATCCTAGCTCTGCATAAGCTGGTTGAAGATGTATTGGAATGGGATAGTGAAGACCCGATGCAATCCCTGCTTCATTCAGACGAGTTTGCAATTCATCTCGGTTCTCGGTGCAAATAACGTATAGGTGATAGACATGCTCAACGTTTGACGGCTTGCTTGGTAATGTGATGGGCAAGCCAACTAGCTCTTCTGCATAGATATCAGCAGCCTTTTGACGACCTTGATTCCAACTGTCTAATTCTGGTAGCTTCACTTTTAGCACTGCCGCCTGCAGCGTATCCAAACGATTATTTTTTCCTTTAATTGCATGATGATATTTGACAGTTTGGCCCAAATTACGTAATAGCTTTATACGTTCAGCTATATCAGGATCGTTGGTTGTTACAGCACCGCCATCACCATATGCACCTAGATTTTTTCCTGGATAGAAGCTAAACGCTGCTGCATTCCCCAAACTACCGGTCCTTCGTCCGTTATACCGTGCACCATGTGCTTGACAAGCATCTTCGAAGACAAACAGGTTATGTTTGCGAGCAATGGCCGTGATAGCTTCCATATCTGCCGGTTGACCATAAAGATGTACGGGCAATATAGCTTTGGTTGCAGGGGTAATCGCTGCTTCAATCTTGGTTGGATCGATGTTGTATGTTTCTGGATCCATATCGACCAATACTGGCTTGGCCCCACAGTTTGAAATAGCGAGAGCTGTTGCAATGAAGGTGTTAGCGGCGGTGATGACTTCATCACCTGGACCGATTTCATAGGCAAGCATAATCAGCTCTAATGCAGAATAACCGGAATCAACACCAATAGCATAGTCGGTCTCGCAATATTCAGCAAATGCATCTTCGAAATCAGCCACTGATTGACCCAGAATAAAATCGGCGCGCTGCATGATATCAAGTACAGCTACATTGACGTCTTTACGGATACTTTGGTACTGCGCTTTCAAATCGACAAATGGGACATTCATTATTATTTTCCTGATAGAAATTGGTAAAAAAGCAAAACAAAAAGTGCATACCAGGATTCACTATCACCAATATGCACTTTGGATTTCTTTACGTAAGGATGGATGCAATAAGCGGCTTTTATGCCATAACGAGTTCTTTATGCACGAGGCCATTTTGTGAGTATTTTTCTTGCTCTAGTGCCACTTGCTTGCCATTATTTTCCATAGAGTGTTGCATGGCTTCGAGAATTTTCACAACCTGGGTACCATTCCGACCATCAGTTAAAGGTGTTTTCCCATCCTGGATACACTCAAGAAAATGTTGACATTGAAGACGAAGTGGTTCTTCAAATCGAATATAAGGGCTGATCACATCACCATAATGGTACGCGAAGTGAAATTCACCAAACGTTTCAGTGCGACGGATGGCTGTTACACCCTTATCATATATTTTAATCTTATCGTGAGGTTCCACATCGTCGTAAATGACCATCTTTTTGCTTCCAACTACGGTAATTCGTCGTGTTTTTAGCGGATCTAGCCAGCTTGTGCGAATATGGGCAGATATCTTATTGGGGAAATTGAGCCTTCCATAGGCCACATCTTCGATTCCTTCTTGGACACAATCGGAGCCTGTAGCGCTAACCGAAATTGGATCTGCGCCAAGAATATGTCGTAGGATGGATATATCATGAGGAGCCAAATCCCATAGAACATTTGCCCTTGTCTGGAAAAGACCTAAGCTGGCTCGTACGGCATCGATATAATGAATTTCACCGAGTTCGCCTTGATCGATCATTTTCTTCAGTAGTCGTACAGCAGGATTATACTCAAAGGTATGACCAACCATGAGGACTAGCCCTTTTTCCACAAAGGCTTTTGTCAGCTTCTCGGCGTCGTCGCTGTTCAGCGTAATCGGCTTTTCGATTTGTGCATGGAGGCCATGCTCCATACATTCCATTGCAATTTTGTAGTGAGTATGTGGTGGTGTGGCGATCACAACACCATCAAGTTCTAGATCATAGAAGTCACGATAGTTTTGAGTTGCAACTTCTATTTGTGGATACCGGGTTGTAATCCGGTCCAATTGGTCTTGCTGCAGATCAGATATTGCCACCAAGTCAGCCTCTGGGATTTCAATAAAGTTTCTAATTAGATTTGGCCCCCAGTAGCCACAGCCTATTGCTCCGATTCTGAGCTTACTCATTATCTAGCACCCTTTCCAATAAATGCTGATGGCAGCGTCCACAGAATGATTCCTATGTCCTGCCAAACAGATTGTGTTTGTGTATATCGAACATCCAATCGAACCATATCATCAAAGGTTACCTGGCTACGTCCGCTTACTTGCCATGGTCCTGTAATACCGGGCATGGTCGCAAAGCGCTGCATGTGCCAAGGTTGATATTGTTCTACTTCGTATGGAATTGCAGGTCGGGGACCAACTAAACTCATGTCGCCCTGTAACACATTCCATAATTGAGGCAATTCATCTAAGCTGGTCTTGCGTAAGAAATGACCAATTTTAGTAACCCGAGGATCGCGTGAGAGCTTAAATTCGCCCTTCTTCTCTTCGTCTGGCTGTATCTCAGCCATCTTGTTTGTATCACCAGAAATGTATGCTGCAACAAACTTCTCGTGCAAATCCGTGTCAGCATTCTGACGCATTGAACGGAATTTATAAAAGTTGAATTCAACTCGCTGCCAGTAAGGCTTCCCATTGTAATATCTGCGACGAGCGCCAACTCGTTTCTGTACAAATATTGCAGGGCCAGATGAATCTAAACAGATTAAAATAGCAATTATAATCATCAACGGCAATAATGTAATCAGTGCAAAAGCCGTTAGTACCAAATCAATTATTCTTTTAAGATAAAAATAACCGTACCGATCTGCTCCAGCAAAACTCACTGCATTTGGATCGATGGTCATCAGGTGGTCAAGCGTGACTGTTGCTTCTCGATGTCTCTTTCTTCCCATTACGCCACGATCTCGGGAGGATCCGTGAACGGCATCTCTGCTGACTGTTGCGGCTGTTGGATTAAATGAACTGATTCCTACTTGCTGTCCCATGGAACTTACCTCTATACTTTACGCTACTACAATTATCTGTGACGAAATCATCGATGTCATACAAGATTATCTTTGCTGTCTATCGATCTAGGTGATTGTCAGTAATTGGGATAATTTACGCTTAAAATGATGTGGTAGACTCTGACGGAAAGTAATTTTGATTATCGTGGTTAACAAAGTATTTTATTAACCCTTTCTATGTCATTTACCAGCATTGTATATCTCTAGATAACATAGATAACTTGACTCGAGTTTATCAAAAACAAAAGATATTCAGTGTTACAAATTGCTGACACATGACACGGAATCAGTAGCCGTTGTGATGCCATAGTCAGCGCGTGTAACTCGAGTATATATTCTGTAGCCTTTTTCATTTCTCACGGAGGAAATTATGAGTGATTATTTCGTTCATCCAACTGCTCTTGTAGAATCTGATAATGTCGGTGATGGTACCCAAATTTGGGCATTTTCCCACGTATTAAAGGGTGGAACAATCGGGAAGCAGTGCAGCATTGCAGATCATTGTTTTGTCGAGAGCGGGGCCGTTATCGGAGACTATGTTACCATAAAGAATGGCAATATGATTTGGACGGGCGTTACGCTTGAAGAGGGGGTATTTGTTGGGCCGTCTGCGACCTTTACCAACGACCGCTATCCGCGATCGTCCCGACTGCCCGAACTTCAGCTTGAAGATGGGGGGGTTCGGGATTGGCTGGTCCCAACAGTCGTGCGGAGAGGTGCGACCATTGGCGCAGATAGTATACTCATTGCTGGGATTGAAATTGGCGAATTTGCTATGGTAGGAGCTGGCGCAACCGTTACGCGAGATGTCAAACCATATTCCCTTGTGATTGGCAGCCCTGCTCACCATTATCAGTGGGTCTGCCGATGTGGGTTACCGCTAAATATTGATGGCACTCAAGCTGTTTGTGATTTTTGCCAACGACAATATGTCGAAAATGGTGGACGATTAAGCATGCAAGAGTGAAGTAATTTGCCATCCACTACGTACCCTAAATATCAAGAGCAGTATTCCTAGTAGAGTTATTTTGGCGCGTTACATCTAGAGCAGTGTACAATTCGCCCATGCAACCGAGCTACAAAATCGCAATTGTCCATGATTGGTTAAATCAAGTAGGTGGTGCTGAAAACGTACTTGAAGAAATGGTAGCACTATTTCCGGAGGCAGATGTCTTTACCAGCATCTTTGCGCCTGAAAAAATGCCACCGTCTTTTCAGCATCTACCTATTCATACTAGTTTCATGCAGAAATTCCCATATGTGACGACGCACCATCAGCAGTATATGCCTATTTATCCACTAGCGTTTCAGCAGTTCCATCTTGACTCATATGATTTAGTGCTGAGTAACAAAAGTGGATTCTGTCACGGCGTTCGTACAAAGTCGATCCAATCAGCCTTTCAAAATGCTACTTTCTATAATACGAGGAAAAACGGTCACCCACCCAATGGTGCTCTTCATGTCTGTTATTGCCTAACGCCAACTCGGTTTCTCTGGTCGTTGGATCATTACCTTTCGCGAGAGCGTTTTGGCTTGACGGGAAGTATGCTGTTGCGTCCCCTGTTACCTGCATTGCGCTGGTGGGATCGAAATGCTGCTCAGCGGGTGGATCATTTCGTGGCTATAAGCCGCGAGATTCAACAACGTATTCTTAAGCTCTACGGTCGGGAAAGCACAATCATTTATCCACCTGTCGATACAGGCTTTTTCACGCCTAGCGATTCGATAGTTAGAAATTCGACGTTAAGCCAAAACAATGGTGTGAACCGCCATGGTCAAGTATCTAGCCAGACACCTTGCCCTATGCCTTCTCATATCAGTGAAGACATAGGACTTCCCGCTGAGATCGCTTCCCAGGGCTATTATCTAATCGTGAGTCGGTTGATTCCTTATAAACGAATTGATCTAGCGGTGAAAGCGTTTGCCCATCTGCCAACTGAACGGCTGGTAATTGTGGGGGATGGTCGCGACCGCCAAACATTAGAACTCATTGCGAATGACAATGTTATCTTCTTAGGCCGTCTGAATCGTAACCGGGTACGGGAACTCCTGCGCTACTGTAAAGCGTTTATCTTTCCGGGCTTGGAAGACTTTGGCATTGCGCCCGTGGAAGCGATGAGTTCTGGCCGCCCTGTGATTGCATATGCTGGTGGCGGGGCACTCGATACCATACTACCCGGTCGTAGCGGTGAACTGTTTCAAGACCAAACCGTGGAGAGCTTGCTTGATACATTGAAACGGTTCCAACCATCTTACTATAGTCCAGATGCTTGTCGTCACCAAGCCGAGAAATTCAGTGTACAGAATTTCCATTCTAACCTGAGGGGCTTTATTGAACAGCTGCTCGTAGAGAAATGGGAATCGATAAATAAGAAAGCCAACCCAACAGCAGATAAGCACCTATACTCAGGCTCCGCATAAAGTAACATTTTTCTCGTGGGTAGCCATGTTACCTTATCACGATCGCCGGTACGCAACATAGCTGAACAAATATGGAATTACGGGCCTATTTCAACATTCTCAGGCGACGCTGGTGGATACCTATCGTGCTAACGCTTCTCGTTAGCGTATTGAGCGCGATTCAGCTGAAGCCCTGGCAGAGCGCTCCTCCCACTCAATTCAGTGCACAATTACGTTTTCTGATTGGTGTTTTACCCCTGGATGTAGCGGACGCTTCCATCTATGATCCACGCTATTTTGCATGGTTAACCAGCGAATATCTAGTCGATGATTTCACGGAGGTGGTGAGTAGCCAACTCTTCTCCCAGCAAGTCAGCCAACGATTAGTGGAGCAACAAATCGTCATCCCAGGGGGAGCCATCAGTGGGAGTGCCGCCACAGGAAAACAACACCGAATTATCAGCGTTGAATTTACTTGGCATAATGAGGAAGAAGCAGTTGCCATTGCCCATGCCGCAACGGCTGAATTGGAAGAGAATGCCGAATTTTACTTTTACCAACTTGGCACAAATGATGCAACCATTACGTTACTGGATGGTCCCATGGTTGCCCCGGTTGGCCCAACACTTCAGGAGCAGTTTGCCTTTTTGATTCGCCTTATTTTGGGTATTGTGGGCGGGCTGGGAATCGCGTTTTTGGCCGAATATCTAGATACTTCTATCTATAGTCGTGCCCATGTTGAGGAGCTTGGGCTTCCTATACTTGGGAGCATCCCAAAGCACCGTTAGCTATGTCAGTAGATCGCAAACTTGTCATTTGGAGCAGGGATGACGAGAAATCTATACTCGATCAAAATGGAAGATTTCTCCCTTTGGTGCCGAAGGGGCCACTTCGTGTGCAAAATGACAATGAACCAGTCTATCAGTCTGCTGATATCAATAATTTAATAGATTGAGCGAGGTCCAGCTCTGCTTGAAACCCATCGCTTATCAACGTGATCGCAGGTAAGCAGGTTTTGGAGAATATTAATGACTATACAAGAGTACATCCGTATCATCCGCAAACGGGGTTGGATTGTTATCGTAGCCATGTTCTTGGCCGCAGTTGCAGGCTACGGGATTAGCAGCCTACAAGAAGATGTATACCGCGCCACTGTACATGTCAGTACAGTCCCAGCGCGACCAGACTGGGGTTTAGGCAATACGGCCAAAGATCTCATGAGAAATTTCGCCCTTAATATTAGAACGCCAGAGAATGCTCAGTTGGTGATTGACCGGGCGAAACTGGATCAAAACCCCTATGATTTTTTGGCTAATGTTGCCGTAGCGGATGACTCTAGTACCTTTACCATCAAAATTGAAGCTGAATCGGGCGATCCTGAAGTTGCAAAACTTATGGCGTTAGAGTTGGCCGATCTCTTTGTTGAAGATCGTACCCAATATTATGCCCAACAAGATAAGAGAGATCGCATCGAAGTCAAAATTCGTAGCCGTATGATTGGGGCATCTCAAATTCAGCCAAAACCAACAGTCAATGCCATTGCAGGTAGTGTGCTAGGACTGCTCTTTGGCGTTGCGGTTGTGCTTCTCCTAACATGGTTGGAAGCCGATTTGCTACGCACTAGGGAAAGTGTGGAGCGTATACTTGAAGTACCTGTCTTGGGAACCATTCCCCGCATACCAACGCCAAACGGGCGAAGGGGTGACACGCCTCAGACTGGGACTATTGGATTGCCAAAACCTGCCTAAATTGCTTGATATTACAGTTGGCCATAGGTGGTGCTTAGCGTTCGTTTCACGCATGGTCTCAGTCTTGAAACGACCTGCGAATAATTCGATGTGGCTTTACTCTATTTAGGCTGTGCTGATTATGAGCACGAATAGCTGGCAACAGCATTTGCCGAAACTCCTCTTATTCTTGGCCGTTATTGGGTATGCGCTCTATTTTATTTGGCTTACGTTTCTTAGGTTTGATGCATTTGAGGCGCGAGCTTTAGATTTAGGGAACTTCGATCAAGCGATTTGGAATACATCACAGGGGCGCTGGTTCCACCTGACGAATCAGGAAGGCATTGTCAATCGACTCAGCCTCCATGTTGAGCCGATACTGATTCCTATTTCTTGGCTTTATTGGATCTATAGTAGCCCCAAGACGCTCCTATTTCTTCAATCCGTGGTAGTCTCTCTCGGTGCACTGTTTGTCTATGGACTGGCACACATCGAGCTAAAGAATGGCTGGCTATCCCTGATCTTTGCTGGTTCGTTCCTACTCAACCCATCGATCCAGGCTGCGAACTGGTTAGAGTTTCACGGCCTAACGTTGGCTCCTACTTTCCTCCTTGCTGCATTTTACTTCCTACGTACAAAGCAGAATACTCTTTTTATTCTCTCGGCCATTTTGGCAGCAAGCTGCAAAGAAGAGATAGCCCTGTTGGTCCTGATGATGGGCCTCTATGCCTTCCTTTTTATGAAAAGGCGACGATTAGGGATAGTGACCATGGCGCTTTCGCTGACTTGGGCACTCGTTGCGGTATTGGGCATTCAGCAGCTCTTTGGCAATGGGAATATTCATTGGGGGCGTTATGCATATCTGGGTGAATCCCCTCTACAAATCGTCACAGCTATCGTGACTCAACCGTCAGTTGTCTGGAGCCAACTGCAAAAGGCCGATGCATTTGTCTATCTGATTCGACATCTGATTCCGGTAGGATTTCTTGGCGTCTTAGCCCCTGAAGTGCTTTTCATGGCCCTGCCATCGTTGGGTCTCAACTTGTTGGCGGATTTCTCTCCTATGCACCAGATAGATACGCTGATTTATGCAGCCCCGATTGTTCCGTTTGCAACCCTGAGCGGTGTCTTTGGTGCGCATCGCCTGTTAAATCGATGGTCACCGGAGAAATTTCGCTCCTTAGCGTCCTGGTTGGTTGGGATATTCATCGTGAGTGCTGGGTTAGCCAACCAGTGGGCTTACGGGTATTTGCCAGGAAGCGGTCACTATCAATTCCTCGCGATTACGGACCATCATCGGCAAGCGGAGGAGATGATACGTCAGATTCCTGCTGACGCCAAAGTCTCTGCCCAAGATAGGCTCAACCCTCACGTTAGCCAACGGGAGACCATATATATCTTTCCCAGGGTTGAGGATGCTGATACAGTCTTTTTAGATGTAACAGGCTCGCCTTGGCCCCAGCATCCGAATGACATTCATAAGCAGGTCAACCAGCTACTGATAAGTGGGTTTGGCATAGCGGCTGCTCAAGACGGGTATCTACTCCTAAGCCAAAATGCAATAAACCAAGATATGCCCCCGTCCTTCTATAGCGCTTGGCAAGCAGATACTATTGCTCCTGCGACTGGTGCAAATCCCATCAACGTCACATTTGGTGACTTATTTAAATTAGTGGGTCTGGATGTGTTCACAGATCGGAACGGCGAGCTGGTTATTAAACTCTTCTGGCAGATTTTGGATGACCATCTTCAGGATGTGAATTTTCACGTCGCCTATCTAGATCGAAGTGGGACACCGCTTCATACCACTCAATTTTATCCCCTTCCTGCAACCCTATGGTATCCTACTTCTTTGTGGACTGTCAGCGCGTCTGATGACATATCTGTTACTTCATTCAGCAATGTCCTTAGTGACACACAGGAAGAGGATCCTCAGAGGGGGAACACCACAGAGATAGAGAACGTTAGAACTTATGTTGTTCAAACCTTGCCGTGGAATTTAGAGAGTGAGCAGTTTACACTTGCAGTGGGCCTCTTTTGGGCAGAGGATGGTGCGGATTGGTCCAGCGGTAAGCGGTTACCTGTCACAGAGATGGAGCAGACATATCCCCTTTTAGAGGGAGGAACGCTTTTGCGCATTGGTGGATATGAGCAGGTGAGTTCACGGCTCTTACCTTCAAGAAATATCCAATCAGCTCAGTGGGTCGCTCAACAGGCATCCACTTCTCCACCCACCCAGATTATGGATGCTAAGCTAGGTGGGCAAATTGCTCTAAGTGGCGTGACCTTAGAAACTAATCCTTTACAGGCCCAAGAGTCGCTGAAAGTTAATCTACACTGGCGCATCACTAGCCCAATCGAATTAGATTACTCGCTCTTTTTCCATCTACTAAACAGTAATGGGGATGTAGTTGCTCAGCTAGATCGGCAGCCAGAAGATGTGGCTGGATTTTTGCCCATGACCTCTTGGCCACTTCAATATGAGATTGTCGATCCGGTAGTTCTGGATCTACCGGAATCACTACCACCAGGCTCCTACCGAATGTTAGCGGGGTTGTACTTTTGGCAGGATGGGCAACGGCTTCTAGTAACGGGTGCGAATGCAACGGCAGAGAATGGTGTGGATCTGGGAAGAGTGATTGTCGAATGACTTTTACCTACTCAAGCCCGTTTGAAACAACCGCAAAGTAGAAATCGAGAAACTTTTACCTATGTCAAAGCTCATTACTATAACTGACTCGCGTAGCCCTGCCGCGGAAGCTTACCAGAGCCTACGTACCAATATTGAGTTTGCCGGTCTGGATCAGCCACTTCAATCTCTACTGGTTACCTGTGCAGATACTAACACAAATAAGAGCCAGGCGTTGGCCAATTTGGCTGTTGTGATGGCTGGTGCCGGAGATAAGGTTATTGTAGTTGATGGGGACCTACGCCGCCCACAGCAGCACGAGATCTTTGACCTTCACAATCAGGAAGGCTTAACAAGTTGGCTACAGGGGAACTCGTCTGCCCCCCCGATTCAATCAACGGCTATAGAGGGATTGCGTGTCTTGCCTGCTGGGCCATCCCATCCCAATCCAGTGGCATTGCTGAGCGCAAAGAGGCTTAGTGAGGCACTTGCTGAGTTGTCCCAACAAACTGACTATCTGCTTTGTGATTCACCTCCCTTACTGGCGGTGACGGATGCAGCACTGTGGGCTAGTAAAGTGGACGGAACCATTCTGCTCCTCAACGCCGGAGGGACAAAACGCGATCAGGCCCAACAAGCCAAAGCTGTTTTGGCAAAGGTTCGTGCACGCATTATTGGTGCTGTTTTGCTAAACTCTGAGGAAGATGTCAATTCGCTACGCTATGGATAGCCATGCCATGGATAGTTACGCTATGGAACCCAATGCAGAGGTGATCGCCTCGATACCAGCGTTAGCTGCCGCAATTCGGCAGACCCATCGTCTCCCGCCACCCCTTGCGACTACACATCTGCTTTTTGCAACTCCACCATCATCCTTCTACCAGATCCAGGCCAAAACCCTAGAGGCAGAAGCAAGAGCCGTAGGACATCTAGTAAGCGAGGTGGCGGAACGGTTACGTCGGTTGGCAGAGGCTTATGGTGAATGGGAGCGATTTGATCCGGCGGCATACTTCGATCTTTCGGAAATGCAGGCCGAATATCTGGTACAGGTCATCGAGCGGATGAGCACAGTCTATGTTGTCTTTCGGATTGATGCCTTTTTGCCTACTTTTCAGCAGGCAGAGAGCTTCTGGGTTCAATCATTTTACCCCGCATATCATACCATCCTGACTGAGTCAAACCGTATTGGTTTCAATGGAGAGCATTCTGAAGCAGAATCGAACATATCTAGACCACCTTCAAATGGCATCAATCTTTCAGATGATATGGCTCTAAATGATTTACTATCCCACGGAGGTAATATCAAGAAAAATGGTTTGGAGGATGAGCTTGATACGGCTGGTATGGGTGGAGCTCATGCCGATAGGTCATCAAATGAATCATTCATTCATAGTCCGGAAGTCGACGCCAGCACCATCGATCAGTATGAAATAATCGAAACGATCCATCCTCAAATGGTAGAAAAGTGGATGAATTTGCTTCACGTTGTCCGGATGGCGCGGAAACTTTTGCTCGAGCAAATTGGCTATTTGGCCGTTAATGGTAGCCAAGAAGAGCGAAGTCGTTGGCGTCATGCTTGGCAAGAGCCACCTAGCCGAGGCATTGCCAATGATCTGTGCCCTCCGCTACAGGCGCTACCAACGTTGACTCTATCTATCGAATTTCCTCTTCCTGCCTATCGTCAACCTGGACGTAAACAACGCCTACGCATACAGAGGTTGTCCAAGAGTCGACGAAAGTAAATGGAAATGATGGAGCAAGAAAGTAAAAGAGGTACTATGAAAAATATATTTGTGACAGGTGGTGCAGGATTTATTGGGTGCAATTTTGTACGAGTATTGTTGGAACAACATCCTGAGTATCATATCACGGTCTTTGACAAGCTAACCTACGCTGGCAGGTTGGAAAATCTAGCAGATGTTACTGAGGCCTATCCTAATCGATATACATTTGCTCAAGGAGATATCTGTGATGCCGAGCGAGTTAGTGCGGTGCTCCAAGAAAACCAAATAGATACAATTGTTAACTTTGCGGCCGAAAGCCATGTAGACCGCAGCATCATGAACCCAGACGCTTTCATTCAAACAGATGTGTATGGGACCTATGTCTTACTGGAAGCGGCCCGGACATTGGGAAATCTGCGCTATCATCAAATCAGCACAGACGAAGTCTATGGCCATATTGAAGGAGACCACCGAAGTTTGGAGAGTGATTGTTTGCAGCCGCGCAGCCCTTATTCAGCTAGCAAAGCGAGTGCTGACCATTTGGTGAATTCGTATTACATTACCTACGACTTACCCATTACAATCTCCAGGGGAGCCAACAATATCGGTCCTTATCAGTACCCAGAGAAGGTCGTTCCCCTCTTTGTTACCAATGCACTAAGCAATATGTCCCTTCCTGTTTATGGAGATGGCCAGCAGCGGAGGGATTACCAATTCGTCTCTGATCACTGTGAGGCCATCGATCTGGTTCTTCATCAGGGCGCCATTGGAGAAACCTATAACATCGGCACAGGAGCCGAGTTGACCAACTTGGAGATGGTTGAAATTTTGCTCGATGAGCTTGGCAAGCCCCATAGCCTTATTCAGCATGTAGAGGACCGTCAAGGCCATGATAGGCGCTACTGCATAGATGTTAGTAAGATGATGAGCTTGGGGTGGGAACCAGATTATACCAACGAGGAAGCAATCCGCGCGACAGTTCGTTGGTATGTTGAGAATGAGAGTTGGTGGCAGCCTATTCGCTCTGGCGAATTCCAAGAATACTATCAACAGGTCTATGGCAATCGCAAAGCACTTGCTTAGTTTCTGTTGTTAATATACTCTTTAAGAAAAAGGTTTTCCAGCTTTCCTTGAGCGTATCAAAGGGAAAGCTGGAAAACCTTTTTCTGGATATCTATAATTGTTGTAACTTATGCCTATCGTGCCAGCAGACTTAACCTACGCGAGGGAGGTGGCCAATCTCTTTGCACATGGAAAAAATAGTTATGGGATTCAGCATCCAGTTGAGCCGTCAAGCCTAATTTCCAGCCAGACGTCCGTCATCGGCTTGGAAAATGGAAAGGTTTGGGGATTTTTGAGTATCGACTACAATGACATCCGATTGGCCTCATCGGAACAAGCTGCTCAATCAGTTGTGATGGACCCTATCTGCCGTCGCATTTATCTAACCCACGTGGCGCTGGCTAGAGGGCGTTCACCCTATGAAGATGTTGCCGAACTTCTCTCAGGTGCTGCAGCACAGATTCTGCCAAACCAGAGCCAGCTAAAACCAACCAGCAACAAGATGAACTCTTTGCTTATTTGGTATGGGGATCAGCGCTGGTTAATTGCTCCGCTGGAAAAAGCAGGATTGACCATTACAGAACGAATAGAGTTTTTTGTTCTTGCTCGATTACAGAGACGCACTCTACCTCCTATCAATTTCCCAAAGCCAGATATCCGGTTACGGCTGGCCCAACAGGATGACTTAGACCGGCTGGCCCAAATTGATGCATCTGTTTTTACACCTATTTGGCACATGGCTCTTGAGCAATTGAAGGAAGTATGGACAACCCATCGCATCTTTGTGGCAGAAGTGGATGAGGAGCTTGCTGGTTATTCTGCAATTGCTTTTACGGCTGATCATGAGCAAGCGCATTTGGCCCGATTGGCTGTTGATCAACGATTCCAGGGTATGGGTTTGGGACGTTATCTATTGTTTGATGTGTTGTACAGCGCTCAACGGCAAGGTGCCATGGCAATTACGCTCAATACACAGACAGATAATCTTCCTGCTCGCCAACTCTATCGTTCGGTAGGCTTTCGCCGGACAGGCAATATTCTTCCTGTCATGACTCAGTGGCGTTCATCCGACGGATAGAAATAAGTTATAGGTGACCAAAAAAGTTCTGTCCTCTTATCTTGGAATTTTCTTGAGCGGATTGGTCAAGAGTTGGGGCAAGACGTTTCTGGAAAAGTTATATGTTGGTTTAATGGGGTGTGTCATGTTACTAACATCACCCTCTATTTAAAAACAGAATTATTGTGAATGAGTGTTGCCTAAAGCGTCGATACGATGCCGCATGAGAAAGAGAGCAACAACTAGTACCAGTAACGCAAAGCCAATAACCACATAAGTACCGCCGATACCGACCATGGTGGCAAGCGGCTGACTGATAAAGGGTGAGATAAACTGTCCCACAAAGATGAAGGTGGTAAAGCCGCCCAATGCACGCCCACGCACGGCCAGCGGTACATCATTCGCCAACCAAAGGTTAAGGTTGGGAATTACCATACCGAGTCCAAAGCCGCCCATCATCAGGCCCAGAATGATGGGTAACCACATTGCGGATGTACCGATGAGCAAATACCCCAACCCCGTCACGGCAAAGCCTGTAATCATCAATAACACCCGGCCCATCCGCTGACTGAGCCAACCAAATGTGAGTGAGGCCAAGGCGTAGAAAAGGGCGGTGGTGGCAATTCCCATGCCTGTTTGAGTGGCAGTGGCCCCAAGAATCGTCTTTAGATGGAAGGGAAGTTGCACTGGTACAAGATAGAAGACTATCTGCGTCAGCATAACAATTAAATAGATAAAGACCATGAGGCCAATAGGTAGTTGCTCTACTTCACCGCTCTCGGTAATGCGCCCCCGATGGCGCGTCTCCGGCTGGCGGCGAATGTAGAGCATCGCCATAGGTAGAATCAGAAACGATATCAGATAGAGATAGAAGGGGCCACGCCAGCTTATGTCGGCCAAAAAGCCGCCAATGGTCAGGAAGATGCTGCCACCAAAACCGGCCGCCGCAGCCTGAAATCCCATCATTTGCGCCCGTTCAGCCCCGTCGTAATAGTCTGCAATGAGGGTCGTGGTAGCGGTGCGAATTCCCGCAACGGTGGCCCCAAGAATGGCCCGGCCGACTAAGATCAGGGAAAGCGTTGGTGCGATAATGGCCGACCCACCAGCCAGACCATAGAGCAGCATAGCACCCACAAGCAGCCATTTGCGGCCAAACCGATCAATAATCGCCCCCGCAAAGGGCGAACCAATGGCGATAAAGAGAGCGGGAAGCGTCAGCACTAACCGGACTAGAAAAGGGGCGTTAGGCAAGCCCTCAAAGATAACTTGCATCGCAGGTAGCGATGGCGCAATTGTGGCAGCGGCCATGACGGTGAGCGTGCTGGCCGCGAGAAGGGTTACCTTCGTTAGCAGGCCACGGCTCATCGATCTGTGCTATTCATTATTTTCACCTTGACCTGGCTCTATCCTCTCAGTTGCCCCTTAACCTTTTGCTCCATGCTACGAACAATCTTTTTACGTAACCTCGTTACCTCTTTTTCGCTTACATTTCGCTCTGGGCTTTGATAAGTCAAACGATAGGCCAATGACTTTTCGCTCCCAGATAGAGGCTCGCCCCGATAGATATCAAAGAGTTCAAGGTTGGCTAACAGCTCACCGCCAGCCTGAAGAATCGTCTCTTCAACCTGTCGAACGGGAACAGGTTCTGCCACGATGAAGGCCAGATCCTCCACAACCGCCGGGTAGTTGGAGATGGCCTTCATGGGTTCCACTGTCCAGTCTGGCTGAATCAGCGGAGCGATGAGCAGATCACTGACGGCGACTCGACTTCCTTCTAGGCCAAAGGCATTGCAGACTTGGGGATGCATCTCGCCGATGAAACCAATCGAACGTCCGTTAATCTGCACTTCAGCACAGCGAGGCCCATACGTTCCTGTATTGGGGCGTGGCAGATACTGAATGGTCTCGTCTTTGATTCCGACTGTTCGCAATAAGGTCTCCACTATGCCCTTTAGGTCAAAAAAGTCCATCATCTGGTCATCATCGGGCTGATAGAGGCTTGATAGCTCTCGTGGCCCCGTTAAGGCAATGGTTAGTCGACGCTCTTCAAACGGTAATTCACCATTCCCTTCTTCAGGCAGATAGATACGACCGATTTCAAAATTGGCCAGCCTTCGGCTATAACGAAGATTGTAGACCAGATGCTCCATAACGCTGACCAACATGGAACGACGCATGGATTGGCGCTCCTGGGTACCAGGATTGGTTAAGGTTATGAACCCCTCTGCATCCCTATTGGTTGGACTCTCTTGGTTACTCTTTTCCTGCCTATTTTGTGTGGCCGTAACAGGCGTCGAACTGGTGACAACTAGCTTTTCATGGTTGGTGATGGTCGTCAGTGGGTGATTTATGACCTCCTGTAGGCCAATGCCCACTAGGACATCTCGAATTTTGTCTTCCGTTTCCAGTACAGGGTTGCGCCGCTGGGGAGGCAATACATCGTCAATCAGCGTCGTGTCTACTTGATCATAGCCGATGATGCGGGCGACTTCCTCCGTTAGATCCGCTGGGTAGCGAATATCGAGACGGTACCAAGGGGGCATGCATTCCAAAAGCGGCTCGTCCGCCTGTCGTTGAAGGGCAAACGTGGCATCCTCATGGGCTTCTTCGGCAACAACATCCACCTGCTTTACCTGAAAGTTCAAGGTCTCTAGCGCCTCTACAACAGCGTTGAGCTCCAATGGAACACCCAGTAGGCGCCGCACATCACTGAGGGTCGTGTAGACCAGTGGCTGACTCTGGACCACTGGGTACTCGTCCACCATGCCAGGGACAACAGTCCCTCCGGCATAGAGCCGCATCAATTCGGCTGCCCGCCGCGCGGCAATGGGGCTAAGGGCAGCCGGGATACCCCGTGCAAAACGATGGGAGGCTTCGCTTGGTAGTCGAAGAGCCTGGGCTGTTCGCCGGTTGTTGATGCCTTCGAAGGTAGCTGCCTCTAGCAGAACATTGGTGGTACTGTCGGTCACTTCACTCTCTAAGCCACCCATAACACCACCAATGGCTACTGGACCAGCCGTATCGTTGATCATCAGCATAGATTCGTCCATGGTCCGTTCCATCTGATCAAGGGTGGTAAATTTACTATTGGGCGTAGCCCGATCCACAATAATGGTTGGAATTGCATCACCGGCTTGTTTGGCTCGCTCAACCAATATATCATAGTCGAAAGCGTGGAGAGGCTGTCCCCACTCAAGCATCACATAGTTGGTAATATCCACAATATTGCTTATAGGTCTCATGCCAGCACGAAGAAGTCGCTCCTGCATCCAGTTAGGAGAGGGACCAATCTTTACATTTCTGATGAGCGTACCTGTGTAGCGGTTGCAGAGTTCCGGTGCATCAATGCGCACGCCAAAGTAGTCGGCAGCCGTCTGCTTATCTCCAGGTGAAGCCGACGTCTCACATTCATCTGGGGGCAACGTGACGGTTGCACCCGTCAACGCGGCAACTTCACGCGCCACGCCGATCATATTAAGGCAGCGGGCCATATCTGGCGTTAGTTCAAGCTCCAGAACTTCTTGGCTTAGGTACTCCCGCAAAGGCATACCGGTGGGTGCATCCTCAGGAAGCAGCAGAATTCCATCATGCTCTTCACTTAACCCCAACTCGCGCTCGGAGCAGACCATGCCAGAGGACTTAATGCCGCGAATTTTGGATGGCTTAAGCTTTTTCATGGGACGAGGCGTCTCATCGCTATAGGCATCGATCAATACCGCGCCTGACCGGGCAAAGGGTGCTTTGAGGACGGGCAGATCGCCAGCAGAACGGCTCTGGCCTTTATACTCATAGAGGTTTGGTGCCCCGGTGACAACCTGTTCTGTCTCCTCATCCCCATAAGCCATGTCAACCAGCACCAAACGGTCGGCATCGGGATGAGGATGGACGGCCATGACTTGCCCAACCCGAATCGTTTCGGGATCCCACCAATCACCAATCCGCTGGATAGATTCAACCTCTAATCCAGCTAGGGTTAATTTTTCGGCCAACTCATCGGTCGAGAGATCAATCGATACATACTCCTGCAACCAGGATAATGGAATAAGCATGGTTTGCTGTACCTTACCTTCTCGTTCATCATCTTCTTGCTCATCAGCCGAAAGTGTGCAAAGAGTTATTGTATCTACCTAAAAACTATTGATTTACACACTTTGCAGAGAGGAGCCTTATCTATTTTCTTGATATCCAATCAGTGACTCATAGAGCACATCATGAGCAATGGCCCGCCAATGTCCCCACTCACGTCGTTTACCAATCAGGTTCCGTAAATCAGCAGAGGCCTGAGGAAGTTGGCGCGGTAATAGGGGACGGAACTCAGCTACCTCATCACTATTATCAGGTGCCATAAGCTTTCCATTCATATTCTGTAGCAGAAAAAGATAGCTAGCAAAGCGGGTATGGGAGTCATTGCGGTGAAAGCGATACTCGATCAGCGCTACAAAACGCTGAATCTTTAAAGACGTAAGCCCAGTCTCTTCGGCAACCTCTCGCCTAAGCGCGTCCTCAACCCGCTCGTCCCAATCAACTCCGCCAGTAGGTAGACGGTAGATGGGGTATTCATAACTATGTTTTGTATGAAGCCAGAGCTGTTCACCTGGGCCTTGGATAGCAAATACGACTTCGGCACGCCGATCAGAATCCTTACGCCACCTATATTGAAGAATCGAACCGCCCGCCTTTACATCATACTGTTTATGCAACGGTACACCATACAAACGAGATAACTCACGAATTTCGGACTGATCCACCATCTGCCTACGATGGTGACAGCACATTGAATCATGGGGCATGAATGCTACCCTATTTATTTATTGATACTGAACATTTTACCTAAACGCAGCCTATTCGAAGAGTAGATCCTATACTCAGCTCCGTTTCAATGCCAGAGTTTAGTCTCTTGGGTAGAGACTGCAGAACACTCCGGTTTTGAAAACGACCGCAGTATAGCATAAATTATCAGAGCTGTTTACGAAGGCTCATAACCAATCCACTCATAAGCAACGCCCCAATGGCCACCAACGAAACATTCCGCCCCACCCTTCGCGGCGGTGTATCTTCATACCTTAGCAGAACATGACCTTCTCCTTTTGGAACAGGCACCGTCATACGCCCCAGGGTTCCTTGCTCTTCAGGTATAATCTCTAGCTCCTCTACAGGCTCTCCATGCTCACCATCCAGCAAATAGGCTCGCCAACCAGGATAGTAGAAGTGCTCATAAATGATGCGTCTATCGTCCGTTCCTGCAAAGTACCAAACTTCCTCCATAATGGTATTGTGAGCCAACGAATCGATGACAAAGCCTGTCTCCTGATCATAGTCGAGAACGCTATAGTCAACTTTGGAATTGACCGGCTCAATGGGTCCATCGGGATTGGCTTGAGCTTGACTTTCATAATACTCAGCCATGGGACTCCATGTAGGAATCTCCTTCACCCAGCGAGTGCTCCCTGTTAGTTCATCCGATGATCGCTGAAAGCGCATCAGTCCAACTAGGCTGACAGGCCCTTCTGCTGGCTCGATGATGTTGACCTGCAGCAACGGATACGACCCTAAAATGATAACAGCAATCGTCACAAATAGGGGAAATGTCAGTTGGCTAGATGTGGCTTTTTGCTCAATGGGCGTCAGAATTGGATGCATAACCAAACCTGAAAGAACGCTAAAGCAGAGGGTAGCTGGCGTAAGCCAGCGCCAGGGAAATTGGGCAGCCCCCAATACCCCCCCAATAACAGGCAACTCCCAAAGTAGGGCCAAAGGCTGCAACATCACCAGGGTAGTCCCAACTCCAACGGCAACAAAGGTCAGCAGCTCCCAGCGTAACGGTTCGCCGATTTGTGGTGTCCGTTGCCAGATCAACAGTAACCCGACAATCGATAAAATAATCGGTACCACACCAAGCTGAAAGCTGAAGCGGTCATCCGGCCCCAGCACGCTAACGCCGAAATCCCAAGTTGGGCTAAACAGCTGGAAGAAGTAGACAAAATTGCTCTGGTAGCCATAACGCCCATCAAACCACTGATCAACCCGCACATCGTTCCGCTCGAGCACCATAGGCAGCCAAAAGATGCAGCTTACACCCAGCGCGCCCAAAAGGCCTAACCCCGGCGCAAGCATACTTTTTACCCAAGGAAGAATGCGAGTCCAGCCCGGTACATTCAGATCAACCCATGGTTTCACAGGCGTATAGTGAATCCACACGATCAGGAGGTAAAGCCCAAAGAGAGGCGCAAAAAGGAGGGTGACTAGCTGGCTGGTCATGAGCAGGCCAGCTAGGGAGAGGCTCAACCCCAAAACCCAGCGAAATGCCTGCGTACGGATGGCATTTCGTGCTGTCCAAAGAGCGAGCGGTAGCCAGACAAAGGCCATACTCTCGGCAAGATTGGCCCGTACATAGAGATCGAGCAGATGATAGGGTGCATAAACATAGACCAGCGCCGACACCATCCCAGCTTGCCGACCCATCCAGGAACGAACAAAGAGATACATGCTGGCAGCACTGCCCAAAATGCTCAAGACGAAGACCATTTCAATTGCACCTGTGTAGCTTAGGTTCAACCCACGGAACAGAAATTGGGCCAAGAAATGGCTAAAGGGGCCGTAGATGTTAAAGAAGGGATAGCCATAACCAAAGGCAAAATCGGGACTCCAACGAGGCCACCAAACCCCATCCTGAAAGACTCGATCAAATTCAAAGAGGAAATAGACGTGATGGCGAGCATCATTAGCGCCCCAAAAATAGCCGGGCAGCAGAAAGGGAGCAATGGCAAAGACTGTAAACGCCAACGTTAGCCAGAAGAGTGAATCTCGTTCGCGACTTTCATTATTATGAATATCGTTATGAACTTGGTTGTGAATCACAGTACTCTTTTGCGCTTTATCGCCCATAGAGCACCAACTTATTATCATGAATACCAGTTATAGACTCTCGTACCATGAGGCGCGAGCCGTCCGTCCAATTGTAGTATCCCAAATGGTACTGAAGGTTCGATGCATCTTTGCCGCTCGAATAATAGTCTGATAGATCCAGGCTATAGGTATCAGTGATTACCTCACCAACAGCCCAACTCGTTGCGGGGCGCGTTCCCTGAACGGGCTGAGTATCGAGTTGGGCCACCACATTGGTGGCACCATTTTCGTCTTCGATTGCTTGAAAGAAGACATTGTAGTCAAAATCCATCGGCTGAAGTGCTTGCCAAGCGATCTCTACTTGCGCAGTGGCTTCACCTTCCGTCTGCACAATTTCTGCCTCTAGCAGGAGCACTTCCTGTCGGGCACCATAGACAGCAATGGGCCGTTCGTTAGGTTGATAGTCAGTAAATTGGGTTGTCAGATAAGGGTGACTACTTAAAACAACTATGGCCAATGTGCCAGCCCAGTAGGCTGGATTTTGCAAAGCAGGTAGAAGAAAGACCATCGCACCAGCCAGAACCGCCAGAGGCAACGACGCAATGAGCAAAATCTGCCATGGATAGGTCAGCAGCCGATGGGCTTGGCTCCATTGCCACAGAGGATTGGACAGCTCAAGGCTCAATAGAGTCAACAAGGCTGCTGCGCCGAGCATAAACCAGAGAAAACGATGGGTACCAACAGGTTGCCTAGTAGATTGTCCGGTAGATTGCCACCATGCCCACAATGAGATCAGCCCAAAGCCCCATACAACAAAGCCAAGTTGAAACGGATAACCATCTTGCCAGCCAGGGATACTAGGAGCAACCTTCCACTGATTGCCAAATAGCTGGAAAAAGTAGACAAAATGTTCGTGAAAAATAATGGAAGAGGGAGCGTAGATAGACCAGTAGGGCCAAAGGCTAAGCAGCCCAGCGACAGTACACATACCAATGGCCAGCAAAGTCAACATATCCTGTTCGACCAGTAGAATAAACAGAAAAGCAAAACTGACGACAAAGAGAGCCAGACCAGGCTGGATACGCCAAAGCCAAAGCTGACTTAGTACGGCAACCCCAATCGCGCTAGGGCTTCGCTCTATAACAAAGAGTTGCAATCCGGCCATAATCACCGGAAAGAGAGCCATTACCAGCGCATCCCCTAAGCTGCCTCGAACGTAAACCGTTGCCAGAAAAGTCGGCATCAACATGTAGATGAGTCCAGCTAAACCAGCGCTTCTATCGCCAAAGCGGGGTCGTAACCAAATATAGGTACCCAACCCACCTAAAATAAAGGCAATGATAAAAGATAAACGGACAGCACCTATTGCCCCACCGCCAAGTGCAACAAGTGGTTGGGCCAGTAGAAAGGTACCTCGCCCAGAGCCACGCCAAAGATCTGGGAGCTGACCAATATCGGCAACAGGACCATTGGATGTTACGTTAAAAACAGGCAAAAAGCCTTCCAGACCCTGCCAATATCCTGGGTACGTAGCAGGTGCCCAAGCAAAGACGCCTATCAGCAGCACGGCCCAAAAGCCGATTTGGGTGATGCTGCTTTGCGTTTGGTTCATAAGCGGCTCTCGGGCGTTCAATCTGGATTAACCAGTACAGCATCGATGGGATCCTGCCGTAAATTGTCTAGCAACACCCCACCTCCTTCAGCACCACCAGGAAGCGCCACAATCGAATTGGCTTCGGCAGCAGCCTTCTTTTGAAGACGTTCGCCATGAACCCGTAGCGTCTCCATTTCAACCACGGTGAGACCATAGCGATTTTTAGCATTGTTCAACCGCTTAATGAGATCCAACGTCACAATGCTGGCCAAGTGGGGTGGGCTATGAAATTCTTGCCATTTGATGAAGGAGTTGTGTTTAAACTCCCGAGCAGCTGGTGAGAGCCTAGCACCGCTATAGAGCGGCAGAACCGAGCGTTCAAGTTGCCATGCCAGATCCCATTCAGCACCTGCCGGGGCCGTAATGTCTCGCCCCAAAAGGAAATAATGCCGATCAACATTGGCAATCAGCTCATAAATGTCATCATAACGCCCACCAGAGGCGGGGGTGCGACGAATCTCGGCGCGAATTTGGATGGGAAGATCGGCCAGTGCCTTACCAATAATTGCCCGCTCCGATTCCAGATCATTGGTGGCACTCACAAAGATGCGTAACGTCTCTGCCATATCGTCAGTCTTTCATTTTGGATACAAACTTGTTCATAAATTGCTCTACGAGAGCCGTCAATTCAAGGGGGTATTCTAACGCCATCATATGACCAGATTTTGGCATAACCTCAAGAGAGGCACTGGGGATGGCATCAGCCAATGAACGCCCAAATTTTTGGGGTGTCATCTTGTCATCAGAACCACTAATCACCAAAGTGGGTACCGAAACTTCACCTAGCCGCCGGCGTACATCAAATCCATTGCAGGCAACAAAATCCCCATGCACTACTTCAGGAGAAATCTTCCGCATCTCTCGCCCGGCTAAGGCAATACGTATTGCTTGGACATAAGGACCAGACCAGCACATCTTCATGATAAAGTTGACGGTTTTGGGAAAGTCCTTCAAAAGACCATCTAAAATAATATCTGTTACAGGTAGGCGGGCACTCGTACCAACTAAGACCAAACCAGCCAACCATTCAGGATTTCGAATCCCGATCACCTGAGCAATGGCCCCACCCATGGAGTGGCCAACCAATACAACTCTTGCTTTCTCTTTTGAAGTTTCGTAGCCAGATAGATCTCTATCAGACAATCCCTGGGCAGAGAAATCAAGTGCCTCGACAAAAGCCATCACATCATCGGCGTAGGCATCAACAGTCGTTCGCCCAGGTGGATCCGAACGGCCATGGCCCGGCAGATCCAAAGCATAGACGAACCCACTAGAGAGGGTTCGCAGCTCGGCAGGCCAATGAATATGGGTCCCACCAGCACCGTGTATCAGAATAAGAATAGGTGGTTTAGAGTCGTCCTGGTCAGCTTCTCCATGGTCGGTTGATAGATGGCTGTACGTTTTTGTGTTGTCGCTATAAAAAATACTCAGTTCTTTGCCGATCTGAAGTTTGGGCAATTCGTTTACCTCATTTCTCCAACCACGCTGCGCCAATAGTCAAGCAGGTCGCGGAGTGTTTCATCTAAATTGTATTGGGGTTTCCACCCTGTTGCTTCTATTAGTCGACGGTTATCACAGAGACTTACAGGTACATCGCTAGGGCGCAGACGATTGGTGTCAACCTCTACACAAACAGGCGTTTGGGATAACCCCATTAGCGTATCTAGTAGATGCTGTATCGTGCAGCTTTGGCCACGCCCTACATTGTAAACTTCTCCAGCTTCCCCCTGGGTAATCGTCAACCAGTAGGCCCGAATCACATCACGCACATCCGTAAAGTCACGTTCCGTTGTTAGGTTTCCTACCCGAATGATTGGCTCCCGTTGACCGTGCTCGATTTCAGCAATCTGACGAGCAAAAGAGCTTGCCACAAAATCATCGCTCTGCCCTGGCCCAATATGATTAAAGCTACGTACCCGGATCACTGGCAAACTATGACTGTGCCAATATTGAAGTCCCATCATGTCCTGGGCAATTTTGCTCACGCCATAAGGGCTATTTGGGCGGAAAGGCGTCTCCTCATGAATGGGCAATTCATCCGGCCTTACCAGACCATAAACCTCATTAGAAGAGACAATCAACGTTCGACAGGTTGGCTTGGCCCCGCATAGTCCCACCAAGAGATTGAGTTGGCAATGAATATTTAGCTCGTAGGCTACCCATGGCTGCTGCCAACTACCTCCCACATCGCTCCAGGCGGCTAGATGGAGCAAATAATCAGGCTGAAGGTCATGGATTAGCTCGCTGACCCAAAGTCCATCCCGCAGATCTCCTTTATATAGCCGGACTTGGTCTCGCAGATGCTGGATACGGCGATCATGGCGATGAATAATCCCATGGACCTGATGAGACGTTTCATGGCACAGGTATTCGGCAAAATGACTTCCTACAAACCCAGCAATACCTGTAATCAAAATCTTACTCAAAATAGTACTCACTATTTATTCAGGTAGCCATTCTCACCTGTAAGCGTGTCCGGTATATAATGATAGAAAGCCAGATAAGAGTTATCTTTTGCGTAGCCAGCTCTAAAAGAGCGTCTCATTATTATAGTTGCTTTCGACTGAGAGCAAAATTTTTCCCATCTGTTATATTCCGGTTGTCAAACTATATACCATGAAGCAAATTTCGAATCATGCAAAAGTAGTTACCGTAGCCCAAATGCAGCGGATCGAAAAAGATGCCGATGCTCAAGGTCATGGCTATGGAACCATGATGGAGATGGCTGGCCAAGCCGTTGCGCAGGCAGTTGAAGAACAATATGTTGGTACCTGCGGCCCTGTATTGATTCTGGTAGGGCCAGGAAACAACGGCGGAGATGGCCTCGTATGTGCCTACCAATTACGCACAGTGGGTATTCCATGTCGAGTTTATCTCTGGCGAAGGTCAACAGCACATACCGACGATGTTGGAGGACATTTGGGCAAGCTGACAGCTGTAGAAATTGAGATTGCCCACGCAGATGCCGATGAGGATTTAAGGACGTTGACTACCTGGGTTGAGGAGAGTGAGATAATTGTGGACGCTCTGCTCGGAACGGGGAATCGGCGTCCGATAATCGGTCAATTGGCCTCAATTTTATCGCTCCTCCAAGCTCATCGACGCTCAAATCAGAACCGTTCGGCCTCTCCAATTCAAGTCGTTGCTGTGGATTGCCCCAGTGGACTCTATTGCGATAGCGGTGAATTGGATCCGCTAACCTTGCAGGCAGATCTAACTGTGACCTTTGGCTACAGCAAGTGGGGCCATCACATCTTCCCCGGGCTTACGGCTTGTGGCCAAGTCAATGTTGTCAACATTGGGATACCTGCTGCTCTAGTAGATGAAGCATTGAGGGATGATGGGCAGACCTTCCTCATCCAAAAGTCATGGGTCGAATCGCTCCTCCCCAAACGAGGAGCCAACAGCCACAAAGGGACATTTGGCAAGGCCATGGCCGCGGTTGGCTGCGTGAACTACCCAGGGGCGGCGTATCTGTCCCTGGCTGCGGCAGACCGGGTGGGAGCGGGTCTTGTAACGGGAGCTGTTCCCCAATCGATCTGGTCTATTGTGGCAGCTAAATTGGCGGAGCCAACTTGGTTACCTTTGCCTGATACATCAAGTGGCCATCTAAAGGCAGAAGGTGTCAGCACCATCATAGATAGACTGCCTGGCTATGATGCGCTACTTTTTGGCTGCGGATTGGGCCAGACAGCCGATACGCAGTCCTTTATTCAAGCCCTATTAGGCACCAGCAATCTACCGCCAACAGTGATTGATGCAGATGGACTCAATGGATTGGCTCAATTGGAGATGTGGTCCCAATACCTACCGGCTCAATCCATTCTAACGCCCCATCCGGCCGAGATGTCCCGCCTCTGTAACATGAGCATTGCTGAGGTCACAGCCCACCGTTGGGCGTTGGCTCGCACCAAAGCGGCTGAATGGGGGACCGTAATCTTGCTCAAAGGCCCTTATACGGTCATTGCCACTCCAGAAAGGCATCTTGCTATCCTACCCATTGCCACACCTGCTCTGGCGACAGCAGGGACAGGGGATATTCTGTCAGGCCTAATTGTTGGTTTACTGACCCAGGGTATGGCTCCTTTTGAGGCAGCCTGTGCTGCGGCTTGGCTACATGGTCAGATAGGGTTGCGCTGTGAACAGGAAATTGGGGTAGCGGGCGTTATTGCATCAGATCTCATTGCTAGGATACCGGCTGAACTTTCGGCAGCACATAAATTTGGCTCTGCCATAGATGGCAACATGTCCATTTCATGAAGAGAATAATCTACCAGAATAAAATACTATTGCATTATTCTCATCTATGGCCAACCGCAGCACATACATCCCCCAACGTCAAAACAGTTTGTCCCTGTAAAGGATGAAAATAATTGACGTGTGAATTGTTGAAGATGTGGAATTGTTTGTTACTACGGGTGGTCATTAACCATGTCCCTGTTGAGCTTGCTGATTGCGAGGCACAAGGGCCCAAAAAGTTGAATTACGCTCTTCGGGAGGGATACAATTTTAATATTTACGTATAGTTACCCGATAATCAGTAGATCATATAGTCTGCCAGGTGAATTTTGTTCGACTCTTAATCCGGTTTAATCTGGAATATCTGGAATATCTGTAATACCCCGTTTTCACAGGGACAAGCACTGTATCTAGCCATATCTGGCCGAACAGATTCGCTGATTATCAAAAATATCAATTGAAGCTGAGAATCTTATGAATATTGCATTGGATGTAATGGGGGGAGATTATGCACCACATGAAATTGTTGCAGGTGCCGTGCAGGCTGCTCGTGAATTTGAAATCTCCCTTACGCTGGTTGGCATCCCTGACACGATAGAGCAGGAGCTAAAAAAGTATGACACCCATGGGCTGGAGCTACCCATTGTTCCGGCTAGCGAAGTTATCACGATGGACGACAAACCAGGCAAAGTGATTCGCTCCAAGCCAGACAACTCCATGTCCGTTGCTTGCCGGCTTGTGAAAGAAGGTCACTCCCAAGGATTTGTTACCGCTGGGAATACGGGAGGGGCTTTGACAAGCGGCATTTTACATATTGGTCGGATTAAAGGTATTATGCGCCCTGCGCTGATCACCCCTTATCCAACCCTCAAAGGCGCTTGTACCGTACTAGATGTAGGTGCAAATGCAGATACTCGACCAGAGCATATGCAGCAGTTTGCTATTATGGGCAGCATCTATGCTGAGCATGTCTTTGATATTGATAGGCCCACTGTTTGCCTCCTCAGCAATGGTGAGGAGGAAGGTAAGGGAAATCAGCTGGTCGTTAGCGCGTATGAGCTTCTTCAAAAAACGCCTAATATCCGCTTTGAGGGGAATATTGAAAGTAAAGAAGTAACCCAGGGGATTGCGGATGTTGTGGTGACCGATGGCTTCACGGGTAACATCTTTGTCAAAACCACTGAAGCGACCGCTCGCATGTTAATGACGGTCATGTTTGAAGAGCTGACGAAAGGCCCCATCAATAAAGCGGGTGCACTGTTGGCCCGTTCGGGCATCCGTAAAGCAAGGGAACGATTGGATGATAGTCCCTATGGTGGGGCCGTTCTCTTAGGTCTCTCAGGCGTGGTAGTGGTTGCCCACGGACGCAGCGACGCAAATGGCATTCGCCACGTCATTCGGATTGCCAAACATGCCATTGAACAGAATTTGACGCAAAAGATTTCTGACGGGATGAAAGTACTTGCAGAGGCGATGCGCGGCGATGATGCCTCACCAGATAAACAATCCTCAAGCCATGAGCAAGAGACTCAGGATGCTTCATCCCAAGGTGCTACAACCCAGGTGACTTCAGCCCAGACGACTACAGCCCAAACGACACAACAAGAGAAGGTGAACCCACAAGTATGAAGACCTATCGCAACTTGGCCCACATTCAAAAGAAAGACAAATTAGGCAAGCGACTCAGCGGCATTAGCCTTGCGGTTCTGGTCGTTGGCATGCTCGTCAGCTTTGTTCCTACCTGGTATCCACCCGATGTCCCTGGTCAAACAGCTCTAATTCGTTTCTTTCAGGAATACTGGATGACTATTAGCTTTGTTGCGCTTCCGGCTGGCTTTATTCTAGCCAGCTTGGGTAGTTATCATGTCAACCGCTTTGCTCGCCGCCGTTGGCCCGGCATGAAAGAGTGGCTGCGGCCCGACGAGGTGTTAGAACGGAGCTTTAAGGGGCTAGATGACAAGTATGCGTACTTTTCCTGGAGCTTACCGGCCAGTTATCTACTCGTCGGACCTTGTGGCATCTTGCTCTTTGCCTTACGCAGTGATCGAGGCCGAATTGTGGTCAATGGTGATAAGTGGCGAGAGCCTTTTAGCATCGGTCGCATCTTTACTGTTTTTGCCCGAGAAGGGCTAGGGAACCCCAGGATTGAACTGGAGGATCAGACCCAGCGGATTGCTAAATTGCTTGCTGAAGCCACTGAAGAAGAGTCTAACAACACCGATTTTTCCCAAGTACCCATCAATGGAGCTGCCGTCTTTATTAATCAACAGACAGAGATCGATGCCACCTCTCCCAGTGTCCCGGCTTTGCGACCCAATCAAGTCAAGGCATTTATACGCACACATGCCAAAGAGGTACGCTTGCAGACAAGCACGTTGCGAGCGTTGACCCGTTACCTGGAATCACGTAGTGAGCAGAATGATGGTGAGGGATAAGAGCGATTCAAGAAATGGAACCACTGTTCCTGCTATGCCCTATTTGTAGAGAAGCCCTGACCTGGGGGGCCCATAGACTCACCTGCTCATCTGGTCATCACTTTGACCGGGCACGCGAGGGATATGTCAATCTTCTACAGCTCAAAAGAACGCCTAAGTTTATGGGCGACTCTAAAGTGATGCTGCGGGCCAGGCGCTCATTTTTGGCTCAAGGACATTACGCTCCCTTGATGGCCAAGATGGCTACGCTAATCAATGGACATATCGCCCGACCAATGGTAGGGACTGAACGTAGTGAACGCGCCTATACGCTCTGTGACATTGGCTGTGGAGAGGGAAGCTATACAAACTATGTTGCAAGGCATATTGACAACATTCTTGTGGGAGATGTCGGAGGCAAGAATGAGAAGGGCAAAAAAAATGGTGTGACGGCAGTGGGTATGGATATGGCCAAAGAGGCAGTACGGATGGCAGCCAAATCGCACCCCTGTCGGTACTTTTTTGTGGCCGATGTCAATCAGCCGCTCCTCCTAGCCAATCAGTCCGTGGATCTTATCTTGAATATCTTTGCCCCTCGTAATGCTTCTGAATTTGCACGAGTTCTTCATCATGATGGTCTGTTGTTCATGGTGATTCCGGCCCCTGATCATCTAGAGTCGTTACGTAGCCGCTTTAGCCTACTCAGCATCCAATCAGATAAAGCCGGGTACGTTATCCAACAGATGGCCAGTGCAGGCTTACAGTTGGTCAGCAAATGCCCACTTTCCTTTTCGATGCGGCTCTCGGCTCAGTCCCTACTTGACCTAATCCAAATGACACCCAATCAGCGGCATCTTGGGGAAGACGCAAAAGCATTAGTCGATACCATTGACGCGCCTTTCTCAACCACAGCCAGCTTTCAATTAATGGTATTTGCAAGAGAAAGATCGTAAGGAGAATAGACCATGTCGCTTGACGTTCAAGCAGTACGTAGCCAGTTTCCCGCGTTGCGGGAGCTATTCAATGGAAAAACAGCGACCTTCTTTGATAACCCTGGAGGAACTCAGTTGCCACAGCGGGTTATTGATGCCATGACAGACTACATGATCCGGCGCAATGCCAACGTTCATGGCGCCTTTGAAACGAGCCGCCGTACGGATGAGACCATCGACCAAGCACGCCAAGCATCGGCAGATCTCTTTGGTTGTGCCATGGATGAAGTTATCTTTGGTAATAATATGACGAGCCTCGCCTTTCAACTAAGCCAAGCATTAGCCAGGGAATTTGGCCCTGCGGATGAGATCATCGTTACGAGGCTAGACCACGATGCCAACATTGCCCCCTGGGCAAGATTGGCTGAAGATCGAGGCTGCCAGATTCATTATGTAGATATCGATGTAGAGACTAGCACCCTTGATATGGCGGATTTGCGCGCCAAACTCAATCGCCAAACTCGGTTGCTGGCACTTGGCTACGCCAGCAATGTTAGCGGAACCATCAACGACATCCATACAGCAATTGGTTGGGCCAAGGAGTACAATGCCTACGTCTTTGTCGATTCTGTCCAGTATGCGCCCCATGGCTTGCTGGATGTACAAGAATTGGACTGTGATTTTATGGCGTGCAGTGCCTATAAATTCTATGGTCCCCATGCAGGGCTTCTATACGGGAAACGAGAGCATTTGAATCGATTGCGCAGCTACCAAGTGCGGCCAGCCAGCACAACCGTACCTGGAGCATGGGAAATAGGGACCAAAAACCATGAGGGATTGGCCGGGGTTAAGGCTGCTATTGATTACATTGCAGAATTGGGTGTTACGTTTGGAACGGCTGGCGAAGAGTACAGCCGTCGCGATAAGCTCAAGGCCGCGTGGAAGACGATTCACGAATATGAAAAGACCTTGACTCAGAGTCTTATCAGTGGATTAGCCGCGATTCCGAGCGTACGGCTCTATGGCATCTCGGACAAGGACGCCCTTCAACAGCGAGTGGCAACTGTTTCTATCCGCAAACAAGGAACCACACCAAAGCAGCTTGCAGAGTTCTTGGGCCAAGAGAACATATACGTCACGTGTGGCAACTTTTATGCATTGTCGCTAACAGAAAGGCTTGGAGTGGAATCTAGTGGTGGGCTGTTGCGCATTGGATTGGCTCACTACAACACAGTTGAAGAGATCGAACACTTCCTCAATAGAATTGACTCGAATATCTAGCGAGGTGCCACTTCAACCCCACAAGATGCACAGCCAGAGGTATGTATTGGTAGATCAAACGACCTGATTGGCTTGCCAAAGCGCCCTACCGCCTAGCCATAGTGCATATTGCACAGTCAAGAGTATTTAGCCGAATTCATTATGCTAACTGCCAAAAAGAATCCTGGGAAACAACGTGCAAACCGCACAATGAAAGAATCAGCAAAGTCCAGTATAATTTGGGCAGATATGGGATTTACTGGGGAGCTAAATTCCATATTGTTTAGTAAACGCATAGCATAGTTTCTTAGAATATCACGGGTTTACTAAAGCACATACCCTCTAGAATTACCCTCAATCTACCCTCTTTTGGATTTTCCTCCTTATCTTGAAGCCACCGTCGGAGCAATTTAACCGGCGGTGGACTTTTTTTGTCCTTAATCACAAGCATATTACAGATTGTGGACCGATTATGAAGTAATATAGTGAAATGAGTAAGAGACACCCCTTCAAATAATCGGGAGATTTCCTTAATGAAAATTGCGTTATATGTCTTAATTGCTATTCTAATTTTAGCTGTGGCCCTACGTCTACTGATTCCGTTTATGAGTCCTGAACCAGATAATTTAGGCGTGCAAGAAGGGAAACTGGCATCCTGCCCAGATACGCCGAATTGTGTTAGTTCATTTGCTGCGGGGGGCGATGCGGCCATCGATCCGATCGAATTTACTGGCAGCGCTGGGGAGGCAAAGGCTTCATTGCTCAACGTTTTGGATGAGATGCCTCGAAGCACCATCCGCACCAACGAGCCGAACTATGTCCGCGTAGTTACCCGTAGTCCCATTATGGGATACTTAGATGACAATGAATTTCTCATTGATGAAGAGTCAGGCGTGATTCATGTACGAGCGGCGGCTAGGTTAGGTCGCTCAGATTTAGGCGCAAATCGAATGCGGATTGAGCAAATTCGCCAGCTTATGCAGCCTTAATCAAGCCAAAGCTCCACCGTTCCAAGCTCGCCAAAATCAGCCGCTAGGTGATCACCTGCCTGAGCTTCATATACGTTCATGCAAACACCTGTCGTAATCAGTTCACCTTGCAGAAGTTGTCGACCATGCTTGGGCAATTCGTTGGCTAGCCACGCCAGGGCATGAAGAGGATGGCCAAGGACAGCAGCCCCTGTACCTTGGGCCAAAAGGCCGTCATTCACTATGAGTGATACGTTGTGATTGAGTAGATCCAGAGTTTCCCATGCAGTAAACGCCTCACCGCCTATCCAGGCACCGTGGATGGCGTTGTCTGCGGCAATTGAAGGTGCACCGACTGCTGCCCAATCTTCAAAGTGATGGGTGACAATCTCAATACTTGGCAAGAGAGCATCCACATAGGCACCCATCGACTCCGCGACATAGGGTTCTGGAGAAGCAGGGACATTCTCCTTCATCCGAAAGGTAAATTCGGATTCTATCACCCAGACACGCAATTGGTTCGCATCCAGCCGAGCAGGTGACGAATAGGATGAAAATGAGAGGAGTTGGCCAAATAGAGGTGCCTCTACATTGAGTAGATTCTGGGCCAAATCGTTTGTGCAGGCGATCTTGTATCCGATTTGCGCACCGCCCTGTCGAGTCAGTAGCCGCTTCACCAATACATCTTGAATCCTGTAGGCTGTAGCCAAGTCTGGTGGCCGAATAAAGGCCGGAATGGCAGGGATAGTACGGTGATGCAGACGGACCCCCGTCATGTAATCGCCAGCGTGAATAATCTCTGATAAGCTAAGCATGGGAATACTCCATATGAGTTGTTGGGAAGCACCATTCCGACTGAACGATGAATTTATCAGCCAAAGTCATTACGTTCTAACAACTTTTCGTGTATAATTTCGTATATAAATTAGGTAGGTCCGTTCCTCTTTTGACAGGGAGCATCTTAGTTTCGGGGGCATATGTTAGGATCAGCCGACGCGCCCTCGCTCCAAAAGTGAGATATACCTCACTTGACATACCCTTTTGACATCAGAAGGATATTGGTGGATGATATAGATTATGGAAACACTTATTGGACTCATCGTTGGTATTGGCCTCAGTGCCACCTGTGGATTTCGTATATTTGTGCCGCTGCTGGGGATGAATATGGCCCAACAGGCGGGTTACTTGAATCTATCATCGGGCTTTGAGTGGGTTGGCTCGGACATTGCATTTTATGCCTTTGGCATCGCCCTCTTCTTTGAAATTCTTGCCTACTACATTCCGTGGGTAGATATGATACTAGATACGGTTGCAACACCACTAGCAGTTGTCGCTGGTATTGTCGTTACAGCCTCAATGTTGGGTGACATATCACCCTTTTTACAGTGGAGCTTGGCCACCATTGCGGGTGGCGGGACGGCTGCCACAACGCAAGCTGGCAGCGTAGCCATACGGGGAGCCTCCACAGCCTTGACTGGTGGAGCTGGCAATCCAATTGTCTCTACGTTTGAGCTAATCTTGTCCATTATCAGCACAATTTTGGCGATCTTGTTACCTGTTTTGGCCATTCTGCTGATTGCCCTAGCTCTTTACTACGTGTGGAAGCGAGTCCGTTCCTGGCGCACACAGATAGCCGCCCAAGAGGCACCTGCAGCCACGGCATAGATTGAGTTAGCCACTATCCACCACACATAAATAGTCTACTACTTTATCCGGCCAAATGCCTTCTCTAACTCCCCAGCAGAGAGTTGGATCATGGTCGGGCGTCCATGGGGGCAGGTTCTTGGAGATTGGCACGCTTCCAACTGCCGAATCAGCTCCTGCATTTCTAAATCGCTAAGTAGTTGGCCCGCTTTAATGGAGGCCCGTTTGCAGATCATCTTCACCAATCTGGCCTCCAGCTCTTCGCCTACCATATTTCGGCCCGAGCGTAAACCATTCACAATCTCCTCCAAAATCCGCAGTGGATCCTGACCAGCTAGGACAGCAGGTACTGCTCGGACCAAAAAAGTATCTCCACCAAACGGTTCAATCTCAAAACCAAATGCGTTTAACTCTGTTGTGTATTGGGCTACGAATCCAGCCATCTGGGTACCCGCGTGGAGGGTTAATGGTTCGAGCAGGGCCTGTTGGGCAACGGACCCTGCGGCCCCAGCCATACCTTTTGTGCTGGCCTGCTCTGAGTTGTACTTCTCCAACATAAATTTTTCATAGAGAATGCGTTCGTGGGCAGCATGTTGATCAATGAGAAAGAGGCCCTCTGGTCCCTCGGTGACAATATACATGGCCCCAACTTGGCCCACAACCCGCAAGGGAGGGAGCTGGCCACTTGGCTTTTGTGCTTCTTGTTGAGCGGTGGCATCTGGCATCTGCCCTGTTTCAGGGTCAGCTGTTGATACTTGGGCAGCTAAAGATGTAGCTGTTGACGGGTTAGTGGATGATGCATTCGTATCTGCTGGGTCAGCCGGTACAGGATAAGTTGGCTCAAGCGGCTCCGGACTGGGATAGGCAGTGGCTGGCGCTGACGAACTGTTTCCTACTTCATCGCCATCGTCAGAAGAGCGTTCTATGGCATCTTGCTGGTGGGTTTTGCCTGTGGGAAATCCATCCAGAGGTGCTCTTTCTGGGGCAGGTGTCAGGTTTGGCGGATTGGGTGGAGGGGGGATATAGAGATCCAAGGGCTGCTGTTTCCCTGCGTTAACGACGGTCCGACGGCGTTCTACCCAGTCGCTGCCCGTTGTCCACTGATCCATCTGTTGAAAGGGATCATGATTTCCTGAGTGCCGACCTCTTGAATCTAAGTTCATGTCAGGGACTGGCGCATTGTCCACAATGGCTCGACGAACTGCCTTCTGTACAGCGTTGTAAATACGCCGCTCTTCTACAAAGCGCACCTGGATCTTTTGAGGATGTACGTTGACATCAACCTTCGACGGGTCGAGATCAATAAAGATGGCACCTATGGGAAATCGCCCCCCAGGTAACAGCGTATGGAAGGCCTGAATGACGGCATAGGTCAAGCTGCGATCTTCGATATAGCGGCGATTGACGAAGAGATCAATATTATTCCGATTGGCTCTCGTCAAAGTGGGAAGGCTAACATAGCCAGAGATGGTTGGTAAGGCTGTTGGTTCGGCAATGGCAGGATCACCATAACGTCCATTCCGGCGGTCTATTCCCTGGGAATCCATTCCGAAACCGCCACCATCCATAAAATCAACGTCAGCATCCAATCCTGGCCCCGATGATGAACCCACAGCAATATTCGATGCACCGATCGGCACCATCTGTTTGGCATTTTCCAGGCCATAAAGCTTGACCAGCACATCAAAGAGTTTGCCGCTACCGGTAGATTGAAAGACAAGCTTTCCGTTATTCACAAGGCTAAAACGACGTTCTGGATAGGCTAAGGCATATCTCTGTACAACCGCGCTAATGCGTCCCGCTTCTGTCGCTGGCTGACGCAGGAACTTGAGCCGAGCAGGCATATTATAGAAGATATTCTCAATGGTTAGAATCGTTCCTGGGGGTGTCCCCACTCGACTCTGGTCAACAATTTGCCCCCCCTCTATGCGGAGGCGGGTTCCTACCTGATCTTTAGCGTGGCTCTCTGAAGTGGAGGCGGCACAGGTCATCAAGGTGACCTGGCTCACCGCAGAAATGCTATAGAGGGCTTCCCCCCGGAAGCCAAAGGTACCGATCCGATTTAGATCGTCCGCAGTGCGCAATTTGCTGGTGGCGTGGCGTTCAAAGGCCAAAGGAGCTTCATCCGGCGTCATGCCAATGCCATTATCGGTAATGCGAAAGAGCCGTTGACCGCCATCACGGATCTCGATTCGGATCTCGGTAGCTTGGGCATCCAAACTATTTTCGATCAACTCCTTAGCCACATTGGCAGGTCTTTCCACAACCTCGCCTGCGGCAATCTTTGCAGCAACATCAGTTGGAAGAAGTTGTATGGTCATTTTGAAATCTCTCGCGTTACTTTCTGCTATTCTACAACGTCTATCTAATAGACTGCCGCACCAATTGCTTCATCCACCATTCGTCAAACGATTCATCACCTGTTGAAGCTTACGTTCCCAGGCAACCACTTAATGTCATTTATACTCAGCTCCGTTTGAAAACACGAGTTTGGTCACTCTGGTAGAGCAGCGGAAAACTCCTGTTTTCAAAACGACCGCAGTATAGTTAAGAGTTTTTAGCACCAAGTGAATAGTACACAGTAAGTAGTTTTCAGTGAAGAGACGGATCTAAGCGCTGTTTACGAACGACTGGTTACTACGACGTTAATGACATTGATCGTTCTCTACCACCATTCTACCATTCCACCAAGCACTAGAGAGTGATCATGCCGCGCCTTGCGCTCTACTGACGATATACGTCGCTAGAAAAGTCTTGTCCCAGCTTCTGACCAATCCAATCTGGGAAATTTTGAGAAGGGAGGACATCCCCATATTCATGGGGGCAAGCTTCCCGTCTTCACGGGAACAAGATTTGCTGGCGATTTATAAAGAATTGTCAGGCTCTATACCCAAAGAGCCGACTATTAAAGGAACGATCATTCGTTCTGCTTAGGAGAATGTTATGAAAAAGTACAGTTATTACAATCGCAAAATCCTATTTGGTATGCTCTTTGCCACTCTGATTGCATTGGCTAGCCTTGGCTCCATTTTGGGGACAGCTAGTGCCACCAATGGGCCGGATGTCAATGCAACCATTCCGCCTCCAGGTGGAACCCTGCCTAGAAGTGGCTCGGGCATCAAGCTCATTCACTTAGCCCCTTTTGATGACGATCCAATTGTCTCTGCCCAGCTGAGCGGAGCAGGCACAGTCATTCAGTATAACAACCTCGATCTAGGTAGCGCAACAACTGGCTATCTCAACGTAACCCCAGGGACAGTTAGCGTCAATATTTCATCGACAACCGGCACATCGGTTAGCCTGTCTAACCAAGTAGCCATTGATACCGATTATACCTATGCCGTAATTGGCGGAGCAAACGGTTGGCCTGTCGAAATTTGGCCCCTGGTGGATACCACATTGGTGCCAGATAGTGGCACAGGGAAGGTACGCATCGTCCACGTTGCACCATTTGCCCCCAAGCCCACCGACAATGAGTTACCGACTGATACTCAGGTGAATATTGTAACACAATCTGGTGAAAGAGTGGATAGTGCCTTTGAGGGGCTGCTCTATCAAGAGAGTTCATCATTTGTCACCATGCCTGCTGGTATATATGATTGGAAGGTTGTGCTTCCCTCAGGTGATGTGCTGGTCGATCTACCGATATTTCAGCTCTTTAATAAGGCTGTGGTGACCCTCTATATTGTAGGGGATGGGGATGTGCAGAGCCCAGCTGGGCTACTTGTCATTAACGAAACAGGGGAAGAGATCATTTATCTCTACATGGCAGCCATCCGGTGGCAAAACTAACATTTGTATTGGATTTGAGGAGCGGATGAGATGAAGAATTGATTGTAGTTCAACTCAAATGGCTGTCAGTTTGGTTGTAGGTCAATGGTGCCGCCGGCTTCTCTCGGTCCATAGTTGGAGTCGGCCCCAATCTTGCTCATGTCGCCCACCACCAACTGGTCGTTGATAAAGAGATAGGCTCCATCGTCGGAGGTGATGTGGAAGGTATAGGTGCCAGCCGGGAGGCCGATACAGCCCGGGAAGCGCACTTGGTAGTGGTCGATTCGGTCCGGGTTGTTGACCTCAATATCGAAATTGCTGAGGGTGCCACTCTTGACTAGCGGCTTGTCGCTCCAGTCAAATCATAGAGGCTGATTTGAATAGAGATCATCTCCCAAATAGGTAATCGTGAAGGGCTTGAAATTAGCTTGGTGTTTCTTGAGCCATCGTTTGGCCGCCTCTCGCTCACAATCTTGTTTCTCATGACCATCCTGTGGGACGATAAACTCTGGCGGCAGTGCCAATACTTGAGGACACTCTGGCTTAACGATAACTGGCATCAGGGCATGGTGATAGTAGTGGTTCGTTCCTTGGCTATCTTTTCTCGTCGAGCAGGAATCGCAGTGGATTTCTGTCGATGAATGATAGGTTAGACCATCTATTGCTATTGCCTTTGTATTTTCAAAACTGGTGTAGCTTTCCAGATGACCATTTTTCTCTAATTCGTTCACTAGCCAAAAAAACTCGCTGTTGATTTCTTCTGGCTTCACATGGTCTAACACATTAGAGCGTGAATATTCAAATACGCTCTTGTATTATGTCAAGTTGATTGCAATTGAGACGAATGCATATGTGCCAAAAAGTAGATGATCGATCACACTTATGGACATGAATAAAACAAATGATGAAACTAACAATAAAACA
>JBCCHB010000088.1:0-67974 GCA_039028975.1 Chloroflexota bacterium
CCGCCCAAGCGGCCATATGGTGAGCAGATGGCTCGAAATGACAATGATGCACCTCTTTTTCTATTACGAAATCTGTACACTCTACCCCAAAAAGATGTGGGTAAAGGTAAGCCTAAAAGGACGGGCTACGGTAACTCCACCCCACTATTCCTCAGAGATCCGGATTTTAAAGAGTACGAAGATTTTTCTCTTCTAATCTTAATAGCCTGGCTAATCCCTGTTCATTTTTCTGTCATTTGCGCCAGACTGTACTAGACTCGCTACATACCTACTGTGACATCTCTATCCAAAAATCTTCAGATACAGAGGAAGCCAGATACATTTCTGAACATGGCGATACAGTCCCTTCGCCAGGATCGCTTGACTATTGCGGCTATCATACTGATCGTTTTTCTAGGAATCTGTGCTTTAGCGGCACCGCTGTTAACAGGTATTCTTGTCGGGGTTGATCCCAATGCAACGAATACCGATTACACATATGGGCAGCCTTACATTGGCCCTTATATAAAGTGGCGGCTGGGAATTGACAACGTCACGGCACCAACGATCTTAGGTCAAACAGGTGGCGTAACCCACTGGTTTGGCACAGATCACCTGGGGCGGGATCAACTGGGTCGCTTGTTACATGGCGGACGGGTGAGCCTGGGGATTGCTTTTGTTGCCTCATTTATTTCCCTGGCCTTAGGAGTTATGATTGGTACTATTGCCGGCTATTTTGGTGGAATAGGCGATGATCTGATCATGTGGGTCATTAATACGATTAGTGCTGTTCCGACCATCTACCTACTCATCATTGTTTCATCAATCTATAGCCCTAGCCCGTTTGCCCTGACTATCTTTCTGGGCTTTTTAGGCTGGCTTGGGACAGCGAGATTTATGAGAGGGAATGTCTTCAAAGTGAAAGAGCTGGATTATATCCTAGCTGCTCGCTCAATTGGTGCATCTGACCTACGGATTATGCTACAGCACATCGTGCCAAATAGCATTGCAGTAATTATTGTAGTGACAGCAATCGGAATCGGCACCTTAATTCTAGCTGAATCCGTTTTGAGCTTTTTGGGTCTGGGCGTTCAGGCCCCTACTCCAACGTGGGGCAACATGCTCAGCCGCACACGCAGTATGTTTTTCTTAGTCGACCCCGAAACTGGTGCATTTACAGCCTTACACCTCATGCTACCCCCCGGTATCTTGATTTCGCTCTCCGTTCTTTGCTTTTACCTGATCGGAGATGGATTGCGAGATGCGCTCGATCCAACCCTGAAAAATAGAAAATAATGAACAGGTATTACCATTCACACTCTTTTAGTTAGTTTTTCATATACACTTCATAAACTTATGGTAGAATCATAGCGTACGTACAGATAGCTAGATAAAGCTTGCCCTCTCTTTCTGGCGTTATACAGAGTAGGCCGGGTAAAAGTCGGGACAAACTTTTCTGGCAGACTATACTTTCCTATCGTAGATGATTGTGGTAAAAATAGTACGTCCCCATGAAATGTAACCATTTAAGTGCTCAAGGCCGAAGCGCGTCAATTGTGATTTATATCATTTTGATTTCCATAGTTGATGCACATCGGTTACTGAGACAAGTTCATCAAGGAGAATCTACATGAAACGAGTTTTCCAAATCCGCACTGCGGTGCTAGTCAATCTGGTCCTTGTTTTGACCTTGATCCTAGCCGCCTGTAATGGAGGGGCTATTCAAGCACCTCCTCCGCAAGAGGCATCCGAAGATGTCGCCGAATCTGAGTCAACCGAATCAACAGATGAGACAGCTGATACCGCAGCGGAATCCTCTTCTAGTGCAAGCGCTGCTGGCATTGTTGATGAGATCGTCGTTGTGGAAGAGCCAATCCCAGATGTAGCGATTACTCGCCTGAGCACGAGTGACATTGATATTTTCGCCTCAGCAACCTCAGATCCGGAAGTCTTTGCTTCTGTTCAAGAGGCAGGATTAAGCTACGCCCAATCGTTTGGCAACTATTCTGAACTCACCTTTAATCCTGCTGGACCTGTCTTCGAGGGAACGGGCAAGCTCAATCCATTTTCCGTGGCACGCGTAAGAGAAGCGATGAACTGGCTCATTGATCGCGATTTCATTGCTCAGGAATTATACGGTGGATTGGCCCAACCTCGCTATACCGCGATTACGCCAGCCTTTCCAGACTATGCTCGGTTAGTCGATGTGGCTCGTCAGCTCGAGTTGACCTATGCCCACAATCCTGACAAGGCCAATGAAGTCTTCACAGAAGAGATGGAAGCATTGGGTGCCGAGATGGTTGACGGCAAGTGGAACTACGAGGGAGAGCCTGTCGAAATCATCGTCTTGATTCGTACGGAAGATGTGCGAAACGATGTAGGTGACTATGTATCCAACCTCTTGGAAGATATCGGATTTACGGTAACCCGAGATTACAAGGCTGCTGCCGATGCTTCACCCATCTGGATTCGTGGCAACCCACCCGATGGCGAATTCCACATCTATACTGGCGGTTGGATTACCACAGCTGTTAGCCGAGACCAGGCTGGAAATTTTGACTTCTTCTACACACCACGCGGTCTCTCCTTCCCATTGTGGCAAGCATACACCCCCTCAGAAGCGTTTGATACAGTTTCGGATCGACTTGCCCGACGCGATTTCTCTACCCTTGAAGAACGAAAAGAGCTCTTTGCAGAGGCATTAACGCTTTCACTTCAGGATTCAACACGCGTTTGGGTGGTTAGTCAGCTTGGTGCGACCCCCTATGGGTCGGATATTTCAATCGCGGCGGACTTAGCCGGTGGCGTTAGTGGAACGATGCTCTGGGCACACACGCTACGCAAGGGAGATGAGGCTGGTAGTACAGCCACGATTGCCATGCCCAGCATTCTTACCGAGCCGTGGAATCCCGTAGCAGGTAGCAACTGGATCTTCGACTCTATGTTGCAGCGTGGCATGACGAGTTCTGGTACCATGCCCGATCCATTCACAGGGTTGAGCTGGCCTCAGCGTCTTGAACGAGCAGAAGTCACGATTCAAGAAGGTCTGCCCGTTGGTAAGACTTTAGATTGGGTTGACTTGGAATTTGCTGCAGAAATCTCAGTACCTGAAGATGCCATCATCGATTGGGATGCTGTAGAACAACGCTGGATTACAGTGGGTGAAAAGCATCCCGAAGGTCTCACGGCACTGCGTAAGAGTGTTGTCTACTATCCTAGTGATCTCTGGAATGTTCAGTGGCATGATGGCAGTACCGTCTCTATAGCTGACCTGATGCTGGGCCAGATTATTGGCTACGATCGGGCCAAACCAGAGAGTGCGATCTTTGATGAATCTGCCGTTCCTTCTTTCGAACAGTTCCAGGAATCTTTCCGAGGATGGCGCATTGTTTCTGAGGATCCACTGGTGGTGGAAAACTACACCGATGTCTTTGGATTGGATGCTGAGGCAAATGTTACCACCTTCTTCCCTGGTACACCATGGACGACGTTAAGCGTAGGCATCATGGCCGATGCGGCAGGTGAATTGGCCTTCTCTTCCGACAAAGCTGAGACCTTGGAAATTGAATGGGCCAATTACATCGCTGGTCCAAGTCTGGAAATCTTAGAAGCCAAGATGAATGAGTCGGCCGAAGCAGGCTCGATTCCATATGCAGAGGCAATGGCCGATTACATTACGGATGACGAAATTGCTGAGCGATGGGCCAGCCTTCAGGCTTGGTATGCCGAACAGGGCCATTTCTGGGTTGATCAAGGCCAATATTACCTGGAAGAAGCCTTCCCAGTTGAAGGTACAGTCATCTTGAAGCGTTTTGGTGATTATCCAGATGATGCCGATAAGTGGACTCGCTTCTCGACACCCCAGATTGCCGATGTGCTCGTTGAAGGTGACAGTCGCGTAACTGTAGGTGAGGAAACAATCTTTGATGTTGATGTCTCTTTCAATGGCGAACCGTACGCCATCGATGATATTGACACCGTTAAGTACCTGATCTTTGATGCCGTGGGTGAATTGGCTATCTCTGGTGAAGCAGAGTCAATTGAAGATGGGCTCTTCCAAGTAGTGTTAACGGCTGAGCAAACGGCTGAACTAGAAACTGGTGCCAATCGTGTAGAAATTGCGGTTGTCCCCAAGCTGGTTAGTGTACCAACATTCGGTTCTGTTGAGTTCGTTACAGTACCTTAGTCAATCATCGTTCATGATAGTCTCATGGTATCTTGTATAAATGACCAGAAAAGATCTGTCCTTCCTTTGTGGAATTTTCCAGAGCAGATTGGACAAGAGTCGGGACAAGGCTTTTCTGGCAGAGTATACCTTCAGATGCCATGAGTAGTTGATTTCTAAAATATAGATACCTGTAGGTACTGTTTATCACTCTGTTGTAGGGTTCTCTGAGGTTACTATGGAGTAAACCCGCAAATGAATAGTGACAGACAGTACCTACAACCGAGAGGATCTTATGGCCCAAGCAGCAATGCCTCTACAGCCCCAAGGCATGGTGGAGGAAACTAAAAAATCGAATTCATCCGGTTTCATGCGGTTTGCCCGATTCACGGGTGTACGAATCGTTACCCAAGCGATCACGGTGGTAGCGGCTGTCTACATTAGTATTTTGATTGCCAATATGGGTGGTCAAGTGGATGAGATTCGCAAGGGCATGATCCGGGACAATATTGCCATGTTCATCGGTTTTGATGAACAGGTGCAACAGATGGATTCTGAAGAGAAGAAAGCATACATTGACCAACTTGTTCTTATTCAGGAGAGAGCTGCCGGCTTAGATCAACCGTTTGCCGTACGGAGCGTACGTTACTTGACTGATGCCCTAACCCTAAACTTAGGCCAGTCTGAAAATATGCATAGTGATAGTGGTTCCAAGCTGGTGCGTAACATTATTTTAGAGCGGCTTCCAGCCACGCTGATCCTCTTTTCGACTTCTCAGCTCTTGATGTTCGTAATTATTCTATTTACAGCCCTTTATCTATCGCGCCATTATGGTTCTTTTCTGGATAAATTAGTATTAGCATTTGCACCGACTTCGGCGGCGCCATCGTGGTTCTATGCACTCTTCCTCATTCTTGTATTTGCCGGTTCCTTTGGGGTTTTACCATTTGGCGGCATGGTCTCTGCACCACCACCGGATAGCATAGTTAACTATGCCTTAAGCGTCATGAGGCATCTCATTCTGCCCGTTTCGGCTATCGCCATTAGTAGCCTCTTTGCCGGAATATATGGCTCACGGACATTCTTCCTCATCTATTCTAAGGAAGATTATGTAGAAATGGCCCAAGCCAAAGGGTTACACCCTCGCACCATTGAAAGGCGCTATATTCTACGTCCAACTTTGCCCATCATCGTCACTGGCTTTGCTTTGGGCCTTATTACAGTCTGGACGGGGTCAGTCACATTGGAGACAATCTTTAACTGGCCAGGTTTGGGACGTCTTTTCTTTCAAGCAGCCAATTCATTCGATACTCCGGTCATCATTGGCTCAGTTGTCATCTACGCCTATCTACTAGCCGTTACCGTATTCTTGCTTGATATCACTTATGCCCTGCTCGATCCTCGCTTAAAAGTGGGAGAAGGGGGAGGACAGTAATGCGGTTACTGAGTATAGCCCGTAAGTATCCTTCGGCTGCGGTTGGCTCATTCATCATTTTGATTTTGGTGGGACTTGCCCTTTATGCACCCTTTGCCCTGCCTTATAGTGAAGCAATTCGGCTTTGGCGAGGAGGCGAAAGCGTTTGGAAAGAGTCGCCAAAAAACGCCCGACCCATTTGGTATAACTCTTTGTTGGGCCGCAACCTTCCTGAAACCCTAGTAATCAATAGTGCAAACGATGAAGGGCTAAAAGAACGTACAGTCCTGACCGAGACGATGACGGATGTTATCTTTACCTTTGACTTTGACTATACATATGACGCCTTTCCCCAAGAACTACTCATCTTCTTTGATGCCGAGTTTGAGGAAAAGCGTCCTCTAGTCGAAATGACATGGCACACTCCTGATGGGCGAGAGATAGAATTTGATGATCTAACCGTGCAAGGCAGTGAGACCTACTATGCCGCCCAGGATGAGAAGATCGCTCGGGAGTTTAACGAACAAGATGCCATCCACGTTCTCTTTGCTGATCCAACGATTGAGGAACCGACTCCACTGAAAGGGCGATATACGCTGACTGCTGCTGGGTTAGTCTTTGAGCAAGATGCCGACATTGACGCTGAGATGATTCTTTATGGCCAAGTCTATGGCTTTGCTGGCACGGATCACAAGCGTCGGGATCTGACTGTGGCGCTCCTGTGGGGTGCACCGATTGCTCTGGCATTAGGTTTGATTGTCACGGTTGTCTCAGGCGGTGCATCCCTTGTGATTGCAGCAGTTGGCGTTTGGTTTGGTGGATGGGTGGATGACTTAATTCAACGCGTCACCGAAGTCAATATGATCCTACCGGGGCTGCCCATCTTGATCATGATTGCCACTTTTTACTCTCGAAGTATCTTTGTTATGTTTGGTGTTCTGACCGTATTGGGTATCTTTGGGGCCGGAATTAAATCGTCTCGTGCGCTTTTCTTACAGATTAAAGAGTCACCCTTTATCGAGGCTGCTCAAACCTACGGTGCAGGCAGTATGCGGATTATTCTACGCTATATGATTCCCCGCATCATTCCGACACTTATTCCAGGGCTAGTGGGCGCTATTCCTGGCATTGTCTTCACAGAAGCAACTCTATCAATTTTAGGATTGGGTGATCCACTCCTCCCAACTTGGGGCAAGATCCTAAGTGATGCTCGCTTTAATGGAGCTCTATTTCAAGGGCAATACTACTGGGTATTACAGCCATCGATTCTGTTAATGTTGACAGGGCTGGGCTTTGCCATGGTAGGTTTTGCGCTGGATCGAGTCTTTAATCCGCGATTGCGGGATGTGTAAATGACCAACGAAAAACTACTAAAAATTGAAGATCTGCGCCTCTATTACCGTACAGGACAAGGCATCGTTAAAGCCGTAGATGGGATTAATTTTGAGATGGGGCGCAATGAGGCAGTAGTGATATTAGGTGAATCGGGCTGCGGTAAAACGTCGCTCACTAGGGCGCTACTGCGACTATTGCCAAACAATGTGGAACAGTATACGGGGCGGGTTCATCTCGATGGCCTTGATATTATGTCCCTAACGGAAGATAACTTCCGTCGGGAGGTCCGCTGGTCTAAGATCTCTATGGTGCCACAGGCTGCTATGAATTCACTGAATCCGGTGCTGAAGGTGGCAGATCAGGTAACAGAGCCGCTGACAACTCACACCAATATTCGCAAAACTGAGGCCATAGATAAGGCTGCACATATCTTTCAGAATGTAGGGGTACCAGTTGACTTTTTGAATCGGTATGCCTTTGAACTAAGCGGCGGAATGCGACAGCGTACGGCGATTGCCATGGCGCTTATTACGGATCCTGATCTGATTATCCTGGATGAACCAACGTCTGCACTGGATGTTCTGACTCAGGCCAATATCATGAATGTGCTCAAAAAGATCAAGTGGGAATCGAATACAAGCTTCATTCTAATTACCCATGATATTGCAACTTCCAGCGAATTGGCGGACAAAGTTGCGGTGATGTATGCAGGGCAGATGGTAGAAGTGAGTGATGCTGAACGGTTTTTTCAGCAGCCGCAACATCCATATTCTCAAAAGCTACTGGGTAGCGTGCCCAAACTTAGGCAGGTTGAAGAGCCGGACTTTATAACCGGCCAACCGCCAAGTTTGCTAGCTCTACCGAGTGGGTGTCGCTTTGCTGAGCGATGCTCTCAGCGTTTCGACCCATGCAGCCAGACTCCACCAGTGATCAACGATGAGGATCGTTGGACTCAATGCTGGCTCTATGATCAAAAAAATGGGCAAAATAACAACGAACATAATAATGAGGTGAACGTTTGATTGCTGAGCAGTCTCCAATAATTTCTGAAGATCGGTCCGCTTCAAGCGATGCCCCCCTCCTATCCGTTCAGGATGTTCACACTTGGTTTGAATTGCGAAAGTTTGGCTTTGGACGAGCAGGCTATGTACGTGCCGTTGACGGTGTTACATTTGATCTAAAGCGAGGTCAATCAGTCGCTGTGGTAGGCGAAAGCGGTTGTGGTAAGTCTAGCTTAATGAAGACGATTTTGGGGCTTCATAAGCCAACCCAAGGCGATGTGGTTTTTGAAGGACAACATCTTAGTGAGTTTGATCGGGAGGGGATGCGTTGGTACCGTTCCCAAGTTGGTTATGTTCAACAAGATCCGTTTGGTGCATTGGCTCCTTTCATGAAGATTGGTCGCATTTTGGAAGAACCGCTTATCGTCCAAAATGTTGCAAATAAGGAAGAAAGAGAGGAGCGCATTCGGGATGTGATGCGAGAAGTCCGGCTGACCCCTGTTGATGATTTCCTCAACAAGTTCCCTCATATGCTCAGCGGTGGCCAGCAGCAAAGGGTTGTCATTGCCCGGGCCATGATTTTGCGCCCGAAACTAATTGTGGCTGATGAACCCGTATCTATGCTGGATGCTTCTGTTCGGGTTGAGATATTGCGATTGATGCAATCACTACAAGAGGATCATAATCTGGGAGTTCTTTACATAACCCATGATTTATCAACAGTGCGCTACTTTTCCGAGCGAATTTTTGTAATGTATGCAGGCAAGTTAGTAGAAAAAGCCCATGTAGACGATCTGTTGCGTAATTCGCTTCATCCGTACACAGATGCCTTACTGGCAGCTATACCTGATCCGGAAGCACGCAATGCCAGAGAACTAAGAGAAGTGCCATCAGGAGAACCACCCAACTTGATCAGCCCGCCTCCTGGCTGCCGTTTTCACCCTCGCTGTACCAAGGCTATCGAGGGGCTTTGTGAGGTGAAGGTTCCACCTGATTTTGAGCCAGAACCTCATCATTTTGCCTCGTGTTGGCTCTATGATGAGTAGAAGGGGAACTTATACTACATTTTTTGTTGATTTTCTGAAAGCTATGAGTGAATATAGAGATAGCCCATGCATGTAACCCATCCTATTCGACTAATTGTTCTTGGTGCTGTGATGATTCTCTTCGGTTTTTGCTTGTCTTTTGCCATGGTGCTTCGAATGGTCGAAGTAACTTTTCTGCTCAGCTTTTTAGCCTATATCGGTTCGATGATGGGTTTATTCCTTGGCATTATTGGTGCTGTAACATATAACGGCCAACGAAATAGTTGGGATTGACAACCCGTCTACCTAATTAACTTCCTTCGCTATCCCGGAAATTATGGGTAAAAAATAACTCGCACAGATCGACGATATCTTCAGGGCTGGCCATCCACCGCCAATCTAAAACAGTTGTCATTTCAGTATCGACGACGCCTAGAGTTGTACGGACCCAACTCATGACATAGCCAGTCAGCGCTTCAATATTCTTTCCTAGGAGAAGAAGCATTAGATCGGCATCGTCACTATGATAGCAGTTGAGCAGCCAAACTCGACGTACATCCGAATGGGTGGGATGATCTAATATACCCTGAAAACATTGGCGATCCATCCCCGCTTCTACATCAACGAGCACCACTGCAGCAATTGTCTGGCTTGATGGGCTTACCTCCATTTCCAGATCGAGAAGCGCATCTAGATCAGCTCTTCCCCCAAAACTCAACATCGTACCCGTTTCCCGCACGCCATCAACGCTGCGCACAACATCTAGCATAAAGTCGTTGAACTCTCTCACATCTCGGACCAAGCAAGCAAAACGCATATCGGCCCGCTGACGAAGCCAATTCACCCACAGGGGGGAAACGCTATCACTGCGAAAGTGACTTACCTTTTCTAAAAGCTCTTCCCTTGCGACTTCATCTTTACCGCTTACAATGTCTGCATCCACAAAAGCCAGTAGCGGCTGAGATTGCTTTGGTCCTTTTCTCAAATTTGTTGATGCCATGGTCCCCTCATTTTTTTGATATAGTTCGCCAAGTTAATTTTATTTCAACTTTTGCCCACTAAAGCCTGGGAAGTTCTGAAAAAGGAGACAAGCCCTGTCGTCATGAGAACAAAAGTTGTATCAGGCCATCTATAAGTTTGGTTTTATTGTTCCTCTAGCGCAGCCATTTTGTGAGAACAATGTATTCCGATGCTTTACTGGAGAATACTCTCCGGTTTGCCAACAACGCCAAGCAAATGCGCTGGTTCTCATTAGACGAAAACATCCCCAACTTTGTCTCATTTGTCAGCGAATGCGGTATAATATACGTTGACTATTTTTGATATTATACTAGGCCCAAGAACTTCCAGCTATTTTTCACTGGGCAGAATGCTCCTAACTGCAGCGGTCTAGCTCATCGATTATACCGCGATTGGGCATAGATGTCGCAAAGCACCACATCTATGCCTTAGTCAACGACTGTCATTGCAAGGAGACTGAAAGACTCTTAAATCGACAGAAATTGTACAATTTAGTTCAGTGATTTCCGATTGCCAAGCGAGATCAAGATTCTTGTGAATACGAGTTTGATAAGATGTATCAGCTGACGGTAAGAATGGTTCAGTGCTGTAGGATACAAGATTCCAAGTTTGAGCATTATGGGAGGCGAATTTAAAAACGATGGAATCTATTGTTGGGCGCGTAAATGAGACGAGACGAATATTCGACTCTGTGAGTAGCCAAGATGTACGCTGTATAATCGTATATGGCTCACAATTTATAGGAAAAACACTTCTACTCAAGACGCTTGCCAATGAATGGCATGAAAACAATCTATTTCGTACGGTCTATCACGATTTAGCCAAGAATCACTATCAAAAAGATGAAGAATTGGTTTCGCATCTTACCGATCTCATCATGGGCGAATGGGAAATAGAAGTCGAGTTGGCTGGCGTAGGAGGCAACCCCACTTCGACTGTTCACAATCGGCTGAACCGCTGGAGAACATTTCTTAATACTTTATCGGAAGAAAACCAACTACTTCTGATCCTCGATTCATTTGAACATGTGATACCCTCTTCACTTGGAACTACCAGTGAGCAGCAGACAAAGGAACCCCACAAGAATGACAATGATCTGGAGGAATTTATCTTTGGTAATGTCCAGCTTTTTGCCGATGATAATTCTACTCCCGACGAACAAGATTCCCTAGAACCATCATCCACAAACGGTCAGACAGAAGAACCAAATTTATTCCTCAGCACATTCTTGCCGGAGCTAATAGAATCTGAACATATAAAACTCATTATCGGAACCCATATTGTTGATCTGCGGCGCATTATTGACCTATTTCCAAGCCATAGTGATCAAATCAGAACGATTCGTCTTGGTTTTCTAGACAAGGACGGAACTGAGCGACTCATTCAGACAGAAGACCTTGATGATCTCGTCACTTGGTCAAATCCAGAGGCAGTTGATCGTGTGTGGCAATTGACCAATGGACACCCTTACCTGGTCAGAGTACTCTGTGCTGCTGTCTCTGACATGATCTTTCAGGATATCGGCGAAATAACAAAGGCAGTCGTTGTGCAACCTCATATGGTTGATGGTGCCATACGAACTGCTGAAGATGCCTTTGAGCCACTATTTGAAAACTGGTGGGAAGAGTTGGTAGAAGGTGAGCAGCTCATCCTTACATCAATTGCCCAAGCGTATCCAAATTCCGTGTCGGCTGATTATCTCCAGATTATTTTAAACGATCTCAAGCTCTCCAATATTGTATTAAATCAGGTATCTGAAAAGGCCTTGAACGAAACCTCTTGGGTTAAGTTAAGTCTACGAGACTTGCTTGCTAAAGTACAATCAATGGATATGGTGGTGGTTGATAATCAGACATACCGTCTTTCTATTCAGCTGTTCCGTGATTGGGTCCTGAAAAATGTAGAGATATCCGAAACAGATGAAACCCTTGTTCAGCACACAGCTCTTGCGGTAATTGATGATCATAAACGGGGCAATGCTTCACTACAAAGATGGGTGCGCCCCATTCTAGCTGTCTCTAGCACCTTAATACGAAACATACTGATGGCGGTCTTCGTCATTTTGCTTATAGGCGTTTTGGTCTTGCTCCCCTTCACAAACCAAATGCAAGACATTCGTTCACTTTCTACCCAAATTGTGAATGGTGAACTGCTGCGGTCATTTCAAGAGCAACTATCTACAGATTCCCAACCTCCTTCTCAGCCTGTAGTTGTAGAAGATAGTACGGGCATTGAAAATAATGAGGAAGTGCCTTCTGACACAAGTGACAATGTTATCACAACAGAAGAGAATCCGCCTGCGACTGAGCCCAATTTGTCAGCTCAGGAGGGCGTAGCACTGTCAAATACCGAAGCTGTTAAGAATAATCAAGCAGAAGATAATTCAAACCCTACTTCTCTAGCTGAGAATAGTGTGGCTGGACCTTCCTCACCGGACTTAAGCCAAGATAGCTCGACAGAGCAGCCAGAATCAACTCGTTCCCCTCTTACTGTTTGGCAGGCTTTGTATACAGACAGCGAAGTGTGGAGCGTTGCCTACAGCAGGGACAGCAAGCAGCTTGCGGTTGGGTTAGAGAATGGGACGATTCTTTTATGGCCGCTAGAGGCAGACAATATAGCAGAGGTTGTACCACGCCAGCTCAGCGGACATACAGACGCTGTCTATACCTTGGCCTTTGATCCCACAAATCCAAATTACCTAGCTTCGGCATCGGCGGATTACTCGATCCGATTGTGGAACGTAGAGACGGGAGAAAATAGTACAACCCTGTTTGGGCACACAGCTGATGTCCTTTCTATTGCATACAACCCTGACGGTTCCCAATTGGCTTCTGGGTCAGCCGATGGGACTGTCCGACTTTGGAATGTATCAAGTGGAACCTTGATGAACACACTCTGGGAAGGACAAGGCTGGATGTTGAGTTTGGCCTTTAGTGCCGATGGAACGAAGTTGGCTGTGGGTAACGCGAATGGACGAATTCAGATTTGGGATCCAGATATTCGCATCTTACTCCATACATTTGACGCTCATACTGACTGGGTTTCATCTGTTGCATTTGCACCGTCCGGCCAATCTCTTGCATCAGGTGCCTATGATCGCTCTACTCTTCTATGGCAGATTCAGGAACGGAGAGCGGAAAGACTACCAGATACCAGCACAGAACAGAGCGAACAGGGCTTGGCATTGGTGAACAGTGTGGCTTTCCATCACTCTGGAAAGTATCTTATGGCCGGCTACGAAAATTCGATCATTGCCCTCTGGGACGTTGAAACAATGGAACTTCTAACTACCCTTTCAGCCCATGAAGAGGATATACGAAGTGTTGCCTTTTCACCCGATGGGTTGACTGCCGCCAGCGGAAGTTTGGATGGGAAAGTGCAGCTTTGGCAGGTAGAATTTGATTTACAATAAAGTAAAGGATTCTAGATTGAACCATTTTATACGGGGTACATTACTTGCGATACTTCTATTATCATTCCTGAATCTACTCACGCCAACCATATCCGCACAAGAATTGGTAGCTTCAGAAAACCCGTCACTCGCGCCGATTAAAATAGGTGTTCTGTACCCAACTGAAGGTGCTGCATCAGCTTATGTAGAGTCGCTGCAAAAAGCTATTGATGCCGTGACGACTCAATTGACCCAAAACCCCAACCTACCTCAAGTCGAATTTATTTCTGCTGCACTCTCTAATAATGAAGCATCAAATCGGCGTGTTATTAGACAACTGATATCGGAAGATGTTATTGCACTCATTGGTCCGAATCTTTTAAGTGCGATGATTACAGCCTCCCCCAAAAAGCTGAATGTGATTCCCCTGGTAGCGAAAGTTGGCCTGACCTCAGATCTGGTTCTAGCTGGTGAAAATACGCTTTATGCAGATCTCTCAACGAATCTAGAGCTTCAAAGATCGATCCAGCGATTAAAGTATCGAGGGAATTTGGGACATGTAATTATGCTTTATAACCCACGAGATCAATTTGGCCAGCTAGGATACCAGATTGCTGTAGAGATACTGACAGCGGAAAAAGCCTCTTTCTCAACAGAGATCTTTAGCGATGGTGCTACGGACTTTGTAAGTAAGCTTGAAAAAATTAAAGACGATGCAGCCGACGCGACCATTGTGATCGTCGCACGGGGAGACGATGTCGCTGACGTTATCTTCCGAGCCCATGAGGAAGTTGGGCTGACAGGAGAAATTATCGGGGTGCTAGGCGATGGTAACCCAGCAATCTTCGACCTGGCTGATTCGTCGTCACTAATGGGTGCCACCGGAACCGGCTGGGATATAACACCAACAGCAGCTCTTACAAACTTAGCGTCAGAACAGTTTGGCGCTGATCGATTTGCGGCCGAAAGTTATTTGGCGCTCTGGTCGCTTATTCATAGTATTGATCACTCCGTTTCGCAGCCTCGGGCAACTGTACGAAACACGTTTGTAACCGAGGGCAGCGATTACTTAGAACGCTCCACTGCCAGATTTGCTGATTGGTGGCTGAAAGCAGTGCACAATAGCGTCAGCTCACTAGACAAAAGGTTATCGTCTTCGCAAGTTGCTCAGATCAATTGGCTTGTCTCTGCGGATTCGGAGTAGATCAAAGTCGCTTGCAACCATCGAATTGGGAAAAATTGATTGGGCTTCCGCTACAATCTCGTGCATTCTGTAACGCCGACTAACGTGATGCAAGATGAGCTGTTTGACATTCGCATTGCGAGCAAGCCGAGCCGCGGCAGCGGCCGTGATATGTCCATGCTTCTTGGCTAGCTCCTTATCTTGCTCTAAATAAGTCGCTTCGATAATCAGCGCCGTGGCTCCATCAACCACCTCATGCAGCGGTCCGGTATGGCTAACATCTCCAATGAAGCATAACTTTAAGCCTTGTTGCAGCTCTCCCAGAACCTCTTCTGGCCCTATCTCCCTCCCGTCACTCAGCGTAACACGCTTCCCTTGAACCAAATCGCGGCGTATCGGGCCATTGGGGATCCCAAGCTCATCGGCTCTATGGGCCAAGAAAGGGCGGCGGGACTTTTCTTCAAATGTAAAGCCATAACAGTCAGCTCCCCTATGGCGTACCGGGAAACCCGTTAAAGCAATATGTTTGTCTTCAAAAATAAGCCCAGCCTTCAACTTATTGAGTGAAACGCCTACATTTGCACTCTGATGTGCACCAAAGACCACTGCCATCAGCGCATCAACGCGCTCTAATGTCTGTGCACCACCATATATATTTAGCTCCTCCAATGCTTCCCAGCGCCCTAATGTACTCGCCAACCCCCCTAGCCCCAGAATGTGATCCAAATGACCGTGGGTCAATAGGATCTTATCTAGACGGCGAAAACCTAAACCCGAACGTAAAATCTGTCGCTGGGTACCTTCTCCGCAGTCGATCATAAAACGATGCTCATTGTACATAACAATGGCAGAGGATAAGCCCCGATGTGGGGCCGGTGCTGATGCTGATGTGCCAAGAAAGACGACTTCAAACAAAATGTGTTCCTTTATTTCTGATGTAAACCTTAAAAAGATTATACTATAGTGCGGTCGTTTTCAAAATCGGAGTCTACTATCTCTGCTAAACCTGTCTGTAGATAATTCCAGTTTTGAAACGGAGCAGAACACATTTAGTGGCGTAGATAAAAATATTGAAGTTTTCAATCGATCTCGTTTATGTAAGCAGGGTCCATGCCGCAACAGAAACGTCGTTATCGGCCTATTTTATTGGTTATTGCCCTTGGTGGAGCCTACGGCTTTGTTGGTGTGTCCTACCTCATTCCCCGTGGAGTCATTGATAACATTGACTTCTGGTACCATATTTCTGTTGGTCTTCAACTATCCTTCACCAATATCGATACATTAGTAAACGGACTATATCCAATTGGCTATCCTTTTCTGCTGGCTGGGGCAATCCATTTGGGGCTTGATGTATTGCGATTTGGACAAGTGCTGTCTCTTGTGGGAGGCGGCATCGCACTGCTTTCCACGTATATTTGCGCTTGGCAGCTATTGGATTGTTTGGAGCTATCTACCCAAAAGAGACTCAATGGTCCTATCGCTTTGATTAGCGGATTGGTATTGGTCACCAACGAAAATTTTATGAACTATGCAACCCGGGAAGGCAACGATATGTTATCCACCGGTTTGCAGCTATTGGCCTTGACCTTACTCTTTTCTCTGATCCGCAGCAAGCACAAAAAAATTGCACCTCAAATGCTCCTCTTTAGCGGCATAGCCCTGGGGCTTGCTTATTTGGCGCGCTATACGGCCCTTGTGTTGTTGCCCATTATCATCCTTTTTTCCCTAATCCACTATGCACGCTCGCCTAAGCGATTGCTGGCCAACTTGCTCTGGTTTGTACTCCCCTTTCTGGTGGTTGCCTCGGCACAGTGGATACCCAGTTGGGTTAGTACCGGTAACCCATTCTTCAATACACAAGCCAAAAATGTCTGGTTTGGCATCTATGGGCAGCATGATTGGGTCTCCAATTGGCATAAAGTTCCAGATGAGATCGCGCTTCTTGAGGTGATTGCGCTCGATCCAGGCCAGTTCTTTCGTCACTGGTGGAGCCAGATACAGAGAGCTGTGACTTCTGTTGTGCTATGGCCTACATCGATTCACTGGCTTTCATTTTTCGCTGTCATTGTTTTCATCCTAGATACCAGAATCACTCCGGCTTACCGTTTGTTGCTGTCTCTTTCGTTTATGGCAACAATTAGTTTTACTGCGCTAGCTTGGCTGGACGAACGATTTATGCTTGTTCCCCTTTCCTTACAGGCGCTGTATTTGACTTATATATCATTTCGGTTTTCTACCCTATTGACTGAAAAATTTTTGGCTAACAAACCACTAATCAATAATATGTACATAAAGGAGATCCTGTGTTGCCTGCCCCTAGCCCTTATTATTGCAATGCAGGGCCAATCTTGGCGAACTTGGTGGCAGAGCACGCCTATGGCAGAGCCAATTACAGTGAATCGCCTGCTGCGTTCAGCTGGTATGAAAGCCCCGGAGCGAGTTGCCACGAATCATCCCTACCTTCATGCCGCTCACCTTCCAGCGAGAACTCGTTACAGCCAGATCTATCAACAAATTCCGGAACCGCGCCATAGCAAAGAACTGCTAAACCACTTATATGAGCGCGAAACCCGCTATTTGATACTTGACGATGATGGATTTGGCAACTACTCAGCCATCAGAGAGGATTTGATTCAAGAAAAGGAGCGGCTGATTCCCCTATCCATTGAGGACGATAGAGTGGTTTTCTGTCTCATACCCTGCCAAACGGATTCTACACACAAAACTTCGTATCAGTTCGGTCCGCTGCTACTTTCAAATTATTCCATCAATCAGACTCAAAATCGAGTTGGCCTCTATTTGTACTGGCAAGCGGATCTGCCTATGAAAAAATCATATAAGGTATCGATCCGGGTTATCACGCCTGACGGGCAAACCAACTATCAGATCGACGGCATTCCCCAACTATGGTCCTATCCAACGACCGAATGGTCGACAACAGATTTGGTTGCCGATTTCTACACGTGGGAAACAGCAGAGGCTTGCTATGGGTGCGCGATCTATGTTTTGGTCTATGATAGCGAAACCCTCGAACCACTTCATGCCACTGACACAAATAATGTGAATCTTGGTCCACTTGTTAGGCTAGCTGAATTATAAGACGATTGCACGGTCAAAGAGAGACTCTTCGGGTCTGCCGGGAGCAACTCGGTCACGGCCGCAAAACGAAACTGCCATTAAGCAGAGTGACAGTGTCATCTGCCCTGAAAAAAGGATACGGTTCAGATGGATTAGAAGGAGCATTTTCATCCCCTATGGTGACTCTTGAACCATGAAAACTACTGATAATCAATTTCTCCACATTCTATCGATTGATTCCTGGGTCCAATCATGCCCTCGCTTACCGTCAACTGACCGGCTCTTGCTAAAAAGTCTGGTTCAAAATCATCCCAGTCCGTAGTCGTAATGATAGCCTGGCGAATGCCACCTAATGCGTCCAATAACATGCTTCGGCGTCGCACATCTAACTCGCTCATTACGTCATCCAGTAGCAGCACCGGCGGCGTGCCAGTACGTTCGGTCATGGTCTGAACTTCAGCTAATTTTAGAGACAGGGCGGCGCTACGTTGCTGCCCTCTGCTACCATACGTGCGCAGATCTCGCCCGTTGGCTACAAAAGCCAAATCATCTCGGTGAGGACCATAGAGGGTGACCCCGGCCGCAATTTCCCGGTTGCGGCGACTAGTCAATTTGTTCATGTATGCTTGGGCAATTGGGATTGGGTCAGCGTTGGTTAAGGCGGCAATGGTCATCTGAAATGGATCATCCTCATGCTCAAGACGGGACTCAGCACTGTTCAAAGCGTTGTTCATAACATTGCCTGTACTGTTGCTTATCACAGCGCTTGGTGAATCTTTCAATTTTGCGTGGGTTGCGTCACTCATATAACCTGGATTGAAGCTAGGGACGTAGAGGAGCGTAAGCGTCTCAGCGTCACTACTGAGCTGCCAATGACGCTGACGTGCGGTGGGAATTAGGTCTGCGACAAAGCCACAGCGTTTGGCGATGACTGTGCTACCGTAGTCGACCAACTGCTCATCCCAGAAGTGTAACTGACTCTCTGCAACCTCTCGATCAAGGCCAGAACCCTGCTCTCGTAGGGATTTGAGCAGGCTGTTGCGTTGGGTAACGACCTTTTGAAAACGGGAGAGGGCTTGGGTGTACTGCCGATCGATTTGACAGAGAGCCACATCTAAATAACGGCGGCGCTCGCCAGGGCTGCCTGCGACCAGCTTGATATCTTCTGGGAGGAAGAGAACCGCCCGCATCTTTCCTACCAAATCGAGAGCACGTCGATTGACGCCATTGATCCGGATCTGTTTTTTGTAGCTGTTACTCTGCTCACGAGGCGTGTAGAGGATTTCGATCTCAAGGGGCTTTTCGCTGCTAGCAAGATCGTCATGTTCATCTACACCTTTCTCCGCCATCATATCGGTTACTTTTGTTGATGGGGCCGTAGCCACGATCGTCGCCGCTATCCGACTATGAGGCAAAGGTGCCTCCTCAACAGACCACCCGATAACTTCCTGATCATTCTGGGCATGGACAGGTTTTGAGGTAGCAATCAGGTAGATTGCCTCCAACAAATTGCTCTTTCCTTGTGCATTTTGACCCTGGAGGAGCGTCAATGGATAGTTAAAATCCAGCTCTAAGGAGCGATAGTTGCGAAAATGGGTCAAGGAGAGATGGGAAAGGAACATAGTGTTACTCGTGGAGTACTTTCAGCACAAACGAAGGTAGGACATATCGTTTGCGTTTACCTCACAGGCTGGGTCAACTCGGCGATCAGGACATCGATTTCCGTTTCGGGATTGGTGCCTGTTTTCATGGCAAAATCGGCATCGAGTAGACGCTGCATAATCTTGGTAAGTTGATCAAAAGAGTATTTCCGGCACAGCTGCATGGCCTTTTTCACCGGATAACTGCTCTCTTTGACCTGTTTGGCAATATCATATTCGTTCCCTCCGCCCGAAGAAGTCGCCTCTTTCACTTTGATGATAATGCGATACTGGCGTGCAATCATGGTGAGAAGGTAGAACGGATTGGCGTCGCCTCGACGTAATTCATAAAGTGCTCGCATGGCATGCTGACCATTACGCTGGCTAAGGGCGTCGGTTAGATCCCAAATAAGCGCTTCGCTGGCATCGCTGACAAGGAGCTGAATATCGGCTTCCGTGATGGTACGCCCACGAGCATAGGTGGCCAGCTTATCAAGTTCATTGTCAAGCTGACGTAGGTTGACGCCCACATAGTCAGATAAGAGACGAACCGCCCGACCTTCGATGGCAATCTCCTTTTGCTTGGCTCGCTGCGCTACGTATCCTGCCAGGTACTTGTGATCCGGGGCCTTCAACTCCTGTAATTCAATGACGCCTGCCTTGACCAACCCATCGACCCCAGGTACTTTGCGATCACTATTTTGCTCATCGCCCTTTTTGGCTTTGATGGTATACCCTTTAAAAATATGACGTCGCTTATCCAGACCCTCCTCAAAAAACGCTAGATCACATGAATCTGGCACTTCTGCTAAGCCAGCAAAAAACTCAGACGCTTCCGCGTGGGCTGCGCTATCTGTCTTTTTGCTGGCCGCAGCCCGTTTGTCCAAATGGCTCAAGTAACCGTAAGCCATAACCAGCCGCCTGAGTGCCAAAAATGGCATCATGCTTGCCTGTCCCAGAATATCGCTGCCCTTAGCCTGGGGCGCATTGAAAGTAGACATATTGAGATCTGCCATCTCTGGATCACCCAGCCGAGCTTTAAGGTTAGAGACTGACTGGGCGATTAGGTATTCATCACAGTTGAGGAATAGATAGATCATGGGGACAATATCCTACTCAAACGTCACCCGTGTTGCCACAACACGCCCCACCTTTTGGCTACTCACGTCCACAACCCAACGATCCGAGACGTCAGCCAAAGTCGTATATTCTTGAAAATAGAGTCCCAGCGGCTTAGAAACAACAATGGCGACAAGCATCATGGGAAGGGCTAAACCAAACTTATCAGCAACGGTGCGCCGCTTTCCGCTTGTGGCCAGGAGCGCAGCAAAGGTGGTAAGCAAGGCCGTCGTTACCAAATTGGTGCCGCAATTGGGATGAATAGCCAACGTCTTTTCGCCAGCTTGTAACCGTAAAAGGGCATCCCCAACTGCTTGGCGCACCTCTTCCTCCTCTACCCCTCCATAGATGACGAAACCCGTGGGATCGCTCAGGCCACTTAGCCTGACACTTTTGTTCCGGCTCGATAAGAGGTGAATAGTCGCATGTTCAATGGCGTGATGCTGTCGCGTTCGCCGCACGATTTCGTTCAAAAGCGTAAGCATAATATTTCTATAGCTAGTTCACTAATCCCTTGGCTTTCTCTGCTACATTGTCCGGCGTCAAGCCAAATTCTTGATAGAGCTTGGCGAATGGGGCGCTAGCACCAAAGTGATCTAAGGCAATAATCAGCCCCTTGGATTTGTCGTTTCCAACCCAGCGTTCCCAACCAAGAGATGTCCCTGCTTCCACTGCGACTTTGGGTAATGTATGGGGCAATACCTCATCGCGATAGCCCTCATCTTGTGCAGAGAAGAGTTCCCACGAGGGGATGCTGACAACGCGAACCCGGATGCCCTGAGCGACCAGAATCTTGGCTGCGTTACAGCAGATCTCAACTTCGCTGCCAGTAGCCAAAAGGGCAACCTGAGGGCCTTCATCGCTGCTTTCATAGAGAATATAGCCTCCCTTGGCAGCACCCTCAGCAGAACGATAGCCAGGAGCGGTACGATCGACAGTCGTCAGATTCTGCCGGGTTAAAGCCAAGGCTGTGGGACCAGCTTCATTTCTTAAGGCTGCTCGCCACGCCTCTGTAACCTCATTACCATCTGCCGGGCGGAATAGAGTCATGTTAGGAATAGCACGCAGCGATGCAACCTGCTCAATGGGCTGATGAGTCGGCCCATCTTCACCAACACCGATGCCATCGTGAGTCAGCACATAGACAACGCGCAGCCCCATCAGAGCAGCTAAACGCATACTGCCTCGCATGTAATCGCTAAAGATGAGGAAGGTGCCACCATAGGGAACGACACCGCCGTGGAGTGCCATCCCATTGAGAATCCCACCCATTGCATGTTCGCGGACGCCAAAGTGCATGTTGCGCCCGTCCCATGAATCAGCCTGAATCGAGCCGATCCCCCTCATGTTGGTCTTGTTGCTGCCTGCCAAGTCTGCGCTACCACCCACAAAATTGGGAATTACCTGAGCAATCGCATTAATGACCTCTCCACCGGAGTTACGAGAAGCCATACTAGACCCTGCATCAAAGTTTGGTAGAGCCTCTTCCCAGCCATCAGGTAATTGACCAGAGAGCATGACGTTTAACTCAGCAGCTTCATCGGGGTATTTTTCGCTGTAGGCTTCCAGCAGATCTGAGTAGGTGGACTCAAGAGCTTTACCGTTGGGTATGGCTTGGCGATAGAAGCTACTCACCTCGTCCGGTACATGGAACTTCTCATCTGCTGGGAAACCTAAATGTGCTCGGGTGACAGCTAGTTCTTCATCACCTAACGGTTCCCCATGTACTTTCGCCGTCCCCTGATGGTTGGGACTTCCAAAGCCAATGATGGTCTTGCAGCCGATGATGCTGGGGCGAGAATCATTTTGGGCCGCTTCGATGGCTGTGGCAACCGCAGTACCATCCATGCCATCAATAGACTGAACATGCCAGCCATAGGCTTCAAAGCGCTTGGCCCAATCTTCACTATATGCCAGATCTGTCGAGCCTTCGATTGTAATGTTGTTGTCGTCGTAGAGGTAGATCAGTTTTCCTAATTTGAGATGTCCGGCTAGTGACGCGGCCTCACTTGAGATGCCCTCCATTAGATCACCATCACTACAGATTGCATAGACGTAATGATCCATTACTGGGAAGTCAGGTTTGTTAAAGCGTTCAGCCAGCCATCGCTCTGCAATGGCCATGCCCACACCATTGGTAAACCCTTGCCCCAATGGTCCAGTGGTCGTATCAACACCCGGCGTATGGCCATGCTCTGGATGCCCGGGCGTTAGGCTTCCCCACTGGCGGAAGTTTCTCAACTCATCCAAAGAAACATCGTAACCAGTCAGGTGGAGTAAGGAATAAAGAAGCATAGAGCCATGACCAGCGCTAAGAATGAAGCGATCCCGATTGCTCCAGCTTGGATGTGATGGGCTGTGGCGCAAGTAGCGAGTCCATAAGGTAAAAGCGGCTTGGGCCATGCCCATAGGCATACCAGGGTGTCCCGATTTGGCCTGCTGAACTGCATCAGCAGAGAGAAGCCGAATAGTGTTGACGGCCTTTTCTTCAAGCGTTGAGTCTAGAGTCGACTGATTTGCTATCGTAGATGCCATTGCTCATAAGTCCTTTATGTAGGGAATTTGTTGTAAGGAATTGTTATAGGGAATTGTTATAAAATTGATCTACTTTTTGTGTTAGGCTATTGCATAATCTATGAGTCTATGTCCTAGTCGGGTTCCAAACTGTTCAGATTACACCTAGCTTCATTTGAAAATTGTACTTTGGTCTCATTGAGAAAGTTCTGGAAACCTACAGTTGTCAAATCATCTCTGTATAGGAAAAGCCATATAAATAGGGAAGAGCCATAAACGCCACGTCAAAATTGACGACTCAACCCATTCGGCTTACTATGGCTAGAAATGAGAATATTGTGTATCTTTTGCCGAGATAACTCTATTGTCTATTGTTCCTTGGTGATTGTCAACTTGACATCTGATGTAGGCTACTTCTATACTCTTTTCCGTTATCCTTTTGAAGGTGTATAGCTATCATTTCTTACCTACAAAATAAAAATTTTGAGTAATTTCGCCTTTTAATAAATCATGATTTTTCAGAAAAAACAACGAAAAGTGATACTACGCGGTGCTGGAATCATGGCAGGCATCGGTGCCAGTCTCGCTGCTTATGCCATCCTGCGCGAGCCGACCAATGTTCAATTAGATCGGCTGACCATTCAACTACCCTATGCCGACGGGTGCTTACCTGACGATGGGTTGAAGATTCTCCACCTCTCCGATACCCACTTTCAAGGCCTCGAATGGCGAGAGCGGAGCAAAATTGAGCGAATCCGACGGCTTACCAAGGGGATAAGCTACGATCTACTCATTCATACTGGAGACTTCTGGCACAACGAGGCGGGTTTAAAGAATCTACTTGCTTTGTTAGATGTGCTGCCGCCAGCCAAACTCGGTGCATATGGTGTCATGGGAAATCATGACTATGCTTGTTATAGCCATGCTGATGCCCTGTCTCGCAATTGGGATAAATATCAGACCGTTGTGGGAAAAAATGAGGGTTCAACGATCTCGCAACCTTCTGCATTCCAGAATAATGGTTACACGGCTGTAGCTCCGCTTATTGAGCGCCAATCCGTTGAGCAACCACCCATCAAGCTCCATGAATATCCGCTTCATGCCTTCCGTTTTGTACGATACTTTCTAAATATGCCTTTTGAGCTGGAGCGAACCTACTATAACGATACCTACTCGTTGAAAGATAGGTTGGCTTCGCGCGGCGTGACCATCTTGGACAATCAATCCGTTCATTTATGCCAGGAGATTGAACCGGGCCGCACCGTTGACCTCTTTCTTGCGGGTGTGGATGATGTTTGTGAAGGGAAACCATGCTTGGAAAGCGCGTTTGCTAACGTTCCCAATGACGCACCAGCCATTTTGTTAAGCCACAATCCGGATATATTAGAGGAGGATGCATCTCGTCGTGCTGAGCTAATTTTGTCTGGGCATACCCACGGAGGGCAAATCGTGCTGCCTCTTCTTGGTGCCGCCCATACTCACTCTGCCCATCTTGGCCGTAAAGAAGCTGCTGGCTATATGCGCCGGGGGAAGACACAAGTTTACATCTCGCGCGGCATTGGTGAAGGGATTCCCCTACGCTTTGGAGCGGGGCCACAGATCACGTTGATAACTGTTAAGGGGTAGCACACAATGGCACTCTACGGCGATGAGCACCTGATTCAGTAAATCTGAAGCTTGCTAGGACGTTATGGTCCGCTAATGCACATACAGTGTCTCAAAACGGGAGAACATCCCCATCATCATGGGGACGGATCCCGTTTTCACATGGGCCAGAGCTGATCTAGCCATCTATATAAGAGTAAGACAAAAGTACTATAGACTCTGAAGGGCGAACTCACTATAATAATATCCATACGCACCCAATTGAACAGAAACTTATCCCTCAGCGGCAGTAGGAATTACGATTATGGATATGCCCTTTCGCCAAGAAGACGGCGGTCATCGAAGGATTACTCATAGCATGGCTGAAGACGTTCCTGCGAATAAACAAGCACCCTTAAATACATTGAAAATTTTAGTTGTAGAAGATAACTTAGTTAATCAAAAAGTTGTGTTAGCGCTTTTAAAGAAGAGTGGCTACCATGCCGATGTGGCTGTGAATGGTGTTGAAGCCCTAGTTGCGCTTCGGGAAAGACCCTATGATTTGATTCTGATGGACATCAATATGCCAGAAATGGACGGTGTGGAAGCGACTCAGCATATTCGCACAGAGTGGCCTACTAGCGAACAGCCTCATATTATTGCTGTAACGGCCAATGCAATGAAAGGGGATCGGGAGAGATTTCTTGATGCTGGCATGGATGACTATGTGAGTAAACCCATTCGCTACCCGTTGTTGCTTGAGGCGTTAAATAAAGCTGTTACAAAAATTGTGGCGAATACTTAGAATTTTAACTTTTCTTTGCACTATGCTCTTATTCTATTCACCCCGTTTCTATTCACCCCGTGGCGGTAAGTCAATGCGGCCGAAGTCTTGCGGATCCCCTCTTTTTTTACACGCTAGATAGTTCTGCAAAATGATGACCGCAGCCAATGCATCATCATCATACTCGGAGAGATTCTTCTCAGCCATTAGTTCTTGCGCAGCAAACGTAGTAAGTCGTTCATCCCAAAGGATGATGGGCAGAGGATGCGGGCAGAGAACGCGAAGCGCGTGAGCAAGCCTCATTGCCCATTTACGAACAGTTTTAGCCTGGGGACCTTCACTGCCATCCATATTGAGAGGTAAGCCGCAGAGCACAGATTGAATCTCCTCTTCTTGCACAATCTGAGCCAATCGAGCAAAATCATCGCGGCGAGTGCGCCGCTGAATTGTGGTAATAGGACGAACTGTGATGCCCAACGGATCACATGTTGCAACGCCGATACGAGCAAGTCCTACGTCCAAAGCGAGAAGTTTTTCCATAGTGCTGCAAGGCTAACCAACGTACGGTTTCACACGGAGCCGAGTATATACTTCGTCAGATTACAGTGAGGAACGAGAACACAGAGGTTCACTGACGCATTCCCGTTGGTCGGGAGTGCGCAGAGATTCACGGAGACTCTCTTCTCTCATTGAAGCCGTTCTCGGTGTAGCTCTGTACCTTCTCTGAGGCACTCTGTGTATTGCAGAAAAGTTTTGCCCCAACTCTTGACCAATCCACTCAGAAAAATTTCGCTTTGAAAAATTCCACTTTGAAAAATTTGAAGAAGGAAGGACGAAACTATTCAGGCTATCAATAGGTTTAGAATGAGGTACAAAACAGTGGTTATGGCCGGCTCCCCTGGTAATTGATGCGTACCTGAATGCGACTTTGAATCGTTGGCAAAGTAGGGAGGAGTTCGGGATCGCGATAAATCTGTGGTGCACTCGCCAATAGCCAACGATTCTGAATTAAGTCGGTCGCCTCCTCAGGTCGTGTACCTGCTACTAGGTTCCGTACTTCCGAGGGATCGACTGGAATAACATAATCACCCTGTACAGTAAGATCAAACGAGACCGTGCGCCCATTGTTTGTCGTCCCAGGATTGCGCTGAAAGCTCAATGTCTCTGCCACCAGTTGTCCCCGCGCGGGAATCTGTTGCTGGATTGCGCTCAGTGCTGCTTCTTCAATAATCCCTTGGTCAACAACAAATCCTCTGGCCAACAGTCGCAGGTTAAGTCCTAGCTCGTCAGCCTCTTCATCATCAAATTGGGTAAATGTTTGAGCAATGACAAATGTCTGAATAGCCTCGGGAGACATCCATTCACCTGGTGCCAAATCGGCCAGGAGCACATCCTTTGCCTTGCTTTCGGCTAGAGCCGTTGTACTTTCCAGTAGTGCCTGTCGATCTGCGGCCGTGACAACCGGAACTAGCTGAGAACCACCTCCATACATACCTGCGCGATTGGTTACGCTTGTGCGAAAGCTCAGTGCACCACTGACAGTGTTGATTGTGTTGGCCAAAACGTTGCTCCCAAAGCCTGGCTCAACCGATTCTACCTCTACATCCACTCGCTGACCTAGACCGCCTGGAAGTTCTACTTGATATTGGGTTGTGAACCGAACTGGCGTCCCTGTGCTAGTGCTGACTACGGTACCTTTGGGAATTGTAGCACTGCGGCTGGTCAAATTGCTAAAGGTAACGGTACCACGAGCCTTGACTGACGCTTTTTGGCGGCTTCCAGATGTGGCGATGGTGCCAAATTCGTCTATATTTTTCTCTACCAATTGGGCTGGGATCAGTCCGAAATCTAGATCAGGCCCATCCAGGCTGGGGTCGGCGGTCAGTTCAACAACGACCTCCAAAGGGGCTTGGCCAGGGATGAGTGTAATGGTGGCCGCAGGCAACACGTAAAAGGCAAAGGCCAGAAGCAATACCCCAATCATACCACCCATGATTGTATTACCTAGCCAGCGTACCCAGATAGGCATCGGGCGGCGGAAGCGCTCCTCTGCCTCAATGCGGCTCTGCCTAGAGCGACGAACCCGAGGTCGATTGATGCGCTCGACAATCTCGTCTCGTCGCCAGTGAGGGGCCTCTGGTAGCCCAACATCAGGCTGCTTTGGATCGACGAGTGGCATTAGAGGTTTCATCTGCCAGCGGCTATTGAAGGCTTGATTCGGTGAATGGAAAACAGGGATGCCGGTTTGCCTAGCTGCCCGCCTAGTCTCTGCATGGGTTGTGACTAGGGCAATATCCATCTGAAGGATCTGGGCCTGTCGTTGGAGAAGTCTCATTCGAGCCATGTTATCCAATTCAGACCAGCCCGATGGCAACTCAAGTACAACCTGAGCTTTTCTCAGCCGAGGTAACATCCGGCGTACCGTCTCTGCCGATGAATCAGGATCGATTTGGTATAGTTCCATATTTGTTGGCCGATCGGTCGATTGGTCGATTGGTTGAGAGTCGGGTACCGACAAGCAGACAAACAGACCATCAAACCTACTTCTTCAAATTCGCCCTCACCCATTCCGGAACGCTTGCTAAGGCCTCACCTAATTTCTCAGCATCTTTACCACCGGCTTGGGCCATATTGGGACGCCCGCCACCGCCGCCCCCAACGAGTTGTGCTGCCTCGCGAATCATATTTCCTGCGTGCATTCCCCGCTTGATTAGGTCATCTGTCGCTGCGGCAACCAACATGGGTTTCTCATTAATGACAGATCCGACCATCACAACGCTACTGCCGAGCTTGTCGCGGAACCAGTCAGTCATTTCTCGCATGGTATTAACGTCTGCTGCGTCTACTTGGACAGCAAGAACGTTAGCATCCTCTACCTGAATCGCCTTATCGAGTAAGGTTGCACTCTCGTCTTGGGCTAACCTCTTACGCAACTGGGCCACCTCTCGCTGTAGCTCCTGGTTCTGGGCGCGCAGTTGAGTGACCGCATCTCCCACATCATCGGGCTTGGTGTTGAGCAGATCGGCTAAGCCGGCAACCATATGAAAGCGATCCCCAATCAATTGCTCTGCAAAACGCCCTGTTACGACCTCTAAACGGCGTACACCAGCAGCCACACTGCTCTCATTTACCAGCCGAAAGCTGCCAATCTCAGCCGTCGAATCCACATGGGTGCCACCGCAGAGCTCCATACTGACTGGCTCGTCCTGCCACTCATTCTGCTCACCAAAGCTAACGACCCGTACCTCATCACCGTACTTTTCGCCAAAGAGGGCCATAGCTCCTTCGTCAACAGCCCGCTGGTAGGATGTCCAACGAGTCTTTACATCAAAATTGGCTAGCACAATATCGTTGGCATATCCCTCAATCTCGGCCATGTCTTCTTGGGTAAGGGGCTGGCCATGGCTAAAATCAAAGCGTAGCCGATCTGGAGCGACGAGGGAACCTGCTTGATGTACGTGGTTGCCTAGCTGCTTGCGAAGTGCAGTATGAAGTACATGGGTACCGGTATGATTACGCATGATGTCCCAACGCCGCTCGGTATCGATGGTGGCTCGCGCCGGATCGTGGAGCTTGATGGTCCCGCTTGTCACCTCGCCAACATGAACGACTAGTCCAGGGATAGGGCGATGCATATCAGTAACCACTACTGACCAGACAGGTTTGTCAAAATTCTCGGGGAAGTAGTATATCTCACCTGTATCGGAGACTTGGCCACCACTTTGTACATAAAAGGGGGTTTCAGGCAGAATCACTTCTACCTTACTGCCTGAATGGGCTTCATCTACGGCCTCTCCATTAACCAGAATACCTACAACCATCGTATCCGTCTCATCGAGGCTCTCGTAAATGAGGTGCTTGACACCCTCGTTCTCAACAAGATTCTGTTCCCTTAGCGTTTGAAGCAACCGGGTATAAACAGAGACATCCTGACGACCTGTTTCTTGTGCACCCGCACGACTCTGCTCTTTTTGGTGTGCCAAGGCTATTTCGAAGCCTTCCTCGTCGATGGTGAATCCATTCTCTTCAACCACATCCCGAGTAAGGTCTAGAGGAAAACCAAATGTATCCCACAGGAAGAATGCTTCGTTACCTGGAATCACCGTCTCATTCTTCTTGCGTAGCTGGGCCATTAGCTCATCCAACTGACCCAATCCTGTATCAAGGGTCCGCTGGAAGCGTTCTTCTTCGGCAGTGATGTTCTCTAGGATAAATTCGCGCTTGGCAGGCAGGTCTGTATAGTGGTGGCCCATCTCAGCAATGACCGTTTCTGCTAGCCGGGCCAAGAACGGTTCTTCAACGCCGATGAGCTTGCCAAAGCGGGCCGCACGTCGCAAGATCATGCGGAGAACGTAGCTGCGCCCTTCGTTGCCAGGCAACACACCATCGCCCATCATAAAGGTTGTGGCTCGAGCGTGATCAGCAATGGCCCGATAACGGTAAAGGTTCCCCTGCCGCTCATCATCACTCTGGCCAGCCAACTCTTGGATTCGATCCATGATAGGCGTGAAGGCATCTGTATCGTAGTTGTTATCCTTGTGTTGGAGAATGCTGGCCAAACGCTCCAAACCGGCCCCCGTGTCAACGCTTGGGGCGGGTAGAGGCGTTAACTCACCATCGCTATTCTGGTCATATTGCATAAAGACCAGATTCCAGATCTCCAAATACTCGTCATCTACGTTGACACCTTCGGGTACCTGCTTTTCCAAATCGCCCCAATAGTAATGAATTTCAGAACAGGGGCCACACGGCCCTACGTCGCCCATAGACCACCAGTTATCTTTTTCCCCAAAGCGAAGAACTCGATCTGGGGAAGCACCTGTCTCGATCCAGAGCTTTTCTGCCTCATCATCATCGGTATAGACGGTGAACCAGAGCCGCTCAATTGGCAGTTCTAACTCATGCACAAGTAGATGCCAAGCCCATTGAATTGCTTCCTTTTTGAAATAGTCTCCAAAAGAGAAGTTCCCTAACATCTCAAAGAAGGTATGGTGACGAGGGCTAGGACCAACGTTTTCCAGATCATTGTGTTTGCCGCTAACTCTCATACATTTCTGGCTTGTCGCAGCGCGATTGTAGGGACGTTTTTCCAATCCAAGGAAAACATCCTTAAATTGGACCATGCCCGCATTGATCAAGAGTAGCGTTGGGTCATTGTTGGGTACCAAACTGCTACTATCCACGGTCTGATGATTAAGTTCGCCAAAATAGTCGAACCAAAGCTGGCGGATTTCGTTGGTTGATAGGCTTTTCATAGTCAGTCCCTATTCTGGGGTTGCTCTGAGAACCGATCTTCTCAGCTCGTGTAAGGCTCTTCCAAGAAATGAGCGTTCTAGAGAAATACCGGTGCCTTTTCTCAAATAGCCCTAAATATAATTTTAGAGGGGAATGGATAAAATTCCCGAACAACTAATTTTATGTGATGGTTTAGTGGGTGTCAAAACAACGGAGTGATCGCAGCAACCTAATTATACTCAGCCCCATTTGAAAACTGGAATTTGGTCTCTAATGTAGAAGCTGCGGAATACTATGATTTTCAAAACGACCGTAGTTTAACATTAAAATTTAAGACTAGATGCCGTCAACGCGAAAGAGATCCGCTGAAATAGGCGTCTCTACTAACAAGGCGAGCTCATGCCAACAATACCGGTCTGGCTTTTACGATTATTTAATGATTACAGTCTAAACTAGGTATTATCGCAAGCTCCGCTTAAAGATCGAAGTCTAGGTTCCCTATGGAGGCTATGGAAAGCTTCGGTTTTCAAGACGCCCCAGCATAATCGCAATCTGAACCCGTGGTTCGCAAAGTGAATGAGGGCTTATTTGGTTCTCCATGTTTACCGTAAGCAGAGTCGAGAATGACATTACGGGCGACTGAAAATTATCAAATCGTTGAGTTTGCGTAACTTTTTAGACCGGGTTTCGTCTACAATTTATAGCTATAGAACTTGGTTCTACCAAGTCACTATATCGGTGTTAGCATCTGAATTAGCAATGAATGTGGTCCTATCTGTTTTCGTTGCAAACCCGCTGCTTCTCACGGATACTCAGCTCAGTTTAAAGACCGTTCTTTGGTTACCCTAGTGGAGTCGTGGAAAAGTACGATTTTCAAACCGACCGCAGTATAGTTCACCTCAGTAAAATTTTGAATAGCAGCCGCGCGACTTCACGCAAGTAGCGGAATTTGTTCTTTAGATCATCCAAATAATTAGGTAAGCGCAGGGTTGATATTCCCTGAAGCCTGTTTCATTCTACCCAAGGCAATCGGGAATACCATCTTTGGGATTATTTGGGTTACGTTATTTTTAAGTGCTCTTACCGGATAATACCTAAGCATTGCTAACGCTTTCACAAAGTTAAATTCATCTTGCGTTTCGTATGAAAGGAAAACTGACAATGAAATTACGATTCAATCTTCGGAAGTTGTCTCTCCTCTTGCCAGCGTTGTTGATTGCTTCTCTGTTGCTAGTTGGCATGGCACCCTTAACAGCAGACGCTGCTGCACCTGCTGACTATGGATATTATGGCAACTACCATAAAGTTAAGAAAGGTGAAAGCCTTTCAAAGCTTGCTCGCTACTATAGTGTGACCGTTTATGAATTGGCGAAAGCCAACGGGCTATATGTGAATAGTCATATCTACATTGGTCAGAAGCTACATATCCCTCAAGCTAGTGGCTATCACAGCTATTCTGATTGTGCTCGCTACCACTATGTACGTAAAGGTCAAACCCTCTCTTGGATTGCCAAACACCTAGGCGTTAATTACCATGCCTTGGCGAAGGCCAACCACATTTCAAACCCCGATCATATTGTTGCTGGCAAAAAGTTATGTATCCCGAAGATCTATGGACACTCAGGGTATGGATATGGGAACTACCATGGCAATAACGGCCATAATAACCACGGGTACCATGGCAATTACCACATCGTCAAAAAGGGTGAAACTCTCTCTCAGATTGCTCAGCGTTATGGTGTAAGCGTGTACCACCTGAAGAGCATTAACCACATTGCTGATGTTGATCATATCTATTACGGTCAGCGCCTAAAGGTCAGTTGGTAGTCTTCCACGTGATGTCAGTTCCAGGTACTGCTGGCTGTTAGTTATCCCCGGATAACGTCATCTTTTCAAACTTCTAAAATAGAAGAAAGAGAAAGTTAAAATAAGCCAGGCTCGCTATGAGCCTGGCTTATTCTTTCGATCACAATGGAGAGTGGTACAGAAAAAATGCATAATGAAAATGCCCAACAAAATGTCCGTGAAGCATTATGCTACAGCGGGTGCGAAGCTACGGATCCGTTGGACTATGCCAGGTAGCGTTGCCAACAGATAGTCAACATCATCATCTGTCGTGCTTTTGCCTAAACTTAGTCGCAACCCGCCAACCGCATCCGCAGTTGGAACATTCATCGCTTCCAACACATGGCTTGGGCGTTGGGCACCGCTGGTACAGGCACTTCCACTGCTGGCTGCAATGCCCGCCAAATCTAGGCCAATTAACACCCCCTCCGCTTCAACTCCTTGGATAATAAAGCTAGCTAAATTGGGTAACCGATTATCAGGACTGCCAGTTTGGTATACATCTGGAATGGTCTGTTGAATTCCCTCAATCAACCTATCACAGAGAACCGTCAGTCGTTGGCTCTCTACCTCTCGCTCGGCTTCTATTAGGTCGAACGCTTCAGCCATTCCGACGATTAGCGGCACATTCTCTGTACCGGCCCGGCGGTTATTTTCGTGACTACCACCGGTCAATATAGGTTGAAAAGGCGTTCCACTTCGCAAGTAAAGAAATCCGCAGCCTTTTGGACCATAGATTTTGTGGGCGCTAATCGTCAGCGCATCTACTTGAAGTTGATCGACATGTAAGGGAAATTTACCAGCAGCTTGGACTGCATCCGTATGGAAGGGAACATCATACTCCTTGCAGAGCTCTCCGACTGCGCCGATAGGCTGAAGCGTGCCAACCTCATTATTGGCCATCATGACACTAACCAACGCAACCTCTTCGTTTAAACCAAGCGCCGACTCTACCTCATCAATATGTACCTGTCCCAAGCCATCAACGGGTAAAATGGTCAGATCAAAGCCAAAGTTCGAAGCCAAATCTTCGGCAGTATGATAAACGGCATGGTGCTCTACTGCTGAAATGACAATTCGATTAGCACCAGTTGCTGCTCGCTGTGCATGGGCAATGCCTCGCAATGCAGCATTGTTGCCCTCTGTGCCACAACCAGTAAAGATAATCTCTTTTTCCTTGGCACCGATGATGGAGGCAATCCGCTGGCGTGCTTTGGTGAGTGCGACATTCGCCCCTCGACCTGCACCATGAATGCTGGACGGATTGCCGTACTGTGTCATCCAAAATGGCTGCATGGCTTTAACAACCTCTGGGCGCACAGGTGTTGTGGCAGAATGATCTAAATAGATTAGCTTTTTGGTGCGGTTCATCTTTAAAAATGTATTCTCTTCTCTACTTTTGCTGGTAATATCTTAAAATCGCGACATAAATGAGACGTAGGGTAATATCTCTCAACCCTTTGGAATGGCGAAACGAAATGTCAGGATCCATTAATTCTCGTTCATTATGATGCTCTATGGGCTTTTGAGTGCCTCAGGCTCAATGTGCTGGGAATCAGAGGCGTAGATCAACTCATAAGTAGTCCGAAGTCGCTTCAACTCTTGACCACCAATGACCTGTTCACCGTAGTGGACTCTCATGTAAGCATGGGTTAGTTGATGTAACCCTTCTCTCTGATTTGGAAAGGCATCCATCAGCACAGGTAGATATTGATCTGGTGGTTGATTGGGTTGGCGCGGATAGCCTCGCTGACGGGCAATTCGAGTTAGATTGGCATACATATTTTCTACACTAATCGCTTCTAATAGCTCCAGGCTCAGACCGAACTTTCCCACTAATCGAGCAAGATTACGTAGACGCTCCAACCCGCTGCGAATTCCGTCAAGGCCCCAATCGGCAGCTTCTTGTTCGGTCTCTTCCCCATCTTCTTCTACATCCCGTAGATAAGGTTTAACAAAAAAGATCCATAAGAAAAGGAGTAAAATCAGTCCTATACCAATCACAATCGTATATCGAACCACAGGCCAACTTTGTAGAAAGTCCGCCAGTGAAAAGGTAGTTGAATCTGGAAGCGGTTCGCCCCGGCCAAATTCACCATCTGTTGGCGTCTGGAAAAGGTCGACTCCGCTCATTAAGCTACGCATTGCGTCAATCAGCCATTCAAGGAATGGGGCTATCAACCAAAATAGGAGTTCAAATAGCCAGCCCAAAGCTGCGCCAAGGATCCGCCATACAGGACCAAACCAACTAATTACATTCAGGATATTTTGGGGTGTAAAAAATGTCGTCCAAATCAAACCAATGCCAAGCGTGATCATAACCGTTATGCCAATCATGGTCATACGAGGCCAGGAGAGCAAAGCGCCCGTGCTGTGACTGCCGACCATTGATTTTTCATCAATTCGGGCTAAGGCAACAGCCATCAGTCCGAAGGCGATAAAAAACGCGAAAAATTGAAGCGGAACAGGCAGACCAATTTGCTCAAATAATATTCCGTTGCCAATGAGCGCGATAAGCAATCCCAAGCGAAAGTTCAGCCCTACAGACGAAAAGGTCAAAAGACGTCCTGTTGCCATAACCACGCGCACCCAAAGAATAATGTTGAAGACGATAAAGAGTGTTTCCAGTTGCCATCCTTCGTTAAAGAAGAGGAGTGCCCTGGCCGTATTATAAAGCCATGCTAAACTGAATAGAGAGGACGTGGCATAGAGTGTAGCTCGGACGACCAGCAAAGAGGACACGATGATGATACCCATTAACCACAGTTCCCGCCGCGGACTGTTGATTTGGCGTCTGTTAATCAAATCTGTTGCTACTGCATAGAGCACCCATAACAAAAGCGTGACAAGGGTAATCTGTATAGGTGAACGCGTGATAAGATGCGTCAATGAATTGGTCAGCTCAGAACTCAACAGAAAGGATGACTGGGCATAGCCAAGAAGAAGCCAGGCAAACGGAAGAAGCCAAGCCGCTTCCATGCCAGCTAGGGCAATAGTCAGGTATCGATGTCTTCGATTCGTTAGGATCATTATAGAGCCAAGCTACTTTTAGGAACGAGAACTAAATAACTTGGTCATTTGACGAGGCTATGCCCGAGCGAAACGCGCAATTTATTTGCAACTCATTCCTTAACAGGTTTATGACAGGAAAACAACATACCCCTGACAGCTTCCTTCAGCCGATCTTATGATATCCTATGGCTAACAGAGACACGAAATATGTGTCTGTTCGGTTGAATGAGTAGGAGAGTGGCACCCACACCCACCCAGAAGTTAATATAATCCGCCAGAAAAGTTTTGTCCCAGCTTTTGTCCTGTGTGCTTTGGAACACCTGAAAAGAGAGGACAAGATTTTCCTGGCTATCAATGTAGCGTTAGTTCATATAGCGTTTTCTAATCCACTCATCTACTCATCAGCTGTCGGGAACCATTGTATTCAGCTCCGTCTGAAACCATGGAGATGTTTTATTCGTTGAGCCATGGAAGCCCGCACATAAGTGTCAAAAAAGACCCACCAACTTTGTTGGTGGGTCTTTTGATTCCCTTTCATCTACTTTACTTCTATCCCCCCGAAGTGAGCCTTACCAATTATCAACCCCCTCATCGGATCCACCAACTACGCGAAATTGGCGATGGGATAACTCTTGTTGAGGACCGGCTATCTGCATCTGATGAGGAGAGGCTAACGATGGTTGAGCATAGGATTGAGGATAAGATCCGGCTTGCCCCGGAGGTGTACCCTGGCCTGTTACAACAATAACAGGCGGCTGTTGCTGAGGATAGTGTGGGTACGTATCATAAGTCTCTTCTCTACGAACGCGACGTCGTTCCTGTCGATCATAGTCACCTGTGCGCTTGGCAGCCAACACCATCAGCGCGGCGGGTATCCCAGCCATAATACCAAATAAGACACCCAATGCCATACCAATGGCATCCGAACTGAGTTGGCTTCCCAATTGCCATCCCATAAACCCAATAAACCCCAATGACCCTAAACCCATGATTGCTTTCATCTTAACCCTTATTCGTCCTTTCGTGATCACGTTTGATCACTTGTGTCGACTGCTTTATCTGATTTATTATCGGGATATCTATCTATAGAGAGGTTCCTCAAAGGGAAATACCCAAACGATCGGTAAATTGCTCAAATAGACTTAACTGCTGTAGCTCTTCATTTTCTCTTGGTGGACTTGCTGCGCGGACACGCTTTCTTTGTATATGTTCCATTTGCCCACGTTCTGCTTGTACTCTCTGTGTTGGAAATGGCGAGATCTCTTTTTCCCTTGAAATAGGTTGTATAGGCTTAGCCTCTATTATGGGCGACTTACGTTGGCTAGAAGAGAGAGCAGGCAGTATGGGCAACTCTGCACGGTGGTTCATAGGGAAGCTGTTTCCCATCATCTTTTGGACCACACCCTGCACGTCCTTGGGTCCCAACCAAGCCGACTGAAAACGCACCATATCCCCTTTGGTGATGAGCAAAAAATCACCCCGTCCACCTAATTTCTCTGCGCCACTATCTGCTACACCGGTTGCATAGCGGGCTTCATCCTTGCTGGCTACGCTCCCGACCAATCGCACCGGAAAGTTTGCTGTCATACCGCTGCCAATATGGGCTGCGGTCGGCTTTTGGGTACAGGCAATGAGATGGATTCCCGCTTCTCTCCCCCGCTGCGCAAGGCGAGTTAGCAATTTCTCAATCACCTTGCCGCCTGTTTGAATGAGATCCGCTAATTCATCAATGGCAACCACCAAGAGAGGGCGGCTAGATTGGGACTGATCTCTCCGTTCCATCTCTTTGACCAGCCAGCGCAAACGCACTTCAGCTGCCTCTGCTGAGGTGACCATCTCCCCAAGGACATGGGGTAGCGACGTCAATGGTCCAAACCCTCTGCCTTTGGGATCGATTAAAATGAGTTGAATTTCACTCTGGCGGTTGTACATGGAGAGAGAGACTAGAAGCGCTCGGGCCACTGCGCTCTTGCCCGACCCGGTCGTCCCAGCAATCAGAACGTGGGAAACATCAGGCGCCGGAAGTCGCAGTAGAAGAGGCGTTCCATTGTCCTCGATGCCTAATATGCTCGTGTGGGGCGGAATTTGCTTTAACTGCTTACAAAGAGGAAGTAAGCGTACTGGCTCTGGCTTAGCCCTTGGGACTTCAACACTGATGGCACTGCCTTGTCGGTAAATTCGAGCTTCATTAACACCCAGGGCCATAGCAATCTCTTCGGCCAGGGCAGAAATCTTGCTTACCTTGGTCCCAACTTGAGCAGCCAGTCGAAATTTGATCAACCTGGGCGTCACAACACCACCCTGGACTTGGCCTGATACTTTGTGCTGGGCCAAAACAGCCTCAATTGCATCGGACTGATAGTCCAGCATTTTAAGCCGTTTGCTCATTGAATTGCCTACCTTCCCATCCTGTGTAGATGATCAGACACAACCCTTGTCCCTGTGAAAACGGGGATGCTCCTGTGAAGACTGATCCTGCCCTATAAAGATGGAGCTAATCTCGTGAAGACGGGAGTAGCGCCCGTAGAAACAGAGATGGCTTCCCGTCTTTAACTCTTTAGGCTGGAGCGGGTTACTAAACCTCTATATCCAGTCTGAAGAGTTAACTGGGCGTATACTTCGCGTAAAGGTAAATAGTCACAGTCTCTAAAACAACCGCAGCATAGAATGAGTTTCCGTTGCAATAGTCGCTGCACGAAGATCGACCGAACTGATGCGTTAGGCGTAGTCTAAGGGTAACAAGCAATTGAATGAGGCGCGCAATTTCGCCCAAACACGTATGTGTTTTCAGTTTACCGGAGTATCAGAAATGGATTTGGCTATTAGGATATCGAGGGATATAGCAGCCTAATAGAACATTTTTTCTGAACAGGATTGGCATTATACAGAACAAATGAGCTAATGTCAAATGGGAATTCGGGGTATTAAAATAAGGAGACCAGAAGTATCTTTTTGGCTATTCTTCGTAGTTGTCCATGTTGCCTGGCAAATGCCGAGACAAAATCTTTCTAGCGGATGAGACCAAGTTCACCCTGAGATAAAGGGAATAAAAATTTGGTGTTCGCCACCAACAGCCCCCAAAGCGTCGACTCGACCTGCACCAAGCTGTTCATTCGATGAATCCCCACCGCTGATGGGCTCGGCACTGCCAACGATCCGCTCTTTGATGGCGATGGAGCTTTCTAAATGGGCCTCGCGTACCAGTGCGGCCACACCGGAGACAAATGCTGTAGCCATACTAGTGCCAGACCGAAATTCATAACCAGCTTCGGTTGTTGTTGAAATGATGTTTTCCCCAGGGGCAGCCAGTGTAACCCAATCGCCGTAGTTACTTCGTGACCAGCGCAAGCCTTGACTGTTGGTTGCCGCAACGGCCACAACGCTGTCCAAAGCTGCTGGAAAAAAGAAACTAGTTTCGGCCATGTTTCCTGCCGCTGCGATCACAAGGGACCTTTCTGTAGCCAAGGCTATGGCATCTGCAACAGCATCGGGTGGTCTCGCCGTGGAGCCCAAACTTATGTTGATGATATGGGCACCGTGATCCAGAGCATACAAAATGCCTGAAGCTACATCGGACCATGATCCCATGTTTTGGCTGTCTAATACCTTTATCGGTAATAGTGTACAGTTGGGAGCCACCCCCGATGCCCCTTGACCATTGTTGAGTGCGGCACCGATAATGCCGGCTACATGGGTACCGTGTCCGTTGTCGTCCTGAGCAATTGCATTGTCCGCAACAAAGTTGAACCCTGGTAGAATGCGATCCACAAATTCGGGATGGGCTAAATCGATACCTGTATCAAGAATGGCGATGATAGCTCCTCGACCGGTGGCAATCTCCCAGGCTTGGCGCGCTCGTATCTGGCTTAGTGCATAAGCCGCATCCAATTGCGGATCATTATAAGGGGCTGAGGAATTAGCTGGTTGGTCGAGTTTTGAGTAATCGTCGAGGTCGGGGAGCTGGGAATCATCAGCACAGGCTGCGACCTGACCATCGGGTTCGACACGGATAATCGGGCGGGTAATCGGCTCTACGGGCTGCGTATCGTCAGGTCCAGTCTTGTCAGGAGGAACAATGTCCTTCTGGCCGCGATTAAACCATCGGACAATCCGCCAAATCAGCCTGCGTATCCCCCATAGCTCGGTTGCTGAGCCGTCAGGAGTCCTGGGTGGTTGTTCAAGGGTGACCGAGTGGTCTGACGTTCCCTCTTCAGACGACAGTTGAATGTCACCTTGCCGGGCTAGAATGGAAGCCACTTGGACTTGGGGTACATGAACGATAGCCGTGTGAATTTGAGGCAGCCAGCGAGCCAAACGACCATGGAATTGTTGGGTAACAATTTCGTCTCGCTGCTGGGGCGAACAATCAGAATGAAATTTGACGAAGAGTGCTTGATGACCTGATGGAACGGTAGACATATGACGAATAACTCCTTTGTTATACTCAGCTTTATACTCAGCTCCGTTTGAAAACCGCACTTCTGTCATTCCTGTAGAGCTAAGGAAAACTGCGGTTTTCAAAACGACTTCAGTATAGTCATTTATTCTTGGGAGCGGCCCTCCCTGGACTGTTCTTCACTGTACCAACGGTCTCGGTAAGGGACTCCCGCGTCAAATCGGCTAAACGCATCATCTTGAGGAGAATACCCTACTAATTCCCGCGCCGAGGTGATATCCATCCGCTTAAAGCGGTTATCGGATACGGCTTGTAAAACTGCATATTGGAGGTTCTCAACTTGGATAGATTGGTGGATCAGATGACTGAGATCTCGGGCACTGAGAAAGGTACTCAACGTTCGCCCGTCTGGCATCTCATCCCATGTTTCTCGATTATATTCAAATGCACCAATACGAATCGCAATACTCGATAAGTCCTCTGTGTAGGCAAAGTAGTGGGCCATTGCCTCGCCAAAGACCTTGGCAGCACCATATAAGTTTAAAGGCTTAGGGGGCATATCAGCACGTACCTGCACATCCAACGGATACCCAGCAACAGCCTGGACACTGCTTGCCCAGATGACGCGGCGACACCCCTGATCCTTGGCTGCCCTAAAGATGTTGTAGGCACCCTTAATGTTATTATCAAGCAGCGACTCGTAGAATCCTGCACCGGCGTTGGCATCTGCAGCTAGGTGTACCACTGTATCAATCTCTTTACAAGCATCATAACAGGCTGACAGATCGGCCACATCCAAGGCAATCTGCTCACTCTGTTCCATATCCCATCCCACGTCCATTTGGGAGAGAGAAACCAACTCACGGTCGGCGAGTCGCAGGTCATACTGACTACCGTCATAACGCAAAAACGCACGACCAACACGGCCAGCAGCACCTGTAACAAGGACTTTACCAGTCATCTTTATTCATCTCCATTGAAGGTTGAGTAAGGCTTTTGGGGGAAAGAATTGTACCTTTTCTGCAAAGTGAAGGTAGCTGCCGATATTGAGCAGATATCCAGTATACCAAAAAATAGGTTTACGTTCCACTGGGTCAAATAGGACGCGAATCTATTTCACTAAGTAAGTAGGGGATTTATTCTGAAGGATATAGGCAAACATCCGCGCTCAATCTCTATTTTCATTTCGACATGCTTCAACGCAAATAGAGATTGGGCGTGGCAGACAAATAAACTCAGGATTTAAAGTTCGGGAAATAGAGTACCGTCTCGTACTCTTCTATGACAATGTGTATATGGCCCGCAAGTCCATTGGGATCTGTTGCTTTGATGATAAACGTATAGCTGTCAACTGTCGCAGCAGTCTGCCATGTTAGCAATCCTTTACCATCACCTTGATCGATGAAGGAAATACCATCCGGTAGCTCTTGGTTTTCTAGGAGTAGTTCAATAGGATCTCCATTTGGATCAACAAAGGAGACTGTCTGAGAGATAAACTGACCAGGGTGGAACAAAACACTCACCTCAAGGAGCTCACTTGGGTGTTCTTCTTCAGGTGGTCCACCAACACCAATGGGTGCATCGTTGGGGCGTGATAGAACTACGAGGAAGGGCTCTTTCGCCGTCAACCCCTCTTCGTTGGTTGCCGTAACGGTGATAGGATAGGTACCATTGGGTACGGCAGTTGTCCAGACTAGCGAAGCCAGGCCATCTCCATAGTACAGCCACGAGGTACCAGCAGGCGCACCATAAATGGCCATAGAGAGGTCCAACCCTTGGGGATCTGTGACAGTAATGGTCTGGGTAAGTGGAATCGTCTCTATGACGCCATCTATCACCTGGTCAAAAACTGACTCAAAGACGGGTAGGTTGGGCGAAGGCAGAACTGAAATCTGCCACGTAGGGCTGGGAACCACAGCTTGTCCATCGTCTGCAGCGAATTTGAGGGAGTAGGTATCCGGCTCGATATCTTTCGTATCCCAAGTAACAAGAATGCTGCCATTATTGTTGGAAACCAATTCAGTTGAGGCTGGTCCCTCGACCAGTGAGAAAGCAATCGGATCACCATCCGGGTCAGTGGCATAGAGGGTCTGGCTCATCACATCGCCAGAGGCCACGCTAGCTGCTTCAATATCCTGCCACACAGGGCTCTGATTGACATTCAGCACCTCAATTGCCAAGGATTCAGTTATTGAGTTTCCTGCTGTATCTTGAACCTCAAGTACAACCTGGTAGCTATCGGCATCGCTAAAGTCCGTCTGCCAGAAGAAGATGCCATTGCCATTGCCCAAATCGCTAAACGTGGCGTCTTCAGGGAGTTGGCTTGCTTGGAGCGTCAACCCATCACCATCTAGATCCGATGCACCAACCGTCACGCTGAAGGTTTCGCCTTCGTTTATCGTCGCGGGTTCTATGAGGCCCCACTCAGGGGGCTGGTTAACGTCTTGTACAACTATGTCCAAGGTAGCTGATGTCGAGTTTCCAGCTCCGTCTTGGACCTCAATTAGAATCGGATAGGTTCCAGCGTCACTAAAATCCGTCTGCCATGAGAAAGTTCCGTGGCCATTCTGCAGATCACTAAAGGTCGCATCATCGGGCAGTGGGCTAGCCGTAATGGTTAACTCATCACCATCGATGTCGGTTGCATCAACCGAGACAGTGACGAGGTCTCCCTCTTGGACGGAAACAGTTTGCGTCATAATGAGCTGTGGAGGTTGGTTCACGGCATCGCTGATCTCGATCTCATCCCAAGTAGCCGTAAAGCTAGGGCCGCCACCATTTGTAGCAATAATCCCAACGGCTAGCGCCTGTACGGCGGAACGCACGGTGGCTAAAAGTGTATCGGCCACAGGCAAAGGATTGCCCAAATCAATCAGTTCTCCACTATCAAGCTGAACCTGGGGCCGGGCTAAACCGCTCTGAGGGTAGATAGTCAAGAGTAGATTGACTTCTGTTGCATTAAATAGGTCTGCGACAGCGTACACATGCTCATGAGTCAGAATATCACCATTCTCCTGAAGAACCTGAATGCCCCCATTGCCATCGTTGGCATGGATGGCTATCTTTATATAATGCCCTTGGTCCCCAGTCCCGATGGCCAACCCTTGAGATTGCTGGCCAGTGGGTAGATTGCTAAAGAAGGGAGGGACCGTCTGCATGCGCACAGTAAAGGGAGTGGTTGTTTCAGTGACTTGAATGCCAAATTGAAAGGCATGAGTCTGATCGTTTTGTGTTCGCAACGCATCGCCAGCCAAGACATCCACAATGGTGAGCAAACCGGCCGTCCCTCCACCAATCACATTGGTTGCTTGGTCAGCAAATAGGGTCTGGTAGTCCGTTGTGCCGTTACTCATTAATCCCGTAAAGCCTATCCCAAAGAAGCCACTCCCGGGATCGGCATTGAAGAAAGGGTAGAAAAGAGGGATCTCTGTGGTCAACCCATTATCAGGATCAATGGCAAAGGGATCGGTTATATCGAGCAGCCCATCATTGTCATCATCTTCATCATTCAGATCCGATATCAGGTCATCATCAAAGTCGGATGGCTTATCTGCCGCGGAACAGGGATTGGTCTCGTTGTCAATCTCGTCGGCATTGGTATACCCATCTTCATCATCGTCCAAGCTGGGGTCATATGCACCGATGCAGTCGCCAGGATCTTCCCCATCGTAATCAATCGGCTCTAGAATGGTGATCTCATCATTGCCCAAGTTCGTAGCCCAGATGGTGCCAGCAAAGGGTGCGTTTTCTGGGACAGCAATGACATCCAATGTATAGGACAGGTTGGAAGCGAGCACCTCTTTCGTAGCCATTGTGCTATCCTCATTGAGTAGTACGCGGAAGATGGTCCCGTCAAATGAGGCGGTAATCAAGTCGCCATTCATGGCGTTGCTAAAGTTATCAGCCGTATATTCAGCTAACCCATTGGTCGATTCTAGAAAGGTAATTAAGGCACCATCATCTACACCAGGGTTACGAAAATCACACTGTTGGGGATCCGCCGTTGGCACAGGAGGCCAATCTACGGGGAGCGGAAAGTCACCGTCCTTGCTAGTACGCCATACACTGTTTGTACCATCATCCGTGTAGAGACCAGCGCCCTGGGGATTGCCTCGAACGGGCGTTGGGTGGCCGCCGTAGTAACCGGGCGTCACCAAATGGAGATTATCTAGATTATTGACCTTGGCATCGCCGCCAGGACCCGGGCCTGTAGAGCCAGGCTCGCCAGCCAAATAGTTATTGGTACAATTGGGCGTTCCCTCGCCTTCAGGGTGGCCACCCCAGCCACCGTTGGCTCCATTGTCAACGGTAAACATCTGTCCGGCTTGGGTAATCACCAGATCATACGCGTTGCGATAGCCCGACGAATGGATCTGCACTGGACCACCAGGAACAATTTTGGCCTGATTTAGACCATCATTCCCCCCAAATGGATCGGTCTCATCTTCGCCACCCAGTCCTTGGTTTGGTCGAGTCGGATCATCTAGGGTGGGCAGATCATAAATGTACTGTTGAGCATCGCCTGGGTTGAGGATGGGCATGGCCTCGATGGCATTCAGGTCAACGGAAAGGATGGCAGCCGAGAGGGCATATTCGGTAGAAAAGACCAGATTGACCGAGGGCGCACCAGCGTTTGTGAAGCCCCCGCTGGTTACATATAGGGTGTTCGTATTCTGATCGAGAGCCATCCCATTGAGGGAATGATTTTCCTCAGAGCGAGGAAGACCACGCGCGAGATCAACCTTCTCCCAACCCGTTTCGGTTTTGGTTAGCTTCGAGATAATCCCTGAGTTTGTATCCAAGTTGAGATCACTACCGCCTGCACCAGCACCAATACGATAATCACTGGATGTTACATAGAGGACGGGCGTGGCACTTGTCCCTACGACCAAAAGACCCGTTACTTGCCGCTTTTCAAATCCATCAAAGAAGGTTCCATCATCATTACGGTTGGGCATCTTCTTAATTAGGTCAATCTTTTCAGTGGAGGTCACTTGATAGTCATTCGGTCCTATACGCTCAACACCCAGCGCTAAGAGCATACCATTCTGCTGAGAAATATACAGCCGATTATCAGGCCCGAATTGTAAGGATGTAGGGTTGAAGAGTGAAATGTTCTTTAAAGAACTCAAGCCAAAGCTAACCGACTGGGCATTGGCAGTGCGAGAGAGGCAACAGACTATCAATGCAATTAGCAACAGTAGCACCTTGTGGGGGGGAAACAGATAATTCATGATCTCCTCGGGTAAGAATAGGCTATACTGCGCTCGTTTTGGGAACGGTAGTTTTCCTACGCTCTACCGGAGAAATGAAACTGCCGTTTTCAAACGGAGCCAAGTATAGAATGGGTAAGAAATAGGGTAAATGAGTGCAGATTACAGGATAGACCTCCTGATATGGTTAGCAATGGTGTGTCCGACAATGTCCCACGTAAAATTTTCTTTGATATGGGCATGACCAATCATACCCATCTGTTGGCATAAGGTCGGAGAACAGAGCAATCGATCCAGCGCGTCCTCAAGACCACTAATATCGCCTGGCGAAACAAGCATTCCGCTTGCACCATGAAGAATAATATCGGGTATGGCACCAATAGTCGTTGAGACGACAGGCAGCCGAGCTAATGAGGCTTCGATTAATGCGACGCCAAAGGGTTCACGTTTAGAGGGCAAACAGAAGATAGACGCGTTGTCAAAATAGGATTGGACGTTAGCAGGAGCGACAGGCCCCGCTACGTGGCAATTGGGCAGTATCATATCTGGCTGACACCCAACAATCGTCAACGTAGAATCTGGATGGGCTTTGTGGATTTGCATATAGGCTTGGGCCAAATCCGGGCCACCTTTGCGTTCCCAATTAACCCCAACAAAAAGAATATTCTTCTTAGTGTAATCGCGGGTGGTACTAGGTGCATCAACATATGTATTGCTACCACCTCCAACACAAATAATCTGCTCAGGCTGACAATCATACTGCCCCATCAAATTCTCTGCAACGAACTTTCCCATGGTGAAGACTCGCTCCGCATTTTGGTAGATTTCCCTCTCTAGGGTGAGTAGAGCTGGCGGATAGAGCGCATCGATGCTTGAATAAGCAAAGCCTGGATAAGCTAAGTTTGCCAGGATAGAATGATCGGTATAGATAAAATGAGGAATATCGGGCGTACTAGCATCAAACAAGGATTGGGTTTGAAAAGAGAAAATGTATGGTTTGGCCTTTAGCACTTTTTGGGCCAAAGCCTTGATCTGCCGAAAAAGATAAGTAGTCCGATAGAATTGTTTGCGCAGCACCCCTTTCGTTGTCGAAAGACGATGTTGATAGTCACTGATAAGAAAGAAGAGATTAGTGAGCAGGATCCTTTGATGGGGCCTCACCAATCTCTCAATCTCGAAGACATCTACTGGATATTCGGGGAATTCCGTACGTAGGATCTCTTCGATCTGGTGATTGATATGAGAAAAGGAACCTGCTTTAAAGAAGGCAATACGATGTGCTTTATTGGGTGCCATGAGGGTGTTATATTGCACACTGCCCTATAAAATGGATGTCCGAATACCAGACGTGTTTTTCCCTATTCCACAAAAAATGGAAGATAGACTTCGCCAGTATTTGCCGGATCGCTGTTGTTATCTGGATCTGGATTACCGTCAGGGTCTGGATTCGTGTCGGGATCTGGATTAGCGTCAGGAGCGGGTGAATCAGTTGACTCCTGGACAAAGTTGGCATAGTATGTGTCATCATTTGTAACGCGAATTGACAATTCAAGTTCAACAGAGATCAGTTGCCCTCCGTCGCTCAACGATGTGCCGCGCGTCCAACCAACAAATTCCCAGCCCTCTTTGGGCGTTGCGGTTAGGGTCACTTCCTCGTCAAAGACGAGAGAGTCGCTTTTCGATGCCACCGCTTGCCCATCACCAACAGACTCAAGACTCAGGGTGTAATTCTCTTTTTTGAACGTCGCTGTTATTTCTCGGTTGGCCGTCATCTCGACGGAGCTGGGCTTGAGCTCTGTTCCTGTGAGATCGCCACTCCAACGAACAAAGGTCCATTCGTCGCTCTCGATAGCTGTTAGTTGGACTTCTTGCCCATAGAGGTAGCCCTGCTCCAGCGGATCAATATCGATGTTACCGCCTCCGACAAGATTCGTCACCAATATATAAGCATCTTGTTCAAAGATGCCGTCGATTGATTTATTCTTGTCCATCCGAATTGTCAGTGGGTTTGCCTGACCAGTAGCCCCCTTGCCCCAAGAGGCAAAAGACCATCCTGCATCAGGGATGGCATTTAGCGTAACCGATTCATCACAGTTGTAGAGAACCTTATTGGGCGTAGGTTCCACTGTGCCAGCTCCGGTCCATGCTAATTCCAAGGCCAATCCCCCACTACTCTCATCTGTGACGGGTTCCGCCTGGCGATTGATGAAATAATCGAACGTTGCCGTAAAGGGAGGTGGATTGTTGGATGCATTGCCAGCAAAGAGACCTACCTTCGAGACGTTGAGTGTGTGCTCAAAAGTTGTCACATCGTTCCAGGAGGCGCCATCATTTGAGCTAGATATCTGCCATGAGTCACCTTCACGCAATATGCGGAAGCGCAGTTGATCTGGGTCAATCGCATCTTGGTATAAGATGGTGGCCACGAGATCCACAAAGGTGATCACCAAGAATTCTGGTCCGCTATGAGTGCTCTGTACATTCAGGCGGATGAAGTTCTTGGCATCGGCCTGGATCAGCAAGCCTTGTAGCTGGATGGGATCACTCACAGTGGTACCAAATTTGACCTCTGTTTCAAAATTGGCATTGTTGACCTGTTGCATAACGTGAGGTGCCTCTATCCCTGTTAGCCAAATATCATGCTTACGTCCACCAGGAACCTCAATCGCCAACTGTTGTGCATCCGGAATTCTTACTGTTGCATCGCCCAGCGGATCGATGATCTGCCAACGATCCCCATTCACAGCACATCGGTTAAAGATGTCTGATTGAATGTTGGAGACGACGACAGAAGGTTCAAAGAGGGCCGTCAATTCATCACCATGGTCAAAAGCGATTTCTTTGCTCGTCTCCTCGCCCGTTGTAACGCCTCCCCATCCTTTGAAGAGCCACCCATCATCAGGGATCGCAGTGACAATCGTGGGGTTGCCGCAGGATGGCTCCATTTGGACTTGCCCATTCCCAGTAATTGTCACAGGCAAGTGGTTGGCGGTTGGATCATCAGTGTCATTGGCGCGTCCTAAGTTGTAGAAGTAATCCAGTTGTCCGCTGAAGGCAGGCGCTGACGCTGAACCGATTGACGCATTGCCCACAAAGGCACCCACCTTATTGACCGCCATGGCATGGGTGAAGAACATATCAGGTGAGCTGAGCCAGCTTGTCTCTTCAAAACGATATTGGACAGACCAGAAATCATTGGTACGGATGAGCTGTAAGTAGACAGGACCACCGGAGGCGATTAGCTCATTGGCCAATACTTTAGGCGTGCCATCTTGAATGCGAATGATTAATAAGCGTGGAGCCGTGTTGTCATGTTGAACGTTGATCCGCAACAGGTTGGCATCGTCTTGGATAATCAGCATTCCCTGAAGCTGATATCGACTGGATACCACCGAATCGTACTTAAGTTCAATGCCGAGATCGTTATCTTCCACGGGCTGCCAAATATAAGGGGCTTGGATACCACCTGTCCATACGTCGTGATTCGTATCACCAGGTATGGACAGGTGTAGCTGCTCACCATTTGACAGCAGGAGCGCGTCATTCTGAGGGTTTTCATATCCCCAAACAGATGTATTAAACGCACATGTATTGAAATTATCAGATTCAAAACCAGCATCGCCTACCGTTTCCGAGCGGAACTTGGCCTTGATTAGATGGTCTTTCGTGACCTCAATGGTTTCAAATGGCTCCTGCCCCATCAAGTCACCATCCCACCCATCAAAAGCCCACCCAACAGATGCTTCCGCCATCAGCTTGACCTGCTCTCCCGGGCTGTAAAACGGCGTATCTGGATCAAGCGTTACAGTACCACTCCCTTCAATGTCCACATCAATCGTAAAGGGTTTGGCGAGGAAGGTTGCCGTTACAACATCTCCGGCCTGTACCTCAAGAGGGTTATCGGTCAAGATGCCCATATTCTGGCTATGCCATCCACCAAAGGTCCACCCAGGGCTTTCCGTGGCAGTTAGTTGTACAGGTGAACCGCAAGTCCGATTCCTCTCTACGCCCCCATCTCCCACTACAACGACATCCAACTGATTGGCGAGGGGATCCTCCGGCTCAATCGGCTGGGCTAGGTTAAAAAAGTAGTCAATTCGGGCTTTAAAAGCAGGTGGGTTATTGCCAGCGTTGCCAGCAAAAACGCCAACTTTGGTCACTGAGAGCGGCTGGGTTAGCTCAAACTTCGGACCGCTGTTCCACGTTTCCCCGTCGTAAGAATAGGAGATACGCCAAAGGTCTATGTTTTGCCAACGAAGAACCTGCAAGTAGAGGGGGGCTTCGGCACTAATATCTTCACGTATAGGCAGATCAGGCACTCCATCGATAACGCGGACAACCAATAGTTGAATGCCAGAGCCACTACTTTGGATATTAATGCGCAGAAAATTCTCTTCATCTTCCTCAATAATGAAACCCTGAAGTTGAATGTGCCCATCGAATAGGGCATCAAATTTGGCCTCGATCTCAAAATTCGTATCCTCGGCGTTCTGCATGAGCCGCGGCGTTAGGTTTCCCTCATCCCATGCATCATGAGAGACTCCTCCTGGAACGTCAATTTCGATCTGTTGGCCTAATAGACGGACAGAGCTATCGCTCTTTGGGTTGATAAATTCCCATGCTTTAGGTGAGAGATCGCAGCGATTAAAGTCATCTGAGAAGATCGACGAATTCGGTGGAATCGTTTGCTGGGGCCTTGCTAGCCGAGAGTCAGCCTGTCCATTTTCAGCTGTCATCCACGAGAGAAAGCAGAAGAAAACGAACATCAACCCAATTACGGTAAAGCGTAACCAGCTATTTTTTCTTTCAACACGACTGCTTATACGCAGCTCCGTTTGAAAACCCGAGTTAACTCTCTCCTGTAAAGGCTGGGGGAAACTCCGGTTTTCAAAGCGACTGCGGCATAGCTCAATATGATTGCCTGGTTTACTGCTACTTTCCGGTAAAGAATAGGCTGATTTGGGGGATTGATACATAATCGGTCCTAATTGTTAATTTCAAAATCAACAAAGAATTCATCATAGTTGGTGTCGCTATGAACAACTCGTAAACGCAACGTATGCCTCCCGTTTGGATAGTTTCGACTGTCAACATTGAGAAGACGACCGCCAGCCGGACGTTTACCCGTCTGCAAATGAATCGCCTGGTTTGCATCTCCGTTGATGAGTAGATCTAGTTCCCATTTTAAGAAATCGCTGTCATCAGCCGTGCCAGTTACATTGAAATTGCCGAAGACACTCTGCCCTTGAGTGGGTGATTCTATGCCGTTTTGAACTTGATTTACGGTAGATGCATCGTTTTGAATAACAAAGTCGGTAAAATACTCATCATAGTTTGCGCCTTCACGGATCACCCGAAGACGTAAGCTGTATGGACCATTGGGATACGGAGTTGTATCTAGGGTGAAGATTCGCCCCCAGGAAGGTGACCAACCACGCCCTACATAGATTGCTTGATTCTGATCACCATGGGGTAGTAGATCCAACTGCCAACGCTTAAAGATTTCATGTTCGGCCAACCCCATAATGTTGACTTTTCCATTGACTACGGAACCGATGGTGGGTTCACTGATGCCCACTGGAATTGGTGAATATGGCAAGGATTCTGCATAGAGCTTCTGTCGTGTATAGATTGACCAGATACCCTTCTGAGCTAACTCCACCCTTTCAAAATTTCCGCTCTGCCCCCAGAGGTTTGCCGCACGCTGATATGCGTTGACCGCATTATCGTACTGCTGGGCACGGTTATAGAGTCCCCCGAGTGTGCGCCACAAATTAGCCTCTAGGTTTGCATTCTCGCTCTGATTGGCTGCATTGATGGCTTGGCCATAGACGGCAAAAGCACCTTCCATATTATCGGTGGTGGCCTGGACGGAACCTATGTTACTTAACGTTGACGCAACACGATCCACTCGCTCTGTCTGCTGCCAATTGCCTAAAGCACTTTGAAAGTTAGCCAAGGCATTCTCATAGTCTTGTAAAGACAAATAATGGCTACCAATAGAATCTCGCACAGTTGCAATTAATTCGTTGTCGCCTGAGCGACTGGCGGCTTCCAATGCCCGAAAATAGGCAGGGAGAATACTGGCTCCTAGACCTGCATCTTTATACGTTCGAGCGATATCTATCTCTGAGCGCACTACTTGAGAATCGTTACCCTGGCTTAGCCAAAGCGCAGACTCTTGCCGATAGGCAGCAACGGCTTCATTGTAACGCTTGAGATTCCTCAATGAATCGCCCAATCCGTCGACGAGATCGGCTTCTGTTTTGATGTCCTCAATGGTACGGGCAACTTCAATCGCCTCATTTGTAGTTTCGATTGCTGCTGCACCATCATTTAGCTGACCATAAAGGGAAACTAATCGGCTTAACATCCGTATCTGGCGCTTAGGCTCACCCAATATGGCCCACAAATCAGCTGCTTCCCGATAGGTCGCAATGGCTTGGTCGTCCTGGCTAAGGTGGCGTTGATAGATATCTGCTACGGCTTCAAGAAGTTGGGCACGTTGTTTTTCATTCCCTGAACCATCTAGAACCGTCAGCGCTTTCTGATAGGTCGCCAAAGCAGCATCATACTCTGCCAATGCTAGATGCGCACTTCCTTTATTCCTCAGAACATTGGCGACAGTCTCTGGTTCACCAACTCCCTCAATCAGCTCTGCTGCTTCAGTAAATGCCAATATTGCTTCCTGATTTCGCTCTATTGAGAGATACCCATTGCCAAGGGCAACCAATCCGTCGGCAACAAACGTAGAATCGCTTGTCGACCGTGCAACATCAAGGGCCTGAGTTAGTGTCTGAATGGACGCATTCGTATCTTCTAGCTGGCTGTAAGCAGTTGCTACCCGACTTAGCCCACGCAGTTGACGTTCTACTTCTCCCAAGCTACCCCAGATCTCTGCAGCTTCTTCATAGGCAGGAATCGCATCCTGAGGACGCTTTAAATCGCGTTGATAGTAATCGGCCAATGTTTCGAGTAGTCGTACCCGTTTTGCATCGTCTCCTTCTTCTTCCACAATCGTCAAGGCATCTTGGAAGGCTTGCAGAGCAGCATCAACCTGCTCCATCTTGCGATAAGCATTTGCGAGGTCGGTTAGAATAGAAGCCAGCGCCTGCGGATCCTCGCTAGTACGTACGATCTGCTCCGCCTCTTTTAAGGTAGCAATGGCGGTCTCATTTTGTTCAACAAACAAATAGGCGTCCCCTAAGTTCACAAGAGCATCTGCCACAGTTTCCGGGTCATCTGTTGAATGGGCCAAGTCCACTGCGCTGATCAGAGTGGCAATAGCAGAGTCATTATCCTCTAGCTGACTATATGCGGACGCTATCCGGCCCATCATCTGCAATTGGCGGTCTGTTCGCCCTAATGCGTCCCAGGTTGCAGCCGCCTCTTGGTAAAGTGGCAACGCGTCGGCTGTACGTTTAAGATCGCGTTGATAGTAATCCGCAAGTGTCTCCAGAAGGCGACCACGGGTACTCTCATCTCCACCATCTTTCATAACCGCCAAGGCATCTTGATAAGCTTCCACTGCTTCATCAACCTGTTCCGTCTTTCGGTAAGCATTCGCCAAATCCGTAAAGATTGATGCTAATGCTTTGGGGTCACCCTCTTCCCGTACGAGTTGCTCTGCCTCTTTGTATCTGGAAATGGCGTCTGGAAACTGTTCGACAAATAGATAGCCATCCCCTAGGGCAACCAATGCGTCTGCTATGAGCCCAGCGTTAGCAGTTGCTCGAGCAACCTCCAAAGATTGAATTAATGTTGATATCGCTGAGCTATTATCCCCAAGCTGGCTATAGGCACCCGCCGCTCGATTCAGCATTCTGATCTGCCGGTCTGGTCGCTCCAGGGTCGCCCAAATGTCTGCAGCCTCTAAGTACACGGTCAGCGCATCTCGGTCTCTATCAAGATCTCTTTGGTAGTAGTCAGCAAGGACCTCAAGCTGGCGAGCATACTTATCATCATTGCCTTGCTCAGACAGAAGTTCAAGCGCGGCCTGATAGGCTTCAATAGCGAAATCGCTTTTCTCCTGCCCTTTATAAGCAACAGCTTTCTTGCCATAAATGCTAACCAACAAATTCAACTCGCTATTGGCTTCTGCCAATGCTTCTGCTTGATCCAACGCATCTAATGCATCGTCATACTGTTCAAGGAAATTATAGGTATTGCCAACCTCTTCCAGTGCATCAGCCTCAAGGGCAGGCATTTCTGCTTGGCGAGCAGCATCTACAGCCTTTTGATAGGTCAATAGGGCCGAATTGGCTTCGTTGAGGTTACCATAACTGCGTGCTGCGCCATAGAGAGAACGGACTTGGGAGCGGACTCGTCCCTGCGCGGCCCAAAGATCGGCCGAGTCTAAGTAGGCTTGCAAGGCTTCCCTATACTCTTCAAGAGACCAGTGATAGTCAGCAATTGTCATCAGCAGCGTGGCAGAAGCGCGAATATCTTCGAGCGCCTGGGTTAATTCAAGCGCACGTTCATAAGCCTTTATCGCATTCTGATCTTCACCTATTTCTTTGTAGATTCCAGCGGTATCGCGCAGAATAGCGGCGGCTTGGCCCAATTCGTCCTCTTCCAACCATAGGGCCTCAGCGCTTTTAAACGCATCGAGAGCCAGTTCTAATTCACCCAATACCCTATATGTACGCCCTAAACCGCTTTGAACAAAGGCTAGGGCAGCCGAATCGTCAACCTCAGCCAGCAGAGCTAGTGCGTCTTGATAGCTTTCGTTGGCCAACTGCATTTGTTCGGTTGTTTCATAGACAACGGCCTTCTGACGCAAGGTCGAAATGAGAGATGCAGATCGCTCTAGTTCACCCCAAATTACAAGGGCTTTATCAAACGCTTCAATAGCCTGATCATATGCCTCGATTGCCCCATAAGAACTCCCGATATTCTCCCAAATGCGGGCTAGGCTTACAGGATCACCCAATTCCTCAGCCACAACAAGCGCTGCAAGGTATGTGTCGACTGCCTCCTGATACTTCTTATTTCCTTCTAATGCTCTTGCCTCATCATAAATCTGTTGCAATTGGAGAATGGGATCGGCTTCGTCAGTAGCGTCACTTTGGCTAGTATCTGTTTGGCTCGTATCATCTTTTTGATCATCTAGTGGCACCACATTCTCTTCGCTGTCCGAAACCGCTTCATCGGTTTGCAATGCACCCGAGGCTAATTGATCTCGGGTACCTTGTACAAATGTGTTGGCAACCAATTGCCAAATGAGGCTATCCCCTTCGCTATAAATCTGATGAGCCGCTTCAAATTCTATTAGCGCTTTAGCCAGCTCCCCAGATTGGTAAAGGGCTAATCCTTCTCGAAGATGCTTCTCCGCCTTCTCAGTGCTAACGTCCTGCACTAGATCGGCTGCCATGACACTGGTATGGGGGAAGAGTAGAATAAATAGTGTGATGCCGATGCATATAATTATTTTCATTTTGTCATTCTTCAAAACCATTTTTTTGATAAAATCTCCTTGGGCCACACCGTGGTTGGGCCTAGACATTTAAATAAAGTAAAGGTGCAGTTCGTTGCAATTTGCTCAGCCCCGTTTCAAAATCGCAGTTTTGTCTCTCTTGCAGAGCAAAGGAAAACTAAGGTTTTGAGAGTGACCGCAGTATAGAAACCCAAGCAATTGCCACCTGTAGCCAGAAGACAACCACTTTGGACGTGCCTATCTTCTCTTGGGTGAGCCGGAATGTCAACCTGAAGTGCTGTATGGATCCCATCATGGTGGTCTCGATTGGGAAACGAACCTTGGAAAAGTAGGTTACGATTCATACATTAAGTCGCTATTAGGCCGCTTTGAGTAGTGGCTTAATCTATTCTGTTGATGAAATCAATGGCAAAAATAGGTGATTCGGCAGCCCTTCAGATTCGCCATTCTTCTCAAAGGTAGCCACGATCGATTTGTCTCCATCTATTGCTAAGGAATTGACGGCATCATTTCCACTTAGATCATCGCTCCATTCTACAAAGTGCCAACCCGAATCTGGTACTGCTTTGATTGTGACTATATCTCCAGACCGAAATTCTATCAAAGAGACCCCCTCGACAATTTGGCCATTGCGTGAAACTTCAATACGTCCATTGCCTTGTACTGTTGTATTTAGACTATATGGAATTGGGCTAAATGTCGCGGTAATAATGGTACTTGCTGTAACAGTAAAGGGCAAGCTCGATACTGTACTACTGATTCCTCCTTGCCATCCGGCAAAGCGCCAATGTGGCGATGGGCTGGCAGTCAATTCAATCACTTGTCCATAGGTATATGTAGAAGCTTCGGGCGACCACGTTGCCGTACCACCACCATCCACATATAGTTTGACCGTATACTGCTCTTGTACGAACGTTGCTACAACAGTTTGATCTGGGCTGTAATTCAATGAGATAGACGATTCCGGACCTAAAGCTGGATCACTCCACTCAACAAAACGCCATCCTGGTTCCGCCTTAGCGGTTATGGTAATTAGCTGACCAGCTTTGAATTCGGCTAAGTTTGGTTCCACATGCACTTCCCCCTTGCCTTGCACCTCAACCTTAAATGCAGTGGTCATGGCTTCAAACCGGGCCGTTATGGTCATTGGCCCATCAACGGTTATGCTTAAAACAGAAGTCGTGTTGGTCTCGGTGTTGTCTTGGCCATCAATGACCCATTCCACAAAGCGCCAGTTATCGGCGGGGACAGCTGTTATGGTAATCGGTTCATTAAATACATAGCCAGCTGGGTCAGTCGGTGGGGTAAGTTGGATCGTACCATCTCCCACAGTTACAGGATTGAGCGTATAGAAGATCGGTGTGAAAGTGGCCGTAATCGTACTGTTTTTTGTTATAATAGTAGTCGCGCTTGGCATTGTGCCTGTGACATCCCCCTGCCATTCTACAAACTGCCAATGTTCAGCAGGGGTTGCAGTCAACGTGACTTGGGTATTATAAAGATGAGTTTCTGTTTCTGGGTTGATAGTGATCAGACCCGACCCAATTGTTTCTGTCAAAATTGTGTACAGCTCTGGGAGAAAGGTTGCCGTAACAGTCTCATTTTGTTCAATTTGGAAGCTGCCCATTGGATTGGTCCCAGTAATCGGTCCCTGCCACTCCTCAAAACGCCAGCCGGCCTCGGGAATTGCCGTTAGAGTAACTGTATCACCATGAGTATATGTTACCTGTTCCGATGATGATACGATATCTCCATTCCCAACAACAATGACGTCAAGCGTATACAATGCCTGTTCAAATTCAGCTGTGATGGTAACGTCCTGAGTTATCGTAACCGTTTGTATAGGGTTACTTGTCGCTAGCTCCCCCTGCCACTGAACAAAACGGTACCCTGAGTCGGCAAGAGCCGTTAGTTCAACTTCATCTCCATATCTGTATGTTGAAGCATCTGGCGTCTTTGTAATCGTACCTCCGCTCGCAGGCGGAATTAGGGTAAGCGTATATGAAATCGGCTCAAAGGTAGCTGTAATGATGCTATCCGCGGTAATGGTATTGGTCGTTGGATTGGTATTACCGGTAACCAACCCACTCCATTCAACGAAATTCCAGCCTAAATCTGCAATAGCCGTCAAGGAAATCGGCTCACCGTAGAGATACCCTTCGGTCTCAATCGGTGACGATAGATTAACCACCCCATTCCCAGTGACAACCTCTTCAACTGCATAATGAATCGGAACAAATGTAGCCGTGATGGCTCGATTCATATTCATGGTCATAGTAAAGGTAGTGGCCGAGCCTGGGGTATATGAGCTTGCTGTACTCAAGCTTTCGGCAGCCATAACAGAAATATCCAAGTCTTTGTAAGATGCATCAATTAATGGCTTGGCGTTTGCGTAACTTGTCTCATCAATGAGTCCGAATGTAAATTGTTGTGGGGTTTCGCTTAATTCGGTGTTGATACCATCTCGGCCAAATCCAAAGACTGTCATCGTACCATTTCCGTCGTTCATGCGACGATACGAATCGACTACGCTATCTTGCTCATGGTGAACAAAAAACAGCGCTCGACCTTTATCTCCTATAGCGGGATCTGCAAAGTAGATCCACTCTTCACCGGAGATATCCTCAGTCCAATTTGCATTATAGGCATGAACCGATCCATCTGAGCGTACAGAAAAATCACGTTCATCCAAGGCTCCACCAGGTGTCCCTTCATAAAGAAACCAATAGTCGTGTGCTGCTTCTTGAAGCGTCATACGCACATATTCTGGATAGATCTCCCATAATGCTCTCCAGCCACCTTCAGTTGTCTGAAAACTGGCTTTTAGTGGGCCGTCATTGAGCCGAGTTGTCGTTCCCCCGCTGGTACCTGGGTGGAATGAACCTGTTTGGTTGACACCTTCAAAGATCAAATTGGGGATGCCGCGAAACTTCCCTCCACTTCCAGTTGTATTGCTATATCCAATCCAATCGTTGCCATCTAAATCATCCAGACTAGAGAAGCCACCTCCAGCGGTATGAAAGAAGTATGTTGCATTAACCGTTTCAAAACGATAACTCTGCCAGCCCACATCTTTGATGTTACTAAACGTCGATGTAATAAGTGATGTAAAGGTCGGGGAAGTATAAGGATTGCCTGTAGGCGCAAAGTATACATGATACAAGCGACCGCTCTCTGCTGGAGTGGTGCCACTAAGCAAGATAACCAGATTGCCAACGGCATTGGTTGATGAATTGTATCCTGCATCCTGATCGAATTGGAATGGCACATTAGCATCTAAAACGGCCCCATCCAGATCGATTTCGACAACGCGGATAGATTCTTCTTCAAATGTCCCCGACTCGCCAAGTTGGTCAAAAAGCTGCGTGAAGTCTACGGTTACTTCTGCCAGCATCCCCTCGCGCTGAACACCATTGGCTTTAACCGAAAGCTTAAGCCGATAAGGCCAATAGGGATGCCACCAAGGCTGAGTACGTTCTAGATCGCCACTCCAATGGGCCACTTTCCATCCTTGCGCCGGCACAGCCGTCAACGTGATCGTTTGACCGTACTCATATTGGGCCATGTCGGGGTCAATCAGTACGGTTCCGTTGCCAACCACATCTGAGGTTATGGTGGTATCAAAGGTTGCTACGGATGATGCCGCGGACGATGTCAAAGCACTCGATGCACTAGCGGGTGACAAAAAGACAATAGCAGACCCCAATGCAAGAAAAAATGATATCGCGAATAGAAAGAGGGTAGATAGTTGTACGAACTTTTTCATATGACTTCAATCGAAAGAACACTCAGTATAAATCGGGAGATTTGGTATAGTCTGCCAGGTTAAGTGTGATCCGACTTTTGTGGGATTTAACATAAAGAATCCCAACGAGAGAGGACATTCCTGTGAAGATGGGAACAAACTTGTTCTGGGCATGTATAGGTGCTTGTTTACATTAATACTCAGCGCCGTTTGAAAACAAGAGATCAATCACTCTGGTAGCGCAGCGGAAACTCCTGCTTTCAAAACAGCTACAGCATAGCTTTCTGGCGAACTGAACTATCAACAGTACCAAATGAACTTTAATCTATAAACGGAATATATATATTGTACTCATCAATCCCACCACTGGGTTGGGGTATTTCATTGTCTGGTGTAAATGGCGTAGCAGTAGGCGTACTATCACCTAATGTTACACCGCCATTTGCCGGTGTCTGTGTTGGTGTATGCGTTGGCGTGATGGTTGGCGTGATGGTTGGCCAAGCCTGGTTTAACACAACTGTCGGAGTCGAGGCCGCTGTCGGTGTGTCTTTCGGTGTATTTGTAGGCGTCAATGTGACAGTCGGCTGCGGCGTTGGCGTATCTGATGGCATCGGCTGCGGCGTTGATGTGTTAGTTGGCACCGGCGTCATGCTCGGTAAGATAGTTATTGTTGGCATCGGCGTTGGGCTTTGAGTTGATGTCGCTGTGGGCGTCGGTGTTGGTGTAAAGGTTGGTGTTGTCGTTGGTGTGGTTGTCACAATTGCCGTTGGCGTGATTGTTGGCGTCAAACTAGGCGTAACTGTCACCATGACAGTCGGTGTAATGGTCGGCGTGGTAGTTGGCACCAAAGTGGGCATAATTGTTGGTGTTAGAACAGGTGTTACCGTAATCATTACGGTCGGTGTGATGGTCGGGGTTGGCTCCACGATAGGCGTTGGTGCCGGTGCTGGCTCATCTAGCTCAAAGTCGATACGACTCTCATTAAAAGCAAATTCGTCGATGCATAAACTTCCCTGCAGTGTTGCTTTTACATTGACAAAGCCAAGGTCAACCCGGTTAACGCCAGGTCGGTTCGACAACGCTACACTCTGTTCGGTAGGGTTCCCATCGATCCAAAGAGTTACTTGATTGTTACTCTTATCCCAACGTGTTTCTATCAAAAATTTGCCACTGCGAGGAACCGAAACCCACTCCGGATTGGTCTCCCTTGGGGTGAAGCGAATGGCATACTCTGTACCACTTCGTCGAATCTCCAACCAAGCTAAGTTGGTCAAATTATTCGTGAGATCGTCGGAGATAAAGCGCATAATTTCCAGCACACCGTTATTAGAAATCGTGAGATTCCCTATGTCGAGATACATGGCGCTATAGAGTCTATCTGTTGTCTGCAAATCGGGATAAACCCGAGAGGTAAGTACCTTTTTCAAATTATCCTGAACGGTTATCTTAAGACCCGAACCTTCGACACCGCAGCTTGTATCAAGAGAAAATGGCTCATATGCCGTGAAATCTGTATAGTTGACTACCGGTACCGTCTTCCATTCTTCTGCATTTAAACGAGGCCAATTGTCCTGTATGTTATAGCAGTTGTACCGATCGTGAAAGAGGTATCTTGAATCAATACTCGCTGCTTCTTCCGGAATCGCAGCATCAGTATTCAGGAAGCGATTCAAAACGTTGCGAGTGATCTGGGCTATTGCAGGGTCTGCCTCAAGCGCCTTTGACCAACCCGTTGTATTGACGGAAAAGGTTGCGCCACTTCCGGGTACGGTATAGATACCCATGGGGACAAATCCAATATCTCCGTGGAACGATGCGGGGGCCATGCCTAAGATAGTGAAATTCGCTGGGGTACCATCATTGATCACAGGACCGATAATAGTCTGCCCATCGACGCCGCAGTTAAAACGTACTCCGTCTCCCTCTTTGTCCATTACCATTGAATTTTGGCTCTCTGTTCGACCGATCATATCCAAATGCTCTATGTTAGTACCGTCCATGATCCAATGATCTGTGTCGAATACGGTAAAGCCGCCAAAGCCATTGGCAAATGTAAAAGGACCAAGAACCCCACCAGAAAGCCACTGGGCACCCAAGATAGCCGCTTCCGTATCCAAAATAGGATAATCGATAGGGTTGTCGGTCGTCCCTTCTTGGGTTTGGATTGTGTCAAGTCGGTGGTTCTTATAGCTAACCATGACGCGACCGTTGTTTTCAAAGCGTACCTGCTGCCACATGGTGTTACCACTGAAGTTAACAAAGCGACCACCAGCATTGATATAAGATTTGAGCTGCTGCCGCATCTTCCATGACCAATACTCACTGTGGCCAGCAATTATGACGACTTTGTAATTCTGAAGTAAATCGGGAATAAATTCCAAATCATAGTCGGCAGCAATGGCTATGTCATATCCTTCGTCTTCTGCCCAATCGAGAAAATGCTTTTCCCAATGGGTAAACTCGTAAGTCCGTACATACCGGTCAAAGGTTACCTTGGGGCTAGGAATGCCATCAGTTGAATTAAATTGATAGACCGACTTCCCAGCAAATCCTGTGTACGCATTAGATGTATTGATGGCCGAGAGAAACAAAATATCAGCGTTCGTCCCTGGATTTTTTTCACGAACGAAAAAAATAATCGTTCTGGGAGTCGAGGAGGTAGGAAATTGAGCGTAATAGACCCCAGAGCTCCAATTCTCAGGGATAACCAAGCTAGTTGCCACGGCCCAATTACAGCCAGTGGCATATAGTCCATCACAATTTCGAACCGGAACATTTAGATTGGGTATGGTCATCAATTGAGTTGATGAGGGCACCTGGCGCGAAATAGTAAGGTCAAAGTTCGAGACATTGGTAGAGATATGAAAGTCGACAGAATCCCCCGGGCTAACGGAAACCTTAGATGCGTATCCGCCTAGGCTGGCCGATGTGATCGCTTCAGATAGAGCAAACTTGGCCACCCCTTCTTGGGCAAAGGCATCAGATGAAATGCTTGTGCTCTGTTCATCTTCCAAAGATGAAGCAGGCCAATTTGTTGAATCAGCAGAAAACAGGGTAAATATCAGACACAGTGCGAAGAAGGTAAATGTGGAACGTGTGGGAATAGAAAGCATACTGATTTTGACTCGCTTGGTATTCTTCGTCATTTCTGATGGTTCAATAGAATTTTCCGTAGACCGCAATCTGTCTTTTTTGATTTGTTCCTTCTTTTACACAAGTTTGATTCTAAGCGAGGTCAAAGTAAGGGATGACGCAGAATCTGTGCTTGGCGGAAACTGAATCTCTCGCTGTTACAGCTTAGCGACCATTACGTGAGCTTTATCATTCAATTCAGCTCACTACAATCCACATATGTTCTATGTTTGATGAGGAGACTCCATTGACCTCCCAGAAGTGGATGGTAAAATTTCTAGACACCATAGCGAATTGAGAATGGAGCGTATTATCCATCTCATCAACGAAATTTGGTAGTTTACAGAGAGTGGCCGGTTAAACCAACCGGTGGTTCGTTTAATTCGGGGGACTCTCTGGGTGTCTCGCTATAGTGTCTCCGGTGTTCCTGATACGACCGCTTTTCTTAAGCCATTGCTGGCTCTCTCCAACGCAAGTTCTCATCCAGCTGACCAGACGAGATCAAGTTCTTGATGTGATCGATGCGGCGATAACGAGGTCCTTCAAACTCTTCGACTGTGACCCCAACGTTTTGATAGGAGTCAAATAACTCTTGAGCACCCCGCTTGGCATCCCACTGAGGGGCGTAAGAAGGGAGCGTTTCTGCGATCTTACTGCTATCGACACGATAACAACGGGAATCGGGGCCAGCACCTTCTGCATACTCAATATAGCTGCCTGGGACTGTGTCCACGACAATTTCTGCAATCTCTTTAATCTGGTAATTTTCCTCGGGGCGCCCTACATTGAATGCTTCATTATGAACTTTATCGCGCGGTGCTTCCAGCACAGCGAGGAACGCACGTGACATATCTTCGATGTGAACAATAGGCCGCCATGGCGTTCCATCGCTCTTCATGTAAACTCTTTTTGTGGTATATGCCCAAGCAACCAGATTATTTAGGACTAGATCAAAGCGAATACGAGGCGAAAGACCATAGGCTGTAGCACTTCGTAGAAAGGTTGGGCTGAAATCATCATCAGCCAACGGTGCAACGTCTTGCTCAGTGCGAACTTTTGAGATTCCATAGGGGGTAACAGGATTGAAAGGAGACGATTCATCGAGCCAATCGTTGCCACCCGCACCGTAATTGCTGCAAGAAGAAGAAAATATAAAACGCTCGACACCTGCTTCTTTAGCGAACTTGGCCAGCTGAACTGAACCACGATGGTTGATATCATAGGTCAGATCCGGGTTCAGATTACCCAACGGATCATTCGATAGCGCGGCGAGATGAATCACTGCGTCAAAGCCTACTAATTCTTCAACCGTTACGTCCCGAACATCTTTCTGAATTTCGGGAACAGTGGCCGTCGCTTGGTCCGTGGCAAAGGTTGACCGATGGTATAGATTTGTATCTAGACCGGTTACTTGGTGACCCGCAGCCACGAGCATGGGAGTCATGATCGTCCCAACATATCCGTTGTGGCCAGTAACTAATACCTTCATTGAAATGCTCCTCGTAGAATTTTATGTTAGTCGGATTGTGATAAAGAGGAAATAAATTCAAAATAGTTTAGATCGATTCGTCTTTAGCTGAACTTACAGATGGCTGACAATCCAATTTAAACCTATTGCAAAAGAATGTTTTCAACACAACCCACTTTCGACTATCTCTATATAATCATACAATACCATCTGGGTTAGATAACTTTCATAATCCTATCAGATAACAAGGAGCTTTCGGAAAAAGATCTATTTTCAAAACAACGCCTGTATGCATTGCCAGAAAAGTCTTGTCCAGGCGATTGTCCGATCTACTCTGGATAATTCTAACGAGGGAGGACGGAACCTTCTCTCTATCTATTTAGAGCAGCCTCGGGCAGACAAAACAAAAGCCACCGGCTAGTGCCGGTGGCTAGTCAAAATGCGTTGGAACAATGCTCACTTCATAAACAAATGTACTTCACATTTACTTTTATACTCAGCTTTGTTTGAAAATGATGGTTCGTTCTACATGGTAGAAGCTATAGGACGTTACCATCTTCAACAGAACCTCTCTTTAGGCAAAAATCTACTGCTGAATAAAAGGAAGATAAACTTCTAGACCAAATGTCGGCTCTTCAGGTGACATGTCCGCCGCATCCCCTGAGTCTGCCTCCGCCAAGTTGCGATTTGAGCGGTCCCCCCGTTGATAAAGTGAACGGACATTGTCAGCACTTAAGGCTTGGCAGTAGATACCCAACGTATGGTAGGTACCCAACCACGGTCGATCGCCAGTGGTTTCGTTGGCAAGCAGTAGATAGAATGAATTTTGCCAGTTACTGAATTGCCCGCTAGTGGTCCCTGCCGCCACCTCTTGTCCATTCACATAGAGCCGGGTAGCACCTTGGGCATTCCGACTGTAGGCGACATGCGTCCTTTGCGTTTTGACCACACCTCTTGATGAGACAAGGGCTGGCTCACCATTATCATCCGTCCGATTCGTGCGTAGTCGCATATTGAAAACATCAGATGGTTTGTTCCCCCAAAGGCCCTGACCTAAAGTAAAGTTTCGGTTCTTGGCATCCCCAGAGAATGAAACAATGCGAGCGGGACCATCCTGGCTTGTGTTGGCTGGCGTAAGCCACACGTCCAGCGATAAGGCATTGGTAGAGCGACAGGTGTTGAATAATCGGTTCGCACCACCCTCTGTACGGATTGTTACTGGCTTTGTGATGGTTAGTCCATCATTTGACCAACGAACGTTATTGGGCTTATCAATGGTGAGGTCAATGCGGCTGTTATGATTTGACACATCGTGGATAACCTTCCCCCCTCCTTCATTGAAGTGATAAAGTACCGCAGGCTCAGGAAGACCACTCGTTACTGGGATAGAGGTAGGCGTTGGCGCAACCGCAACGGGAGGTGGTGTTGGTGTTGCTTGAACAGGAGGCTGACCTATGGCACCAGCCGATGGGTGGTTCAGATACTCATAAGGGCCTGCGCCTAACGCGATTGCGGGAGAATTACTTCTAGGAATGAACCACTCTACCTCAACGCCGCCTGGAGTGAGCGGTTGATTCGGCGAGTTTAGATTTGGTGAACCAACCTGGTCCTGAGAGCTATTGTAGCCTCCGGCAGGAGCAGATGACCATAGGTTACCTGAGGCACGGACCGCAGAAAGTTTTGGAATGAATGCTGAGCGCCCGTCACTCTGCAGCGTAATATTCTGCTTAATCACAATGTTTTTCAGTGTGGCCCTAGGATTGATGGCTATGCCAGTGGCATACGAATCTGTATTCTTCTTGGCATGAACAACTGTGTTATTGGCAATTTCGATATCGCTGGTTAGGACACCGGTTCCTGCGTTACCCCAAACTGCGATTCCTTGGCTACAGCCTGTGACAACGTTGTTACGAATCTTCATGCGGGCTGTTAAGATTGAATTTGGAAAATAGCTCTCATTGTTGACGACAACACAGCTACTTGGGTTGTTACCTCGGCGAAATGCCTTCGCATTGGTATGATAGATCAAATTTCTCTGAAGGGTCACGTCTTGAGAGCGATGTAGATAGACCTGGAGTGCATAGTTGTCATAGATAATATTGTCTTCGATAGTAATATTGGTAGAATCTCGCCCTGCACCAATGCCTTCGCCCCAACTCTCGTGGATTGTGCTCTGGCGGACTGTCACATGATCTGCGCCCACCATATTGACGACAACTGGCCAGTTCAGTGTACCGGAACCGCGAGAATGGGTAGCAAAATTCGCACCATGAGAAACATCACACTTCTGAATCATTACTTGAGAGGCTCTTAACACATGAATGGCGGCACTGCGTATCTCATGCACAGCACAGTCGCTGATTAGTACATTACTGGTGCGGGCTTGCCTAGGTGAACTCACCCCGATCCCTCGACCATGAGAGCGAATTACCTTAAAGCCCCGAAACTCCACATGGCTGCCCTCGATGAGAACCAACGGTGTATAGACAAAACAGTGCTTGGGTGCCACATTGCTGCACCCTGCGGTTGCTCCTGTGGGTAATTTATACTCACCGTCAATGACCGGCTGTTCTCCAGGATAAGCCAGCAAGCGGATTGGGCGGCCAGATGCGCCAGACTTCGTAATCCGAACCTGCTCATGGTACGTTCCACTCCGTACATAGATGGTATCGCCAGCATTGGCTAGATTGACTGCTTTCTGTATCGTTTTCAATGGTTCAGTTTCGCTTCCGCTATGCCCGTTGTTACCATTCGGTGCCACATAATAAGTACGCCCTTCGGCTCCATAAGCCGCATTTCCTTGCCACAATAGCGCCAATATCAGCGCTACAATGAGGTAAATGATTCGCTTTTCTTGACTAAACGGTTCTTTTCCAAGGTATGACATGTCTCTTCCTTTAAATAATTCCTTTACGTTAAGTTGGCTATGTGTATTGAATTAGCTATGTATATTGAGTTGGCCAGATAAAAGTCAAAGTGGCCATTTTGATCCTCATCCGTACCAGATTTGAAAATCTGTTCATTCTGCTCAGATGAATACGTTCTTAAGAATAGAGCTTTCTTGGCATTTACACTTGATGGGATAGTTTCTTCGACCGATCTGTTAGTGGATCAACCGCATACTGTTTCCTTCCTGTTCAGTACTCTTCAAAATCATCTACAAGCCGTATAAAAGACGAGAATGTTAGACGATGCTTACTCTTACCATGCGCATTAACATTGGTAAAGCGACTGCTTTTATATCTGAGCTTAGGTCGTGTTTTGGAGATTAGTCTGTTAAGTGTCATCAATTTTTATTGGTAATTGCTCGTTCAAAACCTAACCAAAAAAGCTCCAGCTATTTCAGTGATAGCTGGAGCTTTTTGAATATTTATTTTTATGCCAAATTTTTATTGTTTAACGTAAGTTTTCTGCAATCAGAGCAGAAAAGGGTCAAAAAGGATCAAAAATGAAAGTTAGAAAATAAAGGTAAAGGCAACTGAATGGGTCCATGGCCCAAGTAAAGAGAATGTCCAGCATAGAAACTGTGTTCAGTGAAGGTTAAAAACCAACTATCACCGCGACGGTGAACCCAAGCTGAAGTGTGAGCGCCAACAGAAACCATTTGTTTGACAGAGTCCATATAAGTAGAGGGGAGCTGATACTGGTGTCGAACAAACCATGCAGCAGAGAAACGGACAAAATTGGCAGAAAAGGCAGCGAAATGTTCTTGTAACATCAAGGCATGGGGTGAGCGAACTTTGAGATGATGCATCTGGAAGACCCCTTTCCCTTCTTTGATGCCAGCTTCAATGGTCTGGCGGCCATTATAAGTATGAAACCAGGAGTCAAGGTCAGTAGTGGCATCCTCACTCCCGTAGTGAAGGAAAACAGCATGGCGAACAGTATCGCCCAACTGATAAGCCGCAAGGGCGACGTTAAGAGGATAAAGGAAATAGCTATCCACTGTCGTTTGGGACCAAGCTGTGAGCCATGCATTACGGCCAACCTGCTGCCAGTGGCTCTCTGCTGAAACAGCCTTGATAAGTGAATCACGAACTGAAGTACTGCGAGATTTGGTATAGAGGTCGTAGCCCATTTCAATGAGCCAGTGCAGGTTTTCGCTGCTAGCAAACCCAGCATCAAGACGCAAAACGATGCGTACAGGATGAGTGTTGTTGGCATTATGTTGCTGCAATTGCTTATGGTGTTGTCTTAAGCCCTCCAGGTTAGCAAGAGCCTGTTCTTGACGAGCTATCCACGCACTCGTGCGCTGCTCAGCGATGGTTACCGTTCTTTGGTTGCGTGGTAGACGCTTTTGATAAGTTGCCAAGCTGCGTCGTGCGCGGGTCAATTTGCAGTGACGGGTTGGTTGCCTTTGTTCACGTCTATATTCATTTTCAAAAGCGAAAACCTGACGTTTATAGTCATTTAGCATTTGCGTTGTGGCGGTCACCTTTTTTTGAGCTTCATAGAGACGTTCAGCACTTTGTCCAGCTTTCTCTGCCAGTTCTTTGTAGGCCACTTCTGCCTCTGTGATTCGCAACATGACCAGCTCTGGGCGGCGACGTGGATAAACCCCTGTACGCGTTTCAGCCGCAGCTACCAAGGCTTGGGCTTGTGTTGCGCTTACTGTATCGCCAGGATGTAAACGATTGGATAGCCACAAACGACCATAAGTTGGACTATGTAGACTGACCAGAGCTGACTGATAGCCGAGTTGAATTGTGTCTCCCATATACCCAAATGCAGTATCTGGATAGCTTGTACTTGTGCTTGAGACTGGACGACCTGTTAAATCTCCATCGTAGATCAAATATCCTGTTTGCTGGAGTGCCAGTTCGATTTCGTACTTGATAAACTCGGAACTTACTTCATCGACTATGGCGGCAATTCTTTCTGCTTCCTCGGCACTTAGACTGTGTAATGTCCGACTTACGTCACTGTAGTCAGCCCATGATGCTTGTTCCCACGCTTCAGCCACTATTTTATCCTGGTCTAGTGGATGGGCCGACCGACTTATGTCTTGTAAATGGGCTAAACCACCCAAGATCGCAACCAGGAATTCTATCACTTTGGTCTGGGGGCTATGCGTTCGTCTTTTCTGCTTCAGTTCAATTTGCAACAGCTTTTCGACTAATCGTTGTTGTCACGAAGTATTCGCCAAGAAATGGCGGTCATGTTTAGCGTGTTCAAGCTGAAGGACCATAAAGAAAAGAGTGAGACAGCTCTGGTCATTAGGGAAAGCGCCGATTTCATCGGATTTGGCACGAAAATGCCC
>JBCCHB010000089.1:0-67433 GCA_039028975.1 Chloroflexota bacterium
CACGAAACATTTGGACAGAAATACTTGGATGGGTCCATTTTCTTGCTCCCTTTCTTGCTTTTTTAGGGATTAGTTTGACTCGGAAACCCTTTTTTGGCAAATTGGACCCTTTTTCTCGCTTAGATGTATCTATACCGCATTCTGTAGATATCAACATAAGGTTTCCTAGGTGTGATAACCAGCCCTTACGAATCACCTATTCCCAAGGAAAGCTTGTGTTAACATCTATAGGCAAGATGAGAGATAGTTTGTAACTCTATGACCGAATCAAATTCCCGTCGGGTAGCCATAATTGGAGGCGGACTGGCTGGCTTGACGTCAGCTTACGACCTGAAAAAGGATTCACCTCACAGTGAAATTACACTTTTTGAGGCGTCATCTCGCTTGGGCGGACTAGCTGCCGGATTCAAGGGGCGAGACGAGTGGAATTGGCATCTTGACCATGTCTACCATCACATCTTTACCAACGACGATGCAATTCTTGGTCTTACGGCGGAATTGGGATTATCCCATCTGGTTGAGATTCTGAATCCGGTTACATCTATGTTTTTTGAAGGTGAAAATTATGCCTTTGATTCACCGGTGCGGCTGTTAGCTTTTCCCCATCTGCCGCTAATTGACAAGCTACGTATGGGCTTAGTAATTGCATACCTGCGCTACCATCCGAACCCCCCTTGGGAGCACTTTGACAAGCTGGTTGCCGATGAATGGCTGGCCCGTTGGATGGGGGGAAGAAGCTATGCTAAGCTGTGGCGCCCCATGCTTGAGGGTAAATTCGATGTTCACTACAGCCGGGTCAACCTAGCCTGGTTTTGGGCGCGTTTGTATAAACGGACTAAAGATTTAGGATACTATAAAGGTGGTTTTCAGGCATTTACGGATGGATTGGCTAGGCAAGCAGAAGAGATGGGTGCCCAGATTCAGACTGATGCGAGGGTGAATAGCATCCGAACAGCACACAAGGGTGGGTTTGAATTAACAGTTCAAGACCAAGATCCGGCCCACTTTGATGCTGTTCTGAGCACGGTAAGTCCTGGATTGATGCAGCATCTTGCGCCTGAGCTGCCCCAAAGCTACTTGTCCCAGCTTGATAATTTGGAAAGTATGGGGGCGGTTGTACTGACTGTGGCGCTGGACCGACAGCTTCTACGAGATGGCACATATTGGGTTAATGTCCCCAAACCAGCTGGCCTACCCTTCTTGGCGCTGGTGGAGCATACCAATATGATTGCTCCAAAGCATTACGGTGGTGATCATCTGCTCTATATCGGCAATTACCTATTACCGGATCATCGTCACTTTCAGATGAATGCAGAAGAATTGTTGGAAGAGTTCTTGCCTTACCTTCCAACGTTTAATCCTGAATTTGACAGGAGTTGGGTGACAGGGGCCTGGGTACGTGCAGAAAAATACGCCCAACCCGTGCCAACAGTTGGGTATGCAGATAAGATCCCGGATATTCGTACGCCCCTTCCTGGGCTTTACTTTGCCTCTATGAGTCAAGTTTACCCATGGGATAGGGGGACAAATTACGCTGTTGAGATGGGGCGTAAGGTGGCAGGAATCATTCAAGATGATTTTGATTTAAAGGAATAAGGCAGTTTCCGCCAAAGTCAGTACATAACTAGACCCGCACGAGGCGTGTCCCTTGGACGGTTGTGTATGACTTTTACACGATTGCGTAATAAGGATATTAGGAATGAAGCAGCCGATTTCAAAAGACGCAGTACTCAAAGCGCTTGGCACCGTTCAGGAACCTGAGTTGCACGATGATCTTGTGAGCCTAAATATGATTCGCGACATAACGATTAGCGACGGTGAAGTAGGCTTTACAATTATGCTGACGACGCCAGCGTGTCCGCTACGAGGGCAAATGGAGCAAGAGAGCCGGGATGCAATCATGAGCATGGTAGCCGGTATTGAGCGGGTGAATGTACGGTTCGATGCCCAGGTTCGTGGCGACAATCGGATTGCCGATAAGCTAAACATTCCTGTGAAAAATATCATTGCTGTCGCCAGTGGCAAAGGTGGCGTAGGCAAATCAACAATCTCGACCAATCTGGCGGTAAGTTGGGCGTTAGAAGGGGCCAAAGTCGGCGTTTTGGATGCGGATATCTACGGCCCCAATATTCCAATGATGTTTGGCCTGCAGGGCAAACCAGCAGTAGCCAATAACAAGATGGTCCCGTTTGAGGCCCACGGCGTCCAGGTAATCAGCATGGGGTTCCTGATGCCGGAAGGCGAAGCTGTGGTCTGGCGTGGGCCGATGCTCCATAAAGCAATCCAGCAGCTCTTTGTGGATGTGGCCTGGGGAGAATTGGATTATCTCATCGTCGACCTACCGCCAGGGACAGGTGACGCTCAGTTGAGCCTCGCTCAAAGCGTCCCTATGACCGGTAGTATCGTTGTCACTCAACCGCAAGATGTGGCGGTAAGCGATGCCCGTCGTGGTGCTTCTGCGTTTCAAAAACTAGAGGTCCCGATTATTGGGGTTGTGGAAAATATGACAGGTGAGATCTTCGGCAGTGGTGGCGGTCAAAGAGCAGCGGAGTTGATCGGGACCGAATTTCTTGGCAGCATCGAATTAGAGCCAATGATCCGGACAGGTGGGGACGGCGGTACCCCTGTTGTCATATCAGCAGCAGAGAGCGCAGCAGCCCAATCCATTCGTTCCCTTGCTCGCAAACTAGCCTCTCGAATTAGCATCATGTCACTTGTCCCCGATCCAGAGCTGCGGATCATTTAGCATAATCAGCAGATCGCGGCGGAGAATGCCTTCTCATATGCGATCTGTCCGGTAACTAAACAAAGATTTGAAGATTTCAAAGATAAAAATCTGTGCAATCTAAGTAATCTTTGTTTATCATCCGTCCGTGGTGCAGTTGGATGAATGTCTGCACGGAAAACAGGGCACGGATTCGGGTGGATTAGCGGAATCTTTTTCATCCTCCGTAGTGTATCTTGATCCATGGAAACTACTGATTTTTGCGTCATTTAGATATAGCAGGCTGACGTAAGATTGTTCTGGCCTTCTCGATGTCAGTATTAATCTGCCTAACCAACTCATCTAGTCCATTGAACCGTTTTTCGCCACGAAGTCGGTCGATAAACTCGACCCGTAAGATAGCACCGTAGAGACTGTCGGGATCATTTGGATGGGAAAAATCGAGTAAGTGCGTTTCAAAGCGATGCTCACGTCCTTCTACGGTCGGACGAAAACCTAAGTTTGTGACACTATCAAATAGGTGAGTAGGTGGGAAGTGGCTTTGTCTGCCTTCGGGTGGTGTCAAGATGGAAGCCCTAGTTGCATAAACGCCATCCATAGGTAACAACCGCTCATTTTCTACTGCCAGATTTGCGGTTGGAATGCCAATAGTGCGTCCCCTACGATCCCCCTGAATCACACGCCCAGTCACGGCATAAGGGCGGCTAAGCAAATCGCGGGCACTAACCGCGTCCCCGTCTGCTAAAAGTTGGCGAATCTGGCTGCTACGTACCGGCCGTCCATTCCACTCTAATTGGGATAGAACCGTCAGTTCATAGCCCAGCTCCCGACCAATTTCAGCCAATCGATCCACGTTACCAGAACGCCCCTTGCCTAATGCAAAGTCAGGCCCTACAACCAAATGTTTTAGGCCAAGATGGTTTTTTAGCAACGCCATAAACTCGACTGCACGTAAGTGGGCAATTTCACTGGTAAATGGCTGTATAACGCCTAAAGTAGCTCCTGCTTTGGCAGCTTCGGCCATGCGTTCTTCAGGTGTACTCAGTATCTTAAGTGGTAGTTCCGGTCTAAGAATGGTTCTTGGATGGGGATCAAATGTTATCAAACCAATCTGTGCATTAGAAGATTGATTCTGCTCTGATTGCAAAAGCAAAACTAAGTGTTCTATCAAAGATAGATGGCCTCTGTGCATCCCATCTAAGTTGCCAATTGTTAGGTATGTAGGCCCCGCCAAATTTGCCTGACGAACGTCAGTAAAAATTTCCATATTGTAGTTTCGTCTATTGATGTTTATGCGACATAAACCACTTCTCTGCTTTCCAAGTTGGACCCGCAGCGGTGGTGTCAGCAATGTCTAGACATCGGATGATGCCTGCAAAATGCCCCTCATCAGTTTTAGCGATAGCCAAAAAACCACTAGATGAGGTCTTCTGATTTACTTCGCCCTGTAAAGTGATACTCTGTCCAAACCCTAAATATCTAAGTTCATCCTCATTTACTTGAATGGATGGCATATCAAGGTAAGCGCCTGTAGGTAAAAGCAACGTGTCTAATTGATTTTTGGAAACGACATTCTCAATTGTATCTACAGTGTGAGCATGATTCAGTTGGAATTGTCCAGCAGTTTCGCGACGTAGATAATCCAAATAGCCAAGGGTGCCAAGGGAACGGCCTAAGTCGTAAGCAAGGCTGCGGATATATGTACCTGCAGAACAGGTAACCCGAATACTGATTCGCTCTGGCATGACATAGTCAACTAACTCAATATGGTGGAATGTAACTCTCCGTGGTTCTACAGTTATATTTTCACCACGGCGTGCTTTCTGGTGGAGACTTTCACCACCTTGCTTAATAGCTGAATATAGAGGCGGTACTTGAAGGATATCACCTTTATATTCGTCAAGGGCAGCCTCGATGTCACGGCGACTTAGCTTTGGAATCGTTGCCTGCTCGGTCACTTTGCCCATTGCATCGTAGGTATCTGTTGCAATGCCCAGATATATCTCGGCATAGTAGGTTTTGGCGTGGTTTTGGTAATATTCAACCAGCCGAGTCGCATGACCAAGGCACAGAACCAAAATGCCGCTGGCCATTGGATCAAGCGTACCTGTATGTCCAACACGGCGTTGCCGGGTCCATCGTCTTGCCATCTGCACAACATCATGGCTTGTTGGAAGAAGTGGCGCGACTTCGGCGCGTTCTGCCTGCAGACCTCGGGTGCCTCTGCCAGGTTTATCAACAATGAGAAGTCCGTGGTAGTTTGGTTCTCGTTTGGCCACGTCGAATTATTTGATATAAATTGGGTGGAATCGTGAATGACTTCAGATGTGGTTATAAAGCAAACAGGAATGATAATATGCGCGATGAATTCTATACCTGCTGTTTTTTCTGTTTACGTGCTTGTTGTAGTTCCGCCACTACCTTAGGCACGATCTCGTGAATGTTGCCATCGATTGTACAGCCACTAGCCGGTGGATGCCCCCCACCACCAAGCCGAAAGGCAACGCTGCCAACATCGTAACCTGGCTTGGCGCGAAAACTACACTCAACTCTTGCGTACCCATCGTCACCAATACGTTCTGTAAAAACGGCGCTAATGTCAGCTTCATCAGCCGTAATCAGGACACTGCTTAACTGGCTGTCCGCATTGGGATTGCCGATTTGGTCCAAATTATCCTGATGAACCACAGTCCATATAACACCATCTTCTAACTGCATAGTTGGCAAGACTTGGGACCAGAGCTGTAAAACATTATAAGGACGACGGTTAAGCGTTTGGTCAGTTATCTTGGCAAGATCAGCCCCTTCATTGACTAACCGTGTTGCCACAGCCAAAACATCAGGAGTTGTATTGGGGGTGCGGAAACAGTGAGTATCCGTTACCAAACCCGTTAATAAAGAACGGGCAAGAGGTTCTTCAAGAGGGATCTGCAACATATCTGTAAGATAAACCAACATTTGGCAGGTTGCGGCACATTCAGGTTCTACCCAGTTGACGGTACCAAACTTAGTATTGGTAATATGATGATCAATCACAGCCACCGGAATATGACGATGGTGAGATGGTCGGTAGACCCGTCCCATTCTATCTGAGCTTGATGAGTCTAAACAGATAATGAGGTCATATGTATCTCCGACATCGTCTGCACCTATTACAGAATGAGCATAGGGTAGATTCATCAATTCCGGAGGCACATCATCTTGAAGAGCAAGTGTGACCTTCTTCTCCAGATAGTGTAAGATCTGCCCCATAGCCGTCAGGCTACCAATCGCGTCACCGTCTGGAGAAATATGGCTCACACACAAAATCTGGTAGGCATCCTGGATGCTTTTGACAACGCCTGGATCAGGTTGATGGTTGGTCACTATCTAACTCTACCTTTCCATGAAGTAGGTGGTCATCACTTTGCTCTTGTGCAATTTGGGTAAGAAGTTCATCAATGCGAGCGGCTCTTTCAGGCGTATCGTCATAAAAAAAGAGGAATTCTGGTGTAACACGCAGCCCGCATCGTTGAGCAATTTGACGCCTCACATAGGGAATGGCGGCTTTTAGCCCGGCCAGAACATCCTTCTGAGTGACATCGTCGTCGCGGTGAAAGACATAAACTTTAGCATTACGTAGATCGCGACTAATGACAACACTTGTCACATCAACCAGGCTAAGTCTTGGATCCTCAAGTTCATGAGCAACCATAATACTAAGCTCTTCGAAGAGCATATCAGCTACTCTTTGTTGTCGAATTGTCGTCATTTGGTGCTTACCGTACTCGTTGTTGTTCTATAATCTCTATCACATCACCTTCAATAATTTGGAGGTTGTTATCCGCTAATCGGATTCCACATTCATAGCCAGTACGCACCTCATTAACGTCTTCTGTGAACCGACGCAATGTCTCAATTTTTGTTTTACCCTGACCGACTTGTTTACCCTGACGCAGCAAGCGAGCTTCGGCATTTCGCTTGACCATACCATCAGAGACCATGCAACCAGCAATCATCCCGCGGCGGAGTTTGAAGATTTGTAATACATCTGCATGACCGATAACCTGTTCTTCGTATATTGGATCCAACATACCAGCCAGGGCATCTTCAATATCCTCAATCATTTTGTAGATAATGTCGTAATAGCGAATTTCAACACCCGACGTTTCAGATCGGACTAGAGCTGACTTATCAGAATTTACACTAAAACCAATGATAACAGCATCACTTGCTTCAGCCAGCATAATGTCAGATTCGGAGATGTTGCCGATTGCAGCCTGTAGTACCTTAATTTGGACCTCATCATTGCCCAGGTTTTCTAAGCTTTGAACCACTGGCTCTAACGTTCCCTGCATATCAGCTCGGACGATCAAATTAAGGACTTTCGCTTCACCCTTTTCAAAACGGGCAAAGAGATCGTCTAGGGTCATTTGTGGGCGTACGACTGATTTGGATGCAGTTTCGGCTTGGCTTTTACGCTCCGCAGTAATTCGTTTCGCATCCTTATCCGTTCGCACTCTGGCAAAAATATCACCAGCTTTTGGAACATCTTGCAAACCAAGTACGGTAACAGGTGTACTTGGGCCTGCTTGGGTGAGCTTGGTTGCATCATGGCTAAACATGGCCTTGACTCGCCCCCAGGTTGTTCCAACGACGATTATATCACCACGGCGAAGCGTTCCGTTTTGGACCAACAGGTTAGCAGTGGCACCACGGAATTTATCAAGCTCAGCTTCAATAATCGTCCCTGCCGTTGCTCCCTTCGGATTTGCTTTATATTCTTCCAATTCAGCCACGATTAGAATGTTTTCTAACAATTCATCAATACCATCCCCCTGCAATGCCGAAACAGGGACAACAATTGTCTCTCCACCCCATAATTCAGATTGGAGACCATGTTGGGATAGTTCTTCCAATACACGATCTGCATTTGCGTTTGGACGGTCAATTTTATTGAGGGCAACAATGATCTGCACCCCGGCTGCTTTCGCATGGTTGATTGCTTCAATCGTTTGAGGCATCACACCATCATCAGCAGCAACAACAAGCACAACAATATCAGTGACCTGGGCACCTCGTGCACGCATAGCTGTAAAAGCCTCGTGACCTGGAGTATCTAAGAAAGTAATGGGCTTATCATCTAAAACGACTTGGTAGGCACCTGTTCGTTGAGTAATCCCGCCAGCTTCTGTATCCACAACGTTGGCTTGGCGAATCCTGTCAAGGAGTGTCGTTTTCCCATGATCAACATGCCCCAATACGGCAACTACTGCAGGGCGCTCAGTTAGATTTTTTGGCTTTTCATTATCTAAAATACGATCGACGAGCGTCTTTCGGCTCTTACGAGAAGATGATTGTTCAGCGGCGTCATCACTATCATCTTCATCATCTTCTTCTGATTCTGGCTCCGGCCACTTGATCTCAACATCGAGTTCTTCCCCAATGATGACAGCTGTATCGTGATCAATATTGTGGGTAATGGGTGCCATGATTCCATACTGCATTAGAATCTTGATTAAATCGATGGGACTTCGCCCCATCATCTCTGCAAGCTCCCGAACCGTAATAAATTCACCAACGGTTATCTCGGTTGGCATTTCAACTGCAACACCATTTTTTGCTGCACCATTTTTAACCGTACCATTCCCGTTTACTGTGTCAGTTTTTTGCAAGGTATTCTGTCTTTCTGCCATTCGTTCCAGCCCTCCAAATTCCTAAATTGTTCATTTCCGAACCCATATCACTGTTACTAAGTACCATTTTCATCACGCATCAACGCAATTCTAGCCACCCACTGTACAAATTTCGTAAAAATGGCTCACCCAATCCATACGACCTGATTGATGAGCCTTATGCTGTAGGTAGAAATTGACTTTCAATAGATAACGATGTCACATATTGCGGCATCATTAACAGTTTATTTTGATTAAGAAGTGATAGCCACTTGGCTGCAAAATTTGACTATCAAAGAACCTGATAAACCTAGTGTATCGTCAACTTTAAATTTTCGGGTGATTCCGTCTGTGAGAATCCGAATTTTAAGACTTGAGAAAGCACTAGAGCGATTTTGAGCAAATGGAACAACTTCTTATTTTTTGCCATCTACTGATCAGTATAGATGGCCAGAAAAATGCTGTCCGCCCTTCTCGCAATTTTCCAGAGAGGATTGGTCAGGAGCCAGGGCAAGACTTTTCTGGCGAAGTATATAGAGCTTGAGTATTGATTGTCGGTCTACCTATAATGTTATAATTGAGACGCCCAGGAGCTGAGCCTAAGCTGCGACAAAATTGATGTGGAAGAAGAGTGGCTGATATGAAATATGTAGACTATTGAAGTTGCCTATTAAAATGCTGTCTCACGCAGATATGGTAAAATTACTTTATTTGACATATTTGGCATATTTCACATCTGCCCAGACTGTACAGCGTATGGGCATTATAACATCGAAGAGAAGAGAGGAGAGCATCCTACAGGATAACGTGGAATAAGTTTACGCTATCATCTGCCAGCCCTCCACACACTTCCCATGCTGTATAATCAGATACTGATCTCCTGCCTGCTTATTCATTATGTTCAACCATCAAGCTATTCATAAACTTCGTTAATTCTTCCTTATTTGATTCACTTATTCTCGTACGTAAGGCTTGTGCAATCCGGTTCGAGTTCAATGCATTTTGCCAACAGCTTATTTGGGAGCATATATAGGCGCCACGACCAGCCATCTTGCTAGATAGATCCACCTTTATACCATCTTCCGTCCGAACCAGCCGAACCAGTGAACGCTTTTCCACAGATTCTCTACATGCGATACAAATCCGCTGAGGAACTCGCTTAGGACGAACACCCTTCTTCTTTGTCATGAACGGGCCTCCTCTCAATTATAAAGCTTTACGCTTTACAAAATCATTTTTGGTTCTTAAGGAATCCACACTTCGACCACGCTATCTTGTTAAATGTATTTTGATAGCTTCTTACAAACCCGGTCATCTGACAGAGAAATCTTGGCATTACGCACCACAGATTTCTCCTCACTTCACTCGTGCCACATCCCAGCCGTAGATAGGTGGGAGGGCAAAGCGAAGATATTCTCACTTTACTAATCAAATTAGAAAAAGTCTTCCAAATCTTCTAATCCGTCACTAGATGCCTTTTTGTTGCTTTTCTTACCTTTAGATTTGGACTTAACCTTTTTGTCTTTCGATTTCTTCGACTTTTTCTCATCACCACCGATGGCCAAATCATCGAGGGTGATATCCTCATCCAGACCAATCAGTAGCTCAGCAGGGATCTCAAAATCGTCTTCATGTGCAGACTGTTCCTGCGCAGATTCTTCTTTCTTACTTTGCAGCATGTCAGCCGTAATCAGCTCAGGCAGATCTTCCTCAGGCTCAGGCTCCTCTTGTTCTTGTAATTTGTTTACATCAATTCCTAGATTTAAAGAAGCTAGCTCTTCAGTGCTTTCAAAGATAGGAAAATCCTCGACGAATTCAGGTTCATCTGAAACTGCCGCCGCTGCTTCCTCGAAACTCATTCCCGATGATGGTTGCGGATCGGGTTTCTCTTCACTAGGTAATTCAATTAGTGGTGGCAGCGTATCTAAATCAAATTCATCCCCAGATTCAGATGATGAAGAGGTTTCTTCAACCAAACGGGCCGCCTCTCGCAACCGATCATCAGCGGAATCACTACCAGATTCATCACCCGCTCGAAGAAGTTCCTCAGCATATGATAGCAAATCGTTCCCTGCCGGACGCACTAGGCTCTGAGCATTTACGAGGCCATCAAGATCATCAGAAGTGACCTCGCTTTCACTCTTAATATCAATACGCCATCCAGTTAGTTTCGCGGCCAAGCGTGCATTCTGTCCTGCCTTACCGATGGCCAAGCTCAGTTGTCTGTCTGGTACGATGACAACTGCCGTCTTGATCGGATTCTTTTCGTCCAGCCATACACTATCTACTTTTGCTGGGCTAAGTGCGTTAGAGATGTATGTAAATAAGTCAGTACTCCACTCAACTACATCAATCTTTTCGCCACCCAGTTCGTTGACAATATTCTGGATGCGAAGACCTCGCATTCCAACACAACTTCCAACAGGATCAACCCCTGGCATAGTCGCCACAACAGCAGCCTTGCTTCGGGCACCTGGCTCTCTTGCAATTGCCTTAATATCAACCACGCCATCACGGATTTCGGGTATCTCTTGTTCCATCAAGCGCTTTAAAAGGTTGCGATGTGTTCGGCTTAGCTTGATTACTGGACCACGTGTACTTCTATGCACATCTACGACATAAACCTTAAGGTAATCACCTCGACGAAGCCGTTCATTAGGAATCCGATCTTCACGCATAATCAAGCACTCATGCTTATCATCGAGTAGCAGCGTTACGGCACCCGAAACAGTATCCACACTACGGACTTGCCCATTGATCAACTCGCCAACCCGGTGGGCAAAGTTCTCATAGACAATATCCCGCTCTGCTTCGCGGATGCGTTGCAGGATCACCTGTTTTGCAGTTTGGGCAGCAATTCGTCCAAAGTTTTCGGGGCTATGTTCAGCCTTAATTACATCTCCAAGTTGAGCCGTAGGAGCTATCCTGTTGGCGTCTCCTAGCGTAATTTCAGTTCGATCATTGAAGATCTCTTCTACGACCTCTTTCTCTGTAAAGATACGCATTTCACCAGAAGCTCGATCAACTTCTGCCGAGATATTTGCAATAGAACCATAATTGCGTTTGTAGGCCGAAATTAGTGAAGCTTCAATAGCATCAAATATTACTTCTCTGTCTAGCCCCTTATCCGTTGCGACTTGATTAATTCCTGCTATTAGCGCTTTAGACATGCTCAGTCAAACCCCTTATCAACCGAATAGAATGGTTGAAACAGATGCTATGGCAACCCAACATAGCATCAATTCGCCATTAAGAAATCCACCAAAAGAGTACATTCCCGATGACACACAACATATCGCTCGTACAATGCCAAGCTCCACTAGACAGCGGAATGGGAACTTTACTAGGTTAGCCTTACAATAAGAAAAGTGGGGAAGCGGCCCCACTTTTCATAAGGTCTACAATTTGATATCTACTATAGCACATTTTGGCCGCTTTTGCAAATGTTTTAGTTTTTGGGTGCCTTTGGGTTTCGGGGCGAGAATGTTAGCCAGTCGAGTGCGTCGCACTATTCAGAGAAAGATCCAAGCGCCCATCCGCAATTGAACAGTGCGACGCACTCTTGTACCCCCAAACTAAAACGCACCCTAGTTTTTAGCGGTATTGAGTACTTATCAAAAGTTAGGAACGACCTACCTTGCATGGTTGGATTAGAGCCGTCCAGCAATATTGATTTACTCTTATGCAAGTTAACAACCGTTACGTACACGACTGCTGGCACAGATTACTCAAACAAGGAACTCTTTACACATGTCCTACTACAACGACACTCAAAATATAGAGCAGTATATCCAAATGGCCAAAGGTTATGATGGACTTGAGTTAATCAATACTCTTCGTACGTATCTGCCTGCTGGCGCTACCGTACTAGAGTTAGGCATGGGGCCAGGAAAGGATTTGGCGCTTTTAAACGAGCATTTTGTTGTAACTGGCTCAGATATGTCTCCAGCATTCATTGAACGCTACCAGGCATTGGATCCGGACGCAGACCTACTGCTTCTGGATGCCGCAACATTAAATACTGAACGGCAGTTTGACTGTATTTATTCCAACAAGGTTCTGCATCATCTTAGCAGGCAGGCGTTGGCTGAATCATTTAGCGTACAGGCTAAAAGGCTAAATGATGGCGGACTGCTCTGTCATTCTTTTTGGTATGGTGAGCATGAGGAAGAGATAATGGGGATGCATATTGCACACTATACAGAAGAGATGTTATATAAACTTGTCGTCACTGAATTTGAACTAATTGAGTGCCAGCACTACACAGAGATGGATGATGACGACTCTCTTTATCTGATTTGTAAAAAGGTAAAGACGTAATTACTCATCTGTATTCTTCACTAGAAAAATTTGCCCCGATTCTTATCGGAGAAAGCCTGGAGTGGTCAGCAAGAGAAGGGGATTCCAGTATTCACTACGGCGCAGGCTTCATCTAGCCATCAATATATAAGGGGAGCCAGAAATTTTCTCCCCTTATATTCTTTTACTACCTTTATATCATTAGGTTAGCACAGATAATGATACATGGCGTCCCCAATCTCTGTTCGCCAGTCATGGATACCGCCGGAAAATCTTCTAGGTACGAAAGACTTCCCACTGCTTTACTTTTACCCAGCAACAATATTGACTAGCTTGTCTGGTACAACGATTATCTTACGGACGGTTTTACCATTCATGCGTTTTTGAATATCCTCTGAGGCTACTGCTTTTTCCTCTAATACTTCCTTACTGGTGCCAGGTGCAACCATCAACTTGTCACGGACTTTACCGTTAATTTGTACAACAACAGTAATTTCATCTTCTATGGCTTTGGCCCGATCACCAATTGGCCACGGCTGAAGATGAACGCTCTCAGAATGACCAGTGCGATGCCATAACTCCTCGCTGATATGTGGGAATACGGGCGCCATCATCAGGACCAGTGATTCAATTGCGCTGTTCCATATTGTAGTACCAACAACTGGCATGTCTCTCATTTTGATCAACAAGTTATTCAATTCCATCATGGCGGCAATCGCCGTGTTGAAACGGAAATGCTCAATATCATCAGTCACTTTGATAATCGTTTGATGCAATTTCCTCTCAAGCGTGCGGGCATCCTCCGGTTTTGCTTCTGCAGCTACATATTCCGATTTTGGCTCATCAACAACAACACTCCAGATTCGATGCAAAAATCGACTAACGCCCTCGATCGCCTTTGGATCCCACGGGCCACCTTGATCCCACGGACCAATGAACATGAGATAACCGCGAACCGTATCTGCACCATACTTGCCTACCACATCATCAGGGTTCACCACATTTCCCCGGCTTTTGGACATCTTCTCTCCATCCGGGCCAAGAATCATACCCTGATTGAATAGACGTTGGGTAGGCTCTGCAAACTCAACAATACCTAGTTTCCTTAGCGCTTTAGCAAAGAATCGAAAGTAGAGCAGATGCATTGTTGCATGCTCAATGCCCCCTGTGTACTGATCAACAGCAAGCCAATAACTCCCTTGCTCTGGATTCCAAGGAGTATCTTCTTCTGCTAACGGGACATCTTTTTTCCAATAAGGTGTTACATAGGCATATGGATACCAGCTTGAGCACATAAATGTATCCATAGTATCTGTCTCTCGCTGGGCTGGTTTTGCACATCGAGGACAAGGGACATTTAGGAAACCTTCATGATAACGCAGTGGGCTTTCACCAGTTGGCTTAAATTCAGCATCGTCAGGCAACACCACGGGTAAATCTCCATATGAGACAGGAACTGTCCCACAATCGTCACAGTAGATAATGGGGATCGGTGTACCCCACATACGTTGACGAGAGATCAACCAATCACGCAAGCGGTAGTTGACGGCCCCCTTGCCGCGATTGGTTTCTTCTAACCAAGCCATTACCTTTTCAACGGCACCCTCGACGGGCGTACCGTCAAATTCACCGCTGTTAACCATTACCCCATCGTTCTTCGAAACATATGCTTCCTCCAAAGAACCGATGTCACCTTCCGGGCCAGAAATGACTCGGCGGATCTCCAGGCCAAACTTATTAGCGAATTCAAAGTCTCGCTCATCGTGGCCGGGGACAGCCATAATCGCCCCAGTGCCGTACCCCATCATGACATAGTCTGCAACCCAGATAGGAATGCGCTCTTGATTGACGGGGTTGATTGCATATCCACCAGTAAAGACCCCGGTCTTCTCTTTATCAGCAGCGGTGCGAGCAATTTCGTCAAGGCGGGTTGCCTCTGTGCGATATGCTTCTATGGCGTCTTGTTGGTCTTTTGTAGTGATCTTATCCACCAGGGGGTGTTCAGGGGCAAGCACCATAAAGGTTGCCCCCCACAATGTGTCTGGCCGGGTGGTAAATATCTCGACGGAATCTCCGTTCTCGGTTTGAAAGACGACCTCAGCCCCGATACTGCGGCCTATCCAATTTGTCTGCATGACCTTTACCCGCTCTGGCCACTCAATGTTATCCATGTCGTCAAGTAGATCTTGGGCGAACTGAGTAATACGGAACTTCCATTGGTTTAGTTCCTTTTTAACAACAGGTGTGTTGCAGCGTTCACAGTGTCGATCTTCTCCCCAAACCTGCTCTCGGGCCAGTGTTGTATTGCAGCTTGGGCACCAATCTACAGGGGCAAACTCACGATAAGCTAAGTCATTTTCATAAAATTGCAGAAAGAACCATTGAGACCATTTGTAGTAGTCGGGATCACAGGTAACGGCCTCTCTATCCCATGCCCACATCGCCCCCATTCGACCTAACTGCTCACGCATCCGCTCAATGTTGGCGTAGGTCCAGACTTTTGGATGAATATTGTTTTTGATAGCAGCATTCTCAGCTGGAAGACCAAACGCATCAAATCCTATAGGGAAAAAGACATTGTAGCCATTCATGCGCCGCCAGCGAGCTGCAGCATCACTAGGGGTGAAGGCGTACCAATGCCCTGTATGTAGATCGCCAGAAGGGTAAGGCAACATTGTTAGTGCATACCATTTTGGTTTAGTTGTATCTTCTACTGTTTCATACAGTTTTTGTCCCTTCCAGCTCTCTTGCCATTTAGGCTCGATCACCTGGGGATCGTATCGCTCAGCCATTTTCCCAGCCTCCTGTTAGCTGTTTTGATATTTGGGTAGTCTCTTTGAAAAAAAGGCGTAGACCGACTGGATGCAGTAAAATGTTGCATTACGGGTTGAGTTGGTCTTAAACTATTCCAGAAGTTCGGCCTCATCCCTACGCTTGTTTATTTATTGTAAAGCCACATTATTTATGTATTGATAGAGGACGCATTGCATTTATAACCAAACGCAATCGTTGGGTATAATGCTGGATTCAATATGCAGATACTGTACGTACCAAGAACAGCGCGGCCTACTGACTATTTGATGCTCATCGTTCTGAGCATAGCAGCAAAATTTTACGGGTGTAGAAGACCCATTCGCACTCTTGTCAATTTGAGGCGCCATCTTCGTATTTTTATGCAGCTACGGGTTCGCCTAGCTCCACCGGTGTTAGCCAATCCCACTTATCTTCATGGGTACCCTTAATAATGCCAAAGAATATATCTTGAATCGATTTAGTAATCGGGCCGCGACTTCCATTGCCGACCTCTAACCTATCTACGGAACGAACTGGTGTAACTTCAGCGGCAGTACCTGTAAAAAAGATTTCATCGGCCAAATAGAGCATCTCTCTGGGAATCGTCATCTCGGTAACTGTATAGCCTAAATCTTTGGCGATCGTTACAGCGCAGTTTCGAGTAATCCCACCGAGAATACTATTGCCTAGGGGTGGCGTAAAAATTTCGCCTTTATGTATCAAGAAGATATTTTCACCGCTACCTTCACTTACATATCCATTTACATCCAGCGCAATGCCTTCATTGAAACCATTATCTGTTGCTTCCATAACAACATTTTGGCTATTGACGTATTGCCCGCCGATCTTAGCCAATGCGTTCAACGTATCCGGTGCCATACGTCTCCAGCTACTTACTTGAACATCTACACCTTGGGTAAGAGCTTCTTCACCTAAATATGCTCCCCACGGAACGGCACCCACGATAGCATCGACCGGGCATCCCCGCCCATCTACACCTAATGAATCATAGCCTCGGAAAACTAGGGGGCGCACATACGCACTGCGGAGCTGGTTAGCCCGTAGCACATCTGCAGTCACATCCATCCATTCATCTGCCGTTAAGGGAGAAGGAATATGGGCCACTTTGCAGGAAAAAAGCAATCGTTCATAGTGTTCTACACCTCGAAATATTGCCGGTCCGTCTTTTAGCTCATAAGCCCGGATGCCTTCAAAGACGCTGCTTCCATAGTGAAGAGCGTGTGTAAAGACATGTACTGTTGCATTTGCCCAAGGTATGATCTCACCGTTCATCCATATATATTCTGCTTGCATTGCCATTGGTTGTTCTCCTGTTGTTTATATAAATGGCCAAATGCGACTCTTCCCCTCGCTTAAACAGTATGCTCTCAATGAACATGAGGATATCCTGCCGTTTCTAAGCACTCAAGATCGAGTCGAATAAAAGCTGTAACAAAATCTTACTGGCTGGCTATATAATGACATCGTTTTTATTGCTGCCTTTAGAATCTTCGCATTATACAACAAGTAAGTCATACTCCCTACATAATTCATTTATTTAGCAATTCATAAATTTGGCTGCCCACTTGACAAAAGAAAACACCGACGCTATCTAGAGCATCGGTGTTTCACGTGAAACATTCTATTCGGCTAACTATTTATCGCTGCCTCTAATACACATTAGGCACAGATTATATATGATGAGGTCATTAAATTTTAGAGATAATCTCGTAGTTTCCGACTTCGGCTGGGATGACGTAAACGACTTAGCGCCTGGGCCTCAATCTGACGAATACGTTCCCGGGTTACACCAAACTTCTTACCCACTTCTTCTAATGTATAACAATACCCATCCACTAAACCAAAACGAAGTTGCAAGATGCGTACTTCACGCGGTGTCAAACTTTGGAATATTTCATCGATTACCTCGCGTAGCAATTGTTGGCCAGCTGCCTCTCCTGGGCTATCTGCATCCTCATCTTCAATAAAATCACCAAGATAAGAGTCTTCTTCTTCGCCTACTGGCATCTCCAAGCTTAGAGGCCGTTGGCTCACTCGCATAATGTGCTCAACCTTGCGAGGGGATACACCTAGCTCTTCGGCAATCTCTTCTGTTGTGGGATCACGCCCCAATTCTTGAACAAGTTGCCGGCTAGTACGGGTCAGTCGGTTAATCTGTTCATACATATGAACAGGTACCCGGATGGTACGCCCCTGATCGGCAATTGCACGAGTTACGGCCTGTCGAATCCACCATGTTGCATACGTGCTAAACTTATACCCGCGCCGATAATCAAATTTCTTAACGGCACGAATCAGACCGATATTACCTTCTTGAATCAGATCTAAAAAGGGAACACCGCGTCCCACATATTTCTTAGCAACACTAACAACTAGTCGACTATTGGCCTTAATCAAGTGCTCCTGAGCGGCTTGACCATCACGCATAAACCAAAGTAATTTTTCTCGTTCTTCCCAGTCATCCATGCCCTGGGCCAATTTTTTACGAGATTCTCTACCAGCCTCCATTCTCTTAGCCAAAGAGACTTCCTCCTCAGCGGTAAGCAGTGGAACACGACCGATCTCTTTAAGATAGAGGCTGATCGAATCGTCAATTTCAATTTGACTCAGGTCAAAATCATCTTCTTCAACAGTCTCTGCTACTTCTTCAGAAGTTGGTTCATCGGGTTCAGCCGATGGCGCTGGACCAACTTCGATCCCTTGCTCAAATAGCATCGCAAAGAGATCCTCTAGCTGATCCATATTATTTTCAGCTTCAGGCATCACGCGAAGCACATCATCATACGACACAAAGCCTTGCGTACGCCCAAGGTTTAATAGAAATTCAAAGGCCTGTTCGGGACTGAGAACTTCTTTTTTAACTGTTTCATCTTCCTCAAATGCTTCTCCGGTTGAATTAAGATTGATGTCCTCATAATCCAGGTCGAAATCACCATCAAAGGAATTTGTCATCTCTTGTTTTGCCATATGCTTTCTCTTTTACCTAATAAATAAGTAACAATCATTCATTCAGGGGGTAACAGACACGCACTTATTTATCGAATTCACAAAAATTCTGGGGGATGTCGTGTTATCCGTTTTTTATTTATCCTTATTATCTAGAAATAAACTTTCTTAAAAAATTCACCACAGGTACAACGCTTATTTTCAAAATTTTCTTTAGGGATACTCAAGAACAACTTAGGCATTTTATCTAGGAATGAATATGTCAAAAGATCAAGTTACTTTATCCTCGAACTTTAAAATCCCAGATCCTTCCCTCTTGTCGGTAGGAAATGGAACATTGACTGCAGTGTAACAAGGTATCCCCATTATAATCTAGGGTCTCTGCAGAACAATTAGGACAACGAAATATACCAACTAGATCATTCTGAGAATTGCCAGAAAGATGGTTGCCATTCCCCTTTACTTGTGTTTGCAAAAATACGCTAGGCGAGATAGGATACAATCCACTAGGTAAAGAGATCAGGTTATCAAGCTGAGCCAAAAATCCGGTTGGTATCAGTCGCTTTAAGAGTGGTAACCGAAAATGAGAAACCGCATGACGTTGTCGAGTAGTGAATCCAATTTCACAAATCTGTTCCTGCATCCACTCTGGATGGAAATCAAAGTTTAATTCAACAAACTCATACGGCATCTTATCAAAGGGCGACCAAGATTGCTTACCTATTACCCAACGCAAAATTGATTTCAAATTGCGTTTGTTAGCATACTCAAGTACAGCGTAGCTATCTTTATGAAGTACTCGATAAAGCTGTTCAAGTGCTTGCGGTACATTTACCAAATGATGCATCACACGTACCATAACAAGCGTATCGATCACTCCGCTTGCAAATGGTAAATCATAAATGTTCCCAGCAACAAAAACAAATCGGGGATCTCCCCCCCATTTTTGAACGGCTTCTTCTAAGAGTGAACGACTATAATCGAATAGAATAATCTCTTCATATCCATCGTATAACTGGGCCAAACGTCCAAAGCCTGCACCAATTTCAATCAGTCGATGCCCGGAAACAGGCAAAAGACGCTGGAGAATAAGACGTTCAATCCTATCTTCATATTCTCGACCCTGATCAACCCAGAAATCTGTTTGATAGTGACTACCTTCGTAATCAATAACTGGCGTAGGTTGAGAAACAGGCATAGAAGTCTCTTATAACGTACACAACGATGAAGATATTTATTATGAACCGATAAACGAACAAACGTTCACAAGCCACTGTGATCTTTGGACTTTATCGATAAATCGATTATAGTTATATAGAAAAAAATAGCGGGAGAAATCCCCCCCACTTTCCAGAAACTATTCAAGCGGGATACGTTTTTTCAGACGTTTTCCATACGCTTATTTCGTATAATTATATCAGTAAAATCGACCAGTTTCAACAACCAATTTCATGTTAATATTCCAAATAAGTTGCGAGTTGTGCCGGCTGAAAAGATATTTACAAAATTACCCTAAATTAACGAACATATCCTCTGCCCGTTAGGCCAAACTTCAGGCAGAATATACTGTTGACATACATAGTCTCTACCAGATTGACCAGATTCCAGTTTTTAAATGAACCAGATTCTCTTTTACTAAAGCCTCACCCTGTGTTCGTTTCATCCCCAAATAGACTCACCACAGTCACAAATTTAGCCTTTTTACCCTCTTAGATAATTAAGTTTATGACACTCCAGGCATTCTTAGGATTAACGAGCACAAAGACCAGTTTCTCCAAGTATATCCACACCCAAAATCTATGAGAACCTAAAATTAACAATGGAAAAGGATAACATGCTCATCCATAACGCCACAGTCATCACGTTTAATAAAGAAAACAAAATCATCCAGAGTGGCGCTATTCACATAACCAATGGCGTGATTGATGCTATCGGCAAAAGCAGTTCGCTGCTGGCTCAATATCCAAACGACGAGCGTTGGGATGCCAATGGGCTAGTTCTGATGCCGGGACAGATCTGCGCGCATACTCATATTTATGGAGCCTTTGCTCGGGGAATGTACATACCAGGTACGCCAGCCAAAAACTTTCCCGAAATTCTAAAGAAACTCTGGTGGCCATTAGATAAGGCGTTGGATCTAGAGGGGGTTCGCAGTTCAGCCGAAGTTTGTTTGGTCGATGCAATTCGTCATGGTACAACCACACTGATTGATCACCATGCTAGCCAAACAGCCATCGATGGAAGCTTGGACGTGCTTAGTGACATGGTCTATGCCAGTGGCCTACGAGCCGTTCTTTGTTACGAAGTCACTGATCGAGATGGCCCTGAGGCAGCAAAAGCCGGTATTCAAGAGAATGTCCGTTTTCAAAAAAAAGTGAGCACCTCTGATCTTGATTCTCGCTTGGCAGCTACTTTTGGCCTCCATGCAAGCATGACACTGTCGAATGAAACGCTAGAACATTGCCAAGCAGAAGCAAAATTGCTCAACTCGGGATTTCATATTCATGTTGGAGAACACCCCGCGGATAGTGATGATTGCAACAAAAGGTACGGTATAGGTTTGGTGACTCGCCTACGTCAATATGGGATCACAGGCCCCAACAGCATCTTTGCCCACTGTATTCACATTGACGAAGACGAGCGACAGCAGCTTGTTGAAACAGATACTTGGGTAACCCATCAGCCACGTTCTAATATGAACAATGCCGTAGGGGCAGCCCAAGTGTGCTCGATGTTAGAGCAGAGTATAGGCGTAAGCTTGGGCAATGACGGCTTTAGCAATGACATGTTTGCAGAAATGAAGGTGGCGGATCTCCTGCATAAAGTAGTAAGTGGTGATCCTCGTACCCTAGGTGCCGATAAGGTAGTCCAAATGGCGGTTCAAAATAACCGCTCCTTGGCTTCACTTTTTTTTGATAAGCGAATAGGAACAATTGAATTAGGCGCTTATGCCGATCTCATTCTGCTAGACTATTATCCCACAACGCCCCTCACGGCTGAGAATTTACCTTGGCATATCCTATTTGGCATGAGCGGAAGCCATGTTCATAGCACGATTGTGCAAGGCAAGGTTCTTATGAAGAATCGGGAGTTGACAACAGTCGATGAAGAAGAGATTACATCCCGCAGCAGAGAGGCTGCTGCGCAAACATGGGAACGCTTCGAGGCGTTGGTCGGTGGATAGATCCGTAGGTTACTTTGGCCTAATCTACTTTGAATGAAGTGTCTCTAACTCTTCCATAGAGCGCGGCCAGTCTTTCTTTAAAAGCCTAGAAAGGCCCCGATCAGCAAGTAACTTTCCACCCGTCTGACAGGTAGGACAGTAATTGGTCTCGTTGGTGGCATATTTAATCCGCTGAATCTTGGTTTCGCAGACCGGGCATGGCTCATTATATTTCCCATGGACAGCCATATCCTCCCGGAACGCAGTTACCTTTTTCGGAAACCCATCCCCCACCTCACTACGCATTCGTTCCGTGAATTCGAGTAAGACTTGAGGGATGGCTTGGTAGAGCCGGGCTAACTCGTCATCACTTATTTTGGCGGTAAGCAGAATGGGAGAGAGTTCAGCTCGATGCAGAATCTCATCTGAGTAGGCATTCCCTATACCATCCAAAATGGTTGGATCCGTCAGAGAACGTTTCAGCGTATGGTTTTCAGCCCGCATTATTTCACAGAATTGTTCCAACGATGCGGTAAAGACATCCAGCCCCCCTCGCTCAAATTGAACCAACGATTCTCTACCCTGAACCAGATGCAGTGAAGCTCGTTTTTTTGTTGATGATTCTGTCAACATCAAGGTCCCTGACTCAAAATCAAACCCGGCCAATCCCCGCTTACTAGGTATCTTCTTTCCAGCCGCTTCCCACTGCAAGCGGCCACTGATCATCAGATGCAAAACCAGAAAGCGGTCACCCTGCAAACCAAAGATAATGCGTTTGCCCAATCGCTCCACCCGTTCTAAGACAGAATCATCAATTGCGTTGATCGGTGGGTCAAAGGTCCGGACAAGGAATGGGTTGGCAACACGGATCTGATTAAGCCGCTGCCCAACAATCAGATCCATTATCCGTTCTTGGTAGATGGTGATATCAGGATACTCTGGCATCAGAACTAGGTGCTTGATTTCATATTCAGCCTATGATGACAGCTACGAATCCATTCGTAAGAAGACGCTATACAATATAAACAAAAGCCCTAACATGGGCAGACCAAAGATCGCAAATCCAATATACTCTTCCAAATATGGATACGCGTTCAAACCTAATGCCATACCGATCAACATCATGCCCAGGAGATGAATCATTATGCTGAGTCGAGTATGACTTTCCAAAGGACTTTGCTTTTCTTGCTGTTTCATCTATCACCTTCAATACTATATATGGTAGTCCGCAGTCACTTAGTCTTTTCGTCTTTGGTCGGCTTGATGCATCTCCAGTGTATTGGGATCCGTTGATATTCAATTCTGCTTATGAACGACTACACTCTAGCACCTGACGACAATTGTCCCTGCGGCCCAATCATAAAGCGTTCGGTGTTTTGGTGAGAGCCAAAGCATCGCCAAGTAGAGTCCAGCTAATCCGTAAGCCAACCCAGTCAGAATCCATAAGTACGCAGGGATTGGTGGCGAGGCATAGCTCAGTTGAAAAACAGCCGTGTGGCCCAATTGCCATGGTAGGAATTTGACCAGCGACCGGATCAATGACTGCATTAAACCCGGCTCGTGAGTTCCCCTAACCTGAATGCCTACCCGCCTCTTGCCCCACGTCCCCTGGGATGGTCCTGCCTCGCTTAACGAAAAATACAAGACCACTGGAAGAATCATCAAGACAAATGCACTGATATCACTACGAACGGGACCGGCGAAAAATCTCTGAAGGAGTGGGTAGAGTCCGGGAATCAACGTCAACAAAGCCAACAACAGGGAATATCCCAAAAGGAGCAGATAGTCCCAAGCGAATGCCTTGAGCCGGTCGATTGGTTTGGCCAAGACGGGAGTCATCTTATAGCACCGTCAATTTACAGTGTCTTCAATGCTGGCAATACCTCATCCCCCAACATCTTGATGGTCTTTTCCTGATCGCTACTGGTAATCTGAATAGCTACAATATCTGTGTTCAGCTCAGTCACCAATGGTGTGTACGCTTCTATCAATTCCTCAACGCTAAAAACAACTGAGTATCGACCCAAAACCTCTTCCCGGGGCAGCGCGTCAGCAGCCTCCCGCAATTCAGCTGGATCGACAGCCTGGAGCCGACCTGGTGCACGCAATCCACGCCAAGATTTGAGTACATCCCACGCTTCGTCAGAATCCTTGGCAAAGACGGACCAACGGCTGGTGAGAAGCCCTGTTTGATCAGATTTGGGATTCTTAGCATCGCGGCCGGCTGGAGTGAGTACTTTTTCGATAGTATCGGCGGGGACTTTGACGGAGGCCACGATCCCATCAGCCTTTTCCGCGGCCAGAGCAGCCGATTTTGGTCCGCCAGCAGCCATGAAGATGGGAACACGAGCAATGGGTGGGCTATAGAGCTTGGCCCGGTCGGTCTGATAGTATTCACCTTCATAAGTTAGCTTCTCACCGTCGAGCAGGCGACGCATAATCTCCAGCGCCTCGCCCATGCGTGCCGCACGCTCCTTATATTTAGGAAAGTGATAACCCAGGGAACCCTCATTGATATTCTCACCCGTCCCAACGCCCAAAGTGAAGCGCCCGCAAGAGAGACGATCAATCGTTGCCGCAGCTTGAGCAACCACGCCAGGATGAAAGCGCCAAAGCGGGGTTGTCACGCCCGTCATAATTTCCAGCGTACTGGTCGCTTGAGCCATAGCAGCCATAGTAGAAAAAGCAAAGCCCGACGCAGAATGATCATCGACCCACGGATGAAAGTGTTCGGATACAAGTACACCATCAAAGCCGGCATCCTGGGCCAGTTTGGCGTGCCGGACCAGAATTTCGGGTTGGAATTGTTCGTGTCCGCAGAAGTAGTAGAATTTTGTCATTTATTGTGTTCCGTAAAAGTATAATTGTTCGATGTTGCACATATAGATGGCCAGAAAAACTTGTTCCCGTCTTAATGGGAATGTCCTTCCTTTTCGGAATAATCCAGAGAAGACTCGATAAGCGTCGGGGCAAGACTTCCGCGTTACGCAGAGTCACCCAGAGCTACACAGCGCAACCTTCGGTTGCAGGTAAACGGTAGATCAGTAATCAGTGACACGTGCCAACATCTTCGCGAATGGTGCAGTTTGTACCAATTCGTAACATTGAGAAAGGCTTCAAAGAGAGAAGAGAATCTGAGTGAATCGCTGTGCGCGCCTGACCAGTGGGGCGTCAGTGAATCTTTGTGCTATCGCTACTCACTGTAATCTGGCGAAGTATACTCGAATTGACCTTCAATATCTTTATTACCATAAAGCCCCGGTCGTAACCGCACCGTAAAGGAGGGGCAGGAGCGTCTGCCAGAAATTCATACCGGCTACACACTCGCCACCTGACTCTGCCCTTCCGAACTGTGATCCATCTCCGGATCCAAAAAAGCTACATCTGATTCATCATCTTCAAAGCGCTTCATACCGACTTCTTTGATCGCGCTGTCCGAGACCTTATCCAACGGCGTATAGGAGGGATGATGGGCCTCCTGGTAGGGATTATTACGGGCCGCGTTATAACAACAGATGAGCGACCAGCGAGAATTGTCCGAACGGTTCCGATCAGAACGATGGAGAATGTTGCAGTGGAAGAAGAGGGCATCGCCAGGATCCATTTCGCAGTAGACCAGTTCTAGACGCTTTTCAGCTTCTGCTACTCGTTCTAGATCAGCTCCAGCCTGATCACCCGTTTGGGCATGGGTAATACGCCCCATCAGGTGGGAGCCTTTCAGTACTTGCATACAGCCATTTTGGCGCGTAGCGGGATCAACAGCAATGGAGCAGCTAGACATAAGCGGGTAGAGGACATAATTCTCATACCAGTAGCCATAATCTTGATGCCAAGCCCAGGCACCGCCTACATTGGCATCTTTTAGGATCATCTTAGAGTGGTAGTGGTAGACTTCGCCATCAAGAATCTGTTCCATCGAACCCACAACTCGGTTGCAGCGAGCAAACATGCCGTAGATACCGCTGCCAGGGTGATTCCAAAGGGATAACCGAACGTTGCCCCCCTCACCATCATCACGGCCAAAGGATTGCTGATCAAGTTGGCGATCTGCTATGGCAGTCCGGTGTAACAGGTCAATCTCTTCGGCATCAAACAGAGAGCGGACGATAACATAGCCGTCTTGATGATAGGCACCGACTTGTTCTGGTGTAAGCATGGAAGTGTCTCCTTGTTGAAATTATCAAGGTTCAGTGAATCGGAGGGAAAGCTAGATAGAATGAAAGTGAAATTGAGACCAGTATATCACGACTGATGGTTGTCTTAAAAGGATGTTAAATACACACGGCCCATTTACAAACTATTTACAAATCGGTATATAGAGTTGAATCACTTCTGCTATGCTGTATACAACATCAAAACGGATTCGTATATACCTATGCTCAGTAGTCTGCAGTCGTCTGGTTGCTTAGTCCAGAGTTTGTTCAGAGTACACTTACAGCATTGCGATCTGCCCTGAAATCAAGAGACGGATTCAGGTAGATTAGCAGGATCTTTTTCATCCTCCATGGTGCATCTTGATCCATGAAAACTACTGATACTCGGCTTATCATCCTGGAACCAGTAGATCGCTCCACAATGCCGAGTAGATCACAAATATGAATTGATATTGCACCCTTCTGATTCTGCATTTTTCCTGGCAGTGAGTGGTAGAATTATGTGTAAACTTCTTTATTGAACTATTACACCATTTGCCAGGAGAGGAAAAATGCAGGATCGGATTTGTTTAATTACTGGAGCCAACAGTGGTATCGGAAAGGCAACAGCGGTTGCTTTGGCCCAACAAGGGGCAACCATTGTTATGGTCTGTCGGGACAAAACCCGCGGAGAAGCTGCACGGCGCGACATTGTGGAAAAGAGTGGCAACAAGGCCGTTGATCTGCTCATCGCCGATTTGTCTTCCCAGGACTCTATTCGCAATCTATCCGTAGAATTCCACGCCAAGTATGATGCCCTTCATGTTTTGGTCAATAACGCGGGTGCGGCGTTTGGTAGAAGGCGAGAGAGTGTAGATGGCATTGAGCAGACGTTTGCTCTCAATCATCTAGGCTATTTCCTGGTGACTGACCTCCTGTTGGACCTAATCAAACGCAGTGCCCCTGCTCGCGTCGTCAATGTGGCGTCCGATGCTCATCGCGGTATATCGTTGGAACTCCATGACCTACAGCTAATTCAAAACTATAGCCTATATAAAGCTTATGCCGCGTCAAAGCTGGCCAATATCCTCTTTACGTACGAATTAGATCGACGTCTTAACAAGAAGGCCGATTCGGGGGTAATGGTTAATGCTTTACATCCTGGTGTGGTTCGCACCAATATATGGGGAGGCGTGCTTCCATTGGTGGGTCCTATTATTAAGTTGATTGGTCGTTTTACCATGCTCACACCAGAGGAAGGAGCGGCCACATCCATCTATTTGGCATCCTCCGTGGATGTGGAAACAGTTAGCGGAAAATACTTTGTGGATTGTAAGCCGGTTCGGTCATCCAAGGATTCCTATGACGAGGAGGTGGCCAAACGGCTCTGGGAGATCAGCCAAGCGTTGTGTTCATAATTATTCTGTTCTAAAAATCCACATCAAACGTTCGGAATCGTCGCCCTAACCTCACCAGATCTGTCAACATGCGTCCGGTCTCTTCTTCATCTCGCCCTACAATGCGTTCGACCTTACAGCCTGATTGGGTCAATATTTGTTCGTCAATTGCGGTGATGCCGGACTGGTTCCCAATGATCGTCACATATTCAGCACTGCGAGCTTCGTCCAGACTAAAGCCAACAACGGGGCGAAAGCGGGTGATATAGTTGAGTCCATTGATCAGATCTTGGCGCGCAACAGGTCCTGGATGGGGCCGCTGCCAGAAGAGCATGTAGTGGCGAACTTGCTTGATGCCAATACCGCTCTGCACTTCTTCCACCTGCCGCAAGAGCAGATCTCGCCAACGCTGCCCCTGGCTCCACTCAATACCAGGACAGACTGTGCTGTTGTCGGGAAATTCCCGGTGGCCCCAGACGCGCGACAAGGAGATATCCAGCTCTTGCAGCAGCCAAGCCACTAAGTGAGCACCCGCCCGCAACTGGGCCGAGGTGGGGATCCGGCCATTCATAAAGCTGCCAACAAAGCCAATACCCAACGTATAGTCGTTGTGCCTATATACATGATAGCTGATGTTTTCCAGTGGATTGGTCTGTTCAATTGAGCCATCAGCATGAACAAAGTAGTGATAGCCAATGCCAGGCCATGCATCTTTCCCTCGGGCCGGATCACTATTGATGTGTAGCTCGGCAATACGTTGGGCAGACATGGCCGGAGGGGTAGCTGTGTGGTGAATGGCCAGGTGAGTGATTTGGTCGACGCTACGCCTCTCATATTGAAGAGATGGATGGCGAGGCAAGTGGTCAACCATGTCGCGAATGGCTGGTTCAGGGACTATATAGTTGGACTCAACCTCCTGTTGTTCACTCAATTCGGCTTGTAGTTGTCGATTCTCTTCCTCTAAGCGTTGCTTCTGATCTTGGCTACGCAGGGCATCCCGGTTGAGCGCACGTACGTGTCTTTCTAACTCGTCAATCTGGGTACGCAGTTGGTTCTCTGTCTCAGTGGGATCAAAGATCCCACTGGAACGCCGCACAGAGGCCATTAACATCTCTTTCCAACTCTGCTCCAGAAGCCATTGTTTGCCTGGCGAGGTATGGTTGGTTAACTCGCTCAGCCCCTGGATCTGATCAATACCTACGTTTGGAAAGCGCTCTAATAACCAAGTGATGAGTTGAGCACCGGCATAGAGCTGTTCATCAGTCGGAACGTTGATATCAAAGGTACCAGCAAAGGCAACATTAATCGCTTGGCGGATATAGGCCTCATCCGCACCGACAACTTGGTCCAAAGGCTGAGTTTGGAAGATGGCCCCGTCGGCTTCAATAACAAAGTCGTAGAGCAGACCTGGCCAATCTGCCCTGTGGGCTTCAGCCAACTGTTCCAACGAGGTATCAGGCTGAGCACCAGTCTGGTTGATTACGATCAATTCTACATCTGCAGCGGTCCGCACCACGTACCGTTCGGCATCTCTGGGCAGCTTCTCAATCTGTTTTTGTAAACGTAACCCTGTTAATGGAATTTCCGTTTGCGTCTCCAGCTCCACACGTAGCTGCTGCATTTCAAGCTGAAGTGACTCATTGGTCAGCCGTAACTTCTCGCGCTCGCTCTGAATCTGCTTCAATTGAGCTTGAAGGTCAACATTCTTCTTTTTGAGCGTTTCACTTATTTCTTCAAGCTCCCGCAGCTCTTCATTGTCAACGTTGCCACTGAGCATGGCCACATTGAGCTGAACTTGGCGTCGCAGTAGGGCCTTCCAATTCGGTCCCTGGTAGAATGTGAAACCAGGACTCGTTGATTCGGATAACTCGCCCAATCCCATGAGCGCGTCGGGCGAGAGGCTCAAATTTTCACAAAGCCACGCGCAGAGGCGACTCACCGCGTCTAACTGAAGCAGAGACGGCGGCTCCTGATCAAAGCTTCCAGCCATACAGATGTTAACGCCCCGACTAGACCACTCCTGATCAGGTTGGGCTACTTCTTCCAAAGCCGCAACGCGAAAGATCTGCCCCGTGGCATCCACCACGAAGTGGTACGCAATGCCGGGATAGCCAAATTGTACATGGGTTTGGGCAATAAATTCCAGCCCGATGCTGGGTTCAGCGCCTGTGTGACTGATCACTAGGTGATTGATTTGATCTGGGTTACGCAGTCCATAGGTTCCACTTCTTGGTAGCAGAGATGCCACATCCATAAAGAGGGGAACAGGCAGCCCAACGTTATCTAGATTGTCACCTGTGGAGGTCAAAGTCAGTTCAGGGGCCTCGGCTGTTAACCAACGGGAGAGAGGCTTAACGTCCTGCTCTTTAAACCAGGTTACTCCTTCATGGATCATATCGAATTCGACAGTGTAGTTCCCTGGCTGATCCGGAAGGGCGATCTGGGCTTGAATGGTTACAATCGCGTTGGGTAGCACGTCCTGAGGAACATCCGTGCGCAAGTCTTGGTCCCGTCGTTGAGGTAGACGCCGTCGATTGCGATAGTAGCGATAGCCCACTCGGAAAGGATGCGTCCCCCCCCAAGTCCATGTGAGTGTGCCTAAATTTTGTAACGTAATAGCTGCTTCGATCACCTGGCCAGCAATCATCTTCTCTGGGAACTGACTGTCAAGCCATTCAATTTGGTAGGGATGTGGGCCGCTGTTTTGGTCTGTAGTACTCGGTACTGCCTGTCCAGGAGGAACCTGCTGGGGTGCCGTTTCTTCAAGAGTTGTTTGCCCACGAAGGTACTCCTCATGGGACTCTTGCTCAACTCCTCTCGGATGAAAGCTCGTTGTCTCAACCGCTGGCAGCTCCTGACGCATGTTCGGGCTATCTAATGTTTGGGAAAGTGGTCTCCGTAAAAGGCTCTGATCCTGAGCGGAGGGCGAAACAGCGTTAACGTCGAGCCAGCGATAGTCATGTTGTAGTGCGCCTACAAAGTCTTCTACCACACCCTCTTTTCCATCAATATAGAACTTATCAAATAGAGGCCAGTGATAGAGGCAAAGTGCCCGGATCTGTTGGTGGCCGGACTGGTTATTCCACTGGTTGATTTCAGCGTACGCTCGTTGCACCCAGCCACTGTTTTGATCGACCCAAGGTCGGGATTGATCTGCCTCAGTGATAAAAGCCGGCAGATGGCGCATGGATTCTGGCACAGCCCGCATAAAGTCCATGAAGACTCGAAATTCTTTGTGGTAGTTCTGAAAAGGAACCTGAAGAAAGTCTTCGCTGGTAATGCGTTCTGGTTCTGGGCCATGAGTGTAGGCATGAAGGGCAAAGCCTTCGCAGTAGCGGGGACCAATCGCCTCTAAGGTATTGCGAAAGTACTGCACCCAGTCGCCGTTGGGGTTGCCATAGTACGTTGTTTGGGTATTCCAGGGACAGACCGCACCAACCAATACGAGGTCGTCCTCATGCCCTGGTATCCGGTGAATCTCGTTGGCACAAAGACGATAGCAGCGGGCATACAATTCGGGTTCAATCACCTCACCCTGGCTGACAATCGCGGCCCGAGTGGTGCGGATTTCTGATGAATTGTCGGGGAGGGCGTTAAAGCGGACAGCCAATCCGTGCCGGAATGGATCGGCTTGTTCGGGTCTATCGCTGAATATACTTGGGTGACGTGACCAATCGATCTGGATGCCAGGACGCTCCACGGCGTGGTTCATCTCATTGCCGATGATCCAGATCTTGCACCCCATACTGGTACGGACAAAGTTTGCAACTCGCCGAGAGAATGCTTCGTACTGGCTACTGTGGGGGATGGTTCCGTGGGGTTCATATCCGTGATTAAGCCGACAGATAACCCCAAGATGTTGATCGCTAAAAGGCCGAAAGTCAACACCGCTTAGATCGCTGGGATTTGCACCAATGGCTTCGCTAAAGACAATCCAACCGGGCTTTTCGGCAAGCAACATATGCTGCTCACCCCCCGGTTCATGTATGCCAAAGATATATTCTGAATCCAAAAGCGGGCGCAAAGAATAGCTCCCCAGGTATTTCTGATCTTGATATGGTGATTGTAATGAAAATCGTATTTTAGATGTTTACTCGACAGGCTAGGCTACGTTTTTCATACGAAGTGGAATTATACCACACGGGAAATTGGCTGTCTGAATTGGGCAGTGCTATGATTCTTATCTATAATTAGAATTTATCAAGCGGTCGACTTCAAAATAGGTGTTAGCGAGGCTCTGTCAGAATAATAAAATACTTGTTTTGAAACAGAACGACTATAATCTGACAGTAAGTCTGCCAGTAACTTAAATCGTCTTTTATTGTTAAGGAGCTATAAAAATGGATCGCAACCAAATTCGTTCGATTGTTCAAGGACAATTTCAAACATCAATTGCCCAAAGTGGCGTAGAGATTACAGCAATACCAGAAGACCAACTCAATGCAATAACCACTGCGCTAGCCGATAGTCTATTTTCTATCTTCGACGCTATTGAAGATGAAAGTGTTGTCCCTATGGCAAGCAACGTTCCTGCTGCTTCTCATTCAACCCCCAGAGAAGAGGACGAGCCAGAACGTGTTTTGTGGACGGGTCGCCCCTATCTATCCATTGGAATTCGTTATGAGTTGACGACTGAACGGCTACGTATTATGCGGGGCGTACTCAGCCACAATTTGGATGAGGTTGAACTCGTTCGGATACGAGATACGAAAGTCAAGCAACATCTTGGTGAACGAGCTGTTAACATTGGGGATATTACAATTGTTAGCAACGATCCCTCAACGCCCGAAATTGTCCTGAACAACGTAAAAGATCCGAAGAGCGTACGGGAACTGATTCGCGAAGCCGTGATGGTAGAGAAGGAGAAACGAGGGTTGCACTATCGAGAAGAGATGTAAGCGTCGCCCTTTGTTATATTCATCTCTGTTTCAAAACCGGAGTTTGGTCCCTTCCACAGTGAGTGCGGAAAACGCTGGTTTTGAAACGGCTATGATATCGCTGATATCGCTCGACCCTAAAAAGTAACCCGTTTGAGATTCTTTATAAACCTGTAGTCATGGCAATAATCACCGCTGAAGACCAACTACTGCATAATGAGTGGCATCCTGTCTATCCGTCAGTCAAATTGGCCGATGGCATGGTTCATGGCGTACGACTGCTTGAAGAAGATATTGTGATCTGGCGCCTGGATGGCAAGGTGATGGCTTGGCAGGATCTCTGTATTCATCGGGGCAGTCGCTTATCCAAAGGTCAAGTCCAGGCAGGTTGCTTGGTCTGCCCATACCACGGCTGGTCTTACGATGACTCTGGTCGATGCACCCATATTCCAGCCCACCCAGAACAAACGCCACCGACAAAAGCGAGAGTCAAATCGTTTAACACCTGCGAGGCGTATGGGATGATTTGGATCTGCGTAGAAGAACCAGAGCAAGAAATTCCACCTTTTCCAGAGTGGTGTAACGATGAATTCCGGAAACTGTTTTGTGGACCGTACACTGTCAATGCCAGTGGTCCACGAGTTATCGAAAACTTTTTGGATATCGCCCACTTCCCCTTTGTACATGAAGGCATACTGGGTGATCAAGGACATCCAGAGATTGAGGACTACGAAGCAGCGATTGGACCAGAAGGCGTAGTTGCTCAGGGTGTACGAGTCTATCAGCCGGATCCTTATGGGACGGGACAGGGTGATACAGTCTCTTACACCTACAAAGCATTGCGTCCCCTAACGGCCTACTTGCTCAAAGAGTCAGACGGCCCCCGTTTTTCCATTTTGCTGATGATCACTCCTCATTCACCGAATGAGAGTACAGCATGGATGTGGATGGCCATGAACTATAGTCATGATACGCCAGAGGATGAGTTGGTTGCATGGCAGGATCAGATCTTTGAGCAAGATCGTCCCATATTGGAAAATCAGCGGCCCGAGCTACTGCCGCTTGATCTTCAAGCTGAGCTTCATCTCAAGTCGGATCGATTAGCGTTGGCTTATCGACGTTGGCTCAATGAGTTGGGGATGACCTTTGGAACTGCGTAGTCTCATGAATATAAAGACCTATAATGCATCAAATGTCGGCTTAAGGGCTGGATAGAGCTGACGATAGTGCTGATACATGGTCTCGTATGTTGAAACATTTTCCGCTGGAGATGTACTACCCGTGAGCTGAATGACGCTATCGCAAGCCGCATCTACATCACGCCAAATACCCGTACCCACGCCTGCCAACAGCGCCGCACCATAGGCTGCCCCCTCAGTCGTATTCACCGTTACCAACTCACTGTCCAAAATGTCAGCCAATATCTGACGCCAGAGTGGGCTTTGGGCACCACCTCCAGAGACCCTTACCTGGGTAATTTGGCTTAGGCCAGCCCCTTTCATCAATTCAAAGCTATCCCGAAGCCCAAAACCAACGCCCTCTAACACGGAGCGGGTCATATGGGGTTGGGTATGGCGAACGGTCAGCCCAACAAAAGCCCCTCGGGCCAACGGATCGGGATGGGGGGTGCGCTCACCCGTTAAATAGGGTAAGAACAGTAACCCTTCACAACCTGCAGGAACATCTGTGGCTGGGACCAGAAGTTCATCAAAACCAATGCCAGAAGCCAGCGTATCCCGATACCAGCGTAGGCTTCCAGCCGCCGATAGCATGACGCCCATAAGATGCCAGCGGTCTGGCACGGAATGGCAAAATGCATGGAGTCGGCCCTCTGGCTCAATGGTTGGCTGGTTCGTTGTAGCAAAGACTACACCAGAGGTCCCCAGTGATAGAGAAACCACGCCCTCTTTAACCGCTCCCATTCCCACTGCTCCTGCAGCCTGATCACCGCCACCACCGATGACAGGAGTCCCTGCTCTCAAACCCGTTGCAGATGCCGCTTCTTCCGAAAGCAATCCTGTAATCTGCGGGCCTTCATGGGTCGGCGGCATCCATTCAGCAGGAATATCGAGCGCATCAAGCACATCACTGGCCCAGTCTCGGGTACGCACGTTGAGCAGAAGCGTTCCAGCCGCACCAGCCCGATCCGTTGCCAGCGTGTTCGTTAATCGATAGCGTACATAATCTTTGGGTAGGAGCACATGCCGGGTTTTGGCATAGATCTCTGGCTCGTTTTCCTGAACCCACAAAATCTTGGGTGCGGTAAAGCCCGTAAGTGCATCGTTGCCCGTAATTTCGATAAGGCGCTCTTTACCTAACCGTCGTCGAATTTCATCACATTGCTCTCCGGTGCGCTGATCATTCCATAAGATGGACGGATGCAGTACTTCACCATCCCCATCAAGCAGGACCAAGCCATGCATTTGTCCAGTCAACCCGATACCGATTATCTCTTCCACAGAGACATCTGTCTGGGCCAAAAGCTGTTGAATACTATCAACCGTACCATCCCACCAGAGGTGAGGGTGTTGCTCGCTCCATAGTGGCTTGGGTGTTTCAAAAGAGTATTCAGATGCAGCAACACCTACAACATCTCCCTGTTCATCAATAAGAAGGGCTTTGGTTGCGGTTGTTGATGAATCGATGCCTAGCAAATAAGCCATAAAAAGCTTCCTTTTTGTGCATTGAAAATGGTTTTATGGTATACTTTTTGTCAAATAGACATGTGAAGAATAAATGGCTTTCGGGCTCACCTTCCAGGAATATATTCACCTTCACGAGGAGAAGAGCTGTATCTGGCCACCTATACTTTGCCAGAAAAGTCTTGCCCTTTCTTTTGACCAATCCACTCGAGGGGATTCTGAGAAAGGAAGATGAATTTTTCTGGCCGTTTATATAGCGTAGGGTACCATACAGACAATTTTTGACAAATCATCAATCATTGGTATATGCCTTGCGTATATGCGGAGAAGTCATGAGTAGTGCTTCTGCAGTACCCTCTTCGCGAGATGTTGTTCATTCTTCTTAAACTTGGTTACCCACTACCAATATACTTCACTACGACACGATCTACTTTACTGATTGCCATCTACCCTTTTTGCCCAAATTGCATATCACTTAGGGCAAGTCTCTATCATTATTTTTATTTCTTGAGCTTAATAGGTCTCGATATGATATCCAAAAGAATTTTCATCAAAATTTTATCCTTTGGGCTTGCTGGCCTCTATTTTGGCATCTTTACGCTATCGGCCATGGCCCAAACTGGGGAAATCCGTAATGGACGAAGTTTGGAGATGCAAGATGTAGATATGCTGGCATCCGCACCACGCTCCACGCTAGGAGTCAGCCCCTCTCTCACTCAAACAGACGATGAAGAAATGGAGAGCACTTCCCTCATTCCTCCCCTACCTTTCACCGGTCCACAGGTTGGCCCCCTTGTGAAGAGGCAACTTCCAGACATTGAGACGAGAACACGTGCCCTAGAGCCTCTGCCCACCGATGGCAGTGAGCCATTTGAGTTTCCCGAAGATTTAGGTGAAAACGAGCACTGGATTCGGGTCAATCTAACAGAGCAGTTGGTTACCGCCTATGAAGGCACAACGCCCATGCGTTCATTCCTCGTTTCGACAGGTGTGCCCGGCTTCAATACCGTCACTGGTGAATTCCGTGTGTGGCTCAAAGTGGCAGAGCAGGTTATGTCTGGGGGAGAGCCAGGGACATCAGGCTATTACTATCTACCCGAAGTGAAATGGGTCATGTACTTTTACCAAGAATATGCACTACATGGTTCCTACTGGCACGACAACTTTGGCAACCCTATGAGCCACGGGTGTGTTAACATGACGAATCTGGATGCAAAGTGGCTCTTTGATTTTGCTGGGCCTGTTTGGGATGGTGAGACGGTCTGGTATCGTTCAACTGCAGAGAATCCTGGTGCTAGGGTGATCGTCCACTACTAATGGGAACTTGTTTTGGCTAGCCGAGTACATTCGGAAAGGATTGGGATCCTGATTGAAGTTCATTGGGTCTCAATCCTTTCTGCAACTTTTGTCAACGCCCCTGCCTTGAAAATAACAAATATGAAAAGATTAGAAGGATTAAGAATCTGTGAAATCTTTTCATATCTGTTCGGTTTTTATCTTTCCGCAGTGAGTCTCGATGCGTGAATATCTGCCCTGAAAGTAGGAAACAGATTCAGATGGATTAGCCGGATCTTTTACATCCTCTGTGGCGCATCTTGAGCCGTGAAAAACTACTGATTTTCTTCTTCCACTGATACTTCAACCCGGAAATACTTGGCCAAATCGCTGACCAGTCGCTCATTGATGGTACAATAGTCGTTGGGAAAGGCCAATTTAGTCGCTCCATTTGTCCCATCAATGGTGATATAGAATTCATTGCGCCCACGTGGGTCAGAGAGCCGCTCCCGCATCTCACGCAGTCGATATTTGTCCCGATCCAAGTTCCCGCTACGGGCAAACACAACCTGAAGACGTCGCTGAGCTTTGCCATTTTGCCCAGCGCCATTTTCGCTAGCGCTGTCTTCTGCAGAAATAGTCTCCTGAGCGTGTAGTTGGGCTAACTGTCCTGTAGCACCGTTGGATGGATGAGCCTCGGCGTTGCTGGCCCCATTTTGTGTACCATCATGTTTCACATCTATACCATTGTCATTACTCAATCCATTAGAACCATTTTGGGTACCGTTTGTATGATGGGGGCCTGTTTTGCTGATGCTTGTTCCGTTTTCAGTTGTTTCGTTCCTACTTATCCCATTGTTCGCGGATCGGCTGCTATCTGTTTCATTGCCATCTGTTTCACTACCCGTTGCCCCATTTGGGCCACTGCCTACGGAAGAACCTTTGTCTAATACTGGCGCTGACGCCTCATCCAATTTCGTATTTGACAAGGTTGGCGAATCTGCCTCTTGCAAATTCGCTCCTGTTTGCATGTCGGTCGCCTCATCAGCAGACATCTCTTGCCCTACTTCGCTATCTGTATCTATCTCATCGAGTCCCGCTGATTCTACCGTTTGTTGGACCGGTTCAAGGATAGAAGGATCTCCTGCTCTATCTATCTCTCCGTTGCTCTGTCTACTCACAGCCGACTTTGGCTCAGCCACTGGAGAACGGTCTCCATTGACTACCTGAGCAGCTTCTGTGGGATTCACTGAGTTCGTTTTAGCGTCTATATCTTTGGTAGATCCGTTCTTCCAATCGGGCAGATCGTTCTTAAAAGGACTCTCCTCTTCTGGGGGAATAAATTCACCCAACTCACTAGGGAAGGGATCCAGATAGTCTGAATTCACCGGTAAGGTAGGTGCTTGCTCGGCATCATCATCTTCTGTGGTTGGCGTGTAATCTAGCTCTCGTACGTCGACTTCATCGCTTTCATTGATTTCGTCGACAACAGGTACGCCATTGATGGTAGGTACAACATCGATAAGGGTTTGCTGGGGAGATGGGGTTGCTTCGGCAACAGCCACAGCTTGCTCTACGTAATTTTGAATGGTATCAGCTAGGACACTGGTTTGGCCTTCTCTAGTCTGTGCCGTGCCCTTAACGAGCACAACTGTATCAGGGATTAGCTTCTCTTTTTCCTCTGCGTATGTTGTCGGGAAGACAACCACATCACATTGACCGGCTAGATCCTCTAGCGTAACAAATGCCATGGGATCCCCTTTCTTGGTGATGATGGTGCGCACCCCAGCGATCATACCAGCCATTGTCACGTTCTGACCATCGTGAGATTCACCCAGCTCGTTGCACTGACAGGTGACAATTTTGCCCATGTCCAGGCTCAAATGCTGCATGGGGTGGCTCATGGCATAAACACCCAGAAATTCCTTTTCCCACTGAAGGCGATCTTTACCTTTGGCCTCCTCTATATCAGCTAATTTAATAGGCGCAGCCTCAGCAGCACCCGCGTCATCCATTAGATCAAACATGGAAAGCTGACCACTGTCTCGAGCGCTATGGGTAGAAGCGGACGAAGCAACCATCTGGTCCAATACGGCGAGAAGTTGGCTGCGTTTGCCAAAGCGATCAAAAGCCCCTACCTTAATCAAACACTCCAAGGAACGCTTGTTCACCTGCCGCAGGTCGACTCGATCACAGAAATCTTCCAGACGCTTGAACGGACCACCTTCGTTGCGTGCGTCCAAAATTACCTGAACCGGCCCCTCGCCCACATTCTTGACTGCTGCCATACCAAAGCGAATGGCGCTGCCCTCTGGCACAGGGAAGGTGAAGGCCATATTCAGATCTCGAGCTGCGGCTGATTCCACGTCTGCTGGCAACTCCTGAATCTCGAAATCCAACCCGCTGTAGTTGACGTCCGGCGGCAGCACATCAATACCCATCCGGCGGCATTCGTTGATAAAGTTGATCACCTTCTCTGTTTTATCGCGCTCAATGAGCAACAGAGCCGCCATATACTCAACTGGGTAGTGCGCTTTAAGATAAGCAGTTTGGACCGTGATGACCGCATAGTCAGCCGCATGGCTGTTATGCACCAGAATGTCATTCGCAATAAAGTTATGAGTCTGAGCAACCTCAAGGTCATAGGTCTGTTTTTCACCGACATACTCTATGGAAACGACTTTGTCCCAATAAATGTCGCTATTGGCGTATCGTCTTAATTCGTCATTTTGAAAGTACTCAGCCAGCCGCTGGATGGTTGTACGAGTAAAGCCTGATTTTGCGGCATTGCCTGTTGGATAGAATTCCCGTTGAGCAACACCACATTCATGGTTAAGCTGGGGCCAAGTTACGCCTGCTTGCTCTTTGGCCGCCCGAACATGCTCTTTAATGGCAACTGGAATTACATCTTTTGTACCTGAACTAGATGGGGCTGTTAACAGAAGTCGGTTTAACAGGTGCACTTTCTCCTGATTGACAAAGTGCTGCCCAATCGATTCCCTAAAGATGGAGATATTCTCATTGCCCGTAATAAATAGCTGATATCCAACCCGCCCTTCCTTGTATGGAAATGTGACCGTTCGCAATCGGCTAACAATATTTAAACGGAGTAGAAGGTGCTGCAATTGATGGGCCAGACGATTAGACGATGTCGCGTAAAAAAGATTACGATCACTTTCATTAATATGACCGTCGCCTTCCCACATACGAGAGAGCAGCAGCGAGATTGAGTGGTTGTTAAGCTCAAAGATGGCCGATGGGATCTCTTTCCCTAGCGCGTTCTTACCCCAAATACTGTGTTCTTTGGCCCATGTGACGACACCTGGTTCCTGACTTCGATTCTGCCTCTTGGCATAAATTGAATAGGTACCTTTATGAATCGCAATCGAGCACTCAACGTTCTCAAATTGCTCCACAGCTTGTACATAATCATTGACTTGAGCACAATCCTGAGAAGAGAAGTAGATTGAATGAGGGTGGCACAGGTTGCCTTCTGCTAGAAGATGGCCCAGCACAATCAATTCGTAATCTGGCCACTGCTTCTGTCCTTCGATAGGAATCTTCCTTGGCACGCCAATCTGGTCACCTACGGATAACTCTTCGAGCAAGCGCCAGCCGTCAAATGTATAGAAGGGATGGTTGGCTGTTGCCTCAATCGTTCGACCCAACGCTGTCGTCAATCGATAGACCGGCTTGATGCCATTGTCAATTACATCAGTCACCGCTCCGGCCTGGAGGGTCAGAGAATCTGTATTGCAGGAGACAGTTGCTGCAATCGTTTCCTTTTGAAGGTAAAGATCTTCGATGCTCACCAATCGTCCAGACGCAGCGTCGATCACTTCTACGTTACCAGGCAAACATTTATTAAAACCATACCTCGCGAAAAATTCAATATCTTCATAAATAGCTGTTGATGCTTTCTTTGGAATTCCGTTCTTTTCACATCCATCAATGAAGATCTGCTTGTGCTTGGCGATCTCTTTCTCTTTTTTCTTAGAGATAGCCCGTCGAACGAGGTCCGCTTCACCAGCTGTGTAGCCAGCCAACTGACTGAGTACCTGAATGATCTGTTCCTGATAAATGATAATGCCCAGCGTCTCTTCCAAAATCGGCTTGAGCGCGTCGTGCTTGTACTCAACCTCCTCTTCCCCGTGCAGACGACGAATATAATTGGGAATGTACTCCAGCGGACCCGGTCGATAGAGTGAGATGGTTGCAATAATATGCTCGAAGAGATTCGGGCGCATCTCTGTCAATACCCGACGCATCCCCTGGCTTTCTACTTGGAAGACACCACTCACCTCTCCACTTGAGAATAGCTCAAAGGCTTTGGCAGTCTCTTCTCCCTCAAATGGGATGTTGTCCAGCTTGTATTCGATGCCGTGACGCTCCTGAATCATACGGCAGGCTTCTCGCATGACGGAGATAGTGCTCAGACCCAAAAAGTCCACTTTGAGGAGACCAATGGATTCGAGAATCGGGAACTCGAACTGGGTGATGGCCTTGGTAATTCCACCCTTAGTAGAGCGCATGAGGGGCGTATAGTGGGTCAACTCCCGATCCGTAACAATTACCGCCGCTGCGTGAATGCCCGAGTGGCGGGCCACCCCCTCTAGATTCATGGACATGTCCACTAGTTCCGTCACCCAGGACTCTTTTTCATAGAGTTCCAAAAGCTCAGGATTGTAAAACTCATGCCCTTCAGTCAGCACATCTTTAATTTTGACAGGCTTGCCTGGGATGCCAGGGATCATCTTGGCAATTCGATCCACGTCAGACAAGGGGATCTCCTGGGCGCGGCCCACATCCCGAATGGCGGCTTTGGCCTTCATACGTCCGAAGGTGACAATCTGGGCCACCTGATCTTCACCATACTTATCAATGGTATAGCGGACCAACTCTTCTCGTTGATCGTCAGGAAAGTCTAGATCAAAGTCGGGCATGGTGACCCTGGCAGGGTTGAGAAAGCGCTCAAAGATGAGCTGGTTCTTGAGCGGGTCGATGCCGGTGATGCCTGTACAATAGGCAACCAATGAGCCTGCCCCTGAGCCGCGTACGTTCCACCAGATATTGCGGCTGCGGGCAAAGTTGCACAGGTCCGCCACAATCAAAAAGTAGACATCAAAACCCATCTGCTTGATGATATTGAGCTCATGCTCTTTGCGGGCTTGAACTTCATCATCGTGCGCGCGGTTGCCATAGAGCCGTTCAAGCCCTTCTTCTGTACAGAAGCGCAGGTAGGTTTCATAAGTATGTCCCTCGGGAATCTCGATGTCAGGCAGGTGAAATTCTCTGTCTTCAAGATCCACATTGCACATTTCGGCAATAAGGACGGAGTTATCGAAGGCGCTGGCAGGCAGATCGATGAGGGGACGGAAAGTCTCCTCCATCTGGAATCGGCTTTTGAGGAAATAGCTTTCGTCAGAGAGCCGCATACGCTTTTCTGACTTGATACTAACACCTGTCTGGACGCAGAGAAGCATTTCATGGGGAGAGGCATCATCCTCTTTGACGTAGTGGACATCGTTGGTTGCCAATAGCTGCAAACCAAACTTATCTGCCCAAGGCACCAATGTTTTGTTAACTTCAATCAGCTCGGGAATCGAGTGCTCTTGCAGTTCAATAAAGAAGTTCTCTTTGCCAAAGACTTCTGTATACCAGCCAAGTCTCTCGTAGGCTTCCTTCTCTTTCCCTTGCAGCAGTAAGTTGGGCACCTCCGCACCTAAACAGCCGGAGGAACAGATAATGCCCTTGGCATGTTTTTCTAAAAATTCATGGTCGACTCGCGGTTTATAGTAGTATCCATCCATCTGGCTGTGACTGGCAATCTTAAGCAAGTTGCGATAACCAGTCATATCTTTGGCCAGCAACAGCAGGTGATAATTTTCTTTATCAAATTGAGCATCGCGACCACCCATGGGGCGTCCCCAAACCGTCTGATAGGCTTCAACACCGATAATGGGTTTCACATCGTTGTAACTGCATTCTCGGAAGAATTCAATGGCCCCATGCATGACCCCATGATCAGTCAATGCTAGGGCTGGTTGCCCCAGCCGTTTTGCCTCAGCAACAAGGTGGGGAATACGTCCTAGTCCGTCAAGCATGGAATATTCTGAATGCGTGTGGAGATGAACAAATGAGTCAGACATAATGGGTTATGTAGGTTTAGGAATGATAAGGATATGATTTCTTACACAATAGTATAAAAGTCACACACTATCGTCCAAGGAGCACGTCCCTTGTGGCTCCTAGCCATGTGTGCGACTTTTGCAGAACTGCTATTTTACATAATGTGAACGAATGTTCTGAGTGGCTTGGATAGTATAGCAGAAGCTGTCAGGAATGACAATCATGATGAGCTGACCATAGCCTTGATGGCAGCCTTTACATCATCAGCTAAAACTGCGTCCACATCAAGCCATTGGTAGTAACCCATCCGCTTCTCGGGTACTGTGTCTAGAGGGCAGACAACACCACCCCAGCGATGGGCTATTTTTACATAAAGAGGATTAACGTAGACTAAGGGAAAGAGAGGCCCAAGCAATTCAGCACCTCGCTTAGGCCATGGATTGGTCAGGGTGATTTGCCCACAGGGAATCTCTGGCGCAATCTCTTTCACTGTGCCAATATGCTTTGACTGAAAGGAGATAATTGCGCACTGGCTTAACATATTGTGTGCGTTTAAGGTTTCCACAAATTGAGTCGCGTAGCGGCGGTCTTGAAAGAGCGGATCCTTTAACTCTAAAAGGAGAGGTATCTGGGCGTGGGTCTGTTCAATCAGGTCGGAGAGGGTAGGGATCGTCTCCATACTTAGCTGATTCCTGTGCCGATCTCCGAGAGGCTCTCGGTTGCGTAGTTGCTTAAGCTCGCTCAATGAGTGATCACGAACGTAACCACTGCCATTCGTGGTCCGATCGAGCGTTTCATCATGCAAGAGGACAATCTCGTCGTCATAGGTAAAACGAAGGTCTGTTTCCAGAGCAAAAGCGCCTTGATTCAGCGCCAAATCGAACGCTCTCAGGGTATTTTCGGGTGCTTCTTTATTGGACCCACGATGGGAGACCACAAATGGCTTGCCGCGAATTTTGCGCTCTGTGGGGAAATCTTGCCACTTCATTGGATGACAGCTCCAGCAAGGTTTGGCTGGTCCAAAATCCCCGGCCCTACGGGTGCCCAGCGCAAAATTGGATAGTGGGAATTGAAGAGTGCCCGGTCGCCCGTATCGCGAATCACCTCCCAAGCATATTGGGTCAAAGCGTGTAGCTGTTCTTCATAGGCAGGATCATCAGCGAGGTTGCTCATCTCAAAGGGATCCGCTTCTAGATTATAGAGTTCATCAAAGTCAAAGCCATTTAGGCATAGCTTCCACCAGCCGTTCCACACCACGCGCTGGGTGACCCGATAGCGACCACCATGATATTCGGCAAAGCCCCGAGAGAATTTCCCCATGTTGCCGCTGGGATCTTGGAGAGCCTCCACAAAAGAGGTGGAGTCAGGCACATCAATGGTCTCTATGTCACAAAGATCCAAGAGCGTTGGTGCCAAATCGTGAAGACCGACAATTGCTTGGCTGACTACACCTTGGGGTATGCCTGGACCTTTCATCACCAATGGAATATTGTAAACCTCTTCAAAGCCAGAAATGTTTTTACAGTAGAGACCATGGGAGCCCAATAATTCGCCGTGATCGCTACTAAAGATGATGATGGTATTCTCCATCTGACCTGAGGTTTCCAGAAAGTCAATCAATCTGCCATATTGTTGATCAATTTCAGTAATCGACGCGTAATAGCAGGCCGCAGCCTCTTTCTTCTGTCGATCATCCATATCATGCCACGTTTTACCGGCCTTGCGGTAGATGTTGGGCTGATTGCTAAGGTCGTTATGAACATTGGGCTGGAGTGGTATCTGATCCACGTCGTACTGGGCAAAGGTGTCTTCGCCAGTAACAAAGGGATCATGCGGTTCAGTAATGCTGACAAAGCAGCACCACGGAGCATCTCCATGAACTGCCTCCTGCAAGAACTCTAGCCCCAGGTCCGTCGTGATTCCGACACCTCGCTCTTCGGCGGGTACACCAGTCACACCATAGAGTAGAGATTTTTTGTAGCCTCCAGGCAGATCGTTGGTCTTTTTCAGAGAAAAGTTGGCTTCATCCTTACCCTTGCCACCAACTTGAGCCTGCTTGGACTGAAAGAGCTCGCTGGCAGAGTTGCCATCCACCTGCCAACCGAACTGGGTGAGATCATTGGAACGCTCCACATGCCACTTACCAAAGTAGCCGGTCCGATAACCAGCCTCTTCTAGCCGCTGCGCCCAGTGGGGAAATTCGGTACGCAAACAGCACTGATCATCATCCACGCAATGGATCACCTCTAATACGCCGTGGGAATGGGGGAGAAGCCCTGTCATCAGGCTTGCCCTGGCCGGTGAACAGACGGCGTTGGGTGTATAAGCCCGAGGGAACCGTACGCCCCCTACCATTAATCTATCAATATTGGGTGTGATACACGGGCTGTCTGGATCCAAAACACGACCCTGCATCTGGTCTGTCATCAGAAATAAAATATTTGGTTTCATTAATTGGCTCCTCGTTGTTAGTGGTATTTGGGAATTTAGTATATAATATATTCGATGTGTTTCCACATATCACCCTCTTTTTATGCTAACCGAAAATTTGCTGTTTGTTTAACTCGCTACAGTGAGTGATTCCTGCTCACTTAAGACGTTTTTCGGATAGGATACTGACAACCAGTTTTCTTCAGGTGATTGATTGAGCAAGATGGAACTCTGATTTCCCCTACCCTCATCCAGAGATTTCATCAGCAGCACAAGCCATGCTCAATTCAGTCAACTCCAATATTCACTTTTGAACACCTTCAGGAGGTTACGTAGATGCGAAAGTCGTATATCCTACTCAATCTGTTTATTGTTTTGTCTCTTCTTTTGGCTGCTTGTGGTGGTGCCGCACCCGCACCTGCGGATACGCCTGCCGAGGATGCTGCCGATTCTGACTCCAGCGAAGAGTCATCAGGCGAGGCTATGGCAGAGAATGACGCTGGCGAAGCCCCAATGTTGGCTGAGATGGTTGCAGCAGGTGACCTTCCTCCATTGGAAGAACGCCTGCCTATTGAACCCATGATTATTGAGCCTGTTGACTCTATCGGTCAGTATGGTGGAAAAATCCGCCGTGCTTACTTGGGTCCAGCCGATGGCTGTAATTTCTGGCGCATTTCGCGCGGTGGTCTCTTCCGCTTCTCGGTGGATGGTTTCTCCATTGTCCCCGCTGAGGCCAAAGGGTATGAATCCAACGAAGACGGTACCGAATGGACCGTTTTCCTGCGGGAAGGCATGAAGTGGTCTGACGGTGATGCATTTGATGCTGCTGACTTTATGTGGCACTACGAGAATGTGCTACTCAATGAAGACCTCACGCCAAATCTGCCTGCTTTCTTGCGCTCTGGCGATGAATTTGGCACCATGGAAGCCATTGACGACTACACCATTAAATTCACCTATCCCAATCCCAACACGCTATTCCTTGAGATTATGGCCCAGGCGGATCAGGCTTGTGGTGGTGCTTCTCGCAACATCCCATACACCCCATCTCACTACATGGAGCAGTTCCATACCGAGTTTAATGAAGAAGCTCAGGCTATGGCTGAAGAAGCGGGCTTTGAAGATTGGACCCAGCTCTACGATGACAAAGTTGCTCACAACACGAATGCAGAACGCCCTGTGACCCGCCCATGGAAGTTTGACAACACACTGGGTGATCAGGTTGTAACGGCAACCCGTAATCCCTATTTCTACGCAGTGGATACGGCCGGCAATCAGCTTCCTTACGTCGACCAGGTCACCTTTACGCTGGTTGAGGATTTGGAGGTGATCAGCCTTAAAGCCACCCAAGGTGAGATTGATTTCCAAGGTCGCCACATCAAGATGGAGAACATCCCAACGCTCAAGCAGGGCGAAGAAGCTGGCGGATACATTGTCAACCTCTGGCCAACCTTTGGCGGTACGGATGTTGCTTTCTATCCCAATATGAGCTATGACGGCCCGGAGGGCGAATTCTTACGCAATCCGGTCTTCCGTCAAGCGCTCTCTATCGCCATCGATCGCTCAGCCATTCGTGAAATCACCATGTTGGGTATGGGCGTACCCCGTCAGAGCGTTCCTGCGCCTGGTCATCCCCACTACCCAGGCGAAGAGTGGGAATTTAAGTGGACGGAATATGATGTGGCCAAGGCCAACGAAATGCTCGATGAGATCATGCCAGACAGGGATGAGGATGGCTTCCGCACCAACGCCGCTGGTGATCGCATCAATCTCCTGATCGGAACAACACCTGCATTCGGTGCTTGGCCAGACGTCTCTCAGCAGGTCGCTGCCTACTGGGGAGAAGTTGGTGTCCGAGCCGAGGTTGAGGAGCTGACCCGTAGCCTGCTCACGACCCGCAGCCAAAATAACGAGTTTGCTATCTACGTCTGGAACGAAGACACCACTGGTTTTACCTTCTCCAACATTGCTAAGCGTGTACCCGAAAATATTGGGACATTGACGGCACCAGCATGGGGTCTTTGGTACGAGACGGGTGGCGAAGAGGGAATCGAACCTGAGCAGTGGATGAAGGATTTCTACGAAAAGCATCTTCAAGGGCCACTGCTGCCTGATGAAGAGAGAAATGCACTCGGTCAAGAGATCTACAAAGAGATCGCCGATAATGTGTACAATATTGGTATCGTGGGTCTTAGCCCCATGGTTCAGGGCGTTCTCGTAACCAATGCCAACCTACAGAACGTTCCTGAAAAGGGTGGCAATGACTGGCCACTGCGCACGCCATCGACTGCCTATCCAGAACAACTTTGGTATAGTGAATAATTTTTAGTTTAGTCAGCTATTAGCTGTCAGCATTTCAGCTACGGATTCCGCGGCTGGAATGCTGACAAGCGGATTGCTATCTCAAGGAAAGCTCTATGTTCGCATTTGTACTTAGGCGATTGATCATCTTTATTCCCATGACCATCATTGTGTCCATGGTTGCGTTTATCTTGATTCAAGCACCTCCAGGAAATTTTTTGGACGATTATATTTCCCGTTTGCGCGCCCAAGGTGAACAGGTAGACTTGGCCGAGATTGAAAACCTGAAGCGCAGATATGGCTTGGATCAGCCGATGTACGTTCAGTATTGGAAGTGGATCAGTGGGGTTGTCCGCTGGGACTTTGGTGTATCAATCGAGTGGCAAAAGCCGATCAATGAGTTAATTGGTCAGCGATTGGTAATGACTTTACTGTTGGGTGTTTTTACGATCTTATTCACGTGGACGTTAGCGATCCCTATTGGTATCTTATCGGCGGTTAAGCAATATTCCTGGCTTGATTATATCTTTACCTTCTTATCATATATAGGTGTTGGCACGCCTAACTTTCTACTTGCGTTGGTTATCATGTGGGTGGCTTTTAACAGTTTTGGCCTAAAGATCACCGGCCTCTTTTCTGAAGAGTATATTATGGCCCCCTGGAGTTTAGCCAAGTTTTGGGATATGATGAAACATATGTGGGTGCCTATGTTGATATTGGGAACAGACGGTACGGCACGCTTCACGCGAATTATGCGGGCAAATCTACTGGATGAGCTAAACAAGCCCTATGTGGAAACAGCCCGCGCCAAAGGGTTGACTGAATCCCAAGTTGTTCTCAAATACCCAACGCGTATCGCCCTGAACCCCTTTATCAGTACGGTTGGCTGGGCGCTGCCTCAACTTTTTTCTGGTAGCCTAATTGTGGCAACAGTGCTGAGCTTGCCCACTGTCGGCCCACTGCTTCTTCGAGCCTTGCTCAGCCAGGATATGTACTTGGCGGGTTCTATTGTTCTCATCCTCTCGGTACTGACCTTGATCGGTACTCTTGTATCTGACATATTGCTGGCGGTAACAGACCCCAGAATTCGTGTACAGGGTTAATCTATATGGCAGACGAACTTCAGACAGACAGCGTTTATTCAAGTTCAAACAAATCGAATACCACTTTTCGCGGAACAGCTTCAGCGGTTTCCAGTGCCGAAATGGTCGATGATGGAGCCTATATTGATGCTGCCTTTGGGCAAGATGAAAAAGAGTTGATTGCCTCCCAATGGCAATTAATGTGGTGGCGATTTCTTAAACACAAGGTGGCTCTAGTAAGTGCCTTCGTCGTTATCTTGTTTTACGGCATGGGCGCTTTTGCCGAGTTTATGGCTGTCAACGAACCACAAGAGCAGGTCGAAGAGCTGATCTTTCTGCCGCCCCAGCGTATTCATTGGGATGGGTTACAGCCCTTTGTCTATGGCATAGAGGGTGCGCGTAACCCTGAGACCTTTGCCAAAGAGTATGTGGAAAATGAAGAGGTACGGTACGACCTCAAATTCTTTGTCAAAGGCTACCCCTACAAACTCTGGGGCCTCTTTGAGATGGATCGTCATCTGATGGGATTAGATATGGGAGATGAAGAGCTTATCTTCGATCCATCGGACCCTAACTATACGCCATATCCCCTCTATCCCCTTGGCACAGACCGCATGGGGCGTGACATGTGGTCGCGCGTCATGTATGGAACGCGTATTTCTCTCTCTATTGGCCTAGTTGGCGTGACCATTAGCCTCTTTTTGGGGCTTCTGTTAGGTGGTTTATCTGGCTTATATGGTGGTATCACAGATACGATCATTCAGCGAATTATCGAATTTCTACGATCTATGCCCACGATTCCACTGTGGCTCTCATTGGGTGCAGCCGTTCCACTTGAGTGGTCAGTCCTACAGGTCTACTTTGCCATTACCATTATTCTCTCCTTAATTGGCTGGACAGGGTTGGCACGTGAGGTACGTGGCCGTTTCTTGGCTCTGCGAGAAGAGGATTTTATCATGGCCGCACGCTTTGCCGGCACCAGTGAATTTGCCATTATCTTTCGCCACATGATCCCCTCTTTTATTAGCCATATTATTGCTGCGCTTACCTTGAGCATTCCCACCATGATTCTCTCCGAAACGGCGCTCAGTTTCTTGGGATTGGGGCTACGCCCCCCTGCCATTAGCTGGGGGATCCTTCTTTTCGAGGCTCAGAATTTGCAGTCGGTGGCTGGTGCCCCCTGGCTGCTGCTCCCTGGGGCATTTGTACTAGTCTCCATTATGGCCTTCAATTTCTTGGGCGATGGGCTGCGGGATGCCGCGGATCCATATGGCTAAGATTTCTCCTTGTTCGTTTTAAGAAAATCACCTACAATAGGCTGAATAAGACAAATTTTTTGGCTCATCTGTGCAAAGTGTACGGATTGGTTTTCGTCTGTGGATTCAATGCACTGCGTTGCACACTTTTGGCTGATGAGCAATTCTTTGATTGTTTAGAGGTCAACCTATGCCATCGCCCTTTCCTGGAATGGATCCGTATATTGAGGGTCCAAATGTGTGGAGTGATTTTCATAATAATATTGCGTCCGAAATCCAAGGGCACTTGAATCCTGTGATTCAGCCGCGATATGTTGCACGACTGATTCCATATGTATCCTACGAAGAAGTTGCTGTAAGCCGCCCCACCAGTATTCGGCCAGACGTTGGGATATGGCAACCCCAACCCCCTGTTAAGCCAATGGCTGGCGTAACAATCGCTATAGCCGAGGCTATCAATGGGGCTACCGTGGCCACGGAACCTTCCCCCGTTGAAAATCGGGTGTTAATTGAAGTACCTTTACGTCAAATGAGCATTGAAATTCTGGCGAGTGATTCTATGGAGTTGGTCACTGCTATTGAAATTCTTTCCCCTGTCAACAAGCGACCTAGCCATCGTGCCTATCAGGATTATCTACAGAAGCGTAGCGACATTCTGCGTTCAACTGCTCATCTGATTGAGATTGACTTCTTACGCGGTGGAGAGCGGCCACCATTGGCAGAACCTGTCCCGGCTGCCCCATACTACATCACACTGAGCCGCGCCTCAAGCCGCCCCAACGTGACCGTGTGGCCAATCCAATTTCAGAATACGTTACCAGCTATTCCTATTCCTTTGACCGTCCCAGATGAGGATGTGATGGTAGATTTGGCTGTGGCTTTGGCTGATGTATACGAGCGAGGTGGTTATGCTACATTGATCGACTATAACCGTCCCCCACCGCTTCCTCAATTGAGCGAAGAGGACGCCGTTTGGCTTAACAAATGTCTGCACGAACAGGGAGTGAAGTAAGCATGTCACGTCTATTTCGAGCAGTCCAGTTAATTACACTGATGCTGCTTATCCTGCTCATCGGCAGAAGCCTCACGACTGGAGGTACTAGTGGAATCAATCTTCTGCACGCAGATTCCTTCGATGTTGTCAATCAACCAGACACCATTCAAACGGACTTTACTCAACCAGACGACATCAATATCGTAGGTGGCCAAGATGCCGATCCAGGCGAATATCCCTGGCAGACCTATGACGCAGCCATCGGTTGCGGTGGCTCCTTGATCCATCCAGAGTGGGTGTTGACAGCTGCTCACTGTGTAGAAGCTGAAGGAGGAGGCACATACCCGCCCTCTACATTCGATCTAATCCTTGGGGAGCACGACTTGAATCAGATTGACGGGAACGAACAGCGCCCAACTGTGGCCCAGGTTATTTCCCATCCCAATTATAATTTCCCCAACAATGATATTGCTCTTTTTAAGTTGAGCGCGCCCGTCACGTTGGGTAATCGGGTACAAATTATTTCTCTAGCCAATAGCCCTGGGGACAACAGTCTGATGAATCCAGGTACATTGTCTACTGTCACTGGTTGGGGAGCCTTGGTAGAAGGAGGCAATAGTCCCAATGTGCTTCAGGAAGTTTCTCTCCCGCTAATCTCCAATAAAGTGTGCAATAGCTCTTACAATGGCTCGATTATTGCAAGCCAGATCTGCGCTGGCTTTGAGCAAGGTGGCAAGGATTCCTGCCAAGGTGATAGTGGCGGCCCGCTGGTGGTGCAAGACGGGGCAGGCAACTGGAAGCAGGTGGGTGTGGTCTCTTATGGTGACGGCTGCGCACGGCCAGCCTTGTATGGTGTCTACACTCGAGTTTCTGAGTACATTGCGTGGATCAATGGTCACATTGGTGGGCCTCAACCAACTGCAACGGGTGTACCACCAACCAACACACCAACGGCTACATCGGTTCCCCCGACTGTAACGGAAGTCCCACCAGGCCAACCAACGCCCACCTCAACAAATACACCAACCAACCCGTCTGGCCCAATGCTTCTACAGAATGGTGACTTTGAAACAGGCCCTGGTGTGGGCTGGATTGAAAACTCAGTCAACTTTGGAGGCCAAGGTTCGCTAATTTACAGCCAGCAGGAGTTGGAAGGCGTGATTACACCGAATGGGAACTATGCGGTCTGGATGGGTGGCGAAGATTTAGAGACAGCCGATCTTTCCCAGGTTGTCCAGCTGCCCAATGCTATACCTATTATCCTTCGCTTCAACTACCAGATTCAATCCATCGACCAATGTGGTTTCGATAGCGCCAGCTTCCAAATTGACAGTGCCATTCTAGATTCCATCGATCTCTGTAGCGATAACGAGACTACTGATTGGACAGCTGTGGAATTTGATCTATCAGAGTACGCTGGTCAATCCGTAACCCTTAACCTTCATGTGGAGACTGACAACACCAACTTTAGTAGCTTTTTTGTCGATGATATCCAGCTGACGACCGAAGGTGCAGCCCCAACGCCAGAGCCGACCGATCCCCCAGACACGGCAGAGGTTATTGTCAATGGCACCTTTGAGGATGGGGCAGATGGCTCCTGGGGCGAAGTTTCAACAAATTTTGGTGAAACCGGTGCATTGATTTTACCAAGCAGTGAACTACCTACCGAGATTCAGCCGCTTTCAGGTGGATATGCCGCATGGTTGGGGGGTGCCGATGAAGAGACCAGTCAACTAGAGCAGACATTCTTGGTCCCTAACGGTAGCAATTCAACATTGGTCTACCACTATCAGATCCAGTCCGAAGACGCGTGTGGATACGATGAGGCCCGCATCCTGCTCAATGACAATGTGGCTGCGACCTTTGATCTCTGTGAGGGGAATGCAACTAACAGTTGGATACAGAGTACAGCCGACCTAACACCCTATTCTGGCCGGATGGTAAAGCTGCAATATATCGTTACAACCGATGACTTACAGCTCAGCAACTTTTACCTGGATGATATCTCTGTCACTGCCGCATCGACGGTCCCACCTGCAGATACACCCCAGCGCCCACAAAATCCCGTTGTGTTGAGTGCGGTTCCTGGAATCTCCTCGATTGCCCTCCAGTGGAGTAGCGATGAGAGCATGAGCATAGTCGAATATCGAGTTATGCGACGGAAGGACGCGGCATTTGCAGCGGTTGGCACAACGACGGAGCCTCGTTACGCGGATTCCCAGAATCTAGAAGAGGCTGTACGGTACTGCTACAGAGTGGATGGGCTGGATGGAAGCGGTGCACCCATTGTAAGCTCCAATTCAGTTTGCGCAACCTTTGGTCAGTTGTCTCTATGGACACCGAATACCTCTGCCGCAGTTGGTCAGGAGATCTCAGTGCAAATTAACGTGCGCAATGCTGGGGGCCTACGCATGACGAGCAGCGACATCTGGTTGGAATACAATGAGGCCGTACTAAACTTTGTGGGGCTTGAGTCCACCTCATTCGCCTCTGGGTATAGCTGGTTTGATGATGCCTCGACATCAGGGCGAGTACGTATGGAAGCCCTACCCACCGATGAGGCTGATCCTCAATCTCTTTCTGGCGATGGCCCACTGGTCAACGTCATCTTTACCGTCTCTGGCTCGGCTGGTGCCAAAAGCCTACTCGATCTGCGCCAATTCCTGCTTGGCATCGAAGGCTCATCTATCTTTGCCCTGGACAGCAATGGCAATGACTTCGAGCCACTCCTCACCATCGAGAGTGGCTTGTTTACAGTCGAAGGGGTTTCAGGAGGATTTCAGAAGATCTTCTTGCCGTTGGCCCTTGAGTAAGCGGCTTACTGTGGAATCAATGCCATTAAGTTAGTGGAGACTGCGATGCATGGTATCTTGAATTCCTGTCTTTCCAACCAGAGTCTTCACCGTGCGTTGCAGGCGGAACTTCTTAGGAATCAAGCTCAAATAAAGCCCAAAACTTCGATCGTATCATCTCGAGTACCCGAGAGATCTTCCATTACGTTTTATTAAACTCTCGATCCTTAATTCAAACTCAATCATGTCGCAAACGCAATATCTCTTCTCGGCAGACTATTTGAACGCAGTCACTCGAACTCTCTTTACAGCGGTCGGCACACCATCCCATATCGCCGAAGATGTCGCGCGTATCATGGTCAAATCAAACCTCACCGGTCACGATTCTCATGGCGTGCTGCGTATTCCCAAGTACCTGGGTGAAATTGAAGAGGGCAAACTTGATCCAGCGGCAGAGCCAACCATTGTCAAGGAGAAGTCGAACCTGTTGATCATTGATGGTCACCATGGCTTTGGTCATTACACCGCTCGGCAAGCCATGCTGTGGGCCATAGAAAAGGCCAAGCAAACGGATATCTGTGCTGTCAGCTTCCGAAATCTGGGGCACATGGGTCGCATGGGCGAATATGTAGAATTGGCGGCAGAGGCCGGTTGTATCAGCCTTCTCTGTGCCGGTCACGCTGGTGGCCCGGACTGTACCGTTGTACCATATGGTGGTCGTCGCGGTGCACTATTGCCCAACCCCATGACGGTCGGCGTTCCAACAGGTGAGGGAACCCCTTTTGTGCTAGATATGGCCACAAGCGCTCTGGCTGAGGGGAATCTTCAAGTGGCACGCAGCCAGAATTCCACATTACCCGAAGGTACGATTGTCAACAGAGAGGGGGCGCCTAGTTCAGATGTGGCTGACTTCTATGATGGCGGCTATTTGCTGCCATTTGGCGGCCATAAAGGCTATGGGCTGGCCCTTTGGATGACGCTGTTGGGTGGCCTATCCGGGCGTTTCTATATAGATGATGGATTTATGGCGGGCGAGTTTCTACAGGTGATAAACGTCGAAAGCTTTTTGCCGCTCGCCGAGTACCAAGCAGGTGTTCGTGCCTGTCTAGAGCAAATTCGTGCTGTTCCGCCTGCGGCTGGTTTTGACGAAGTACTCATCCCGGGAGATCGGGCGCGCCGAACCTATGCCCATCGTATGGAAAATGGCATTCCAATGCCAGATGTCATTTGGGGTCAGATTCAGGCTTGTGCAGATAAACTTGCTGTTGATCTGACACAAGTAAATATAAAGTAGGGTTAAATTGTTCATCATCTATCTTACGCCTATGTATGCTGCCGTTTTTGGACTTGCCCTCGTTATTTTGAGTGTGCGTACTCTGTGGCTTAGAAGACAGCTTGGTGTTGCCATTGGTAGCGGAGATAACCCCTTACTTGCTCGAGCGGCCCGGGTTCATTCAAATTTTACGGAGTATGTGCCGATTTCTCTGCTACTGATCTATTTCTTGGAGATACAGAGTGGAGGAGGGATGTCAATTCATGGCTTATGTATATTGTTGTTGGTTGGGCGGATTATACACGCTATAGGCGTTAGTCAGGTTAAGGAAGACTATCGATTTCGAACTGTGGGCATGGCCTTAACCCTCATCGTGATCATCTCGGTCTCCATCCGCTTGCTAACTACTTTTCTCCTTGCCAATCCCTCTTAATTTCATTTCATAGGAGTATGTTGTGGACGTTAGACAAGCAACGATAGCAGACGCTGAGATTCTCTCTGCACTCAATGCAGATGTGCAAAAGCTTCACGCGGACGCGCACCCCCAACTCTTTAAGCAACCATCAGACCAAACATTTCCTCCGTCGGCGGCGCTTGACGTGCTAAATGATCCCAATGCCTACATCTATATCGGCAAGGTAAAGGGCGAGGCGGTTGGTTATATTTACGCTGAAATTCGAACCAGCCCTGAAAATGACTTTCGTTATGAGATGAGACGTGTGAGTATTCATGACATTTCCATCAAACCTGACCATCAGAAAAAGGGGTATGGTGAACGGCTTATCCAGTCGGTAAAGATGCTGGCACAAAAGCACGACATTACAATGGTGATCTTAGACGTGTGGTCATTCAACACAAATGCGCGCTCCTTTTTCGCTGAGCAGGGGTTTACGGCCTTCAATGAGAGGATGTGGCTTCATATCAGTTGAGCTAAAGATAAATCAAGCTCATTTAATGTCCGATGATAGATAGGCACTATACGCATCTTGAAACTTTTCATTTGCTCCATACTCACTTTTGACTACATGAAGCAAGGCACCTACTTGATTGTTTTTATTTGCTTCTATAAGGAGATCATACCAAACGTTTTGGGCATTAGAGTTAAAATTGATGAGCGACAAATTGATTCCAGCATCAGACCCAATTCGACGTATGCTAAGATTATCTGGATAAAGTGAACCTAAGGCATTTCGTATAGCTGTCAACGGCTGCGTGATATATTGTTCTGTTTGAGTAGCTGGAGGTGTATGTGGAGTAGTTGCATCATATGGCAACGAAATAACATTGAATTTGAGTTCGAAAGATTCAGGCTTAATTGTTTTGCCTAAGCTATTGCGATAAGACCAGTTGGAACATGTCAAAAAGTATTCGCCTTCCTGCTTGCCCTTTAGTCTAACAATTGCTTCGTAATATTGTTGAGGATCAATTCTACCTATGCTGAGACGCTTTTCTGTCAGAATTGATAACTGAAGTGGGGCTTTGAGCATTAGATGGAAATCGGTACATATACCGTTTTCTTGATTCAAAATATGTAAGGCAATATTCGTTGCCTGATTTATGACTAACTCCTTGGGCTCATTCATTACGGTAAACATAGAAGATTTGTCACCTCTTTTTTGTGGGGAAAACTAATGAAAAACCGAGAAATGGTGATGAATTTGAGAACCTATCTAGAGAAGACCTGTAAAACCTCGTTTTTGATGAAATCTATCTTAAGCCAGTTAAATAGAACTAAACAGCCCGGGCTAGGATGATATTTACTTATACATTCTGAGCAATGATATGCTTCCGTATCATCGCTAAATACAGGGTCTTTTTTAATTAATCGACAAGGCTTCATTTCGCGTGAACCCTCATTTTTACATAAGAGTTTACCACAGTGATGGCATACAACATCAACATCTTCTTCGCTGCCACATACAGCACATTGCAAATTCATCGTTATACTCCTTGGTTATGAGAGCTATCTTGCAGGGTATCTTCAATAATGTCTGACAATCGGTTGTTCATTTCCTCGACCTTATTGAACATTTCAGTGTCGATAACATCCCCTTGAACTGTTCCATCTACACGTATTTCACTTTCATCAAGGTCAGTCTCTACTTCTTCACCTGTAATCGTCAAGTGAAAGTCAATCGGGTACATATTTTCATAGTAACGACCCATAACATCCCATGATCGATTTGTTATGCCAGAGCCTTTCTTGCTTATGCGAGGTGGATTTTCAATGATACTTTTTATGTAGAAATCTGCCTTGGTAATATTTCGTGTTAATTTATTTACAATCTTATAATCTGGGGTAGTCCCTATCTGTTTGTGCCCAAATGATCGCATAACTTGTTCTTGTGAACGCAATCCACCAAGATGAAGTTTGAATTTGACAGTGACTATTGTTTCCTGATTTGTCAAGATGGTCCTCTGTGAATTTTTCGTTATTGATTGCCTCTTTTCCCCCCATGGATAGAAGAAAGCTATCTCTTCGAGCTTCGAGAAAGAAGATGCAAGATGCAATTCTATTTCACCATTCAGGATATCTGACGAACCTATTTTGTTCTTAAAACTAACCAGGAACTCTCGATGCAATGTTCCTTTACCCTCTTCGCTATCAAAACTCACTGGGAATTCTTGAGGCAGTGATCCTCCAACCTTCCTTATGTCATAATTTTCCCATTTAACTTCTTGTATTGGTCCTTTGTAATGATGTGTTGCCCTAGGACGGTCCTTAGTTACATCACCAAAGTAGTGAGGTATATACAAAAGCAGGCGCTTTATCTTGATCGGTTTTAACAAATCGAATCTTTCCTCGTCTATGGGGATCTGAACAGTCAGTGCTAAAGTGTGTCTATCACTATCCTGTGGCAACGATGGAATAAGCTGTAACGGCAGGTTGCTAGATTCCTCATCTATTTCTACTGAATACCTTAAATGCTTATCCCATTCGCCTTTGCTTCTGGTCCGATTGCCTCCAAGGAATGAATCACGTTCAATTTGGTCTGTTAAGGCCAATGTGTTAATTTGTTCGAATGCATCGATTGATGTGCCCAATTTACTATCGGAGTTGTTCGGAATGTCAGACTGTATCAATAAATTAGGCGTCCCTATAAGAACAGCAAATCCTCCATGAAAAAGGAGCCCTTCTCCGGTTTTCCAATTATAGTTTTGACTCATCACATATTCTAAAAAGCTTTTAATCCAAGACACAGATTTGACAATCTCTAATTCTTGGACCCACTGGCAAATTGGACTGATTATATGCCAAATACCTATATTCCAAGCTCGATATTTTTTGAGGTACTGTTCTAATCGATCTCGCTCTGAGCTCTTCAATCCAAAATGAAAGGCAATCACTCCATCGAGGAATTTCAGTTCCGACGTGGTATCATGGCGCAGGTTCATTGTAGAAATGTAGGTACCATCATTCTCAAGAGTAATTTCACCATTTATCTCTTCTAATACATCAACGCTTCGAATATCTGGAATTACTTGTACAGGCGGTCGGTTAATGTATTGTCGCCTGAGGCGGCGTAACATTACCATAAGAACCCAGATTGGGATGCTAGATATGAACATGAGCAACGAAACTACGAATAATTCAAGCAAGGGGACTATAAAGATCTCATTGAGTGCTAGTCCCATGGCCAAAATTGCACCAAGCAAACCGCTCCATACCAAAACATATGGTAGCCAGTACCACCGTATGATGGGATGATGTTTTTTGATACATTCCTTGCAATGAGCAGCAAACTCTCCTTTAAGTACACTGTCTAAACCAAGCTTAGCGAATTCATATTTTAAACTTTTCTGGGCACTTAAACCGTCAATTAAGTTCATATAATCGCTTTTACATATTGTCCTTCCACAATGATGGCAAACGAAATCGATCTTCGGACTATGACAAAGATAACAATGGACATTTGGTGTTTGAGTCTTGATGTCTAAATCCATTTTGTTCTGCTTCATATCAGCTATACAATATCCTGAATTAATCGATGGCGACAACATGACGAAATTGCTCTCTGAGCTTAGACTGAAATTCATTCATAATCTTGATTAGGCTTGAATTATTGCCCTTAAGCCGCCCTCGCATCGATATTGTAGTGTGACCAGTTTCAACATCGGTCGTGAATTTTTTACCTCCTGGAATCTCGCTCTCCCGGGTCGTTTGTGTTTTGCTTCCAAAAATTACTAATCCTAGAAACAGCTCTTCTACGCCTATTTTTTGCTTACCGGTTATAACACTTCCATTCAAAGTATTTCCTTCAAAAGACAATTTCCGGGTTAGTTTGCCGAACCCAAGATCTTTGAGAACGTTTTCTATGTCTTTGATACGCATTTTATCCAATATGACGCCTTCAAATTGGAGGTGCTGGTAAGGTACATTAATTCTATCCTTAAAGCTGTCGGCTAATTCTTTAAGTTCAAATTTAACCTGGATTTTTGAAGAATACTCTATTTCATGCTCACTCTCATTACCATTTGCCTCGAAATAGTGCAAATGCAAACCAGATAATGCTACAGGTATAGATATTTCTAGCTCCCCCTTCAAAGAATCTTTATCATATAATTCACCTGGCTGTTTTACCGCTAAGGTCATAGGCGGTGTAGAATATTCATCTAACGTAGATCCCTCAGGCTTTCGTTTGACTACCTTAAAGGGAACATCATCCCACTTGACAGTACCTTGACCATCAGGAACATAATGTACTTCTTTCTCTTCTCTTTGAACGTATAAAGTGATTTGATGGTGAGATGTTGTCACTGGCCACTGGATTTCCATGTTTGATAGTGTTGGGAGTGTTGAAAACATTTTTTCATGTAAGTCATCAGGTAAAAATAGAGTCAACTCAATCCCAAAACCGAGTCCACGCTGAAATCCCTCCTGCTGCGCGAAAATTTTAGTGGTATTCTCATATCTATCGAATTCACTATCGTTTGTATCAGATTCATCAATATTCGTAAGTCTTTTGAACTTATCAATGCGCAATTCCTCCCATATATTGTCATCAAAGGGTTCGATTCTCATATCAACGGGATTAATATCTGGTAATGTCGGTATATACTCCTGAAACCTCCGACATTCATGTCGACCATCACACAAACTCTCTTTATCTTTAATCTTATCGTTTAATACGGGAATCGTTATGGCGATAGCATCATTACACACATCCAGTTCAAGTCTTTGATCTAAATCTGTATCGTTATAATCCAAAAAGACGAGATAACCGATATTTATATGGGTCTCGCTATCGTTTTTCCATATATCGGCATCTTGTTTTTCAATATCTTTAACTGCTTGTTTTGTGAAGTGCTCTTTTCCAGAATATGGAATTATAATTTCAATCTTTCCCTCAGGCTTTTCGGTCGGTTTAATTTCAACCTTGCCCGAAATAATATTTGCGTTATATCGGTATGTTTCCTTTACAGTAATTTCTTTGGGTTTAACGCGAGAGAATATCATCAGTTAAGTCATCTCCTCAGAAGTGCAATGAGATACTTTGAGAAAATCATGAATTTTCTCAAAGTAATTGGGGGCACGCTTGCTATTGCAGCCTACAAGTAACCGATAAGTTGGGAGCCTGTGTACAACAACGTAATGATGTGAAAATATCTGTAAGGGTAAGAGAAAAGTTCAGCCGAAATGGAGAGTTTGTCAATTAGAATTTCGTTTTAGGAGAAAGGAGCGAATTTGTAGTGGAGCTCTCGTAGCTTCTCTCGAAAAGTTGATCATGCAACATTGGTAACCACTTAGGAATAGCGACTAAACAACTCAGCGACTTGAACCGAATTTACTCTGACAATTCACACGAAATCGATGAGCTAAATAATCGTTATTCTTTAGCTATCGATTAAAGTGCAGTTTCGAGACTTTTACTACGATAAGAAAGAACTAACAATCTTGCAACGATAAGGAATGTATACGAAATTTGATGTTGTAACAAAGTAACATGAACCAATTGCGAAAAGGAAATATATCAAGAATATTGTACAATTATCTATAAGGAATGACAATTTCTACTTCCTATAGGTGACCTGTATGTGTTATTTAGTACTAATTATTATGCTTGATTAAATGGTTTTATAGATGATATATTCAATCACAAACTATCAGAAAAATAGGAGGATATGGATTAATGGAAGAAAAGATTATTGAGTTTTAAAAAGATCTATATCCAAGATACTTTTCTATTTCTTTCATGAGCGGTTTGGCGTTATCTCTCTAAGGCAACTATAATCAGGGTATCTTTTGCATTGTTGCGAGCAGATCAACATGGAGCATCTATATGGCACGCATGGTCAATTGTGTAAAGTTTGGCAAAGAGCTACCTGGACTAGATAAACCACCGTATAAAAGCGAACTCGGTCAACGCATCTTCGAAAACGTATCTCAGCAGGGCTGGGAGTTGTGGATGCAGCATTCGGTTATCTTAATTAATCATTATGGACTGAGCCTAGGGGATCCCAATGCTCGTACATTTCTTATGGAGCAGCTGGAAGAGTTTTTCTTTGGCGAAGGCGCTCAAATGCCAGAGGACTGGTCGCCAGTCGGGGCGGGAGGCAAAGGGACTCCTATGGCGGCACCGCGCAAATAGTTGGTGGATTGTCTATTCCTGCCATTGGCTGATTATCTACCACCGATTACGGATTACCATCACATTCGCAACTCAAGGGCCAACTCTGGCAGTATCTCAAAACGTAACTTCTCATGGGCACATCGCAATGCCTCCTCGACTTCATCTGGCGTCTGACCACTAGCAAAGATGAATCCTAAATAGCTGTCACCCTCTGGTAGGGGAATGAGGGAGTAGTTCAGTTTGGCTGTCATCTGGATGTCATCGATACCGCTCACGCCTCGCGCTTCCTCAACGCCATCAATTTGCTTCAAAATACCTGCTTGGGGTATAGGGATCATCATGACCCCGCTAGCCTCTTTGGAATCGTTGTCTTGTCCTGGTTCAACAAGATTTTCATCGGTTACGTTTACATCAGTGACCTCTACAAAGGGCAACCCACACGCTTGACGTAAAATCAACTCTTCCAGTGAAAGATCCTGCCCAAAACGCAGCGTTTGTGAACAGAGTCCGCCAATGGAACGGCCAGCGATTTCCAAAATCCAGGGGCCTTGCTCATTGATGCGAAACTCAGCATGTACAGGTCCTTCCCGCAGCCCTAACGCCGCGGCTGATTGGGCGGCACACTCGGCAATAGCGTCTTGCGTTTCCTTGCTTAAGCGGGATGGTGTCACATAAATTGTCTCTTCAAAAAAAGGGCCAATAAGCGGATCTGGCTTATCAAAGAGCGCCAATACAGTTAAATTGCCCCCATCAAGCATCCCTTCCAACGCCACCTCCCCACCGTCGATATAGCTCTCTACCAGGTAGGAATAATAAAGCTGATTGGGTTCATCTTGGGCTAAAATCTGAACGAGTCGGCTTATGGCCTGGGTAAACTCAAAAGAATCGTTGGCTCGGATTACGCCGCGGCTCCCTGATAGATTTAGGGGCTTGACCACACAAGGAAACGTGACTTGCTCAGCCACCTGCTTGGGTGACTCCTTGGTGGAAAAGAGTTTGAACCATGGACAGCGTACACCGGCCTGAGTAAAGAGCGTGCGCATCTGAAGTTTGTTGCGAGCTGCCTCTGCCGCTACCGGATCATTTTGAGGCAATCCTAAAAGGGCCGACGCCTTGGCTGCAACCAATGTCCCGCTATCATCTACGGCACGAATGGCTAAGACGGGGTTCTTCCGAGCAAATACAGCTATCTCTTGGGCTGCCTCATCGGGGGCACCAAAGTTGACGCCTAATGGATGATTCCAGTAGTCAGCCAATTCTGTCTGCATATTCACCACCTGTAAAACCTCGATTCCGAGCCGTTGGGCAGCCTGCATAAAGGCTGTATTGCGATAGGAACGGGATGTGGTTAAAAGCATGATTCGTTTATGGGTCATCGTGTACTTTTCTCTTTCCCTTACGTTAATTTCCCGAAATGTCAGAGATTTGTAACGTCTAAAACGCGTCTTTCGTCGTATCTTTTACGACATAGTACGTGTGGGTATCTAATACTAATGTCGTAGGTCAATCGTACAAATTGTATATCCGGTTTGTATATCCAGTATAAAGTTGAATACTTGATGTAAGTTGTATATCTGTAAATGAGCATCTGCTCAGCCGTAAAATCACACGAGTGCATTACCAAATTCAGTTCACCATCGATCCTATGTTGCGCATATCCGAATAAGCTGCATAGACCCCAAATTGGTACCGCTTTACTCAACGCTTCACATTGTTCTCCACGGCATTCTCAAATATCGTCTAATTTTTCGCTCTTTGAATCTTGTTGCGCTCTGCTAAGATGCCCCGTTCCAGGTTACGGACTCCAATGCCTTAGTCATCTTTAAACAGAGCCGAGTATAGTTCGCCAGAGTAATTGTATCCTGACTTCTGTCCCATTTTCACGGGAGCAAGAGTTGCATCTGGTTATCTATATCAAAGTAAATGCAGAGGAGCGATTTTGCCCTAACGCATCTTCCTTTTGCGTTCTGTTCCACTTTACACCACAGGAGTTCGTTTTCCCGAATCTATTGTTGTTTATCATGTACCGGTAAATCTATCTGAGCCAATTCATGAGCACGAATAATTGGCACAAAATTTTCGGGTAGAGTTACCAGCTTTTGTCGAAGTTCATGGAGATAATCGAATGAACCAAACTTCTGCTCTTTCTATCTATAGCCAGTCCCGCTCTTCCGCAGCATCAACTCTGAGTAAGAGTCGGAATTGGATAGATAGACCTTTTCGATGGTTATTTGTGCTGGCATCGCTGGCTCTATTGTGGACCTTCTCTGTTCCAGATGCCGCATTCGCTCAAGAGACGTCTTTAACACCGCTCGGTGGTTCTATTTACGGCAATTACTGTACCGCATCAGGTGGAATCGGTCTAAAGGAGGATCCTTTTACGGGTACCTTTTCCGTCAATGTGCCGGGTAATCCCGTAGCTGCTTATTGGTATTGGTCCGGTCGTACAGACGAATCCCCGCACCAGAACGATACGCAGATAGCCGTCTCTCTAAATGGTGCATCTGATGTGATTCTGAGTGCAGATCAGTCAATATCCTCGGCAGTGATCTACGGACAAACCCTATATAACTGGCACATGAATGTGTACGAAGATGACACGTTGTCCCTTGTCACGCCGAATTCCCTCAACAGTTTTACCATCTCGGAACTAACTCTTAATGGACCAACCATCAACTTTGAAAATCATGGTGCTGGGGTTCTGATCATCTACGAACACCCCACATGTCCGTTCCAAAAGATTGATGTGACCTATGGTTTGGACTCATTTCACCACAGTCAGACCGTCCCCTATGGACCAGATAGTGAAGTCTTTTGTACCACTTTTCAAGCTTCTGCCGTACCCCAGAGCTTCAGCATTGATATGTTTATCGGTGGCGTTGCCGCAGACACCCGGGGCAACTCGATCTGGTACATCACAGGCAGCGGCACGCCAGCCTATACAACCTTGGTTGATGATCTGAGTGCCTCCGAGATCGTGGATCCCCTTAATGTTGAATCCGGCCTTGAGTGGGACATGCATATGGAAAACATCACGATTGATCCGGGCGAAACCCACGCCTGTTTCCAAATTGAATCGCCTGAAGCTGATGACGGAATCAGCAGCATCTGGATAGGAACGTCTACTGGCCTGACCCAAGTTCAGCCATCGATTGTCATTACCAAAACCCCCGATATTCAGGTTGTTTCTCCTGGTACGGATGTAAGTTTTGTCATTACCGTTGAAAATACCAGCCCCTACACGCTCACCAGTGTACAGGTGACAGACCCCCTCTGGACAGATTGTGAATTGGATATCGGGACTATGGTAAGTGGCGGCATAACAACATATGATTGTCCAGCCGGCAGCGTAGAGGAATCATTTGTCAACACGGCGTTCGTTACGGGCCTTTCACCTTTCCAAACGACAGTTTCAGATCAGGATGATGCCCAGGTATTTGTGGCGGCTATTGAAATCAATAAGACGCCAGACCTCCAATCTGTCCGCAGTGGCTCCGATGTGACTTTTACCATTCAGGTAACCAACACTGGGGATGTGCCATTAGACAACGTGACAGTGACCGACATCCAGACACCATCCTGTGATCGCAATTTGGGTACGCTAGACGTTGGACAGGCAAGTACACCTTACACCTGTGTAGCCACCAACGTCACGAGCGCGTTTACCAACGAAGCAACGGTGGTCGGTACACCAGAAGTTGGGGATTCTGTAACCGATTCCGACATCGCTGATGTACTGGTCTTTAACCCAGCCATTGTCATTGAAAAGACACCTGAGCTGCAGACAGTTGCAGTTGGGGCACCTGTGACCTTCACCATTCAGGTAACCAATACGGGGGACATTACGTTAACCAACGTCACTGTTGATGATGCGCTGGCTCCTCTATGTGACAATGTGTGGGCATCTATGGCGCCTGGTGAGACCCAGTCCTACACGTGTGTCCTTGATCCTGTTACGGCTTCTTTTACCAACGAGGCTAGCGTCATGGGGACGGCACCCGATGGCTCCACCGTCAGCGATACGGATACAGCCGACGTTGTGACCCAAGATCTACCAAATGATCCAGCCATAGACATCCAGAAGACGCCGGATGATCAGACCATCTTGAGCGGTGGATTTGCCCGGTTTGATATTCAGGTACAAAACAGTGGTAATGTTACATTGACAAACGTCACGATTACGGATCCCCTGGCCCCCGCGTGTGATCGGACCTTCCCACAGTTGCTTGTTGCAGAAGTCACAGAATATGAATGTATCTTGGATAATGTCACAGCTGACTTCACCAACGTTGTGACAGTGACAGGAACCTCTCCGTCCAATATTCAGGTGACCGATTCTGACAATGCCAACGTTACTGTGGTAACACCTGCTATTGACATCAGCAAAGCACCAGATGTTCAAACCGTCTTGCCTGGGGATCCTGTGCAATTCTCCATTACGGTAACCAATACCGGTTCGGTTGATCTAATCAATGTCAATGTGGAAGATGCGTTGGCAACTGAGTGCAACCGAAATTTGGGTACGTTGGCCGCGGGTGAATCGACTAGCTATCAGTGTACGTTACCCTCAGCCACAAACTCCTTCACAAATGTCGCTGTCGTTACAGGGGATCCCGTCCTGGGTGGGCCACCGGTCACTGCAACTGACACAGCAGAAGTCATTGTGATTCTTCCTGCCATTGACATTACCAAAACACCAGATAATCAGACGGTTGTTCAAGGGACGCCAGTCACCTTTACTATCCGAGTAGAGAATACGGGTACGGTTACACTGACCAACGTCACTGTTTCGGATCCATTGGTCTCCGATTGTGATAGAACCTTTGCTCAGCTGATTCCCGGTGGCGTAGAGGAATACAGTTGTCAGCTAGATAGCGTCCAGTTGGCCTTTACTAACGTTGCCAGCGTCACAGGAACACCGCCGCTTGGTGACGACGTTAGCGACCAGGATGATGCTGTGGTGGGCATCGTTTTGCCGGGTCTGGAGATTATCAAATCACCCGATCTTCAATTGACCCTGCCGAATGGTTCCGTTAACTTTACCATTACGGTTCGCAACACTGGAAATTCTATGCTCACAAACGTTACTGTGACGGATCCACTGGCTCCAGATTGTAACCAAGAGATCGATAATTTGGGGCCTGGGCTGGTCTCTGAATACGTCTGTACGCTGAACAATGTTCAAAGCGATCTGACGAATACGGCATCGGTTAGTGGACAGTCTCCCAATGGGGATACGCTCACAGATGAGGATACCGCAGCCGTAGTGGTCGTTATCCCCTCTATTGCCATCGACAAACGTGTTGCTCAGAGCGAAGTCCAGCCTGGTGAGGATGCACTCTTTACCATTGTGGTCACCAATACAGGAACCGTTGTCTTGAATAACGTCGTCGTTTCGGATACCCTTGCACCTGGGTGTAACCGCGATATTGGCACGCTGGCTCCCACAAACTCATTCACGTATGACTGTACATTGTCAAATATACAGGCTTCATTGATTAACGTTGCTGATGTTGTGGGTGTCCCACCCTTGGGGCCATCTGTAACAGATCAGGATGATGCCACCGTGACCGTTCCATCTGCCGATTTACGCATCGTGAAAACCGATGGCGGTACAACGACAGAGGCTGGGGGAACCATTACTTATACGTTCTCTTACCAGAATCTTGGTAGAGGTAATGCATTTGATGTCGTGGTCACTGAGGCCGTTCCTGACTTCACGACCTTTGATCCGGCTGCCAGCAATCCAAATTGGGTGTGTGCAGGCGGGGCCACATCTGCAGGCACCACCTGTACCTATGCCATAGGCGATCTGGCTGCGGGTGCTTCGAGTGATATTGCCCTTGAATTCGTTGTCATTGTAGACGACCCGCTGCCTAATACGATCGATCGGATTTTAAACTTTGTAACCATTACAGGTCGTAACAATGTTGCGGGTAACAATACATCCGAAGACAATACACCCCTGACACCAACTGGGCTAGATACAGTGCCTGAACCCCAGGGCCAAAGCGATCCAGTTATCTATATTCCGTTGATGAACGCTGGTTTCTAGAGGGGGAATAGAGAAGAACTATAGGATCTCTGAGGAATAGTGGGGTGGAGTAACCGTAGTAACCGTAGCCCGTCCTTTTAGGGCGGGAACTCCGTTACATCGGGTGCCTCCCGCCCTAAAAGGACGGGCTACAACATTGCCGTGTCTTGGTCTGACCACACAAAAGCTCAGACAACCGAACTATATTGTGGTCGATTTGGAAACCGGAGTTTTCCTTTGCTCTACCGGGGTAACTAAACTTCGGTTTTCAAACGTATCTGAGTATAGGACGGTTAGATAAGACGATTAACCTGAGGGTGGCGCATCCCCGATGTGGCTCTTCTTCCGGAATTGGCAGGTCAGTGATGCCCGCCCAAGGTTATACGATGAAATCGTTCATTTATGCAACGGCCACTGATTAGACGGGCGTTGCATTTTTGGCGTCATAAGGTAGACTTCTGCCATTTGAGCACACCCTCCCAATCACCGGATGGAATAGATTATGGCTCTTAATGGATTCCAAGGAGCTGATTGAACGCCAAAGTTAAGTATTAATTATTGTTTATTCAAAATTAATTATTCAGCGCTTTTCTGACTGAGCCATTGCCAATAATTAATAATAAATAGCGAATAATTAATACTTAA
>JBCCHB010000090.1:0-67163 GCA_039028975.1 Chloroflexota bacterium
AGTCGACGGGTCATTATGTAGCTCCTATTAGTTTCGCACCTTCTAGGTTTCTACATAATGCCCGTTACATTACTCCTCTTGCAACCGGTTGAACCTTTTTTATTCCACTGCCAGAGGCAGTGGTTTACTTTTCATAATGAAGCGGCCGAAGCAGCACTTTCGACCCTCATTCCCGGTGTTGGCTGCCTCATTGAGACAGGGCGCTTGGTGCAGTGGCGTTACGGCTGCCGTACTGGTGCTAACCCAGCCGATACCTGTACCACTGGGCGAGCGTTCTTCAAAGTCATGCTGGGTATAGGTACCTGTGCCATGCCAGGTGCGGGCAGCCTACTGGGTCTCTTCGGTACGGTAGCCGAATGTATGGGCAATGCCGCGATTGCATTGGAGCGGTTGGATAGCTGCCAGCAAGCAGGATGTGGATTGCAGGGCGCCACCTTTATGCCGCTGAATGTTGGCTTTGCACCGTTTAGCACCAATAGCGAACTATTTAATCAGCAGGTTCAAGTATTGGATGCCTACGATGGCTTGGCTGGTGCGATGTTGGGCGACCCCAAGTGGAATGATGTAACCCAAGCGGAAAACGGCGTGCTTTTAGCCTTCTATAGAGAGTTGTTTCGGTACATGGGAGATGAGAGCAATGAAGGGTTGCGAATCTCCGAGATGGAAAGAACGATTCTATTGGGCCAAGCGCGCCCCTCCACCCTTAGCGAAGCGGATGTCAATACGCTTCTCGATCGCATGAATGGGCTGAGTAATGGCACTCTGCCCACCGTCGATACGGATGCAATGAGCGCGGCAGCGCTACGCTTAGAAGAATTAGGTCTTGAACTGCAAGCTGCCGGGTGGGAGACCATTCTTGATGGGGTGCTCAACGGTCCCAAGGCCGTAGCCGAAGCGGCCGGTCTAACTATAACGCCAGCCCGCCTCTTTTACAAGCTGGAGAATCTATCCAGTGGTTCCATTATTCGTGGCCGTTTGAATAGCGGTGGCACGCTAGACAACCTCATTGTACCGCCCAATACACTCCATGAAATATCCTATGTTCATCCTGAAACGCTGGCTACTGGTCATGTGCGAGTACTGGCTGGTACTCGAGGGGATAGTACAGAAATCCCACCTGCATTGCTCCGTCCGTCGGCTCAGGCTGACCCGGACGGCGATCAGCTAGCGAATGACGCCGAGAGTACGCTAGGGACCGATCCCAACCGAGCGGATACGGACGGCGATGGCATGAATGACGGGGCCGAGGTCCTGGCCGGGCGGGATCCGCTTGGCTTTGCGATTCGAGTCGGTGACGTCATCTCAGCCTCCATTGACTCAGCAGATGAGATCAACCGCTACACCTTTACGGCTCGTGGGGATCAGACGATCTTCCTGGACACAGATGGCTTTGACGGTTTTACGGGCATCCGGCTTACCTTGCGGGACAGTCGCGAGAGAACAATCTATGACGACTGGATTCACTGGGAGCCGGGCATCCTCACGTTGGAGCGGGGAGGAACCTATGAACTTGTGGTCGGGGATGGTGACGATGAACCACATCCTTATCAGATTCAGGTGTGGGATGTGCCACTGCCTGATGAATTTGACATTGCCATTGGTGATGTGATTTCGAGCAGTGTTCAGGGCGTTGGAGCCGGAAACATTGAATCCCCAGGCGTCAAAGATATCTACACTTTCACCGCAGTAGAAGGACAAAAGGTCCAGCTTGTCTCCTTACTACCTCCGGGGTTTAACTCCATCTTCTGGCGCATAGAAGATGCCAGCGGCACCCGACTGGACGAGGACAACATTCATGCCGATTCGGGCGTGCTGACCTTATCGGCTGGCACCTATCGTCTGATTGTCGGCAACGACCAACATGAGACGGTGGGACGATACGCATTTCAATTGAAGAATGCGGAGTAGGGCCATTCAGTGAATATGTATGTAGAAAGCTGGGCACGTTTCAGACACACTCTAGGCACTTCTGGTCACGGGGGCCTGCTATAGTGGAGATGGAGCTGAATTACGTGCGAATCGACTGTTTGAACAACTATTATTCTGTAAGGAGTATACAAAAATGAATGTAGAAGTCGCTGGTATGTCGCTCAATATGCATCGACGCGGTCGTCAGATGGGTCCTTTAGCTGGCTGTATCATCTTCCCACTGATGAGTGGGGTGATGATCTTAATCGGGTTGTTGGCCCTTGGCTTTATTGCGCCCCAGGTTCGTTCAAATCACGCCGTGTTGACGGAAAGCTTTGTGGAATCCGTCGCTAAGTTAGAGTCTGTCGAGATAGGTGACGATGTGAGTTTTACGGGTGTTTTGGTCGATAATCAATCTTTGGATGCCCAAGGTGGTGCCGTTGCTTACATTGAGGAAGTACTGACCAAGAGAGAGCGCCGTTACCGCAGCAACGGAGAGTACAAAACCAAAACCGAATGGCGCTGGAGTGTCCAAGAGCGCAACTTTCCGCCCCTTTCTGTGGCCTTGGGCGGGGGACATACCCTAATCACGGCGGACGGAATCTTCTCCAATCTGCGGGGGAACTATCATGAGACGCTGGCCCCCATTGAGGGTGGCCTGTTCGGAACCCATCCTTATCATGGGCAGCGACTGGAAGAAGGTTCAATCCGGGTACGCTCTCTAGTCAATGGGGACACCATTACTGTTGTGGGACGTAAGCTGTCGGGGGGAACGATTGCCATTCGCGAACTCTTTGTCGGTACCCAGGATGGGCTGGCCAGTGAATTGACTCGGGGGAATTGGGTGCTTCAGGGTGTAGGCTACTTGTTCACTTTAGTAGGCGCACTATTACTTGTTTTTGGAGGGGGACGCGCTCTAAGACGTGTAATAGGGCGCTGAGATGTACACGTGGGACAGGTTAGTGAGCCTGTCCCAAAACTTCACTTGCCACATCCCGCAGGCAATCTATTACCTATAGTTCGAAGGCCGTGCTAAACTGGGCATTACCTTTCGCGGCGCTCGTGAGACCCTAGCCCCCACTATCGACCGGTTACAAGCGAACGAGTATGTAGAGATGACAAAAAAAATTTTGATTGTATATGAAAATGCTGGCGCTGGTCATAAGCGGGTTGCTGAAATCCTGCAGACGATCTTATGCGAACTAGATAATGTTCAAATCGTTTCCCAAGCCGCCAGCGATTTGTTCGATGACGATACTTCGACCCTTGTCAATCGATTATGGAACTATTTTCTACGTAAGAATTGGATCAGGATAGCGGATGCCCTAATAAACTTCTTTTTGCGGCTTTGGGTTGTCCCCGTTGTCGAAGTGCTAGAGACGACTGGCTACCTCAACAAGCTAGAGCAGATCAGGCCGGACATGCTGATCTGTACCTACGATGCATTTGGTAAAGTTCTGGGTACATATGCTCGAGAAAAAGGGGTTCCCTTTTATCTGGTATTGACGGAAATCTCGGTCTTTATTGACTTAGTCAATCCAGAGGCGACACATATCTGCTACTTCCCTGAGACAATCAACGCCATTCACAGCTTTGATTTTACGACAACCTACTTTACCAAACGACTGGATCGCCAAAGTTCACTCTCGGACAAAGTTCGGTATGTGTTAGGCATGTATCGGGATTATGCATTGGGTAACGGTCGTCGGACTATCTTTCGCAACATTGACGTAAGACACCCCGAACAGAATGACGCAACGGCGATTGCGGTAGGCCCCTTGGTTGAAGCCAAGTACTACGTCACCCAAAACAGATCCGAGAACAGAACAAAATTGATGATTGCACAAGATCAGCCCTGTCTCTTGATAATCAGTGGCAGCATAGGGGGTGCGTTCATTGATGAAACGGTGCGCATTTTTCAAGCAGCGGTCCAGAACCCACTGACGATTTTGGCGGTCTGTGGTCATGATCACGAGACCTTGCGTCGCGTAGAGGCTCTGCAAAATGTCAATCCGTCGGTTAATGTTATCCCCTTGGGCTTTGTGGACAATCTAGAGGAACTTTATAGTGCGAGTGATGTCGTTGTGGCCCGCCCTTCTGCCGGCGTACTATTGGAAGCATTGCGTTGTCATTCGCCACTGATTACGGCGGCTCAGGCTACGGCAAATGACTTGGGAAGCATTGCGTACATTCAAAGACACCAGTTGGGTGAAGTCTATGAGCACCCGAGCGATGCTCCTCGCCTCTTCTACCAGATTATAGATAGGCATCAGCACTATGTGAATAATATCAGTGAGCGTATAAAATCATACCCGTCAGATTCGGCTACGTTAGCCAGTCATATCCGAGAGATCATCAGTAGTCCACTTTGAAATGGCAAGCACAACTAGCCAATACATCCAAAGGAGCTAAGTTTATGTCCGCAAATCAACTGTCAAATCGCCCATTATTAATCTCTGTTGCCCAGTATGAAGACGAGTTAAAGTCCGACGAATGCACGGTCTTTGATGTTATAGAAACCGCCCATCGCTTGGGCGCTGACGGCGTAGAACTGCGTCGCGAGACATGGATTAACTGGCAGGGTGAGCTAGAGAAGGCCCGCGCGCGTGGCCAAGAGCTGGGCCTGCTGGTGACGTACGCTACCCACGTTACCCTGTTTAGCGAGGATGAAGCGGGGCAGGAGGTGCTGCGGGGCGATATCGATGCAGCCAGCACGCTTGGTTCACCTATCTTACGGGTCTTTCAAGGTCCAGCACCCGCCAGCGATGATGCTCCACAGTGGGATGCCGCCCGCAAGGTGATCAGCTATGCGGCGACCAAGGATGTGATCGTTGCCCTGGAAAACTATGTCGGAATGCCTGGCGGGACTTTGGCCGAAATTACCCGTGTACTCAGGTTGATTGATGCTCCAGCCTTAGGCACAAACATTGACATCGGCAACTACCACGCCCGAAATGAAGACATTGTCAACGCCATCCGTACCGTAGGTAGCCGTGCGGTCTCTGCCCACATCAAAGATAAAGCTGCAGATCCCAACGAGCCGCCCACCTACCTGGGCGCGGGCGTGCTGCCCTTGGCTGCGATTTTAGCGGAATTAGACAAACTGCCGCAGCCCATCATTTGCTGCTTCGAGTTTCGTGGTGGTGGCGATCCCGAGGGTCGTATCCAGAAGAGCTTGGCTTTTTTACGTAATAGGTAGTTGAGCGGGAAATATTCTCGCGACTGGAATGGTTAAGGCCGTTGAGATCGTTACAGCTACGCCCGATGAGTCGTTGATAGACATTGCTACCTTACTTCAGGGAGATCGATGTCTCTGCCGACACAACTATCTTTGAGAAAGTGGGGCGCGATATGCCATCTATATCATCGTAACGTTCGAATCTCGCCACCCAATTTCCCCTAAAACACAAATCGAGCTTGCGCAGTGCGCAAGCTCGATTTGTCTAATTGTTACGTTTAAACTCATTCCCCGCTACAAGGTGTTGGCGTACCAGGTTGCCACTGAATCCAAAGGCTCGGTGCATTGTGGCCGCTACCTCGATTAAAGGAGCTGGCGGACCGCTTGCCGTAGCCAGAGATGATAAAGGTCATGGAGTCACCGCTGTCCCATCCGTTGCAGGTAAGAATCTCTTGAATAACCGGCCCAATATTTGGCGTTCCGTATGTCCTATCTTCCTGCCAGGCGACTACATTATGCCAAGTGGTGCTGGCTGACGTTTTTCGACGACTAGAGATATTCTTCTGATTGAAGGGACGGGAGTTGCTGCTATCTTCACCGTGAATGACTAAAGTCGTGGCTTTAGAATCTGAGCTGTCGGCTGTGAAGTATAGAAATGCATGAGAAATCACAGCCCCCGCGGAATATCAACATTGCGAAACCGTACGCCCACAAGTTGTGGGTTGTTCTTGTTCTCTACCATCTCAATGTCATTGCTGGTAAGATTCACCTGACCATATTGTTCTTCGGCATCGTCATTACCATTTGTAACTTTCACCCATGTAACAGCGCTTGGCTGGGCGTAGACAATGTCACCCGGTAGAAGTAAGTACGTTAGGAGAAAGAGGGTCAGTACACCTATATTGCGTTTTGTCATATTTTTTCCTTTTGCTAACTATGGAACAAAGAGCAAATCGGGGGTACTTCCATCATCTCATACCCAATGCCGGATACGCATCCCCCAAATCGTCACTCTACCCGTCACTTTGGGCCGCTCACCCGTCAAAACTGATTTTACTCACTAAAATCGATTGACCCTCCGTTTCAACCGTGCTAGACTACCCTCACCCAAAGAAAGTAACTATCCTATTCCTGTAAAGATGGTATCATGCCCAGACCAGAACGTCTTCAAATTCTCGTAGATCTGCGTAAGCAAGTTCGTCCCCGCCTCTCCCAAAAAGCAGCTGCAGCCAAGCTTGGTCTTGATTCCAACCAAGGGCGCAAAACCGTTGGCGACTGGGAGCTTGGCAAATATGCGCCCAACGAAGGCAATCGTCGTCTCCCATTTATTCACTACTTGTGGGATGCCTTAGGGTTACGACGAGATCCGGTCGAATTTGAGGCGGTATGGCAAATCCTGGTCGAAGAGTGGGAATGGGAACCCATAAGCGATAAGGAGTGGCGTTCGTTCACCAACATACCACGCCCAGGCCATGAAACCCAACAGATGAGCGGCGGTATTACCTTGCCAGTTCCTGAGCCCAAGATAGTTCCAGACGTTCGTAATTTTGTCGGACGTAAAGAGGAATTACGGGCATATACGCAACACCTTACAGAAACAGGGTATGCTGTAATCACTGGACCTGCGGGTGTGGGCAAAACAGCATTGGCCGCTCGTTTGGCTACCCAAACCGCTACCAACGAACGCATTTTTTGGCATGTCTGTTATCTTGACTATGACATGAATGCATTCATCTGGGAGCTGGCTGAATTCCTGGCTTGGCGAGGTGAGAATGAAATTTGGCATATGCTCCATGCTGCGCTCCAAAGCGGAGCCATGCCACCTGCCACGACCCTATTGGACTACCTCTTCCGGACCCTACGTGGACAAGAGATCCTTCTCTGCTTTGATGATTTCCACATCATCTATAACGACGCCGGCCAGAAGGGTTTGCTCGATCGGTTGCGTGGAGCTGTCGAATCAGGAGAGATTAAGCTCATTGTCACGGCACAAATCCCCACCGATTTAGGAGATGGCAATGTTGAACCGTTGATCGGACTAACTTATGAAGATACGTGTCGTTTGCTTAACACCCAAGGCGTACCGCTCACCGACCCCATTTCACATCAACTCTATTCCACAACAGAGGGGAACGCCGAACTCCTGATTCTTGCCATTCAGTCGTTACAAAAGATCACGGATCAGGAGCGGCTCATTCAGCGTTTAGTCAAAACAGAGCAAGTGAAACAGTTCCTCCTCGAAGAGGTAGACAAAACCCTGCACGATGAAGAGCGAATGGTCATGTACGGTGTCGCTGCGCTGTTAGGCTTTCCTGGTACGGCTGACGCTATCGAAGAGGTGCTGAATAGCGCCAGCGTTCGTTATACGCTGACCCATCTGGTCAATCGGTATCTGCTAGAAGAAGGGCTATTAGAGGATCTATCTGACGAAACCTACAGACAGCACGCTATCGTACAGGCATTCTATTATCAGCTACTGGGGAGAAATGAAAAGAAAGAGATGCACCTGCGGGCTGCGGAATACTACGAGCATGAGTCTGATGACATTTTCCAAGCTGCGCTCCATTATCAGCATGCAAGAGACGTAGAACGGGCGGCACAATTGGCGACAACAAACCTCTTCCATAGCCTGTATCGTGGTCGGGCCCGCCCTTTACGGCAGCTCTTAGAAAAATTTACAAAAAGGCAACTGTCTGCCGAATTGTGGGGGGCCATATTGGTAAACCTTGGACACATCTATGAGTTTCTGGAGGAGTGGAAGCTAGCAGTTCAGAGTTATGAACAGGCATTCAACCATTTAAGTACATTACCTCAATCTCCAGATGTGCGCCAGTTACAAGTTGATGCATGCCGTGGTGCGGCTATTGCCCTGCGTTCACGCACGCCAGAAGAGGCACTCCCTTGGCTTGACAAGGGACTAATGCTGACCGATGGACTTGCCCCCATGCTCGAAGCCGATCTGCTCATTCAGCAAGGATTGGTCCTGATTAAAATAGACAATGGCCCCAGGACAGAAGTACAGATTCAAAAAGGGCTATCCTTGCTCGATAATCTGCCCGTTACACCAAGGACAAGTCTCATCCAGCTGTTGGGTTTGCTCAACTTGGGTATCTATCACTACTATCAAAACAACTTAGATCAAGTGCCAAAGCTATGGGAGCAGGCCCTGGAAATCGCCCGCCAAACCCAAGATCCCTTCAACCAGCTTTCACTACAGCTTAATCTGGCTGCCCTCTACCAAACCCAAGAAGAGTGGTCCAAGGCCGAAGCCTGTTATGAGACAGCCCTAACCATGGCCGATAAGCTAGGGAAATCGCTAGAATCGGCGCGTTTACAGAGCAACCTGGGCGTCATGCATCTAGATAGGGGCAATCAGGACGCAGCAGTCGATCACCTGAATCAGGGTCTTAAGCTAGCACGTCAAATTCAACAGGCTGAAATCATCGTTACGAGTCTGACTTACTTAGGCGATCTTCACTTGCGTTCTTGCAAGCCAGATCAAGCCTACATCTATTTACAAGAAGCGACCGAGTTGGCCGAAGAGCGTATGTTGTCCTTTCAACTGCCGACTATTGTCACTTTATGGGCCGAGTATTATCTACAACAAGAGCAACCGCAAGAGGCACTTCGCCATGCCGAAAAGGCGGTCTCGGACGCCCAGAGGTATGGTGTCAAAATGGCCGAAGACCCAGCCCAAGCCATGTTAAATCGCATAAAAAGTCAACTGTCTATCTAACCAATCTTTAACCACGATTTTCTACTATAGATATCCAGAAAAAGATTTTCCCGCCGCCCTTCGACAAGCTCAGGGGACAACTGGAAAATCTTTTTCTTAAAGACTATAGTACATCATCAACATTAAGAATTCGGGTTGGTATCTGTTCAGTGAGCACGCCCTCATTCGGTGACCGGCACGGGGCGTGCCTACTGAACCCGAAAATTAAAACTTGATGAAGCGCTAGTATAGCGAGGCGCAATAGAGACTTACGCCGTATTGGACTAGACACATTGTTTTGTCCATGACTGTCACTTGGCGTCCAAGCGAGCCAAAATTCTCGGACTTGCTGCCAGCCACATTCGAGAGTGACAGTCACATATAGACGAACCTATGACCAAAAACACAACAGGAGTTACCAATGTTCCGGCATAACACAATCACAATACGAAGTCTGCTGATTGCCCTTGTTGCCTCCAGTTCATTGCTCACCGGGTACCTTATGTTTCTACAATCTGGTGCATTTGCCCAGTCAACTATAGATTCACTCGATGTTCCAACCCTAGATCAATTCAGCTTGTCGTATACCCAGCCGCGATCTGGACAGGTGAATAGCATGGCTTGGGGGGATATGGATATGGACGGGGATCTTGATCTAGCCCTCGGCAATGATGGTATAAATCAGCTCTATCGTAACGAGGGTGATGGAACGTTCAGCCTACAGGAGCTGAGTACCGAAACATGGCAAACTGCCCATCTATCTTGGGGTGATCTAGAGGGAGATGGAGATCTGGACCTGGCCGTAGCTAATCGGGACGCTACAGCTCAGATCTATGTTAATGATGGAACCGGTCAGTTTGAGACCATCAGCCTGGGCGAGGATTCATTTGGCATCCAAAAATTTGCTTGGGCTGACCTCAATGGCGACGGATACTTGGACTTGGTTGACCGCTATCAGGATAACAATGCCCACGCGCTTGAAATCTTCTGGAATCAGGGAGATGGCACGCTTGTCCAGTCTGACAGCATCTACCATGATTACTTCCTGCTTGATTTTGTGGTGGGCGAGTTGGATGGAGATGGTGATGTAGATATAGCCATCTGCATTTACTCTGGTGGCTGCCGCCGCTTGCTCAATGATGGCAGTGGTCAATTCGCCATGTCCGACTGGCACTACGCAACAGAAAGCCTTAGCCTGCATGCTGGTGACGTGGATGGCGACCGAGATCTCGATATTCTCCAGGTGCGCCACTATGAGCCCCACAACATTCTCTTTAATGACGCCTCCGCCAGTTTTGTCGAATCTGAATCTGATGTCAACTTTCCTACCGAATTTCGCGGCAAGCCCGCGTTAGGCGACATGGATAATGATGGCGACCTTGACATCGTCATTCCCTATGCCTCTCAAAGCAGCTACATCTATCGAAACGACGGTGGGCGGCGCTTCACCCTCTTCCGCTTTGGCCCAGAAAGAGATGAGGATCGTCTGGCTTCCTGGGCAGATATTGACAATGATCAGGATCTGGATGTCGTTGTCGTCAACAACCTATACGGGTTGGATTTCTATCGCAATGATTTGAAGAACTTTGTCGTACGCGATACAGACAAAACAGGCACTCAGACAACATCTGTTTCCATTGCTGATTACAACAGTGACGGTTTTCCAGATATCGCCATAGGCAACTATGGCTCGCCTAATAGGATTTATCAGAACGTTGGTGATGGCTACTTCAACTTTGGCCTAAGCGCCGAGAGCCAGCAGAGCCAAAATACGACGACTGTCGAATGGGGAGATATGGACGACGATGGGGATTTAGATTTGGCCATTGCCAATCAGGGCCAACCCAACCAAGTCTACCGCAATGATGGCAACAATTCCTTTATCCCTATTGAACTGGGTCCAAATCGTTTTGACACATCAAGCATCAACTGGGGTGACATGGATGGCGATGGCGATCTCGACCTCGTGGTGGGCAATCGAGATGGCCCCTACGATCCCAACTGTGATTGCTGGCCGGCGCGGACCAATTTCGTCTATCGCAATGACGGAGGCGGCACATTTACGCCCTTCACCCTACCCACCGAACGCAAGACAGCAAGCGTGGTCTGGGGAGATATGGACGGCGACGGTGATTTGGATATTGGCGTGGGCAACTACGGCATCAATCAAATATATCGCAATGATGGAGATGAGCAGTTTGTTGACCTGGATCTAGGCAGCGAATCTTACCAGACTAGTTCAGTGGATTGGGCAGACATGGATGGCGATGGCGATCTCGATCTTGCCGTAGGCAACTATCAGCAGCCCAATCAGGTCTATCGCAACGACGGGGCTGGGAGCTTTACATCCATTCCTTTGGAAACGGCTAACAGCACCACGGTCAGCGTTCAATGGACCGATGTCGACGGTGACGCCGATATGGATCTGGTAGTGGGTAATATGGACAGCAATCAGCTCTATCTAAATCAGGGTAACGGTTTCCTTACCCCTCAGCCACTTCAACCCGAAATTGCCAACACCAGTGACATTGGGGCAAGCGACTTGAATGGCGATGGACGGATCGATTTCATTATTGGGACACTGGATATCACGAACTATATTGTACAGAATACGAATGGCACCTTTGAGAATCGCTCACACTTGGGGGCGGAGCTGCGAGCCATCGAGGGGATTGCCTGGGGTGACCTGGACGGCGACGGCGATCTCGACTTGGCAACCGGTGGTTTGGGGCACCGCACAAACTACGTTAACAATGGCGATGGCTCCTTCCATCTTGTCAATTTAGATGCAGATTATCTGGGAACCAAGAGTGTTGCTTGGGGTGATATGGATGGCGACTATGACCTGGACTTGGCCATTGGTAACAGCGGTTTTGAGGACGCTGGCGAGGTGAACCATATCTATGTCAATATGGGAGACCTGAATTTCACCCGGGTTGAGATTGGGCCAGAGGGCCGCTGCACGACCAGCGTTGCTTGGGGCGATCTCGATCGAGATGGCGATCTGGATCTGGCTGTTGGCAATGGCCGTGTGGAAACGAGTAATGTTTGTGCCGCCGAATACCGCAACCAACTCTATTTCAACCAAGGGAATGGCACTTTTACTCCGACTGACATTGAAGGGGAAGGGCACAACACGCAAAGCATCGCCTTGGGCGACATTGATAGTGATGGCGATCTGGATGTGGCCGTTGCCAATAGAGGTACCCCGAATCAGATCTTCATCAATAATGGTGTAGGAGAATTCGCTCCACAGAAACTGGAAGCAGCCGGGCGCAACAGCCAAAGCATTGACCTGGGAGATATTGACGGTGATGGGGATCTAGACATGGTGGTGGGGACCGAAACGAGCATTCTGGCCTTTCGCAACGAATCGCTCATGTTTTTCCGAACGATTCAGATAGGTTTGGTCCCCCAAACCGAAATAGAATTTACCCTCATCGAGTTGGATGGTGCGACTTTATCGGGCGAGCAGGTTGCCCTGGATGATATGGATGGCGACGGTGATCTGGATATTGCCACCACTTACCAACTATTTATCAATGATGGAAAGGGTATCTTCACTGTTCAGCAGTTGGATACGGTGAATGAACAACGGACCGACGTGGCCTGGGGAGATATGGATAATGATGGGGATTTAGACATTGCAGTTAGCGCATTGGATCATAGTCGTATCTACGAAAATACCCGTCTGGGGACGCAATTGGCTCCAGATCATCAGTTCGTGGTTGATATCGGGCAAATTGGCAAGACCCCAGCGTCAGGTGAGCCAGGGATTATTGAACTGGTTCAGGATCCGCTACTCCCCATCCCCTACACACTCTATCATCCGGATGGTGTTCCGGTAGGTTCCATCGGGGTGTACTATTCTCTCGATGATAGAGCTGAATGGAGAGTAGCCTACGAGGCAGACGGAACGCAAATGACCAATTTGGCAACCCAGGATGAAAACCTGATGCCAGCTCAACACGTCTTTATCTGGAACACGCTCCACAGTGGCTTTTTTGGTCAATCAGACAGCGTACGCATCCGAATTGAGGTCTATCGCCAGCCTAATATATCAGACAACGCAGGTACGTATGTCTATGCGAATCAGGCATTCGCCCCGATTGCGCGGCAATTAGCCTTTGCCATCTCCTATCCCTTTCGCGCCGTTGGCACTTCGGTGCGCGTCCAAGACCAAGCAGGAAATGGCGTCTCCGACGCACAAGTCTACCGTTTGCCTCTAGATCAGGATCGGCTGGCCCAACCCATAGGTAAAAGTGAGGCCATCTTCAAGACCGACAAGGAGGGGCTACTGGCTGGTGCTGGTGCGATGTTTATCTATGACCGCTTGATAGCGCTAGCCCCAACTGATGCATATGGTAGACCTGGAGAGAAATATCAAGTCTATCAGACAAGCCCCATCATGAATGCCAATACCTTGATTGCACCCGAAATTACTGAACCAGGAGTACAGACATTGACTGTGTCCGACGGGAATCTGCTGACTCTCTTTGATTTGGATCTATCTTTAGAGTGGGATGCCCGTCTAGACTCTCTCTACTTGGATCAGCTTGAGTTTGATATCAGGCGAGCATCCGAACTGCTCTATGATTGGAGTAATGGCCAGGTGGCCTTGGGAACAGTCACAGTTCATCACAACAAGGCCTTGTGGAATCAGGCGGATATTCGGGTTCATGCCACAAATCGGCTACGCCCCCATGCGACCATTGGCGGTGTGGTCTCTAGCGGTCGTCTAACAGAAGTTACAGTGGATGGAACGACTCAGCCTATTCTCTATGTACCCGGTCATGTAGAGATGGGTGCCACGTGGAATCGTTATGGCGAGGCCGGGGATAACTTGAGTGAGGACTGGGCGCGCACGCTAGCTCATGAGTTGGGTCACTATCTCTTCTTTCTCTTTGATAATTACATTGGGCTAGAGGACAACCGCATCGTCCGCGTAGAGGGCTGCCCAGGCGTTATGAGCGATCCGTACTCGGAGGTGAATAGCGAATTTCATCCCCTTATACAGTGGTTGCCCAATTGTGAAAAGACCCTTTCCCATCAGATGGTTGGGCGTTCAGATTGGGAGACGATGGTGGACGCCTATCCATGGTTGGTGGCACCAAGTGAGGCAATTGATCATCCTGATCACGCAGGTCCCCATGCAATGCCAGTGGCCGTTACCCACGTACACTTTACCAACGATGGTTCGCCAGCCAAGAATTTTACGGTTCCGACCTTTTTCCTCTTGAATCCAGAAGGAGGCCCTTACATTGCGGGCAGCGGGTCTCGGGCTTTCCTATTCCAGGATGATACATTGATCGATTTGGGTGCGCCCCGTCGAGATCGAATTCAGGCATGGAATGCCCGCTATGGCGCACAGCTCTGCGTTTACGAATTGAATGCAGCCCCAAGCCCAATAGCCGGCTGCACCAATGTGGTTTCGGGCGGTACCGAAATGCAGTTGCAAGCTCTATCAAATTGGCAACCGGACGTGACACTAACCCCAGTTACGGCATCCCAACTCGACATTGCTGTACGCGGCATTCCGTCTGGATCGGCTCTCCATGCCCGAGTCTATGCAGCCGATGCTCAATCCAATCAGGCTGCACAACCCGCTATCCCGTTAACTGATCATGGTGATGGTACCTACAGCAGCACCATCAGTTTGAGTCAACTTACACAAAATGCCTACATTCACATTTATGATCGGAATAGTCTACAGCGAAGTGTTGTGGTTGACTATGCACTTGGTGGTGCCCCCGTTCTCTCTCTCAGGAATGGCGACGTTCTTTCATTAAGCAATGGGAGCGTGTTATCCCTAAGCAACGGGAATGTGATAAACCTGAGCGATGGTGACGTATTGTCTTTGAGCAATGGTAACGTGCTGATTCGTTATAACGACGGCAGCGTACTCTCGTTGAGCAATGGGAATGTCCTTTCTCTTAGCAACGGAAGCGTGCTTTCTTTGAGTAACGGCAATGTCATTTCCTTGAGCGATGGCGATGTTCTCTCCCTTAGCAATGGCAATGTGTTGTTACTACAGGCCAACGGAAACGTCATCTCTTTGAATCATGGCGATGTCCTATCTCTGAGCAATGGCAATGGCGTTGTGCTGGCTGATGGGTTTGCGGCAATTTGGACATTGTCTGGTCAGGTACTTTCGTTGAGCAACGGGAATGTTCTGTCATTGAGCAATGGAAGTGTGCTTTCTTTGAGTAATGGCAACGTTCTTTCCTTAAGCAATGGGAATGTCCTTTCCCTCAGCAATGGCAACGTACAGATTGTTGGCGTGGGTGAGGTGCTATCGCTAAGTAATGGGAATGCACCTGTCCGCTCTAGCGATGGTCAAGTCACGCTCTACGTCGACCATCGGAATTTTTCGCCAGATGAATTCTATACCGTACAGCCGACAACCATCGTTCCCAACGCCCCGTCTTGGACAACCCAAGTCGGGCAGGCTTACCGTGTTACATCATCTTCAGCGGCCCCGGACCTTACCCAAGCATCGATTAGCCTCAACTATCTGGGGCGTCATATTGATGATGACAAAGAAGGGCTGCTACACATCTACTTCTATGCTGAAGATTCTCCAACTGGCGCTTGGCGAGAGCTGACAACATCCGTCGATCCACACCACAATCGAGCCGTGGCGGACGCAGTGGGCGCTGGAATCTATGCGCTCATGTACAGTATCGATATACCACTATACGCAACAGGTTGGAACCTGATATCGTATCCGTTGGCTGTAACCAGCCCAGTTCCGCAAGCCTTTGCGTCGGTTGCAGGGGTCTATTCAACGGTTTACGGTTACGATGCCTCGGTGATTGACCCGCATCAGCGATGGGAAGTCTATGACGTTTCAGCCCCAGCTTGGGTTAATGACCTAACCGAACTGAAGCCCGGGCGCGGTTACTGGATTCATGTTACGGACGAAACGATTCTCAAGCTGCCCGATGTCTCTGCCGCTTCAGTAACGAGTAACCAAGAGCAGAAAAAAGTATTCCCTGCGGTCTACTATGGTATGCTACAAACCAGTTTAGAAGCCCCCCTTACGCAAGGTATGATCGTAGAGGCATGGATTGGCAACACCCTCTGTGGGCAGGATGTCGTCCAAAGTATTGATGGTCAATTTGCCTATCGCGTGATTGTTGCAGGTGAAGGTCCAGATCATTTTGCGGGGTGTGGTACACCGAATGCACCTATACGCTTTAAGGTAGGCGACTATCTGGTAGAAAGTGCGGCTTTCTGGAATAATGAGCAGACCAATGAAGAGCCGCTGGCGATTGGTGAGTCGTCAACTGTTGGTGAGTTGAATGAACTCTATTTGCCGGTGATCAATCATTAGGAGCTGTTTCAATACGATCGAGCCAACCCCAGCACCTTCTCAGCAATAAAACTCATAACCAATTCCCGACTTACCGGCGCAATGCGGGGAATCAAGCTTTCTCTTAGGTAACGTTCAACGTGATATTCTTTGGCATAGCCCATGCCACCATGAGTTAGAACGGCTGTTTCGCAAGCTCGAAAGCCCGCTTCGCCGGCCAGATATTTGGCGGCATTGGCTTCAGCCCCACAAGATTGATTGGCATCATAGAGCCAAGCCGCTTTGAGCATCATCATTTGGGCAGCTTCTAGCTCCATCCAGCAGCGGGCCAGAGGATACTGGATGCCTTGGTTCTGACCGATAGGGCGGTCGAAGACAATGCGCTCTTTGGCATAGGTGGTGGCTCGATTGAGTGCAGCTTTGCCGATTCCAACGGCCTCAGCAGCAATCAAGATGCGCTCGGGGTTGAGACCGTGAAGAATGTAGCGGAAGCCTTGGCCCTCTTCGCCAATGCGATCGGCCGCTGGAATCTGGTGATTGTCGATAAAGACGACGTTGGAATCGACAGCTTTGCGTCCCATTTTATCGATCTCTTGGGCAAGGATACTCTCTCGATTCAGGTCGGTGTAAAAGAGGCTTAAACCTTCTGTAGGTTCTTTAACCTCGTTAAGAGAGGTAGTGCGGGCCAATAGCAGCATCTTATTAGCAACTTGGGCAGTGGAGATCCAGACTTTTTCGCCGCTTACTTGGTAGGTATCGCCCTTGCGAACTGCTCTAGTTTTCAACTTAAGAGTATTGAGTCCCACATTCGGCTCTGTTACAGCAAAGCAGGCCAATTCTTTCCCTGCAATCAGGGGCGGTAGCCAGCGCGACTTTTGCTCTTCCGTGCCAAAGATCACCACCGGATGTAGCCCGAAGATGTTCATGTGAACGGATGAGGCCCCTGCCATGGCGCCACCAGATTGGGCGATGACTTGGAGCATCAGCGCAGCCTCCGTAATCCCCATACCAACCCCGCCGTACTCTTCAGGCATGGCAATGCCCAGCAGACCGATTTCTGCCATAGCATGATGAAAGTCGAAGGGAAAGCCGCCATTTCGATCTTTTTCTAGCCAGTAGTCATCGTCAAAGTCTTGGCAGACTGATTCGACTAGTTTGATAAGGTCTTTTTGTTCATCTGATAGAGAGAAATCCACGTTTCTGCCTTAAATATCAATACAATTTCTTCGCTCAAACACGGCGAAAGACCTCCAGTTGGTCATATCGAGATTCTTCGCTCTCTTCACGCCCGCCCTAACTTTCAGTGATGCCTTGCGCTGCACACATGCTTCACCACCCTTGACGGCTCAGAATGACGCTGTCCGCTCTTCCCTGTCATCCTGAGCCTCCACACACCCATCTTCTCTACTCGATGAGGTTTTGTAACCTACCCAACTTTTCCATTCGAGCATGGCGAAGGATCTCTCGTTTGCCATGCAGAGATTCTTCACTCTCTTCGTAACCGTCTTTATTCACGACCGGAGCCTCTCACTTCGAATAAATTCTACTGTACTTGACGACTCAGAATGACATCAGTCTCACTTCAATGTCATCCTGAGCCACCACATACACACATTATCTACTCGATGAGCGAGACGCAACTGATCCCACACTACCATTCAAGTACAGCGAAGGATCTCTCGTTGGCTGTGTGGAGATTCTTCGCTCTCTTCGTAAACGCCTTCATTCGCAATCGCTGCTCCTTGCTTCGAATAGACTATACGGTACTTGGCGGCTCAGAATGACATTTATCAGGCTCGCGGGACTCATTCAACTCTCGTCACGTCAGACTCGTCTAGCTGCTCAATCTCCTCGTCAGAATATCCCAATTCCGTTAATATCTCTTGACTATGTTGTCCTAGTCGGGGGGCGGATCGGTGAAGCTCTGGCTGAGATTCAGACCAGGTGCTAGGAATAGCAGTCGTGCGGATATGGCCTTCGCTGGGGTGTTGCTGCTCGGGGAAGAAGTTGATGGTCTGTAGATGTTCATCTTCGAAGAGCTCTTCTAAGGTTGGTACGGCTGCGTGTGGCAAATCCGAGTTACCTAAAAGCTCAAGCCATTCAGCGGTGGTTCGTTGTCCAAGGCATTCCCGCACAAAGCCATATACGTCAACGATGTTTTGACCCCGGGTGGCCATGCTGGCAAAGATACCCTGGCCAATCAGCTCGGAACGACCAATAAGGTGAAGGAATTCGGTCCATTGTTTGTCGTTGTAGACCAACAGGGCTACGTGCCCATCTTTGGTTGCGTAGGGACGGCGGTTGGGATTGACGATGCGGGCATAGCCAGGTGGCCCTTCTGGTGGCTCAAAGGTGAAACCGCCAAGGTGATCGCTCATTAGAAACTGAAGCATGGTCTCAAACATGGGCACCTCAACAGACTGTCCCTTGCCCGTGCGCTCTCGGTAGAAGAGGGCAGCGGTCACGGCGTTCACGACATTCAGCCCAGTCACTCGATCACAGAAGTTGGATGGCAGGAATTTAGGTTCATCGTCATAGGCTCGCTGAAAGAGGTTAGGGACGCCGACCATAGTCTGAATGAGATCATCATAGGCGGCTCGCTCCGCATAGGGTCCATCCTGACTGAAGCCAAAGCAGGCCACATACACCAAACGGGGATTGATGATTGCCGCGTCTTCATAAGCCAAACCTAATCGACTCAAGGCTTGAGGGCGTACATTAGAGACCAGTACATCGCTGCGCTCAATCAGCTTGGCGATTACCTCTTTACCCTTAACTGCCTTTAGATCAAGAACAAGGCTGCGTTTGTTGCGGTTGTTGTTGAGAAAGAGATTGCTCATGCCTTCATTGCGTCCGCTGTTAGAGTAGCGAATAACATCACCTGCAGGTGGCTCAATCTTGATGACGTCCGCGCCCATGTCGCCCAAATGTTGGGTGGCAAACGGCCCCATGAGAACAGTCGTGAGATCGATTACTTTGATTCCCTGAAGTGGTCCTGGCATACGGGGCGCGTCATCCTACTCTTTTGCGGCGGTTTTGTCGGCGTTCTCGTCGGACGGGGGTACGAGATTCACTCTTTTCGGGCAATGGAGGAATCGGTGGCAACGCTCGACCGGAAGTTATGCCCTTCTCAATCAGGCGTCTCATTTCAGCATCTACATCGGGGGAAGTGTCGATAGGTGTATAGTTGGCTAGACGTTCTTCTACTTCTTCTGTGGCGCGCTGCATTAGATCTTTGCTACCAGCTTTGGCCCAGCTATCCTCGTTTTTGCGGTCAAACACCTGGCCAGGTAGATAGAGTTGTTGGGGCCAGTGAGTTAAGGTGTGAGCTGAAGTTAGCATATGCTCATCGGCCAGTTGAGCTTTAACCAATTCTACGGTAGGCAAATCATCGATGGGTGCCACCTCTCGCAACAAGTGATGGATCTGCCCACATAGCTCGTTATCGAAGACGAGTTTGGGCAGGGAGAAGGTCAACACATAATCGAGCATTCCCGGCCCAGAGACCGAGTTGACGCCAGCCAATCCAGCCAACAGTCCACTTCCAAAGGTCTCAGCACCCGCCTGAGCATCCAAGAATTTGGCATCACTCAGGGCCATATAGGCTTGAGTTGGCAACTTTAGCGTTTTGCCAATGGCGGCATAGATTACGTCAAGATGAAGGGCTTCAATGCCAAGCATAGGCGCAGATGCCTCGCTCATGTGGAAGGAGGCTGGTGCGCCGCCAAATATAACTGGTGTTCCCGGTTTGATCAGTTGGGCCATCACCACACCCGCCAGCACATCTACCGTATGAAATACTGCGGCCCCCACCAAAGTGACTGGTGCAATCAGCCCCATAAGGGTGACAGGGACAATCTCCACAGGGATTCCCCACTCGGCACAGTCGAGCAAGTTCTGACAGGAATCCTCGCTGTAGCGAAAGTTTCCTGTTGCGGTAATGGTAAAGATGGACATGGGGCGCGCCCTTAGTTCCTCCCTATCTTTGCAGAAGAGGGCCATCATTTCACCCATCCTTGGCACACCGTGTTCGGTGAATGCGCCAGAAACCACGGGCTTTATGGAGTGAATCAGACATAGGTAGAGCCGCCAAGCATCCGAGACTTGAGGATCAATATCCTCGTTAGTTGAAAATGCCGTAGATGGATAGGCGATGTGCTCCATGCCGTCGACCAGCCGGATATACTCAACAAAATCAGCCGTCGTGGCTAAACGGCTCTCGCCGCTACGGTGATCCAAAATTTTAAGCGCGCTAGATGCAGGTGTAAAGTGTACTGCGTCTCCGCCGATGACAGTATGGGGTTGGCCATTGCGCTTGTAAAGCGTAAATGATTCGGGTGCCCTTGAGAGGGCCTTCTCTACCACATCAAGGGGGAAGAGCAGACGTTTGCTGCTCTGGTCCTCACGTAAGCCTCTTTGTAGCAATTGCTCGCGCAGATTGGCGCTACGAATCTCCATACCGATCTCGGCAAGAATGGATATGGATTCATCAATGATTCGACTAATTAAGTGATCGTCAAGGACGTTTAAACTCAGGCGCATGGGATTCAATACTCGCTCAAGAAGTTGGTGATAAGTATGTTATCGATTCAAACTGTGTCTCTGACAGTCCGTCAATGAATTGAGAATGATTACCCATCAATTAAGACTTTCTCCATATCAATCACCCAGTCCTCAACGCCATCATAAACGCCGTCAACATAGGATTCCTTACCATCATGTTGGTAGCCAAGTTTACGGTATAGTTGATGCCCAGGGTCGGCTGGGTCAGGTGAGGCAGCAAGTCCAATCGTTTGAAAGCCGCGCTGCATGGCACGTTTTTCGCACTCAAGCAAGAGGGCTTGGGCATATCCTTTCCGTCTTTTATCAACTTTGGTAAAAAGATCCTCAATATCTGGGTAGTCAGGGTAAGTTGATTTGCCGGTGTATTTTAAAAAGACGAAGCTGACAACTTCGTCGGCTTCTTCCACGATTAGAAATTCTCCCTTACCATTGGTTTGCGCGGTCAACCGATAAGCGATGTGCTCATCAAAGTTGGGACGCATCTGACGAAGGGATGAGGTGTCTTTTTCGGTTGCGTTTCGAATGTTCATGACAATCGGGATAGTTTTTATCCTATCAACGAACTATAAATCGCCGCTTTCCATCTATAATACGTTCTTCAATTGCCTCATCAATCAGCAGAAGATCCAGATATCCAATCAGCGCACTTAGACCTGTAAAACGCATACCCCGGGGATGGTGCTTATACATTACATCCAAGAGATCCTCTATTTGTTCTTTACCCTTACGCACCAACTCAAGACACTCGCCCTTGCGTAGGGAAATACGTTGGCGTTGGCGCTCAATCAGCTCTTGAAAATCAGAAAAAGGTTCGCCATGCCCTGGATAAACGTGACGAATAGCCATCTTCTCAATGAGATCAAACATCTCAAGTAGTTTGGGGAGGCTGATTTCTCGTTCAAGATTATCAGTTAAGCGATGTTCCAACACGGGTGCGGGTGTCAAAGCTAGCAGCATGTCCGCTGCCAAGAACTGCTCGGTCTCTGGCTGGTAGAAGCAGGTTTGAGTATTGCTGTGGCCTGGGGCATAGAGCACCTGCCAAGGTAGCCCACCCATCTGAATCAGATCATCCAGCCCAAATGTCTCAACACGCTCTCTAGGAACAGACGACCAGATAGTCATGGTCTGTGCCATGCCGTCGAGAATCCCATTGCGATCATCATCAGCCAGATCAAACTGGTTGAGTGTAGTCTGCATAAAGTCCTGTCGCTGTTGCCACATTGTGTCCGTGTCATATGCCCAGGGTTCAATCTGTTCCCAAATCAACAAAGTGGCTGGGCTATTGGCAATGATGCGTCCGGCCATGCCCATATGATCCACGTGGGCATGGGTAACAACAACTTTCTGGATGTCAGCAGGTGCAAGACCATTTTCAGCAAGCGCATCAACCAAGACATTCCAGCTCTCATCTGTGTCAATTCCGCAATCGACGAGCAGCGGTTCTGGCTCGACAAATAGGTATGTATTGGCCGGGCCAACGGAAAAGGGTGTGGGTAAAGATATGTGAATGGGTTGATTCACGCAGCGGCTCCATTTTCATTCTGAGAGTATGAGTTGGTTGTAGAGTTCAGACGGATGATTGTCTCCTTGGTCAATTCGTTTTGTCAGAACAATAATATGATCTCCACCGTTTTTGCACCAGATCATAAAGATGGCATCAATTCGTTTTGTCAGAACAATAGTATAATCTTCACGGTGCAATGAGCATTAGCTCATCAGTATAACATCTTTTGATTTGGAAGAGGGAAAAATACGGCATAGGAAAAAATTGAATGGGAAAAGTTGAATCATACCGGCATTGGCGAATGGGTGACAGGATCGCGATTGCCCAATTCAAGCCTTCTAGTTGCCTTGGAGCTGTGGTATAGTTAGCTCATGGCAACAAAAAAGATCATCACACCCCAAAGTGCCCGTCGACTGGCCATCTCTGCACAACAGCTCAGTGGTCCAATACCCAAAGCCAATCGCGAATCCATGCTTAAAGTACTGGGTCATATTCGCTGCCTTCAAATGGATCCCATCAGAGCGGTTGAGCGCACCCAATATCTGGTTCTCTGGTCTCGATTAGGTCAATATGATCGAGAGGAGTTCCATCGATTGGTCTACCAGGAGCGCGCCCTCTTTGAATATTGGGCACATGCAGCTTCTTTTGTGCTGACCGAAGATTACCCCCTCCATGAATATATGATGCGACGGTACGGTCAAGATGGTTCCGCTTGGTCCAAAAGATTGAGAACCTGGGTCAAGGATAACCAGAGCTTTTGCGATTTTGTCCTCGACGAAATCACCGGGCGTGGCCCACTATTGACCCAAGATATTAAGGACCAGTCCAAAGTGCCGTGGGCATCCAGCGGCTGGACATCAGGCCGCAGCGTCTCGTACATGATCGACTATCTATGGAGTAGCGGTCAACTTATGGTTGCCCAGCGAGATGGACTCAAACGTTGGTGGGATCTCACGGAACGAGTGTTGCCAGAAGGGGTGCCTGATGGCGGTTGGTCTGCTGCCGACGTAACGCGTGATGCGCTTCAAAAGTCACTAAAAGGGTTAGGCATAGCCCAATCTAAACATATCAACCACCACTTTATAGAAGGGCGCTATCCAGAGCTTGACAGGGTTCTAACCCAACTGGTAACTGAGGGGTTGGTCGAGCCAGTCCAAGTGAAGGGCTGGGAGGGGGAGTGGTTTATCCACACAGAGATGCTCCCCCTACTTCAGCGGATCGAGGCGGGAGATTGGCGACCGCGTACAGTGCTGCTATCGCCCTTTGACAATCTGATTCGGGATCGGGATCGCACTGAACTGATGTGGGATTTCATGTATCGGATTGAGATCTACGTACCCCAGGCCAAACGTCAGTACGGTTACTATGTTCTACCGATTCTGAGGGGAGATCGCCTCATCGGTCGCATTGACCCCAAGATGGACCGGAAGAAAGGGCAACTCGTTGTCAACCAGATCTATTTAGAATCCAAAGTCAAAGAGAGTAAAGCCCTAGCCACTGAGCTAAGACGGAGTATCCAAAGCTTGGGACGTTTTCTGGAGGCCACAACCATCGAATACGGTCCTGATGTCCCCCAAATTTTTCGCTCATGAATTTAAATATTGAATCTTTGCTCAATGCCTGTCAGAAATTACAAGTGGACTATCGCGTTCTCCATTCAGGGCAGAATGTAGTGGAGGTACAGACGCCGGCTGGGCCACGTTTCTTTGTCAACTGGAGTACGCCACTCAATGATCAAGGTGTAGTCAAACTCTGTGAAGACAAGGATTATACCTCCACGCTGCTGGAAGGTGTGATCAACATGCCCTGCACGCGCGCCTTTTTGGATCCTCACGTAAACCCTGCCTATAAGCGCTATCGCAGCCATACAACATTCTCTCAGGTCATTCAGGAGATTGAAGCGGAATTTGCCTATCCATTTATCCTCAAACGCAACCGAGGTTCCCATGGGACCAATGTATTTCGCATTGAAACCAGTGGCGAGTTGGAGCAGAAGCTGGCCCTGATCTTTGACAAGAAGCACAAAGATTATGACTATGTGGTTTTGGCCCAAGAGGTGATTGACATTGATGCTGAATTCCGCTCGATCTTCTTAGCAGGTGCACATCAATTCTCCTACCGCAAGGACACAACAGGAGCCACATTTTCTGGCAACCTCAGTCCCTTTCGCTGGGGAGATACAAAAGCTCAATTGATCACGGATGAGGAGTTGAATCAGCAAATTTGTGGGTTTATGGCTCCAGCACTAGCTACCTTACCTATTCCTTTCGTTGGCGCAGATATTGCACGGGATCAAGATGGAACATTTTGGCTGATCGAGCTGAATGCAGCACCGGGTTTCGGATTCTTTATTCGGGATTGTGGTCGCGAATTGGTCGATATTCTCTATGAAAAGATGCTCTATCAGTTAGGAATTCCTAAATCATTCCGGGAATGATTTGTTAGCGTTTACATTCCATTTACATCTTCCCCTTTCTATCCTCACCAACTTTGTTATACTGATCCCTGCCACGAATGAAAAAAGCTTTTTGTAACTACTCGGTCAGCATGGCCGGGTAGTTACGCTTTTTCGTGAATAACATTAGTATACTTCGCCAGAAAAGTCTTGTCCCGTCTACTCAATTAATTTACTATGCGAAGTCCCGAGAAGGGAGGGGGATTCCCGCCTTCACGAGAACAAGCTTTTCTGGCCATCTATAGGGCTCAGTTGGGTCTTATAGACTTAGTCAGGAGAAAAAATGTATGTTCAAGAGACGAAAAGTAGTCATTGTATGGGCACTCTCGGTAGGCATCACGCTCTGTATTGCGCTTCTTTCTCTTATGCGCCCTGCGATGGCAACTGTTCATTCAGCCGAGGTTGACTCAGAACGCTTGGATCCAGAAAATGCTCTTTCAGAGAAGGTGAACTCGGAGCTAGTTCAGTTGCCTACTGAACTTGAGGCTCAGAACGCGCGTCAGGAATTGGACCTCCATTCTGTTCGACAGACCTTGGTCTTCACCAATCTATTCGTCCTCAACAGCAGTCCAACACGATTGGGAGAGGCGACCTACTTCACCGCAGCCATCTCTACGACCAGCCCAATCTCAGTTCAGTGGGCTTTTGGAGACGGAAATGCAGGCACAGGTCTCACGACAACCCACACATACACCGCACCTGGAACCTATGAAGCAACGGTCACCGTCACAGACAATACGCAAACCCTCACCAGCACAACCCAAGCGGCAATCCTAAATGCCTACACACTCTACCTACCCGCTACCTTCGAATCCATTGGGCCGCCTGTCAAGGTCGGAGCACAGCTTGCGGCCGATATTCGCACTGCTTTTACCAACACGATTCTAGCAGCCAATTTAGCCACGGTCCACCAGGTAGGCAGCAGGTGGATTCGTTTTGGCGTGCCGCGGCATCGTCTGGAAGTTTCTCCCGGCGTCTATGAGTGGGACACCCTAGACAATACGTTGGATCATATCGAAGCGGCGGACCTGTCACCATTGCCCTTTGTGTACGGAACTCCATCTGACATTGAAGCCAACGATTGTGGTCCAGCGTCTGATATGGTGGCATTTGATGATTTTATGTCCGTCTTGGTGGCTCGCTATGCGGACCAGGTTGGCGCATGGGAGTTCGTAAACGAGCCAGATGCCAAAACTCGATATGATCCGTGGGGGCCAATTATTGGCTGTTATGGGCTTGTTCCAGAAGCTTACGCAGCCCAGCTAGAAGTCTTCCATCGTAACGTCCGTCAATATGATCCAACGGCACTGGTGGTCTCTGGTGGACTGGCTTATGACAACTGGCCCATCTTTGAGCGCACCTTCTGGGATGAGGCGTTGAAGGCTGGAGCTGGCCAATTTTTTGACGTAGCCAATTTCCACTATTACCCCATCAACCCAGTAGAGTTTCCTACGATGAAACACAAATATGACGAAATTGTGGGGACCATGAGCGCCAACAATGTATTTGGCAAACAAGTATGGGTAACAGAGACGGGCATGTGGGTCAACCATGGAGGCAGCCTAGAAGCCCACAAAAACTTTATTGTTCAGCAGCAGACCATCGGCTATGCAGCTGGCATTGAGAACATCTTCTGGTATGATCCCCAAGCCAGACCGCTTGGGCCGGAGCACATTCATCGCTGGTTCTTTACAGAAGATAGGGAACCAATCAATGGCTTTGAGACCTATCAGCTCTATACGAGCAAGGTTAGAGGCACTATTGCTCGCGGTAAGGCGACCAATTTTCCAGACAATATAGAGGCGTATCGATTCATAACAAGTAATCGTGAGCTGTATGTTGCCTGGTCAAATACGATTACCGAAAACGTAACCCTTGACGCAAAGTTGGATGCAACAGTGACGAGCCGGGATGGAGATGTGATGTTTACCGTACCAGCAGAAGACGGACAAGTCACGGTTGAAATTGGTACAACACCCATCTATATAGAGTTTATAGAGCCATAACCAAGTATAAAGGGGGCATCTACACCCGGATCTACCTCCACCGTAAGGAAGGGATACACAAAATTGCTTAGATAGACAAGTCATTTTGCCAATGTAGCGTGACAGCCACCGTGCTACAATGACTCATGCAGAATATCATCTTCTTTCTCCTTCTTAGAATTTGGGTTTTGGGTAGATTGAAGAAGGCTCGGGCGCAGTCCCGAGCCTTCTTATTTTCTAGACATCTTCGCTGACTCTACTCTTAATAGGTTCACCCCATTTTTCAAGTCCTTCTGTCCATAATTGATTCTTCTCTGAATAGTCGGTAGAATAGAGAACACTGCTCCCGAGCGCAATGAAAACCTGTATTCTATTTGGAGGAACTAATGAGCACCGATGGCTTGTTTCGCGGCATTATGCCCCCCATGGTCACCCCATTTGACCATAACGAAGAGATTGACGAAGCTGCTCTACGTGCGGATATCCGCTATATGATTGATGAGGCAAAGGTCCATGGCATCGTAGTTGGCGGTAGCACGGGCGAAGGGCATACATTCACCACCGCCGAAGCTCGTCAACTAGTTGGGATTACCTGCGATGAGGTGGCAGGGAAGCTCCCCGTGATCGCAGGTGTGATTGTGGACAGCACTCGCCAAGCCGTGGAGCGGGTTCAAGCCTTGGCGGATCTACCGGTTGATGCGCTTCAGGTGACGCCCGTTCACTACCTATTTCGGCCATCAGATGAGATGATGCAACGCCACTTCGCCACTATTGTTGAGAGCATTCAACTTCCGCTGATGATCTACAATGTAGTTCCCTGGTCCTACTGTTCACCTGCGCTGCTAACCAAGATTATCACAGAAGTCGATGGGGTCATTGGGGTAAAGCAGAGTGCTGGCGACCTGAAATTGTTGGCCGATCTGCTGCTCATGTTGGGCGACCGAGGCACGGTCTTCACCGCGGTTGACGCCCTGCTCTACCCCTCCTTTACGCTTAAAGCCCAAGGTGCCATTGCTGCTATTCTAACTGCAGCCCCCGATCTCTGCATCCAGCTTTGGGATGCAGTGCAAGCCAACGATCACGAGACGGCCCTCGCTCTCCACAATCGACTGCTTTTGATCTGGAATGCAATCGTTGGCGACAACTTACCAGCTTGTGTCAAAACGGTCATGACTTTACGAGGTCGCCATGGGGGTATTGCTCGAGCACCTATGACGCCAACTACGGATGAACAAGCAACAGCCATCGAACACGCCCTAGCCAAAGCAGACCTGCTCTAAATATGGAAGGCCAGAAAAGCTTGTTCCTGTGAAGACGGGTATCTCCCTCCCTTCTCGGCATTTCCCAATGCGCATTGGGGCGCGGTCAGCGTAAATGTTTTCTGACAAAGTATATCCAGCGAGAAAGAATATTCCCATGAACCCAATGAACCTTCTCTACATCATCTCCGATCAACACTCCTATGACGCAATGGGCTGTTATGGCAGCGCCACGGTACAGACGCCCAATCTAGATCGTTTGGCAGAGCGAGGCACCCGCTTTACAAATGCCTACACGAATTGCCCTATCTGCGTTCCAGTCCGAGCGGCCTTGGCCACGGGTCGTTATGTACACCAAGATGGCTTTTGGGACAATGGGCATCCTTATGATGGCTCGATCCCTAGTTGGCATCACTATCTGCGTGATCAGGGGGTCCAGGTCGATTCTATTGGCAAGCTACATTTCCGCTCAACTGACGACGACTTGGGATTCACCCAATCAGTAGAGCCCCTCAACGTGGTGGCTGGTGTTGGGGACATCCTAGGCTGTATCCGAGATAATCCACCTTTGCGTCAGAAAAAGGATGGCATTTTAGAGTCTGGTCCAGGCGATTCGACATACCTCCAATATGATATTCGCAATGCTGAAAATGGCTGTCGTTGGCTGGCTCAACATGCCAATGACGAGCAACCATGGGTGCTATTTCTATCGTTTGTCTGCCCTCATCCGCCCTACATTGCCCCACCAGCCCTCTACGATGCCTATCCGTTAGACGGTATTGAGATGATGCCCCAATGGCAGCAAACAGAGTGGCCAGAACATTCAGCAATGGCTTATTTCCGTCACTTTTTCGGTCTGGAAGAGCAATTTACAGAACATGAGATTCGTCGTATGAATGCGGCTTACTATGGGGCAACGACCCATCTAGACCAGCAGATTGGACGGGTGCTGAACCAGCTAGATGAGCTAGGTCTAACCGACAAAACTCGCACCATCTACACGTCCGATCATGGGGAGAGCCGGGGAGCCAGGGGCCTCTTTGGCAAGTTCACCATGTATGAAGAGTCGGTTGGTATTCCGTTTATCATGGCAGGTCCAGATGTGCCAGAGGGCAAAGTCTGCAATACACCCGTCTCCTTAATCGACTCATATCCTACCATTGTGGATGCAGTTGATATGCCTGTGCCAGAAGCGAATTTAGACGGTGAGTCGCTTTGGTCGATTGCGGCTGGCCCAGATCAAGAACGGCTAGCTTTTAGCGAGTACCATGCTGTCGGCTCTCAGCACGCTTCCTTCATGGTCACTGACGGTCACCACAAGTACATTCATTACGTGAATAGTGTCCCCCAGCTCTTTGACTTACACACCGATCCAAAGGAATTGAATGATTTGAGTCAATCCCAGCCGGAGGTTGCCGCATCGTTTGAGCAGAAGCTACGTACCATACTCGATCCAGATGCAGTTGATGCTCAGGCCAAAGCGGATCAGCGGTCTAAAGTTGATGCCTTTGGTGGGGAGGAAGCAGTCCGTAGCCGGGGATACTTTGTCAATTCACCTACCCCTGATGAGAAGCCAGCATTTCATCAATAGAAGCCGTTATCATTGGCATCGAAGAAAGTGGGAGATCAGGCGAAAACTTGCATGCCTCTTCACTTTATGTTACAAAGATTTCAGGCATTGAGAATCTGTAGACCACGATTGCTCTACCCGTGATATGCGGGCGCACACTTTATACTCAGATCCATTTGAAAACTCGGGTTTGCTCTCCTTTGCAGAGGTTGCGGAAAACTTGGATTTTCAAAGTGACTGCAGTATAGAAAATGGCGGTCTACCAAAAAATCATTCGCCCCAGCATCCGTATCCAAGTCATCTTTATCCAAGAATAATCCAATCAAGCGATATACAGAAGAGACCATTTGAGCTGCGCGCCTGTGGCTAACCACTCAATTTTCAAGAGAAGTGGCGAGATTCTCCACGCTTGTGGGGATACAATCCGCACCTACGGCTGCCATAATTTGGGAACACTGTACTAGATCATTCCACAAGGGATTGTACTATGATAGAAGAACTCCTTGAAGCACTTTTAGAAGGCTCTCAGCCCCAGCAACAGAAGACTCGCCAAAAGCAAGCACCTCCATCTAGTCCATGGATGGATCTGCTGGAAGGCGTATTGGGAGGCAGCGGTCAACAGTCACCAGCACCCAGGGAAGAGGTCTCCTCTTTTGGCATTGGTGACATTTTGGATCTGGTCCTAGGCGGGGGTCAACAAAGTGGCGGTCAACAGAGCAGGGGTCGACAAAGCCCTGTAGGTGGCAATCCGCTGCTTGCACCCTTCACGGCTGCCCTAGCAGAGAAGCTAGGCATCTCGCCCCAGATGGCCTCAGTCATTGTCAGCGCCGCATTCGGATTGCTTATGGGCAAATTAAGTGGCAAAGATGGGGCATTAAGTGGCGGCAACTCGGCGGTCTTATCGGATGGGTTGGATCTAGACGATCTACTCGACGGCGACTTTTTGGAGAAGAATGGTGTAACCGAGAAAGTGGCCCGCCAAACAGGCATGGATGCCGAGGAAGCCCAGCAGAGCCTACTAGAAGCACTAGAGCTATTAGGATTGAAGAAGGGCGAAAAGGTAAAACCGATCCAGGAGAAAAAATCAACAGCCCGCTCATCCAAATCAACCTCTAAGAAATCCGCTCCAGCAAAGTCAACCGCAAAGAAACCAACTAGCAAAAGCAAATCCAGCAAAGCAGGTGATCTGAAAGACCTGCTTGATGATTGGAATGTGCACGGTTAAGGAGAACCACTATGGCATCAGCTAATCTTATCAAAAATACCTTACCGGCAGTGGTTCAGATTGTGGCGCTGCGTCAAGGCTTTATGGGGAATCTATCTTCCGCATGGACAGGTTCAGGCACAATCGTTCACCCCCAAGGGGTCATTCTAACCAACTGCCACGTGGCTAATCCCCGGGCCATGGGCATGCCTTCTCCTCCAGCCGATAAACTGGCCATTGCCATTACCGAGCGCTCTGATGAGCCGCCGGTGCTCACATACATAGCCGAAATCGTTGTCCAATCCCCGGAGATGGATTTGGCCGTTTTGCGTATTGCGTCCCGCATGGATGGGAAATCGGTTCATCGCCTCAATCTGCCCGCCGTACCTATCGGTGACTCTGATTCCCTAGAGTTAGGCGATGTCATGTCCATCTTTGGCTATCCCGGCATAGGGGGAGAAACAGTGACCTTTACCTCTGGCAGCGTCTCTGGCTTTACCCAACAGCGAGATGTGACCAGTGGTCGAGCCTGGATCAAGACAGATGCCACCATCGCGGGTGGCAACTCAGGTGGGACATCTGTAAACAACCAAGGATATCTAGTCGGCATTCCAACCCAAGCGGCAGCAGGTACAGGAATCTCACCAGTTGACGCGCGCCCTGTGGTGGATACGAACCAGGATGGGCGGGTGGATCAACGTGATACCCCGATGTCCATTGGGGGCTTTATCAATGGTTTGCGCCCAGTCAATATGGCCAAGCCGCTGCTGCAGAAGGCGGGCATGCAATTTACTAGCGGTAGTCGAAAAAGGAGCACAGGTAAGTCAACTGAGAAATCAACCAATAAATCGAGCAGCCGCTCGAAGAGTAAGTCTGCTGGTAAAACCGTGGTTGAATCTGAAAGGGGTACCTCACCTGAGCCCAAGAAGCGCAGTGGCAGATTGGCGGGCCTCAAGTCTGGCGAGCGTCCCACAGCCAAATCCAAAACCAAAGCAATCACCCCAACCATTACTGATCTGGTCTTCTGTGATCGGGTCACCAAAGACGGTCGCCCGGTCAATCCATCAGCCATTCTGCCCGGTGGAAAGAAGCAGATCTATGCCAGCTTTGAATTCGATGGCATGCGCAACCGGACCAAATGGGGGCAAGTCTGGTCGGTTGATGGTCAGAAAGTTTATGAAGATGAGGCAGCTTGGAGTGATGGCCCCAGAGGCCGCAAAACGCTGGCCGTGCAAAGTCGCAAGCCCCTCCCCGATGGGAAATATCATCTGGCCATCTATGTGAAAGGGGCAATCATAGCGGAAGGTGAAGTCACCGTGGGGCGCCCCAATGAAGATGCTGATATCCAGATTTCGGGCCAAGTCATTGATCGCGACACCAACCGAGGAATCAACGATGCGTTGGTGATTGTGCTGAAGCCGGGTATCCGCACAAGTGACTTTATTAAGAAGCAAGAGCGAGAGATGGCCCTAACCTCCACCAAGACTAAACGGGCTGGGCGTTTTACGCTGCCCGATCAGTTGCCCAAAGGGCAAGCTTATGGGCTAGTCGTTGTGGCACGTGGTTACCAAGACATGGCCATCGAAAGTGCTTTACGCATCAGCCCTCAAGCGCCCGAGAAGGCTCAGATCCATCCGGTTCCCATGGTTCGCGAATAAAGATTCCATAGTACAGTCGTTATGAGAATGGTACTTTGGTCTACCTCATGGGGCCTCGAAAAAGTATCGTTCTCAGCGGAGATGAATATAAACGAAAGGTAGCGTAGAATGCAACAAGCTGGAAACAACAGAGGCTGCATGATGATTGCCATGATTGTAGCCGTTGGTGTCTTTTTCTTAATGAGTGGTGGCGGTGGCTTCCTCGGTGGTGGTGGTGGTCAGGCTATTCCACCCGGAGGGGGTGAGAGTCTACCAGAGAGCAGTGGAGAAGCAGGAGAGGCTGAGAATTTACCACCCATTCAGGACGGTGGTCTATTAGAGCAGGTGGAGAGTGGTACCCTGGATGAAAGTGGTAGCGATAGTGGCGATGGTATTGAGGCTATGTATGACAGCCTCATGGTCAACGATGTTCACTGGACGGTTATTGAGGCAGACTACCTAGGAGACACCTTATCCGATGGCACCCAAGCCCAAAGTGGTGAGTTTGTTGGGGTGGTCTATCAGATCGAAAATATGACTGATGCACCCATCACGCTTGTCAATCTGGAGTTGCTGGATGGGAACGATACAAAACATGAATATTCGCTGGAACTAAGTGCAGCCCTGGAGGATGGATGTAGCACAGTACCCTTAGAACCAGAGATCCCCTACACTTGTACAGCCCTGTTTGATGTTCCTTTGGACGCGACCGATCTGCATGTGGTTTTGACTGATTTTAACATGCTCGGTGGAGTAACGGACACGCTTGATCTGGAGTTGGATTAGGTAAATTTATTTCAAAGAGCTTTCAGCCAATTTGTGATACACGCCCAGGGTTAAAACCCTGGGCTAGAAAATGGTTTCTTTTCTAGTCGAACTTTATCAACGATTTGTCAACAGATAAACCACAAACGTAGGTGCCCAATGGGAGACCATGTAGTCGTTATGCAGAGCATGAATGGTGCCAGCGTCTTGATGCTGTTGGGCAAGCTCAAGCATCGGGTCAACCAGGTGGTGACTGTCCGGCAGAGCCTGCCCTATCTTCTTTAGCATCCAAGCTCGGCTCATATTTAGCCCTGTAAAATGAGCCAACTGCCCGTCAGAAAAATCAGCAATCCCCACAGGTTGCAGATAAGTTGCCAACGAATCTTCAACCTCTTCTCCTAGAAATTTCCCCAGCCACTCTGCAAACTCAACTTGTCCCAAAACCCGTCGCATCAGATCCGCTTCTGACAAGGTAGGCGACAAAAAATCAGAGGCCGACGGCTCATAGACCAAGGGTGCATTCTGATCATCCAAGTAAAAGGTGCGTGACCGGCTCTCGACTTGGGCAGCTAGATCTAGGTCAAGCGCTATCTGTGACCAATCATAGACCAGTCCTAGTGCAAAAGCTGTTTGACTATGCAAGCCAGTCCGTACGGGAAAGGGGAGCTTCTCCAGATAATGCCTAAATTGATTGGATGCATGGGCTTCTAACGGCTCTAGTGTAGACAACCAGCTTTGGGCTTGGGGTGTGGCCCACTCTCGCAATTCAGCTGCAAGTTGAAGCAGCCAAGCCATTCCGTATGGCATCTCAAAGGATCCCCGCTCTGCCAAATAGGCCATCTCCACAGCAATCTTCTCGGTGGTCAGGCAACGATGGAGAAGCGCCACGCCCTCATCAACATAGGATGCATGTGGATAGGTACGGATGGCCCGTACGACCTGCCAGAAAGAGTGAACGCTCGAGTGCCAATCGTAGCAGCCATAGAAGGCCGGATGCAGAGCCGAAGGTTGACAGACCACATCATCATCGCCAAATAGCCTATGCAACAGACCATTTGGATATTCCCGCTCTAAGTTAGCCATAGTGACAGGAATAAAAGATTCGAAGAGAGATTGGTTGCTCATGCTGGCAGTAGTTCCATGGCATCATCTCGCTGCCACTGGAACTGTAGCTCAGTGGTTTCATGGGGTTTGAAGGACTTTTGCACGTCGGCAATCTTGGTTTCGAGAACCTCAATCTCCTTTAGATCGGCCACACCCAGTTCCAAGAGATGGCCATAGTGAAGCAGCCCAAGATCCAGTGGCTCAAAGCCCATGGACTTGGCCATGACGGCATCGGTAGCATAGACATCCACGCCCGCTGCCGCGATCCCCAAATCGACACCATCCTCGCCACCAGGGCCGTTGCCTTGGAGTCCTCGAGTCCCATCGACCACGGCAACGTCGGGCGTCAGGAACTGGGCCAGGCGGATCAAGTTGATGTTGAGCACTTTGGCTTCGTCGGGCAACTTCCGGTCGGCGTGGGATTGGAAGCCGTGCATCTTCACCCGGTCAATTTTGCGGATGGTTCCCATGATCATATTTTTCAGCGCCAGGGTTACCACGCAGACATCGTGGGTTTTGGCAATGGCCAGAGAGATGGTGCAAGGGGCATCCAGAACGGTTTTGGGCATGTGCACCTGATAGGGACTGCCGTCGGCCAAAACGATCTCGGTCGTTTGCCACTGGGTCTCCTGGTTGAGATCGACTAACTTAATCGGGACATCATATTCATCATGGAGGGTATGGTAATTAAAGTTGTCAAAGGCCGCACCTGAGTAGTCTTCGTTGCCGCCCTCGGCAACAATGATCTCCTTAGGCGGATTGGGCGTGGTCAGTAAGAAATCGATGGTACCGCGGAGCACATCTACATGGCTGGATGCCAGTTGGTTGGAGCCAGAAAGAAAGTTCGGCTTGAGCAGCACTTGCTCTTTTATCCGTGGGGTCACGTCATCCCGAACAAGATCCAGGGCATGAAAGATATTGTCACGTCGATTAGAGCGCCGGGCCAACCCGACGCGTGCTTTTATGTTGGACATTGGTTCTCCTTGTAAATAGCTTTCAGCTAATCAGCATTCAGCCAGAATCTGGCGATGTTTCGAGGTCGACTCTTAAACTTTCCTCTATGAGTCTATTATAACATCCCTTCTCCCCATACGCATTTGAATGACAACTTTGCTACCTGCGGATAATTACATGCTGCCAAGGATCATTTGCGCAATAATTGACTGTGAGAAGCCGTTTGTCCTCAAAACGAGCACTCTTCAAGCGACCGTACCAGTTTTCATAATTTTCGGTTCCTAAACAGAAATCTTCTGCAACAAATGGCTTTAACGTGTAGAGATTCCCTCCGATCGATTCGGCCTTCCAAAGAAACCGATCAAAGTCGCCACAGGGTCTTAGCCACACTGCACCATTTCCAAAAGGCTCTCGAACCACATCAGGGACAGTAAAACAACCCTTTGCGCCATTGCGATGTGTATATTCAACGCGATAGTAATCGGGGCGGCCTGATATAGGCGCTAACGTAAACCGATAGTCAGAAGTGCAAGTTGCTTGCTCTAACTGTATTGGCAGCGTCTCCGTCTGCCCATCGATTGTTCGGATACACTTGTTGCTATGACTAATAACAAGTTGCACATTGCTTGGTTGAACAGACGTGTTTTGGGTAGGCGGATTAAGCTGAGTCTGTTGGGTTGGTTGAATTGGTTGAGTAGTCTGGGTAGTCTGGGTAGTCTGGGTAGATTGGGCAGACTGGCTATCGGATAACTTAGTCGGAGTGCCAGAATCGTTGTATGTTACATACCGTTTCGAAACCCACCCCGTTGTCGTTGCCACATCGACTTGCATCCAACCTGCATTTGACTGGTCGTCGATGACAACCAAGGACTGACCATTTTTTACTTGAGTAACCACCTGATAAGATGTACTCGGCCCTGAACGCACGTTCAACGTATTTGCTGTTACGGTGACGCTTGAGGAATCAGTCGCACCAGTACGCGCACCGTCAAGATTACCGACATTTTCTGTAGTCGTTTCAGCACGCTCACTAGACTGTCCAAGCGTTATCGATTCATTTGCACAGACAGTTTGATCGACTAGGCTAGCAATTTCACACACAAGCTCTTCAATCTGTTGAGGATACTCCAATATTATCCATACCCCTTTTGGGTCATAACGGATATCACTTAGCACAACTTCATTTTCATCTTCGTCTAATTCATAAATGCGATCTAAATACTGGAAGATGTTCGAGTTGAGAATTTCAGCTCTAATAGGGCCGGTAAGTTCAATATTTTCCTGAGTGAAAATTGCAACGAAGTCATAGGTTATGACTCCTAACCCAGCTAGGATATCAAATAGACCAATAACATCTTCGCCGCCTGATACCAATCCTGTTAATCCTTGCATCATATATTCTAGGACATCCGCAATCTCGAAACCGCCATCTGAATTGCAATTTGGGCCACTAAGAATCGGCGGCTGCGTAATTATGCGATGATCCGACGATACGCCTAATTTCACGAAGGCGATTCCATCACAGTTGACACCAAAAACTTTAATCGTTTCAGGCCCTGCACGAACACATCCCCCGAAAGCACAGATTTCAGCAGGATTATCTGTGAAGTTGTCCCAGCTAAACGAGTATCCAATGTTAAGTTCCGCATCAGTTATCGATAGTAGGCGAAAATTGTATAGTTTTCTGGTATTATACTTTGTATTCGTCTGCCAGACTTCTGGCTGGTTTCTGGTAACCGCACTTAAAATTGGGGAGCCAATACGAAATCCGATCTCGTTACTCTCTAGGTCAATGTGCGGTTTAATACAGTCGTCAAAATCATCGTAGGCAGCCCAACAGTCAATGATATAGCGGACAAGCTGCTTTTCATCAACTTGAGCCACTGCCTTGTCCGGGTAGACAATAAACATCACCACGACAATACATGATCCAAGTACTAGGTTCAACCATGTTACGTATTTTCTCGTCATAATTTCTCCAATCTACAGCGCTTACTTGAAAACAAGAGCAGCCACTCTAGCGAAACGGGCAGCCTATCAACGCCAGCAGCTTTAGCATACTGATTTTCTTAGGTCATTCCAATAAATTAAGTATACACTGAGAAGGCGTTCTCTAACGCCGGATTACTCGGGTATACGCCGCATTAGAGAATGCGCCCTACATAGCTTTCTGGGTAATTTATTTATTGGAATGACCTTAATTCCCTTCTGTAAAGGATTTATTATGGTAATGCTCCCTTAAAAACAGTAACCGCGCTCTATCTCAGATCTATCTCAGATCTATACTTTGGCTATACGTCCTCCATATCAAAGGTTAAGGCACCAACATCCTCTTACGTTGAGATCCCTAACCACCCTCGCGTAAGCTGAAAATCGATATTTTTTTGCATCAAGGCTTTGGGCTGTTGCTTTCCTGAAACAACTTGGTTGACCATCTCTACCAGTTGCTGAAACCAGCGGCTCGGCTCATCATCCAAAACGAGATCCCACTCGCCGCTGGTATGCCCATCATTGGCGAGCAACACCGGCACCAAAGGATGCCCTGGACGGGGTTTATCTGTGAAGCCAAGAATAAGATCGATACCGGTTGCCCCCAACCCGGTTACGGCTTCCGTCCAGTGAGGCGTGGGCATCTCCATGAGGTGGAAACCGGGGTTGTCAACGACCTGTCCATAAGTAAGAGATGGAATGAGGGATGGAGTGGAAAGATGACTTGGCGGCAGGATAATGGAAAATTCTGCTTTCTGGAGTAGCGGATTGGGGTAGGGCATAACGACCGTGCCGCCAGCATAGACCAATTCCTCCACAAATTGGGCCAATGCACCAACAAGTTGCGGCGAGATCTCGCCCTCGGGCAGGATGGCGATGGATGGAACTTGCATGGGTGGGGCTTGCATGGTCACCGGAGTCCCTTTGTCGCCACACCTCTCTAGCTGAAAGTAGCTGGCGATCTTCGCCATCACCTTCTCGATACCGCCATCCAGTTGCACGCTGGCCCAGCCAAAATCGTCGCTAGAGAGATCACGTTCTTGTAACAATGAATGGAGATAGTCGTTGTGGGCTTTTTCACAGCCGTGCTCTAAGAAGAGGCAGCCACCGACTAAGGGGTGGGTTGCATAACCGACCATGGTCTCGGCATAGATCTCACGAGTCGAGGCAAAGGCCACGCCGCACCCCTCTGTATGGACCAGGGTCGCGAAACGTGAGAATGGACTCGTTTGCTGTTTCCCCAGGTTCTCATTGAGATGATGAGCTGCCATCTGGGCAATCTGACCAGAGCAGAGGCTGGTAGGCAGAATCAGTCCGACTTTCTCATCTGTGGGACGTGTAACAAAATGGCCGTTGGTATGACCGTTTGCCCCGGTTTGTCTTGCCTCATTGTCACCAAGACTACGCACCAGCGGAATCGCCTGGCCTGTGGGCCTGGGGCGGTCAACAATTTCCTGAAAACGGCTGCGGTCCTGCTGCTGCCAGTTGCGCCAAATCGAGATCTGAGCATGGCCGGCCAGTTCCCCTTTGCTGGGCTGGCCTGAGGCAATGTCGATAAGCAGCTCCAGGGTCTCTTGGGTCAGCTCACTCATGGACGTACCATCCAAGTAAGCCCCCGCATTGACATCCATCTCGTCTGCCAGTAGCTCATAGCGTTGAGTGGTGGTCATGACCTTGATGGTGGGCACAAAGGGAAAGTTGGTGATGGAGCCATTGCCGGTGATGAAGATAATCAGATTGGATCCACTGGCCACCTGACCGGCGATGCTCTCGAGGTCATTGCCGGGTGAGTTCATAAAGTAGTAGCCCGGTTCGCTCATGGGTTGGCCGTAGTCGATGACCGAATCGAGCCGCACATCAGGGTGCCGTTTCATGGCTGCACCAATAGATTTGAGGGCAATGTTATAGAGACCCCGCATCTTGTTGCCACCAGACGGATTCCCCTCTGCCGATTGGCCGTGCCAGGAGAGGCGCTCTTTGAATTCAGCAATAAAGTTCAAAAAGGTGCGGGCTGTATCTAGATCACACACATTCTGTAGCACGTAGGCTTCGGAGCCGATCAGTTCATCGGTTTCGGCCAAATTAGCCCGCCCGCCATGGCGAATGATCTCTTTGGTAACGCTAGAAGCCAGAGGATTGCCCGATATTCCAGAGAAAGCATCTGAACCGCCACACTGGAGGGCAATAGCCAGATGGCTCAAGGACTCGGGCGTGCGCTTCATGGTACGAACCTGGGGGAGCCATGCTTCAACCATCTCCCGCCCTTGGCGTAGATCGTCTTCCCATTGACCAGAAAGGGTCAGGAAGCCATGCAGTACTTCATCCAGCGGATAGTTGTGGCTCCGCAGATATGTTTGCAGGCTCTCATTGTTGATGGAATCCGAGGCCAAATCAACGGCCAGAATAGCCCCCACATTGGGATGGACCATCAGCCCGGCCAAGGTGCGCAACAGAAAGTCCCGATTGTTGATCCGTTCATAGCCACTCCCTTCGGTATGAGAAATGGGTACGATGCCGTCCACATTGGGCAAACCATTGACGACAGTTGACATGGTTTCGGCCAAAGCCCGCGCGTAGCTGGCTGTGCTGGATGTGGTCCCCAGAACCACAACCATGTTACGGGTCCCTACGCCTCGACTTACGCTGCGGCGATAGCCCATAAAGGTGCGCGTTTCTTGATAGGGGATGACCTGCGTTCCTGGCTCAAAGGTCGCCTCATCTACTTCGTAAGGCACGATGCGATCTTGGAAGTTGGGCTTCTGAGGAAAGGTATAGCCTAAGTTGGGGTTAAAGGAACGCCCATCTAACGCCTCGATCATCCCGGCGTTGGCTAGTGCGTCCCCCGGCCCAATGGCGGTAGTGGCCACGCCAAAGGGCAAGCCCCAAGAGTAGAGACCCTGCCCTTGGGCAATGGGCTGAGTTGCAAAACGGTGGCCCACCAGAACGGTATGGCTGAGGGTCAAGTGGGTACTATCTAGCTCGATGATTGTGCCAGCCGCTAAGGTTCGGGTGGCAATGGCCACGTTGTCTTGGGGCAGGGGGAAGCGAGCGACGTGATGAAAGGGCAGCGTTTGTTGCATCATGGTGGATGATTATCTCGGTATCAATTGTGAGGCCAGTCATGTCATCTTCGGGCAATGGCGAAAGAGGGTTTCTGTCTCTAGTCCAGCTTGTCCAGCCCAGAATATGACAAAATAGTACCATACTTTCTAGCCCTTTGACCAGCAAGATAGCACGGATGGGGAGAATCTTAGTTTGTGGGCGAGAATGCATTGCACCCAGCTCAACCCACTTTTTGTAGCCAAAATCATCAACTAGGTGCGTTGCATTCGGTTTGCTAGCAGAATGCAACGCACGGTTGAGGAATCTGGGAGCAATTGCCTTGCGCCACGACGAAGAGGATCTAGCCCTGACAAATATTCTTTGGTATACTTATACTGCGGTTGGGCATAGACGAAACTATATCGGCTCCTTCTTCAGTCAGAGAAACCCTTTAACAGGAGCCATTTAGCCCATCAGTTGATTCACCCGTTCATTAACAATAGACAACCAATTCAGGTCAGATTGCTCTTCATTCGGTTGATGCTCGCAGGTGGGTCGTCTGCCCTAAATGGTTCAGGTAGAAATAGGGAATCTACCGCCCCCAGGATAAGTCAAACCCTATCATTCAACCAGAACAGGGTTATTTTGGCCTGTCAGTGGGAGAAGATTTGGGAGGGGTTTCAAAGCAAAAAACCTCGAACGCGAGATTGAAACCGACTTAGGGTACACACGTACCGACACAGGGCGAGGTTTCAAAGCAAAAAACCTCGAACGCGAGATTGAAACCCTCACTGACGGCTCCAACACAGAGACACGGCACCAGTTTCAAAGCAAAAAACCTCGAACGCGAGATTGAAACCTAACTGACATGTGGCTCAAGTGAGCCGATAGAAGTTTCAAAGCAAAAAACCTCGAACGCGAGATTGAAACTATAATCCGACAACTGGCAACAAAGAGGATCTTGGTTTCAAAGCAAAAAACCTCGAACGCGAGATTGAAACTGCATAGTTGAAAGCGCCCCGACGACCTGATTGTTGTTTCAAAGCAAAAAACCTCGAACGCGAGATTGAAACCCTATCTGGCGTGGTGCTAAGGGTGAGATACGAAGTTTCAAAGCAAAAAACCTCGAACGCGAGATTGAAACATGATAGTCCGTGGTCGACAGTCCAAGGTCCAGAGTCGGTAGTCCAGGGTCCAGAGTCGGTAGTCCAGGGTCCGGGGTCGATAGTCCAAGGTTCAGAGTCGGTAGTCCAGGGTCCGGGGTCGATAGTCCAAGGTTCGGAGCGAAAAGCTTAAAGGCCGCGTCATGTTGAACGCGATATGAGGCACAGATGACAAGGAGGCGTGAGCACTATTCGCCAATTTCCCTGAAATTATCCACATTTCATCCATCAGCATAAAAAACGCTCTTTTTAGCGAACATTTATCTGGAAAAGTGCCCCTTCTACTGGATTCTGTGGTTGTGTGTCCACACTACAGCAGGCTCCAGGATGCCCCGGGAAAGAACGGATAATTTGCTTGGTCAGCAAGAGGGCTTGTTTCAATTGAGCAAACCTCTCTGGCCGAAGAACAAGTCCGATTCTTCCTTGAATCCGCTGTAGTTCTGGGGCGTTAACGCGATACAGAAGGCGTTAAACGCAGCCGTCATTTCCTTATGTGAAACCCTCAGTTATGCATACAAATCACAATCCTTTTCACGGCGTCTTTCCCTATCTTGTTTCTCCCATTGACTACTCAGGTAACGTCATGGCAGATGTTCTGAGAAATTTGGTCGATCACCTTATTGAACAGGGTGTTCACGGCCTGACGCCTTTGGGCAGCACAGGCGAATTTGCCTACCTAACCTGGGAACAACGTCGTCGAGTGGTTGAAGTGGTACTGGAGGCAAATGGGGGGCGGGTGCCAGTTGTGGCCGGGGTTGCGGCCATGTCGACCAGGGACGCGGTTGAGCAGGCTAAGGCGTTTGCGCAAATGGGTGTCGATGGCATTTTAGCTGTCATGCAATCCTATTTCCCTATCCCGGCTCATGGAACGGTTGACTATTTTACCCAAATCGCCGAATCCGTAGAGTGTCCAACGGTCGTCTATACCAATCCCACATTTCAGGGCGGCGACCTAACGCCAGCCATGGTGGCTCAGCTTGCGGACGTCCCTAATATTCAATACATCAAAGATGCCTCCACCAATACAGGACGTCTATTGACCATTCTGAATAAGGTAGGCGACAAGCTCAAGATCTTCAGCGCCTCTGCCCATATTCCTCTGGCTGTCATGCTGATTGGTGGCGTAGGCTGGATGGCCGGGCCAGCTTGTGTGGTACCATCCCAAAGTGTGGAGCTGTATAACCTGGCACAAGCCAAGAAATGGGATGAAGGATTGGCTCTACAAAAGAAGCTCTGGCGCATGAATGAGATCTTTTCCAAATATTCCCTGGCTGCGTGCATCAAAGCAGGGCTGACTTTACAAGGATTTCCTGTAGGCGATCCAGTCTTGCCTCAGCAGCCATTGAAAGGAGAAGGAATTGAGGAAGTACGGCGGGTTTTAAGTGAATTGGGTGCATTATCATGACCATCAACTACCAACAGCCATTCATATTGCTCCCTAATCGAGTTTGGCGTACCTACCAAGGTGGTGCCATCCTGGATCAGATGGAAGGGAAGAATACCCCTGCAGACAGCCATTTCCCAGAAGATTGGGTCGGCTCTGCAACCCGCGCCGTCAATCCGGGTCGGGATCATTTGCCAGAGGAGGGGATCGGCCAGGCCCAAGATGTGAGCGGTCATCGTTTTTCCATGGCAGAGCTTTATGAGGCTTCACCAGAAGAGGCGCTAGGGGTCCAGCACGTGGCAACCTATGGAGCGAAACCCTATCTCCTGGTCAAATTGCTCGATTCGGCCATGCGCCTTCATATCCAAGCCCACCCCAGCGTATCCTGGTCCCAACGGCACCTCAACGCCGACAGTGGCAAAACTGAGGCGTGGTGGATTCTGCAAACGCGTACCGAAGATGCGTATGTCTATATGGGCTTTCAATATCCCCCCTCGCCAGCCGCCTGGAAGCAGATGATCGACGACCAAGACCTAGAGGCCATGAACGGTTGCTTTGATCCCATTCCCGTTGCACCAGGTGATCTGCTGCTGGTGGAAGGCGGCGTTCCCCATGCCATCGGTCCCGGCATTACCATGGTGGAGATTCAGGAACCGACTGACTATGTTGTGCGCTGTGAATATGCCCATGGTGGCCTTGAGCTACCAGAATCGGCCCGCACCATGGGATTGGGCTTGGATCGGGTTCTCGATCTGTTTGACTACGCGCAGTATGATGCCACAGAAGTCAAAAGTCGCTTTGGCCCCCAGCATCGGCTATTGAATCAAAGTGAATTTGGCCAAGAGGAATCGTCGCTTGCTGCGCCCCAAACGGATCGGCTGGAAGTACGCAAAGTTGAAAGCCAAGGTCGATTTGCTTTGACCGATGATGAACGATTCTCGATTCTGATCGTCATAGAGGGCCAAGGTCGGCTATTCGGCGGTGGAGAAGAGATTGAGCTTCAGCCTTGGTCAAGAATCTTTCTGCCTGCCGCGTTAAACAAGATTCAGGTTGATGGCCACATGACCCTTGCCCGTTGCCTCCCTCCTCTACCGACTAGCCGGTAGGCCCTAACGGCTCTCACATCGACAAAAAATTGTGGCTGTTGACCATCCTCAGCTGTCCAGAGCAGAAAAAGCGCTTTGTTATCCGAGAACGTCTAGAGGTTGCTCTGATGAATAACCCCAATTACGAGTTAGCTACTTTAGCCGGACAGCATGCTCATTCCATGCGTCGCCTAATTGGAGCGCCGCTCGACACAACAATCCCTAATTCGGCCTCCAAAGAGGTCATGATTGCCGCTGCTGGATGCAGCAGAAATTGCACTGCTTCAGACCATTGAAGCACTACAGGCAACTGTATCACGAGAGCAACCTGTCTGCGGGATCTGGACCATACAGGATCTCATTGGTCATCTCGCAGATTGGGATCGGTATTTTGATAATTGGCTTGCAGGCTTGACAGGAAAGATCACCTTAGATCTCCAGTGGGACGAGGATGGTGACCGATTCAATGCGTGGCTCTACAAGCAACGTCAGGTTGAGCCATGGGAACAGACATGGAGCGACTTTCGCCAAAATCGCCAACGCTTTCTAGTTGATCTACAGCACGTATCAGAGGTAGATTTTCTGCAACAACAGCCAAATAGCAGCTTCTTCGAAACCGTCTATCACTGTGCATGGTCTGCATTGGAACATTACCTGGATCACGCAGCTGGTTTGCGTCGTGAATGCCAAATGCCACTGCCTGAAGAGCTGTTAGATTTCCACGGCCCCTACACTGATTAAATGATAACGTTGCATGTCGCTTCTCGGGATGACAAATTCTAGTTGTAGAACTGTTACCTGATTATATTTCAGGCAACAGCTTTTGTTTGGACTCCTTTCGTGCCTCAAGCCAAACGGGTCGATTGGCTAGCCCTATGGATCCTATCAGGGTAGCATAGCCAACTGCATATGCACTGACAATCCCCCAGCCAAATGCGAAGACACCAACGCTATAGGCCAAAGGCACCCAGGTAGCCAGCCTATACTGAGCCTGTAGATCTTGCTCAAAGCGTTCGGCGAGGTCAAAGAGCGTGTCAAGATGAGTCAACGTGCCACCCATGAGCACAAATTGCGCAGCATCGTTGGCGGCTGTTGTCACGTCAGCAATGGAAACTGAGACCAAGGTTTGCTTGAGCGTATCCAAGTCATCGATACCATCGCCAACATACATCACTTGTCGCTTCTGGGTGTTTCTACTGCGGTCGCTTTCAAAACCGGCGTTTTCCATAGGCATTGTTGGAGAAACCAAATTCCGCTTTTGAAACGGAGCTGAGCAGAGAGTGCCAACAAACTGTGCCTTCTGGTCGGGTTGTACATTAGCAAAGACACGCTCAATCCCAAGTTTTGTCGCGAATGCTTGGGCAGGAACTTCTTGGTCATCTGTGAGCATAGCCAATTCAAGCCCTCGTTTGCGTAGCCCACATAAGAGAGCTGGCACTTCAGGACGTACCGTTGGCTGGAGTTCAATCACCCCGAGCAAGAGTCCATCCACGGCTAAGAAGAGCAGAAAGTGGCCCTGCGCTTGTCGGTTGCTAACTATCTGTTGAATCTTTGCCGGGACTGCAACTCCTTTGAGTGCCATGTACTGCTGATTGCCTACTTCTACCCTTTGCATACTGTACATGGCAGCCGAACCAGATTCGGCTCTGTCGTACGTCTCACCCAGGTCTGGCAAGCTAAGCGCTTTGTCGGCAGCAGCATCCCGAATGGCGGCCGCAACTGAATCGTCTCGATGTTGGTCAATGGCTGCGGCAAGCGCAAGTAGATCATCCTCACTCAAATATCCATACTGATGAATTTGAACAATCGTTGGCTGGTCTAGCGTCAACGTGCCCGATTTATCAAACACCACCGTATCAACACGGCTCATCAGTTCGAGAGCAGAGCCATCTTTAACTAAAATGCCGCCTCTTGCCAGCATGTGGAGATAGGTCATCAGTGTAATGGGCGTGGTCGTGCCAAGCATGGACCCCATGGGCGCGCTTGCCACGGCCAACATGCTGCTGACGCCGTAAAAAGGCCACACCAACATCCCAAGCCCAACGGTTGGATAAACCATTTTATCCGCAAGTTCATCACCGCGTAAGGTCATTTGGCTCTGGTGGCTACAAGCATGGTTAAGGATGTCGGCAATCTGGAACACAAGCGTATCAGCATGGGGCTGGTTCGCTTTTACATGAATCTTTCCCTTGAGAATCCGGGTCGATGCAAGGACTGAATCGCCCCGAATCTTTTCGGCTGGTTGCGCCCCGTCGAGGAGGGCATGTTGCTCAACATCAGCACGACCAGCGACGATTTCACCATCAACCGGAATGACCTCACCTACGTGGACCGCCACTACATCACCACTTTGAACTTCCGTTAAGAGGCATTCGATGATCGTGCCGTCCCGAACAAGCGAGACAATACGAGGAAGTGTACCGACAGCTCCTACTAGGCGCTCATGAGACTCTCGCTCCATGGCTGCAATGAACTTCTCAATAAATAGCCCAAGGATGATGGCAATACTCTGGACTATCAGATAGCCACTGAGCAGGATGCCCAAATAGACAATGGCATTGCGCCCGCGTGCAGTCAATCTACGCTTGGCCCACATATCATTCAGACCCATTCGAATCATCGAATAGCCAAGATTGAGGTTGATAATCAGGGCAATGGCTACCAAGAGAGGTCCACCAGTCAAAAAGAGCGCAATAGAGATGCCAGCGTAGCCAGCCTGTCGATTCCGTTGTTTGGCCAGCGGAGGGATAGCTGCGATTCTGCTCATGCCCCTTTGAGTTACCAGTTGCTTGTCATCGTATGTTCCACAGAGGCGATCAACCGTATGATGGATTAGAAGCTGATAGCGGTCATCGACTTGTTTCACCAGGGCAATCGCATGTTCCTTAGGCGTGGAAGGAACAAAGTGGCCCGAGGCTAACGTGTGGATATGAGAAGATGGGATGTTCAGTCGACGTTTGCGGTATTGCCTGAATCCCCAAGTACCAGCAACTGCAGCGCTTGCGAATGCCAAGCCAGCAATTAGCATGCCATTATCCTTTCAGTATTTATACGTAGTCAGAGCCGGTCAGAGATAGTCAGCATTTCAGCTTGTCAGCATTTTAGCACTTCAGCATTTCAGCCAAGCAACCTAGTACTGAAGGCGTAAATGATTACACAAATATAGTAGCCTACCCTTTTAGGGCAGGGCTACCATGGCCAAACCTGTCTGTGAATCTATTTATGTCCAATTGTACTAGCGAAGCTGCGCCTCAAACCCACGAAGCGTATTGTAAGTTTTTTACTTTAGAAACGACCAATCGTAGGTGCGGCTTGCAGCCGCACAAGCATGGAAATTCCCGTTTCCTCTCTTGAAAATGAGGGGGGGGGTGGCCACGCTTGCGCACTTGAAAACAGCGCCTACGACATTAATCGTAGGCCCGGTTTGTAACCGGACAATCGTGAAAAACCCGTGACTTCTCTTGAAAATGAGGGGGGCCAACGCTTGTGCAGTTGAAAACAGCGCCTACGGTTAAACTACGGGACACAATGGAAAGCAGCTTAGGGTCAAGAGCCCTACATCCCTAGCATCTCTTTTACCGAGCCAACCGAAGGCGTATCCAACTTACCGAGCGCGTCATTGACATCTTCCTGAGTCATCTCATGGCGCTCAAGGTTGCCGGCAAAGTAGTCCTGATAAGCCAACATGTCAAAGTTACCGTGACCGCACATATTGAAGAGAATGGTTGGTGAAGTTCCCTCTTCCTTCGCACGATTGGCTGCCCGAATCACTGAAGCCACGCCGTGGTTGGCCTCTGGCGCAGGTACAATGCCCTCTGCCTTAGCAAAGATAACGCCTGCTTCAAAGGTTTCCAGCTGATCGATAGCCTCTGCGCTGATCAGATCATCGGCCAGCAGTTGGCTTACAACTGCGCCAGCGCCGTGATAGCGCAATCCGCCAGCATGAATCTTGGCTGGGACAAAGTTGTGACCCAGAGTGTACATGGGAATTAGCGGCGTCATACCCACTGTGTCGCCAAAGTCGTAGCGGAACTCGCCCCGGGTCAATTTGGGGGCTGATGTCGGTTCGCTGGCAATACAGCGAATGTTTTTACCCTCGGTCAAGTTAAGGTGAACGAAGGGGAAAGAGATACCCGCAAAGTTGGATCCGCCACCAAAGGGTGCAAAGACATAATCAGGCAGATCAGCACCGGCCTTCTCCAATTGTTTTATCGCCTCAAGACCAATGACTGTCTGATGCATAAGCACATGGTTGAGCACGCTACCCAACGAGTATTTGGCATCATCATTTGTGGCAGCGATCTCAACCGCATCGGAGATGGCGATGCCCAAGCTACCTGGCGTATCTGGATCCTGGGCCAGAATGGATTGCCCGGCTTGGGTACGGTCACTCGGTGATGGGTAAACATCTGCGCCCCACGTCTCCATCATCATCTTGCGGTAGGGTTTTTGCTCATAAGAGATCCGCACCATATAGACTTCACATGCCATATCAAACATGCTACAGGCAAAGCTTAACGCACTCCCCCATTGGCCTGCACCCGTTTCAGTTGTGATTCGCTTAGTGCCTTCAATCATGTTGTAATAAGCTTGGGGTACGGCTGTGTTGGGTTTGTGGGATCCAGAGGGACTGACGCCTTCATACTTATAGTAGATCTTGGCAGTCGTATCCAGCACTTTTTCCAGATTATAGGCCCGGAACATGGGGGTGGGCCGCCACATGGCGTAGACGTCCCGCACCTGCTCTGGAATCTCTACCCATTTCTCTTGAGAGACTTCTTGCTTGATTAGCTCCATGGGAAACAATGGGGCCAAGGCTTCAGGACCAATCGGCTCTTTGGTCTCTGGATTAAGCGGAGGAAGTGGCTTGTTGGGCATATCAGCTACCACATTGTACCAATGGGTAGGGATTTCGCTCTCGGAGAGGGTGATTTTGCGTGAATCGCTCATGATAATCCTTTCGGGCTGGTAGCTGACGCATCATCCGACGAAGCAGAAATAGGTCATCTGGGATAGTCAGCGCTTGGTCAGTGAATGGTAAGTTCGGTGAATGCAAAATTAGGGTATACAGGATTGTACGGTTTTGCTGACAATGAGCCAAATTTGCCTTATAGTAGGACGCCCACGGAAGCACGCCACAGAAGCGCAGCGCAGAATCCCCCACCTGCCGCAGCCAACAGGTTCACCACATCATTGCCCATCCAGCTGAGACCTCGGCTCAAGACAAGTGGATGGCCACCACGTGCCGACTTTTCGGTCATCTCTTGGCGATTGGGATCCCAGTATTGACGTTGAAGGGTTGCGCCAAGGAGACTATCCAAAAGCGAACCTATCAGTCCTGTCGCGCCACCCAATAACATCAACCAGCCCAATGCTCCACCACCGGCTAGCGCGCCAACCGCGCCGATCAACATGCCGCCTCCAATTGATGCAACCAAGCCCAGGACCGATATACCCCCTGACATGCCAACTGGAACCACTCTTCCTGTTATCAACGAACGAGGTGGTCCCTTACTTAACGTACCTAACTCTGTTGCCCATGTATCAGCCGTGACCGTGGCCATAGCCCCTAGAAAGAAGGCAAACCAGCGCGGATCTTGGGTCAAGCCAAAGCCCAAAGCGGCCAGAGCACCCAGTCCGCCATTCGCCAATACCTGCATGGCATCCCGCTGATGGCTCTTGTCGAAGCGCTGAGCAGCCGCTCGCTTGGCATTACTTTGGACTTTGGAGAAAAGGCTTGAGGTGATGAAGAATGTGAGCAGTGGAACAACGAAGGTCATGCCACCGAAGCCAAGGGTGATCGTGCCGACCAGTAGTGCCGCGGCCGCACCAGATCGAGTCAGCCAGCCACGCCATAGGGCAATAACCAGAATGAAAAGGCCGATGAGTAGGGTGACAAGTATCGTTGGTGCAAACATAGTAGTAGTAGTCTAGCGCTAGTTGCAAGGTAAGGGAAAATTGGAGAGGGCGAAGCTGGACGAGTCGTTTTTCAATTTGAAGACGCTGCATGATTAGACAAAGTCGGCGTAAGGTTATCCTATAAAATAATGACCCCATCTACAGAAAACCTCTACAATTCCTCTATAATTCCTCTATAAGTCCATTGTGCCTGTTGATTTGCAGCCCAACGTATGCTAATTTGGCATCGAACCTACAATGGTCGTGAGAAGATTAAGAAACTGTAAGCACAACGCAAGAAAGCTTACGTAAAAGTTGTTTTATAATCTTTAAGATTAATTATTCTGTGCAAATCGCCACTCACCACAGCATTTATCACAAATTTGCTCCTCAAAATTACCAGTAATCAATACATAAACAGGCGCCAACGCCAGAAGTAGTTCAGTTCAGCAGCCATTCCATTCTGTTTTACCTCACAACATTGCCTCATTGAACAAATTTGATACCCAAAAGTCGTTGTAGTCAGCTCTGTTTGAAAATCAGGGTTGTTTAACATATGAATACCAGTAGATAGATATTTTGTCCTATGCAATATGTATAGGGATGCCATAGGTTTTTGAGAGGTCACAGATGATTTTTTCCTGTACACTCGTACAAAACTGTTTTGGGATATCAGACGCATTAAGTTGTTGAGTTCCAGTAGTTGTAGCTTCGTAGGCGCGCATCCGACCCATGTATGCGCACTACCCCTTGCGCTCTACTGGATTTATATACATCATATGGGAGTTTGGAATGACAGAGATATCAATTGAAGGATGGAGTATTCGGGAAATATATGATCGGTATGTCAAAAATGAGATTGTTGTCAATCGAAAGTATCAGCGCAAACTCGTTTGGTCATTGGATGAGAAAGCTTCGTTAATTGAATCGATACAGAAAGGCTTTCCTATTCCGCTGATTTTGCTAGCAGAAATTCAGTTACAGGGAAAGCGCTCATTTGAGGTTATCGATGGGCTACAGAGGCTTGATGCGATTATCTCGTTCATAGAGGGAAGGTACGAATTTAACAAGCAGTACTTTGATCAGAGCATTTTGGCCTACTCTAACAATGGGAATCGACCAACACCATCACGTAGAAAGGCATTGTTGGATAAAACGATGTGTGATGTCATTACAGCATATAAACTGCCAATATCAGTTTACCGTTTAGGGCGAAGGGATGTCCAGCAGATCGATGATGTATTTCTCAGAATCAATACGCGCGGCAAACAACTGACGGCCCAGGAAATCAGACAGGCCGCAACGCTACATCCTTTTGCCCATCTTGTGCGACGGGTCTCGTCCGAAATCCGCGGTGATACCACAGCGTCCGATACCCTCAGTCTGGATCAAATGCAAGAGATTAGCATCTCTGATAATGGGCTTGACTATGGCATAAATATGAAAGATATACCTTGGATTAGACAAAAGATCTTTCTCGAAAAACAGATTCGTGAGTCAGAAGATGAAGAGCTAGTTGCCTCGATTCTGGCCTATATGTTGCTACACGAAGAATCGGCACCAGAGCCTAGTGCCCTCCAAAGCTACTACAATCCGTCATCGTCCGTTCCTTCCGGTTCTAAAGGTGCGCTAATCAAGCAAAAGCTCAGCGAAATCGGCACAAGTTTATTGGAACAGCAGTTTCTAGCCGTGCACGATGAAATCAACAAATTACTGGTGGCCTCGGGATATAGTGAATTTAATCGTTGGGTATCCACCAAACAGGTTAATATCTACTACGAGGTTGTTTTTCTGACTATCTACGAACTCTTTATTCGGCGTAGCTTGAACATTCATAACTATCAGGCTGTGGCAGAACGGCTAGCGAATCTTGGAAATAGCGATATTTCATCGGAGGTTCGCTCAAGATCAAAGTGGAGTAGACCAAAACGGCAGGAATCGATAAGCTGGTTAGTCGACCATTTACTGGCTGACAGTCAGGGGCTCTATTTAAAGCGGCCGACCCATCTTCCGGCTTACACTACAGGCAATACCAAGATACAGAATATCTTAACACAGGTTATGGCAGAGCGAACGATCTGTAAGTTCAAAATTAGCTGCTATCCGTTAGAGCCAGAGCGAGTTTTCCATGGTGAGGAGCCGGTGAAGGAAATCTATCGATCGTTGACGGCCATTGCAAACCAAGGTCCACGCACGGTAGGTTATGTACTTGTGGGTGTGTCTGATCAGGTGGAGGAAGTTGAAAAATATCAAGAGATCTACAGTAACAAACCGCTCAAATATGCAAAGTTTTACATCACCGGCGTAGATGATGAAGCGCTGAAATACTACAAAAGCGTCGCTGCATATTATGAAGTGATTCGCCAATCTGTCGAGGCCGAAGAGATTGAACCGGTATCGATCAAATCTCAAATTGTGCAGGATATTGGGTTGTACAAATACGATGCCCGATTTGTTATCGCCTTGCGAATTGAAGCGCCCGAAAACGAGCCGTGCAAGTATGAAGGGAAGTACTATGCCTATCAAGGTTCCAACTTAACGGTGTTGTCTGACCGAGAAGCGTGGGAACGTTTTATGTAAAAACAACTTTTTAACTTATAAATCGCTAGAAAAGTTTGTTCCTGTGAAGACGGGGAGTTCCTCATTTCTCGGAAGTTCCCAGAGTGGATTGGTCACAATTTGGGACAAGACTTTTCTGGCGAAGCATATATATGTCCTGAGTGATTGTGGACTACTAATTATATTCTCTATTTGACTATATAGGAGCAAATTAAAATGGAAGAGATTCAGATCGACCTAGCACAAGTTATGAGTTATATCTCCGGACTATCCAGGCAGATCAATGAGATCGAAAGTAGCATCAAGGAGATGTCGTCTACACAAACCCAATCTACCCAAACAGCCGAGGTGCGGGAAGAAGTTTTAGAAGTTAAGGCGATTGTCCGTGGCATCGTTGCAGGTGATTCCGAGAACAAAAAGTTGTTAAAATCCCTCGGTGAAACCATCCAGGAACCAAATGAGCATCCCATTGATACCAGTGTCATCAGCGAGAGCCTCCAGCGCGTGATTGGCGATGAATTCGGTGAATTACAAGACTATATTCAGCAAATACTGGAAGAGAATGGACAGATCAACATACCACAAGTGCAGAGAGAAGAGCGTCACAAGCTTGCCGCAGAGCTCCTTCCCCAAATTGAGGCATTAATCGAAGCCGATAGTGCCGCTGACATGCCCGAACCCAGCATCGCAGAGGTTCGTGCGGACGCGTCTGGCATTAAACAGCACATTGTGCAGATGCAACAGAACGCACAGTTGCTGCAGGCGAATGCCCAACGTGCAGTCGAGAAAATGCGCCAAGAATCTGCCTCGCGACCTCGGGGGTTTTTAGCCCCCACGATTCCCGACGCCCATGTTGTCCCATCAGACGTTACCGATCAACTATCGTCCTTGACTCAGGCAAGTCAATATGAAGAGCTGGTCAATGGAATTGCTTACCTAGAAGCCCGTATAGACAACATACTCCTAACTGCTAAAGAAGTGAGGAACCTGATCACTGGGCATCTAGCCGGGCAAGTCGGAACAGCGTCAGTCAAAACAGAGGCTTCTTCGGATGGACTTGCCAACTCGTCTTATTCCTCCACTCCTTATTCTGATAGTACCTCATCATACGAATATTCTCCAGAGAATGGCATTGGTGTGGGACAGTCAGGTATCTTTACCAATGAAGACAGCTCAGATAGCAGCTCGGACGAGTGGGAGCAAGATAACGGCCACTTTTCTACTGAGCAATCTCCAGGTACTGATAGCTCTAATGAAGATACTTCTGATGCAGGGTATGGCATTCTGGGCTTTGATGATGACGGATTGTCTGATGAGGATCTTGCCACTGAGGATGAAGAGAACAAGTTTGCTGGATCCGGTGCCACGCCTTCGAGTACATTTTAGAAAAAGGGAATGGTCCACGTGCGAAAGGATTAGGGTAACAAATCCAGCGGTCCCAAACGTGCCATTTCGTTCGGCAACGGCCGCAAAGCGGCACGAGGGACGAGGAGAAATCTTCGGTCTTGCCAGAGAGAACGTGAAGATTTCTCGCTCGGGTGCCCTTTGAGCGCGAAATGACACTGGTAAGCTATTTGTGACCCATCATCCGTAAGAATTGAACCATGCTGAAAAACGAACCAATACGATAACGAATTGTAGTCAGGCTGCCATGCTCCATTTATGAGGTAAGACTGTATGAAGCAAATCCCTCCACATCTACGTAGAAATCTACGTCAAATTCTGGTCTCGCTATACGACGACAAAGAGACCATAAGGCTATTGGTAGATGATGCTGAGATTCGAGCATCTTTGATTGATTTCAACTGTAGCCCTGACGTACTATGGGGCAAGGTTATAAAAGAGGCTGAGAAAAATCGAAAACTTTCTTCGCTATTAGACATGGCATTTCATGATTATCCTAGGAATGAACGGCTTAAAGAAGCAGCCGAACGCTATTACAAGTTCGTAGGTGAATCCTTAGGGAAGGGAGAGGATAGATGGAGAGAGGAAGATTTAGCAAGTGCTGAGCCATCGCAAAGCGGCCCCGATGATTCAAGAGTTCAGTCACAAATAGAAATCTATCTTGACAAGGTCAGCGCTAGTTTACAAGATGAGTTGATCCAGGGTACTTGTCGTTCCCTAGGATTGAGCGAGAATGGAATCTCGGAACAACTCTCGGAGCTTGGGCCGACGCTGGAGACGATACAGTCGATTCGTGTACAGAACAATTCTGAGCCAGATGACGATACAAGGTCAAGCATATTGGATCTGCTCCTTAATGACCATTCAAAAGTTGTCCTCACTGGTGAGCCAGGCATTGGCAAGAGTCATATTCTTCAAAGCATCGCTCTATATGTTGTCCAACAGCGATACGACAAAGAGATAGCGGAATTCATTCCAATCTATATCCCATTAGAGAAAATAACGAGTGATAATACTCTCCGAACCCTTATCCGACGCGAACTCAACAGATTTGGCCTAGCTATCCAAAATACCGACTTGGATATGTTTATCTCCACCGAGAAAATACTATTCTTGATAGATGGTCTCAATTTCATATCCTCCAATCATGATATTTACAGAGAAACACTCACGAACATCGGAATATTGACGGAGAGCAGTCACTGTAAATTTGTTGTCACCGATCGGCCAAGCTACGACAAGGCACTCAACCGCTATGGTTTTTCAACATATGAGGTTGCTAAATGGGATCTAGAAAAAATATCCGACTATATTTCACTAGCGCTGGGGCTACTAGGCAGCACCAACTCTGCGCAGGTCCTGCTTAAGCGCATAAAGCAAGACCACGCCTTATACCAAATTGTCAGCAATCCGTTTATGTTGGGCTTACTCGTAACGATCTACAGTGAAGACAATGAGGTAATGTCCCAACGCACTTCGCTCATCCATCAGTTTATCCAAAAATTACTTAACGAAATCAACCCAAATAGCTATGGCAGATCATTGGGTGCGAAAAACACGCAGATATTGCTTAGCGAGCTTGCCTTTGCATCATACCAAGCAATGACACCCCAATTGACAGAAGAGTTTGTCATAACCAGTTTGGAACAAAAACTCAACGAGCGGTATAGCCAAAATCAGATGCACCAAGTGGACGCACCAGCCGCCCTTGAAAGTCTGCTGCAAGACAATTGGCTGCGGAAAGTTGACAACCACTATCGCTTTCAATCTGATCTGTTTCAAGAGATGTTTTTGGCTTACATGGTTCAAAATCGCCGGAAGGAGAACCAGTCTGTCGATCTCTTTATCCGTGATCCCCGAGCGGAAAGTGCCATCATCCACGCAGCAGGACTTCTTTCAGGCAAGTCTGCCGACCAGCTTGTTGAACGAGTGTCAAAGTTAGGCGACATCATGCAAGCAGCTCGTTGTGCCATTGGATTGACGACTGATTCATCAATCAGAAGGACAATTGCTTCCCAGCTAAGTCGAAAGCTATACAGCAACATCGATAGGGAGCGTATCGAGGCATCCGATCTGCTCATATTCTTGGCAGATCACCAAGCAATTACCGATCTGCGCCACATGTTAATCAAAGGCTCGGGTATAGCCCAATCCAACTCGGCCCTTGCCATCCAGAGAATTTTAGACAGAGGCGATGATGTCGGTTATGACACGGAAGGAATCCGACCCTCTGATGAGGAATTTATTCATATCTTGGAAAATCCTCATTACTCAGAGGATGCCCACACGACGGCCTGTGATGCCTTAAGCCGTTCTAAGACACAACGAGCCGTCAATGAATTGATTCGGACACTATCTAGCCCCTACCGCAAGGTACGAAGCAAAGCGGCAGATGGCCTAGGTCAAATCAATGAGCCGCAGGTGATTGCTCTACTTCAACAGGCGATTCATGAAGACGATAGCTTAGAGATTAAAGCAGGTGCGCTCCGTGCATTGCATAGTGCGCAACCCCAGTTGGCGCTATCTATGGCACAGGGTATGAAGCATCAGGCTTCGTCTCATATTCAAACGGAGATAGAGCTGGTATTGGGGAAGCATGGTGACGCACCAACGATTGATCAATATATTCAGCACGCACGCTCTGGTCAAACCAGCAGGCAAAAACAGGCCATTCGCTTCTGCTTAGAAGTCAAATCAGCTCACTTTATCGATCCGCTATGGGATTTATTGCATAGAGGCGCGCCCGATTTACAAGAAGATGTGGCCCGCGCGCTCGGCGGAATTCGAGACGAACGAGTGATGAACCGTGCTATGACTGATTCCCGACATAATGATGAGGGAATTCGAGAAGCAGCGCTCAAAGTGCTTGGAAATATCAAGAATGACGAAGTGGTTATGGACTTTCTGATCATGGCCTTAAGCGATGCAGGCTCAATGGTGCGCAACACAGCGGTGCGTGGGTTGATCAAATTTGGTGAGCGTGCCGCGCCACGGCTTGACCAGGCACTTGAAGAGGCATCCGTTGATGGTCATCTCGATCTTGTGTGTATCATCTTGTCAGTCTATGAAAAGGTAGGCACGCGCCACGCAATTCAAGTCTTAGCAAGCGGTCTAGATAGCCCACTCCAACAGGTTCGTCAACAGGCCATGACCAGCCTGGAAAATACCAATCGTGAAATTGCTATTTTAACTTTACGTGAAAAATGGCAAACCATAGCATCTGATCAACAGCGTCCTATCCATCAGCTGCTCCATAAATTGGAAAGTGAATATCATTATCAGTTGCTAATTTCGTACGATTTGCAAACGGTTGATGGCCGCTCAGCTAGTTATCATATTTTGGATAGGATCAGACAAGATGCCCACTCGGATATTCCAGCAACCCGGGCAAGTGCAGAAAAAGTGCTCAATCTTATTGAGGATGCACAGGCTCCATTTCTACCGCTTCCTGCACTTAGGGAGGGACTTCAGACTCAAGATCCAAAGATCAAAATACGGATTATTCGAGATGCCATAGAGATGGGAACGTCCCAAGCAATCGAGCTGTTGGAACCCGTTATCTCGGACGGTTCCAGAGAAGTACGCTTAAGTTTGGCGCGCAGTCTTGCCCGTGCTACCTGTCCGGAGGCCGTAGAGATCCTAAAGCAGATGGTGATGGGGGATCAGGATAAAGAGATTCGGTCAACCGCACTCACAGCGTTGAAGAGGACAGCAGAGCAATCAGCCATTCGCGCGCTCATTGATTTATTCTGGCAGAGGAAGATTCTCCAGGGAGAGATACTAAATAATTTGGAAGGGCATCCAGGGTTACGTCAGAACAGAGCGGGTATTCGTGCGCTTCTCGATCTTGCCATCTCAGGAAATCGGCAGCTCTGGAATCAGGTCGGTCATATCATACGCAAAATCAGACCCGAGCATCTTCCAAGCGATTACAAAGAGATATTTGTCGAGAGTCTCATAACTCAAAAGCGAAATCGTAAACAGATCTTGGATCTGCTTGTTCAGGTTGTTCAAAAAGAGATCAGAGTAAACCCTGAACATAATCGCTCAGTCTCACGCCAGTTGGTCCCTCATTTAGGAAAAAGCAAGGCCCTGGATCATGCCATCCAGATAGTTTTGAGTGATCTTCCGGTCGATACGACTCAGGCAGTTCTAGCCCAGCACCTATCCGCAGCCAATCCAGCAGCGATATCGTCTACACTACGAATCTTGGCCGTTATCGGTCCCTCGAAAGTGTTGCCAGAGGTACAGAATTTGCTTGATCAATCAGTAGCCGATGTCCGCGTACAGGCAGCCAAAGTATTAGGCAATACCAAGAGTGAAGATGTTATTCCAGCCTTAGTGGATTGTCTGCAAGATTCGGATCAACGTATTCAGAAGCATGCTGTGTATGGGCTGCTCAATCACTGCAATGCCATCTCAGTTGTCAACCACTTAACGAATTTTCTTAAGGAAACAACAGATGACAACCTACGTTGTGAGGTGACAATTGGTCTTGGGCAAGTAAATCCGGCCCAGACCATTGATGTGCTACTGTGGCTGATAGATCACGACCACTTTGAGAGTAGAGAAGTGGCGTCTCAGTTACTAAGAAGGCACTACTCCCCTGAACTAGATAGCAAACTGCTGCGGCTATTAAATGCCCCTGCAGCCCAGATAAAGCCAACTATCGTACGGCTCGTTGGGCAGCTTCAATTATCCGCTACAGCTGCCAAGCTACAAGAGCTAACAGCACGGCCTCATGATAAGACGATTCGGCAAGCGGCCGCCTTATCACTGCTTGAAATTGGATTAAAGAGTGGTGACATCAATCTAGCTGAAGTAGAAGCAACGTTGCGAAGCATCTTTGCCGATTTGCCTAAGGCATTGGTAGCCCAGAATGCCGAGACCAGAGCCAATGCCATCAGTGAGCTACGGTACATCCATGCAGATATTCTGACACCTTACGTTGCTGCTGCTCTGGATGACGAAGATGTTCATGTTTGTATGAAGGCTTTAAACACCTTGTCTGCTTTTTCAAGTAGGGAGGCAGTTTGCCATATGGGGCGCGCAACCCTTCATCAGGATGGCAAAATTCGAGAACGCGCATTCGTGCATCTGACTAAGTTTCTTAGCCATACAGACTTTGTTAGAGAAGCAACCCAGGGCATTTGCTATCTCATTTATGATAGTAAGCTTGAACTACGGCGAAGTGCCATCCGCACGTTGATGGAATTCGAGAATAAGATATCTACCAAAGCACTCATAAGCGTTATCCATGAAGGAGACGAAGACTTACGGGTGGAAATTGTACAGGCGTTGGCCCAACGTGAGTGGTACCATACCCTGGATAGGCTCCGGCAAGCCAAAATGGATCCGGCACATCGGGTCCGGCAGGTGGCAGAAGAAGCTGTGGCACAAATGGAAGAGATCTTATGCCAGCGCTTGAGGAAAGCAGCGGAAAAAATTCGTCAGGGTACGTCTCACTTTTTCAATCCTATTGCCAATCAAGAGATACGCTCTCTGGTGTCAGCCCTTGGCCCAGAAGCCGGTACAAGAATGATTCTCCAGCGGAATAAAAACAGACGAACCAAAGGCTATTTTACCTTAACGGCTGCGGACCTGATCGTGTTGGGGTGGCTGGGACACGCCTCTGGTTATGAAGCCATCCTCAGTTCGCTATGGGTCCCAGAAAAACATAGCAGGGACAACAAAGACGAACGAACAGGCAAAAATAAACGAATTGCAGGCATTGGGGCAGCAGGAAATGCTCGAATCCAGGTAGCATTGCCTGATCTGCTCACGTTTATGAGGAGTGCAGATATCCATGAGAAGCAGGCAGCTATTTATGCAGTGGCCAAGATAGCTCCAGCAGAGATCGACAAGGCTGCTCCGTTGCTATATCAACACCCGAACCAGTATGTACGATTTGCCATCCTTATTTCGTTGGGTGCAATCAAGAGCAAAGAGAACATGCAGTTGGTAGAAAATGCGCTACAAGATCATGCCTACGCTGTGCGTGAAGCCGCTATTCACATCTTAGAAACCAGCGGTGTCCAAGGCTCTATCCATTGTCTGCTGATGCAACTGGAAAGTGAGCCTATGCCAAAACTCCGTAACAGAATTCTGCAAGTGTTTACCCGTGCAGAATCGCTGCATCTACAGGAGGTTATCGCAGAGCTTACGCTAGACAAAGATCCAAATATAGTCATTTCGGCCATGCAACTCTGCGCCCAATTTGATATCACGGACTCGATCCCCTACCTACGCCAACAATACGAATCGAACTCAAATCAAAGTATACGGCAGCAAGTGCTAGCTTCTCTCCTATCCATGCACGCCTTACAGGCCGAAGATGCTCTTTATGACATACTCAGGCCCAAGATGCAGACAACCATTTGGGACAACATGACCCAAACATTGAAGCTCTTCGGCACCACTAAAGCACAAGAGACTGAGCCCACTGAGTTTCCACTCTGCAATGAAAATCGAGATCTTTATATAGAGATCTTAAATGTTGCCAAACAGCTCCCCACACTATCTCCCTTCGCAAAAAAATTCATTACTGCACTAATTCGGAATGAACAAGAAGAAATCCGCATCCAGGCGATTCGTGTCATATCTAAACACAAAAATAGCGAGTGGCTATCGTTGCTATACGAATGTTTAAAAGATAAATCTGTAGATGTGCGCCTGAAGGCATTTGACGTCCTGAAAGGTTGGGATGGGGTCACGTCGTCTGATTCATTGCAGTCGGTATGTATTCGAGAAGCCAATTATCTGGCAAAACGGAAATTCCTTACTCACTTTTGCACGCCAGAAAATCAGGCATTTCTTCAGTCGGAAGGGCAAACAGAAGACTTTATTCGGCAGTTGCTGGTCACAGAATCACGTCAAGAGCTCCAAAAAAACCTTGTGACAGGAAAATACATCTCCACTAATCCCCAGAAGTATCTCAAACGAGCGCTGCCAACGCCTATTCAGCTACAAGCCATCAAAGAGATTGGCTCTCGCCATTTGAATCAATACAGAAATAAGATCATACGATACTTAAATCATCCAGTCCCTCCACTCAAAATAGCTGCTATGGATGCCCTAGCGGAGCTAGCAGACTTAGATGAAGAATACAAAACGATCTTGAGAATGATAGAGGATCCGAATTGGGTTGTCTCATTTAAGGCAATCGAAACGCTCGGAAAGGTACGAGAAGTGCGGGCTGTAACGCACTTAGGTCAATGGATCCTTCCTGCAGATACAAGAAGCGAAAGAGCAACAAGCAACAATAACACAGGTTCGAGATCAGTAGGCCAAAACACGGTAATCAGAAGCAAACAATATATTGTGTCACAAGCATTGATCAGAATCGCTTCTGTTGAGGCAAAAGAACTCATCTCCAATCTATTGCTAACAGCAGAGAACCCCAAATTTGTCACTCATCTACTTCACACGATGCAGAAGTGGCAAGATGTCAATTGGGCAACTGTACTAAAAAGAGGATTCGAGAATCCAGATCAGAGAATCCGCCAAATCCTTGTCAGCAATTTGAGCGGTTTCCCAGTTTCAAACATTGAATCGACTGTACGAAAAGCGATAAATAGCCCCAGCATACCCATTGCAGGCGATGCCATAGACATGATCGGTGTGTTGCAGATACATGCGCTCATATCTGAGCTGAGATTCATGCTTACACTCGATCCATACACCGAAAGTTATAAGCTAGCGCAAGCGATTCGAGCGCTGGGTCGTCTGCGAGCAGAGGACCTCTCAGCGGATTTGAAGAAGCTACTTGGAAGCCCCTTGTGGCCCGTGGCTGAAGCTAGTGCCAATGCATTTGGGCAACTCCAAGATGTGGCCGGAATACGGTTTTTACACTCTGCACTTCAGCGAGAAGAAAATGGTCGCGTAGAGCTAGCGGCTATTTGGTCACTGGCCAAAATTGGTACGGATGCCGCATGCATTGGCATGAGCTACATTCAATCTCAGCTGCTGGATCAAATTCGGGATAGTGCAATTCACAGTCTACGCTTTTATTCTCATACGGAGGCAATTGATTCACTTTCAGAGATGCTCAATGACGAAAATCACTTTATTCGGGAAAATGTCGTTAAGGTCTTATCTCTCTTTGCAGATTTCGGCACCCTGCCGTTGTTAATTAAAACTGCAAAAGAAGATGACAACATGTTTGTGCGCATTGCTGCGATTGAAGGATTAGAAAAGGCTGAGGGATTAGAAAAGGTTGCTGCTATTAAGGATTCGAGCTTTTTGTTCGACCTGCTCAATGACCCGATTGGCAAAGTAAAAACTCGGGCTATTGTATTGGTAAGCCAAATTGCTCCAGGCATGTATCAGAGTGAGCTAGTGGAGCTGCTTTACGAGGACAATGCGCATGTACGAGAAGCGGCCATTGCGGCTCTATCAGCACACCCCAATCCAATCTGGTATGGGGCGGTTGCCGAGCTGACTAGATTTGACTCAAGCTCCACAATTCGCCAGATGGCCCTAACGGCCCTGGAAGAAGCCCATACAGATGAAAGCCATCAGGTCGTTCAACGGCTACGGGAAGAACGTGCATATCAGAACCAAAAGCTGCAAAGTAGAGAACTAAGTTCCCTATATTCACGATTGAAGCGCTATGCGTGGGACGGCTCTCACGTAGAAACAGAAACGGAAAAAGAGTCGTTCTTGATTGATATTGAAACGGCAATGGGAGAAGACGTTCCTGTGTTGCGTATCCAGGCAGGACAAGCGGCATCACAGATCTCGTTTCCCGAATTGATTCCTTGTTTGGTACAAGCAGCTACCGACCCATCGCCTAAGGTACGTAGCTATGCGCTTTGCGCATTGGCCAATATAGATGACCCCAAGGCAACCAAACAGCTCGGAGGGTTCCTCGCAAAAGAGACCGAAACGATAGTCCAATTTCAACTGCTCCAGTATTTGTCGGACAATGTCCAAGAATCGACTGTAGTCCCTATCCTAAGGCAAGCGCTGTTGGGTCCCAATCACAGGCTGGGAAAGTATGCGGTTGCGGCATTGAAAAATGTGCCCCATCCTGAGGCGGTTGTGGTGTTGCAGGAAGCGTTAAGGCAACCTCATCCAGGTCCTTTTGTGCGTGAAGCTATCGTCAAAGCCTTAGCTTGCAAAGAGGCAGCAGAAGCCATAGAGGATCTCAAAGACGCTGTTAACGATCCAGTATGGTACGTTAGTAGAGATGCCATAACGGCAGTTGCAAGCTTAGCAGATTCATCAACAGTCATAGAAGTCTGTGAGAGAGGATTAGCCAATGCCAATGCATACGTCAGACGCTCAGCAGTCAAAGCATTAGCAACCCAGAAAAGTGTAGCAGCATTACCTCTACTTATGAAGGGGTTAAAGGATAATACATCATTTATACGTATCCACTCTCTCCGCGGCATCCAGGTGCTTCATGAAAACCAGATTGAAGGAACTAATGATGCAAAAGAAAAAGTATGGTCACGAACGGCTGATACGCTTTTGAGGATGTATGGCGATGAACGTGATGAAGGCGTCAAGCTTGCATGGATAGAGACGTTTCAACAGTTAAAACCTCCATTTCTGCCTCAATTTGTAGAAACGAATTTGCTCAATCCCAATACTGCCATTCGACGTGCCATGCTCGAACTGGCGGATACATGCAAAGAGAAGATATCATTTTCTGCAATTGAGAAACAATACTTGAGTCGAGTCAAGCAGGCCTCGATTTCGGAGAGACGGGATATTTCATTTTACGTACGTGATATGTCCCAAGAATGTATTCAACTCCTATGGAATTGTAGCAGAGACCCTGACTATTTGGTTAGAACAAATGCAGCATTTGGTTTAAGGCACATACCAGAAAAGCAACCTGTGGAGCAATTGAGACGGCTCTGCAGGGATCACGATACTCTAGTCCGGCGGATCGCTTGGCAGTCTCTCGAAAAGATTACCTTACAATACCCAGAGCTTAGCGCGGCAGTCGATGAGCATCTTCGCCAAAGCTGGCACAATTCAGACAAGCAAAGAAGTAAGGATGACATCTATAGAGAGATGGTGAAGCAAGCTAAGAGCAAAAATCTGATTGAACGTGCCTATGCCATACAGAGTCTGGCAGATCATCCAAGGCAAAAGACGATTTCTTTCCTGATAGACTCGTATCTTGAAGAAAAAGTTGCCTCAGTGCAGCAGGTTATTGTTGAGGTACTTGAGGAGATGAACAAAGAATTAGCCATTTCAACGATCATGGATATGGGGCAGAGTAAGGACAAAAAGTTAGCAGAGTTACGTACAAAATTAGCATAATGAGGTAATGAATATGTAGGCTACAGGCCAACATTTATACTCAGCTTGGCTTCTTCCACTATGGCCTGGGCGATACGGGGCGGTAGGTGAAATTCTTGTTCTAGTTTGCGCAGAAAGTGACCTTCACTTGTTTTGCTCTCTGCTCTGCTATCGATAGATGGTATGGGCATTTTTGCACCTCCTTGTTTCTTCGTATACGTTGAGGTGCAACTTTTCACTATATAGGTTTCTGGACGAAGGGTTGACTAATACCCTTTAGACCAAGGTGAATCGTTACTCTCTCACTGACATTGCGATCTCCTAATTGTGATCTACGAATAGTCGTCCCAATATATGACAAAATCACCAGGTTATTGGTATAACTAACTCGTAGTCTGACACTTAATATCGGTAGATTGCAATGTACTTGATATCTGCCAGACCGACTCCGGACTAAGCCACCAAGCGACTGCAGACTACTGAATATAGATGGCTCCCCAAAAATCACGAGCTGAACGAAAGAATGGAGGCAGCGTTCCCAGTTCTGATGTGTGATTTTTGGGCATTTTTTTGTCTGTCAATAATGTGTACAACATAATAAGGAACATACATGTCTTTTTCGAATTTTCGCTCTCAATGGTTTGGCAATATCCGCGGTGATCTATTGGCCGGCATGGTCGTCGCATTGGCTTTGATTCCAGAGGCCATCGCCTTTTCCATTATTGCTGGGGTTGATCCCAAAGTAGGTCTTTATGCATCATTTTGTATTGCTGTGGTCATTGCCTTTGTCGGCGGGCGTTCTGGCATGATCTCGGCGGCGACGGGCGCGATGGCTCTAGTTATGGTATCATTAGTCCGTGATCATGGATTGCAATATTTATTAGCCGCAACGATTTTGACTGGAATCTTGCAGATTCTCGCCGGATTTTTTAAGCTAGGCTCCCTACTACGCTTTGTTTCTCGTTCGGTTATGACTGGGTTCGTCAATGCACTGGCCATCTTAATCTTTATGGCCCAACTGCCGGAGTTTGAGGGTGCAGGTTGGCAAGTGTATGCCATGGTTGCTGTGGGGTTAGCGATTATTTACCTCTTCCCTTACGTCACAAAAGCCATTCCCTCACCGCTCGTCTGCATTGTTGTCTTAACGGCATTTAGCATGTACGTAGAGATGGATATTCGCACCGTAGGAGATATGGGGGACCTCCCCGACACATTCCCGCTCTTTCTACTTCCTGATATCCCCCTCAATTTTGAGACATTGGTCATCATCTTCCCCTATTCAGTTACACTGGCTGTAGTAGGTCTGTTGGAATCTCTGATGACCGCGGTGATTGTGGATGATCTAACTGATACCCCCAGTGCCAAAAACCAAGAATGTACAGGCCAAGGGATCGCCAACATTGTTGCAGGTTTCTTTGGCGGAATGGCTGGCTGTGCCATGATTGGCCAATCCGTTATCAACGTTCAATCTGGGGGGCGTGGACGGCTCTCAACGCTTTTTGCGGGATCCTTCCTCCTCTTTCTGATTCTTGTTTTGTCGGACTTGGTCAGCCAGATTCCTATGGCGGCTTTGGTTGCGGTGATGATCATGGTCTCTATCGGTACCTTTAGCTGGTCGTCGATCAGGAATTTGGCTATTCATCCTACGACTACGAGTCTGGTTATGCTTGCGACTGTGGCAGTGGTTGTTTGGACTCACAATCTGGCCCAAGGTGTCGCAGTGGGCGTATTAATGAGTGCACTCTTCTTTGCTAGAAAGGTTTCCCAACTGGTGGTAGTCGAATCAGAATTTTCTGAAGAGGACAACCGACGTGTCTATACAGCCTATGGCCAAATATTCTTTGCCTCTGCAGAAAAATTTAGTGCTGAATTTGATTTCAAAGAGGTGGTCGAGCATGTGGTCATCGATGTGAGCCAAGCCCATTTTTGGGATCTAACCGGGGTGGGTGCGTTGGATAAAGTTGTGCTCAAATTCCGTCGTGAAGGCACTGAGGTCGAAATCCTTGGTATGAACGAAGCCAGTGCGACGCTAGTGACCCAATTGGCCATCTATGACAAACCTGATGCCCTCGAATTAATGCCGAAACATTGATCGTCTCTAGTATATAAATAACCACGTCACAAAAGTCATACATGAAGAGAATTCATCGCTCCCATATATTGCTCTATCTGCATGTAGCTTTTGATATCCAGATAAAATGAAGGTATCTAATGACTGATTCAAACCACAGCAGTATGAATGAAAAGATTTTGGCGTGTGTTGACGGCTCCATCTATACAGATAGTGTTTGCGCCCATACAGCATGGGCAAGCCAGCGCCTGAATGCACCCGTCCAAGTCTTGCATCTTCTATCGCCGGGAACAGACTATACCAGACCATCTGATTACAGTGGAGCGATTGGCCTGGGCGTTAAGAGTGCTCTATTGGAGAAGTTAACTCAGCTTGATGAGGCCCAAGGGAAACTTGAACAGCAAAAGGGTAAGCTCATTCTAGAGCACGCCAAGGAGATGATGACTGAGCAGGGTGTGAGTGAGGTACATACGTTACACAGACGCGGTTCGCTGGTAGAGACCATTAGCGAGATTGAAGGAGAAGCGCAATTGATTGTGCTCGGTAAACGGGGCGAAGATGCAGACTTCGCGACCATGCATCTAGGATCCAACTTAGAGCGCTCTGTGCGAGCGGCTCATAAACCTGTTCTGGTTGCCTCGCGTGGCTTTCAAGCCATCAACCGCTTTGTTATTGCCTATGATGGTGGCCCCAGTATCGTAAAGGCCATGGAGTATGCACTGAGTAAGCCTTTACTTAAGGGGCTAGAATGTCATCTGTTGAAAGTGGGAGCTGATACGGAAAAGAATCAACGGAGCTTAGCAGATGCAGCGACCACATTGGAGCGTGCCGGTTACAGCATACAGACCAAGATAGCTCAGGGGCAAGCAGACGAAGTCATTGCTGACTATGTCAAATCCCAAGAAATCGATCTGTTGATCATGGGGGCATATGGTCATTCCCACATCCGTACTTTAATCATCGGCAGCACAACAAGTAGTATGCTCCGCACATGCCTAATTCCCGTACTCATGTTTCGCTGAGGATAGATGAAAGGGGGAATCGATATTCAAACATTTTCCTGCCCTACAGAACTTTTGTTCAGAAGGAGTGTCCCGTGATGTAGCTGATGGTATGAAAAAGTCAGCGAAATAGTGTAGGGAAGTAAGGAATCAGTCATGAAAATTAGTCAAAGGAAAAGTAGAGTGAAGGCAGA